>JANLPE010000080.1:0-88483 GCA_031366985.1 Gemmatimonadaceae bacterium
GTTAAACATGCTGCCCGCACGTGACTCGGCCGAGCACGCATCGTTCGGCAATCGGGATCGCGAGTGGCTTCGTGAGTGGCTTCGATGGACCGTGGCCAACAAGGAATTGCTGCGTCACACGCGCACGATTTTGGGCGAACCGCGACTCGGCGCAATCGACGGCACGTCGGCCATCATAGGCGATCACGGATTTGTCTTTCTGTTCAACCCGGATGCGCAGCGGCTGTCGGCGCGTGTCGCGATGGATGCGTCGATCGGATTGACGGCGGGATCACGATTTGAATTGCGCGAGGTCTATCCGCTGAGCGGGAGGCGCGTCGGCAAGGCCGGCGCCGGGTTCTGGCAGCGTGGCGACACCGCAACGTTGACGCTCGACGGCGGCTCGGCGATGGTGCTCGAGGTCGTTCCGGCGCGGAGCGCGATTACGTCGCCGGTCGTGTTCGGCACCACTGGGACCGCGACATTCGCGAACGGCGTGCTGACTATCGAGGGGGCGCGCGGCGAGGTCGGTACCGATGCGCGTGTACAGGTGGCGCTGCCCAGCGCGATTACGCATGTAGCGTCGGCACTCACGAAGACGACCGCCAACGGCATCGACGTCGCAACGACGCGCGTCGGGAACGTCGTCGAGTTCACCGTGCCCTTCGCTGGCGCGCCGTTTCGACAGCAACAACCCGTGATCACGTGGGATTCGACATTTACCGGTGGGAGCATCGCGGGTTCGTTCACGATTCCGAAGCGCGTGTTCGATCAGTTGCGCGCGCGACAGGCCGCGTGGCCGATTCCATGGACCGCCGACGATTATCGCACGACGTGGCTGGTGCCCGAGCGGCTGCTGCTCTTCGCGCCATTCAGTCAGCCCGACGACCACTGGGAGGCGCGACTGCTCATCGACGGAAAGCCGGTCGAGTTCCGCAAGGCGTACACGGCGGTGCGCGCCGTGCGCAGCACCTTCGTCGGCTTTTACGCCGATGTGTCGTTGCTGGAGCCCGACCGCGCCTATCGTGTAGAGCTGATACTCCCGACGCTCACGCCGGGTCAATTTCGTGGGCTGTACTTCGAGAACGTCGAGCCGGAGTATGGATCGGTCGTCGGCAGTCGGCGACGTTAAGGAGCCGACAAAAATTGCAACGGCGCGTTGTACGAGATGGTCGTAGTTTGTCTGGTGGCTACGGAAAACGTCTTCTTCCCGTGGTAAAAGATGAGTGAAACATGAGCGGACCCGTGTATGCGGTCACCGAGGTTTCAGTACCGGCGCGACTTGTTGCCGCAGTGCGCGCACGCGTGCCGCTCAGTCGCGTAGCAGAATACTTCGGTGCGCATCTTGACCAAGTGTACGCGCTTGGGCGAAGCGGCGGCGTGATGCTGGATGGGCAGAATGTCTTCATCTATCGCGAGGCTCGCGACGGGGTACTCACGGTCGACTTCGGGGTCGGTGCCACCGCACCGTTCGTCGGGGTTGGCAACGTCCTACCGGCGATGACGCCAAACGGTACGGCCGCGATGACCACGCACTGGGGCGAGTATCGATTGATGCGGCCAGCTCATGATGCGGTGCATGAGTGGTGTCGCGTCAATCAGCGCACGCTCGCCGGCGAGTCGTGGGAGCTGTACGGCCACTGGAGCGATAATCCGGCGGCACGACGAACGGACGTCTACTATCTTCTGGGCACTGATCCTTCGCTCGACACAGCGCCCTAGCTTCCCGCGATCTGCCGCAACCGATACCACGAACTTTAGCACGAGCCCTTTACCCTCACTTCGAACAATCATGCGTGCTGTCACTGAGCGGCTTTTCGCTTCGATCACTGCAGCCGTTCTATTTGCCGGATGTTCCGGCGGTGATACGTCGGCTCCTGCGCCGACGCCGACGCCGACTCCGACGACGCGCACGGTGACGGTGAGCACCGCAGGAGCCGGCAGCGGCACCGTCGCTTCATCGCCCGTGGCCATTTCGTGTCCCGGTGCATGTAGCGCGACGCTTAGCGCATCGAGTGTGGTGACGTTGACAGCGACGCCGAATGCGAGCTCGACGTTCGCGAGTTGGTCTGGTGCGTGCAGTGGCTCGTCTGTGACGTGCGTCGTGGCGGCAGGGTCCAATGCAGTGAGCGCGACCGCGACATTTGATCTCAACAGCTCCCTGTTGACGGTCGTGCTGGCGGGGACCGGTACGGGTACCGTAACATCGGCGCCTGCGGGCATCACGTGCGGTACCGACTGCACAGAGCTGTACGTGTCCGGCACGCAGGTCACACTGACCGCATCGCCAGCGTCATCGTCGACGTTCGCCGGTTGGGCCGGCGGAGGGTGCACCGGCACCGGCTCGTGCGTGGTGAGCATGACGCAAGCGGCAAGCGTGACGGCGACCTTCACACTGCAATCACGATTGCTCACCGTCGCGGTCACAGGCACCGGTACGGGAACGGTCACGTCTGCGCCCGCTGGTATCACCTGCGGCGCGGATTGCACGGAGAACTACGCTGCGGGTACGGTGGTCACGCTTTCAGCAGCGTCGGCGGTCGGATCGGCATTCACCGGATGGTCAGGTGGCGGATGCAGTGGCACGAGCAGCTGCGTCGTGACGATGACTGCCGCCACGACCGTCTCCGCGACGTTCACGCTGCAGACCAACACACTGAGCGTGGTGCGCGCCGGAACCGGTAGCGGCAGCGTGACGTCGACGCCCGCGTGCATCACCTGCGGCGCCGATTGTTCTGAGCCATACAACTTTGGCACCGCGGTGACGCTGACGGCAGCAGCAGACGCCTCATCGTCGTTCACGGGTTGGTCGGGTGCATGCAGTGGAACGGGCGCGTGCGTCGTGACGATGAATGCGGCCGCAACGGTCACCGCCACATTTGACCTCGCGTCCATTCGTTGGCCAGACTCGGGCACACGATTCTGCAGTGACTTGGTGAACTCGATCGCGTGTCCCGGTGGCCCGGCAGGGCAAGACGGTGCCTACACCATCAACGTACCCGCCTACGAAGTCATTGGTGGACGCGTGCGTGATCCTGTGTCGGGACTGATCTGGCAACGCATAGCGCCGTTGACCAGCATCACCTTTGCTGGCGCGCAAACCTACTGCGATGATCTCGTGCTCGACGGGTTCACCGACTGGCGTTTGCCCACGCATCTTGAGCTGGTAAGTATTACGGACTTTGGTACCGCGGGGGCTTTCACCGCGTCGGCCTTTCCGTCCATTCCATCCAACTCATTCTTCTGGACCACCGCTGAGCGCGGTGCGGCGACTACCCAGGTGGTGGGCATCAATACCAATTATCCGGTGTCGCGCGCACTCTCCAAGACCGTGAGCACGGACTACCTCGCGCGCTGCGTGCGCGGCACGACGTTCGCGGGGGCACTGACGTTGAGCGGTGCCAGCGTCACGGATGCCCGAACCAAGTTGGTGTGGCAGAGTAGTGTGTCGCCGACAGATCTGTCGTGGACTGGCGCGTTGTCGTACTGCGAAGCGTTGGTATTAGACGGACAATCGGACTGGCGTTTGCCAAACGGTAAAGAGCTCATGAGCATTCTCGACGTGTCACTCACCAGCCCCACCATTTCGCCAGTGTTTACAGCGCGTCCAGCAGCCAAGTTCTGGTCGTCATCTCCGATCGCCACGTTCCCGACGCTGGGCTACGTGATCAATTTTGACACTGGGCTCACGGACGATATCGGTACGGACTTCACATCGCTGCGGTCGGCGCGCTGCGTGCGTGGCGGATAGCTTACCCTCAAGTGACAGAGTACTCGCCAGCCGCAGCTAGACGTGAGTGCCGTTCAGAGAAAAGGATCAACAAGTCGCACGCCCGCCTTCTCGAAGTCCGCGCGATTTCGCGTGACAACGACCAGGTCATGCGTAAGCGCCGTCGCCGCGATGAGACTGTCCTTGGTGGGCATTGCGCGACCCTGCGTACGGAGTCTGGCAATGAGTGCCGACCACGTGAGTCCCACTGCCGCGTCGAGCGGCACACATGGCAGACGCTGAATGCCGCTGTCGAACCACTGCTCAAGCTTCTCGCGTCGCTTGCTCTTCGGCAGGAGTAAAATTCCGAACCGCACCTCGCCGAGGATAATGGGATCGATGGCGAGATCTCGCTCGTGCTTCTTGAGCCACGCGATGACACGGGCGTTCGGAGACGCCTTGGTGGCTTCGCTTAGCACGCTGGCGTCGACAAGAAACTTCACAGCGTGTCGGTCGATTCGGATTCGATCGGCACGAACCAATCTTTGGTGGGACAACTCAGTAGCCATTCCACAGCGCCTTCGGTGACCGTCGTGGGACGGCGTTGCAACAGGTACTCCCCGCTGTCGAGCCGTTCGATGTCGAACTCCTGCCCGGCTTCGATGCCATCCTGCTGGCGAAGCTCAATGGGCAGGACAATCTGTCCTTTGGACGAAACCGTGGTCTTCATGCAGGTAAGATGACGTCTTACCGTGCCATCGTCAAGTCAGGATCAGCGCGCAGGCGTCGCATTACTTCACCACCCCAAACGTATAGACCGTCCGCGTGTGGTACGTCGCACCCGGCATAAGTATCGTCGACGGGAACGACGGCTGGTTCGGTGAGTCGGGAAAGTGCTGCGTCTCGAGACAAAACCCGTTGCGTCGCTGGTACACGTGACCGGCTTTCCCCGTGATGGTACCGTCAAGAAAATTGCCCGTGTAGAACTGAACGCCGGGCTCCGTTGTCGCGACATCGAGCGTGCGACCGCTGATTGGTTCGACCACGCGTGCCGCGTGCACCAACGACGTGTCTCCGGCCGTGCGCGTGATTACGAAGTTGTGATCGTAGCCGCCAGCGATTGTGAGTTGCGCGTCGGCATCGTTGATATGCGCACCGATGGCCACACGCTGCCGAAAATCGAACGGTGTGCCGGCCACTGGCTGCAGCACGCCGGTCGGAATCAGTGTCGAATCCACGGGGGTATACGCGTCGGCATTGAGCGACAGCTGATGCGCCAGCACATCGCCACTTCCGGCCAGGTTGAAGTAGCTATGCTGTGTCAGGTTGATCGGCGTTGCCCTGTCCGTCGTGGCGTGATACTCGATGGCGAACTCATTCGCGTTCGTGAGCGTGTAAGTCACGCGCGCCGTCAGTGTCCCGGGATAGCCTTCCTCGCCATCCGTGCTCACATAGCTGAGCACCACATGCGCACCAGTGGAGTCCTGCGAGGACTCGGCCGTCCACATCACCTTGTCGAAGCCTTTCAGTCCGCCGTGCAACGAATTCACGCCGTTGTTCACTGGCACGGAGTAGGTCTTGCCATCAATCGTGAACTTGCCTTTCGCTATACGGTTCCCGTAGCGACCGACGATCGCGCCGAAGTAGGGCGTGCTTTTGAGATAACCGTCGATGTTATCGTATCCAAGCACGATGTCACCAAGCGCGCCGGTCTTGTCTGGTGTCTTGAGCGAAATCACGAGACCGCCGTAATCGAGGGCCCGGAGTTCGATGCCGTTGGCGTTGGTCATTGTGAAGACGTGAACCGAATCGCCGTTTGGCAGCACGCCGAACGGCGCGCGAGACACGGTCACCGGAACGGCTGCGACCGCGGACGCGCCTTTGTCGCCGGACATACAGGCTGTGAGCAGGAGGATGGAGAGTGGGAACCGCGTTCTGTGCACGAGAGGCGAGCGTGAAGACATCATCATGGGGTATCCCGCGAAAGCGTGATCGTCGTCGACGTGTAGCCGTCGGCGTTCGCGCCGCTGGCCGGGAAGGTCACTGAAATACTCCGCAGGACGCCTCGGCTTGACGGCGTGCGCAGCTGCACCGTGTGCGTGCTGCCGGCGAGTCCTTCGAGTGTTGCGATATATTGATCCTTCACCATCCGCTCGCTGAGTACCCGCATGGCCGTGGATCGCGCACCGATAGCCGGCCGCACCGTCGGCACGACGATACTCCAGCCGTCCGCGTATCGCACAGTTAATATGGCGTGTTCCACCACGAAGCGTTCCATCGCTGCGTGGATGTCACCGTCGGTTCGCTGCACCATCGCTTGATCGCCCTCGACCGCGGATCCAAGCGGCATCGCCGGTGCGAAGATCACGCGTAGCGCGATACGTTCGGCGCCATTCGCGCGTACGACGGCTAGGTGCACCGCCCCGTGCTCGCGTCGCACGACGAACGATGCACGCTCAGGACCAACAGGCACGTTATCAACGACGACCGAATCCCACTCCGTCGGCAATTGCGGCGCGATGCGGATCGTGCGGCGTGGTGCGTCCACGTCGATGCCCAGCAAGCCGCGAATGAGCGGCGTGAGCACCATCGACGTGGCAAAGAACTGCTGGGGCACTGCGGTATCGAGCGGCTTGTACAGTCGACCGGAAATGACTTCGGGATTGCGCCCGAGCGCGTGATCGAAGGTCGTTCGCACGATCGCGTCGAGGGCGAACGTGCCCGCACTCGCATTGTGGTACTGATACTGCGCCAGCGAAACGAACCCTGTCACGAACGGCCAGACCGCCCCGTTGTTGTAGGGCAGCGGATCCAACAACGCGCTCGACGCGCTGAGCGGTCGCGCCCCCCAGTCGGTCATTATGTTCGACGTGGCGAGCGTCGCCGCCATCTGCACCCCGCGTGTCTGATCGAGCACGCCAAAGGCCATCGCGGTCGCCGTCCACGCCGTCAGACTTGCGTTGACCGACCCATCCTGCAGCAGCGCGAATGCATACGGACCATGCGCCGGCATCCAGAGTTTCGCTTCCATCATCGATAAGGCTTTGGCGTGGACCGCCGAGGCTTGCGCCGCCAACGATGCCTCACCGACGGCCGTCGCCATCCGCGCGAATCGTTCGAGCGCCGCAACCCAGACACCGCTCATGTAAATGTCCGACAGAATGCCGATCTGCAGCGCACCGACCTCCAGCGCGCCCGCACCAGCCGAGAGATTCTCCATCAGCCCGTCGCCGTTCTTGTCGGTCGACAATGACCAGTCATACGCCTTCTTGAGATTCGGCCAGAGCTCCTTCAGCAGCGCAATGTCATCGGTCTGCTTCCAGTATTCACCGAATGCGAGGATCCAGAACGGACTCGTGTCGCCGTGATAGAACGGATACGGATAGCTGAACCAGTCGACGTGGCCGGCGCCCTGAGACATTTCGTGCGTGAGCTTTCCGTCTGCGCGCTGATCCCTCGCGAAGAAGCGCAGCGCGCCGTCGCGTACGAGCGCGGACTGTCCGACGGCGTTCATCGCGAATGAGTTGATCGACGCGTCGCCACCGAAGAACCAGCCGAAGCCGGGGCGATTGAGCAGCGTATCCGGTGAGCGCACACGCAATCCGGTGGTTATCAGCGAGGCCTGCTGCGCTACGCGCGTCTTCCACTCGCGTTCGGCCGCTCCTGGCGCACTCAATTCGCGATAGAGTGCGAGCGCCGAGTCGCGCGGCATCGCGCCGCCCGCCAGCACGATCGGGATGTACGCCACGTGCGCGTTGATGTTGTGTCCCGGTGGCTCGCCACGCTTTGGCGCCGTGTAGCGATCGTTCGCAGTGCCGACGCCAAGCACGAGCTGTGGAGGCGCTGCCGCCAGCATCTGCGCTAGCACGTCCGATGCCTGCGTGACCGCCGGTGAGCCAAGAAACGCGTTAACCGACTGCTTCCCTTCGGAGAAGAGAAACGCGCGCGCATTCTGTTCCCATACGAGGAACTGTCCGCCGAGCGCCGCCAGCCACGCGAAGTGAATGTCTGGCGAGAATCGCGCGATAATGTCCATCGGCCGGATCGCGTCGACTTCGCGATGGTGTGACCCGGAATCGGTTCGGTGTACTTGGGGACGCGAAAGGACAGCTCGAAGTCGTGCAGCCACTTGATCGGCCACGACCACAGCTCGAGCCGTCCGTCTTCCGTGCCCATCGCGAGACTGCGCCGACCGACCGCCGAAACGAAGACACCCGGACGCGCCGGCCCGTGCAGTGCGAGTGACGACTCACCGAGTGGGAAGAACGGAATGCTGTTCGTGGCGGAATCGAACAGCGCCCGCGTAACCGGCGGCGGAGCGCTTGGCACCCGTGGCAGTGGATTCTGCCCGCGCGCTAGCGCGGCGGCGGCGAGGCTCAATGCAACGGCGGCGAGGCCGGTCGTCAGCCACGTGCGCGGTGATGCCATCGATCGAAAGCGTGCCATAGAGCGAACGTGAGGGAAAGGGCTATCGTTAGTCTACGGCCTATGCGTCCTGTGTCTATGATCTCCGGCGTGACCCCTCGATTCCCGCTCTTGCCTCCACGGCCTTCTCGCAATCCCGCACTCATCGAAGAACCGGGCGCCGTGCGTCTCGACGAAGCACTCGGCGCGTGGGTCGTGTCGCGCTACGATGACGTCGCCGCAGCACTGCGTGACACGGCGCTGATCATACCGGGGACGCAGGCCAGCAACGACGCGAGCCGCGTTGCAAATGCATTCGCGCGCACCGAAGCACACCTAGCCGTCCGACACGCATCGTCCGTGGCGCTGTCGCACGACCGCATCGACGCGTGGTCGGCCGAGATGCGGTCATCGGCAGAACGGATGCTTGGGGCGCTCCGCGCTTCGACGCGTGAGGCGCGGCCGATCGACTTGGCCGCTGCGTTTGTAAGGCCGTGGTCGCACGCGCTCGCGATGTCGGTAAACGGGATTTCGACGAACCCCACGAACGAAGACGACCTGATCGCCCTCGCGCGCGAGATATTCCTAGCCGCCGCATGCACGACCGATGCCGACGCGCCATCGACTGCGGCCGGCGCGACCACGGCGTTGGCGCGTCGCCTGTCGAGCGCGGACCCGGTCATCGGCGTGCAGTCCTTCGTCGCACTGACGCACACGTTACCCTGTGCGCTGGCGAGCGCGTGGGACGTCTTGTTACGACACGACGACGTCATGGACCGACTTCGCACCACACCGTCGATGATCCCGGCGGCCACCGATGAACTGTTGCGATTGGCCAGTCCGTCGCGAGCGGTCTTCCGGCGCGCGGCCGTTGAGACGACGGTCGGCGAGCAGCATATTCCGACGGGTGCGCGCGTCATCTTGATGCTCGCATCTGCTAACCGTGATCCGCTGCACTTTCCACAACCGGACCGTTTTGATGTCGACCGCAATTCGACCGGCCACCTCGGCTTCGGTCGCGGCACGCATCATTGTGCGGGAGCACAGCTGATTCGGAGCGCGGTGACTATTGCGACGTCCGCGCTACTGAATACCGTCGACGCGATGATCCCGGCAGGAGATGTCACCATGCTTGGCGGCTTCGCCATAGCGGGCGTCGACGCACTGCCCGTGACACTGACATTCACCAATCTCGAACCACACGCATGATCGAAACTCTGACGTCGTTCCTGGACTACTGGACCAAGGCGCGCGAACGCACGACGCGCATTCTCGATCGTATTCCCAACGATGATCTCGAGTGGCGCGAGGCACCGGATCGCTTCTCATTTGGCGATCTGTTCCGGCATCTCGCGGCCGCCGAGCGCTACATGTGGGCCGAGACCGTGTCGGGGCGGCCAAGCCGCTATCCGGGCCACGATCTCTCGCTCGCTGTAGGCACAGACGCGGTGCGTGCGTTCATGACGCAATGCCACGAGGAGTCGATGGTGCTCTTTCGCGCGTTGAGCGACGACCAGTTGCTCGCCAAGTGCACCACGCCCGGCGGCGCGAACCTCACGACGTATAAGTGGCTCCGCGCGATGACCGAGCACGAGGCGCATCATCGCGGACAACTGTATACGATGGCGGCGATGCTGGACATTCCACTGCCATCCCTGTTCGGTCTGACTGAGGCCGAAGTAAAAGCGCGGTCGGCGTCACCGCCTCAGTAGGTGGTGCTGAGACGCCGACCGCGCGTTGCACGTCGCTAGCGGATTCCCGCTCCTGCCATCGGTGCCGTGTACGTCCACGGTTGCTTCGGCAGCGCGCGCTTGCGCGGATAAACTTCGTCCAGCGTATTCGCGTCGTACATCCGTCCGTTCACCATCACCATGCTGACCGTGTTGGTGTTGCGGATGTTCTCCAGCGGGTTCTTGTCGAGCACAATAATGTCGGCAAACTTGCCCGCTTCTAGCGAACCGACTTCGGTACCAAGCCCGATGGCTTCGGCGCCAACGATTGTGGCCGACCGCAGCACGTCATGCTGCGAGAGCCCGCCCGACTGCAGCAGCCACATCTCCCAGTGCATACCGAGGCCCTGCAACTGGCCGTGACTGCCGACGCCGATACGGCCACCCGCTTCGACGATCTGCTTGAGATCGGCCGCGTGCTGCCACATCGCGTACTCTTCCCTGACCGCGAAGCCAGCGGGTCCTGGCGCGTTACCCGTTCCACGCCGACGGATCTTGCTGTCAAAATCTACGGGATGCGTGAAGCGACGCAGCTTCGCGTCGTCAAGCAGGTTCTCGGTCTGATAGAACCAACCTTCGCCGAACGGTCCGCCGTACTCGACGATCAAGGTCGGTGAGTTCGTGACGCCGGTCTCCTTGTACCACTGGAAGACATCGTTGTACTTGGGCGTGATCGGCAACGTATGCTCGATGCCCGGATAGCCGTCGATGCCGTGCGTCATGTTGAGCTTCATGTCCAGACCACCTTCGGTCGTCGGCATGATGCCCAGCTCTTTTGCGGCCATGATGATCCACTGCCGCTGCTGGCGATTGCCGCTCATGTACATCTTGAGCGTCTTGGTGTCGTAGTACTTCGCGTAGCGCGACAGAATGTCTTTCGCGTGCGCCAGATCGCGCACCGGCTCCGCACTGAAAACGCCGGGGCCCGTCGTGTAGATGCGCGGTGCAATCATGTCGCCCATTTCGACGTGATCCGTGTACGACAGGAAGTCGGTCGTTGACGTCTGCGGATCGCGCGTCGTCGTCGTGCCGTACGCCAGCGTCGCGAGATACTGCCACACTTGCGTGTTATGGATCTGCGGCGTCAGCCACTGCGGGTGATAGTGCGTGTCGACGAAGCCTGGCATGATCGTCTTGCCGGTGATGTCGAATACCTGCGCGCCTTCTGGAATGGTCACGCTGCCGCGCGCGCCAACAGCAACAATGCGACTGTCGCGCACGACGACATCGGCGTTCTCGATGATCTCCTTGCCCTTCATTGTCAGCGCGCGGCCACCACGGAACACCATCACGCCTTTCGGCAGATCGCGCGTAGCGCTGATCGCCACACGCGTTTCTACCGGCTTGTAACCCGGGGGCGTCTTCTTGGTGGTATCGGCCTTCGTGATCGAGTCCGAGCGCGCAATGCTATCCTTCACACTCTTAGTGGTATCGGCACGCAGCAATGCCTTTGCCTTGTCGTCGACCTTGAGCGAATCATCAAAGACCTTGGCGCGATCGAGGTCGTACGTCCACATCGCGTTGCCAAGTGCCCACAGGATCTTGCGACCGTCGCTGGTCCACGTTGGGAACTCGCCCCCGATCGTGTTCAGCTTCCTCACCGGCACCGATGCCGTGGCGGGCGCCTCCACGTTTACACTCGGCGCCGTGCTGCCGACCTGCGCAACAGTGATCGAATAGAGATCCATGCCGACCATCGCGAGCGCCTGATCGCCTTTGGGAGCCATCAATACAAGACCGGCAGGCGGTGCCTGTGGCGTTGGCTCGAGGTCGTTGCCAAGATGCGTCGGGCCGAACACGTTGCCGGTGAACAGGCCGCTCGTGAACGCATTGCCCATGCCGAGCCCGTTGCCGATCTCGGCGCCGATCGGACGTGCGCCGCGCCCACCGATGTACTGACCGGCGCCCCGCGCAACGAGTGCGGCATCGAGGCCGATCGGTGCGTCACCATCTGCGCCACCGGCGCCCGGCGGCAACGGGCCGGTGACGCGCAGGTGTGTCTTGAGATCGGTGCCATCCCAACGGAACGACTGCAACCCACCACCGCCATACGCGAAGATGCGTGTCGAATCCTGCGTGAAGTGCGGCGATCCCATCCCCGCCGATGGCATGATGGCGGTGACTGTCCCGCCGTTCGCCGGGATCCAGATGAACTCGGCGGCCGCCGGGCCAAAGAACGCAGCGCCGGCTTCCTGCATTTCACGCGCTGCTGCGCGCAGGCCGACGATGCGGTTTGTCGATGACCAAGCGAGATCCGTAAACAGCGCGCCGCGTGCAAGCACCTTTGTCATCCATGCACCCTTCGCATCCTGGGTCGCGCGCATCATGCTGCCGCCACGCGTGTCGTGCCATGTGACATACGCGAGCGACTTGCCATCGGGCGACCACACGGGGTTGAACTCACCGACGTCCCCGCTCGTGACACGCTTTGGTGTGCCATTCGGCAACGACATCACGTGAATGCGTCCAAGCGCTGAGAACGCGAGTTGCTTGCCATCCGGTGACGTCGCGATGTCCCGAGCCTGCCGCGCGTTGAAGGTCGCGGCCGTATCGACTTTGTACGCGAACTTCACTTCGGGGCCCATCTCGAGCTTCACTTCCGCTTCAAACGGGATCTTCGTCGGCGCCGTCTTGTCGACTGGGACGCGCCAGATCTCACCGCCGTAGGTCACAACGACGGCTTTCGAGTCCGGCGTGAACGAATAGCCCGGATAGGCATCCATCGGCGCGCGCGACTCCATGTCGTCGCGCTGTACCGGAAACGCGAGCCAGTCTTCCTGCTGCGTTTGCAGATCGCGAATACGCAGCCCCGTTTTCGTTTCGAAGCGCGTCGCATACACAAGGTACTTGCCGTCGGGCGACAACGTCGGTCGCGCACCGGAGCCAAAACGTGTCGTCATCTGCGACGCGCGCCCCGATTCCTTGTCCCACACGTACAGCTGATACTGCGCACCGACGCTGTTGTACTGCCAGTCTCCGGTGCGCGCGGCAAACCACAAATAGCGTGGGTCTTTGCCAAAGGCGGCGCCGACCATTTTGAGATTTGACGGTACCGCCGGCGTCGTGGAGAGTGGCAGTCCGTTGCCGCCGTCAACGTGATATTGCCACAGCTTCGCGGTGCCACCGAGTCCGCCCGAGCGCGACGCGATGACATACTGTCCGTCCAGCGTCCATTCCGGCGAGACGTACATATTGATGTTGCCCTTCGTCAGCTGCGTGGTGTCCTTCTTGTCGAGCGACATGATCCACACGTTCTCGCCTCCCGACCGATCGGAGACAAAGACAATTTTCTTGCCGTCGGGCGAATAGCGTGGCTGCGCATCGTACGCCATGCCGCTGGTCAGGCGCGTTGCCTTGCCGCCGGTGATCGGCAGTGTATACAGATCGCCGAGTAGATCGAAGACAATCTGTTGTCCATCGGGCGACACATCGAGTGAAATCCACGTGCCTGTCGTGGTCGTGAACGTCGCGGTGCGTGCGGTCTTGAGCGGCAGTGTGACGTTGGCCGGCGGCGTGGCTGGCTGCGCCTGCACCGTCGCGGCGTGAGCGGCGAAGTGTACCGTGACTGCGCCAACGGCGGCAGCCACCTTCCAGCGGGAAGTAGTCATTGGGAGAGCGGCAGGTTGAGATGGTAACTGCACCCGCTCAATAGTGGCGGAGGCGCCGGCAATCCGCGAGCACCACACCGCTTGCGAGGTTCAGATGTTCGGCCCATGCTCATGCGACCGTCCTCCACCTGCGCGCTTCATCCCATTCCGTCGACTATGTCCGACTCGGACGCCGCCCAGCACCCGTCCCGCCGCGGGTTTCTCTCCGCCGCGGGCGGCGCCATCGCCGGCGCTGCTGCCGTCGGCGCGCTCCCCGCACCGCTGTCGGCCATGTCAGCACTGGCGCTGAACAGCGCCGCGCCAGCGCGCGGACTCGCCGCGGCCGGCGACTTCATGCTCGAGCCGGGGCTGCACTATCTGCAGACCGGATCGATGGGGCCCACGCCGCGTCCCGTCATGCAGCGCACGATCGCGTACTGGCAGGAGTTGGAGCGGAACCCGACCAAGTACGGCTACGGTGATCACGAAAAGGGACTCGAAGTCGTACGTGGTAAGGCCGCGGCGTTGATCGGCTGCACGACCGCCGAGATCGTGCTGACAACGTCGACGTCGGACGGTATGAATCGTGTCGCGCAGGGCCTCTCGCTTAACGCGGGCGATCATGTGCTGACGACGGATCAAGAGCATCCCGGCGGTCGCGCCTGCTGGGACTATCTCGTACGCACGCGCGGCATCGTACTTGACGTCGTGCCGATTGCGCCGGGCGAACACGACGCCAGCGCCATCGTTGCCCGCATGGCACGGGCAATCACACCACAAACGCGCGCGATCTCTTTTTCGCACATCCTCTCGTCGACAGGGCTGCGTATGCCGGTCATTGAGATCTGTGCGCTGGCACGAGCGCACGACTGCGTATCCGTTGTGGACGGCGCGCAGGCGGTCGGCGGTGTCGCGGTCAACGTGAAGACACTCGGCTGCGATATCTATGCGACGAGCGGACACAAGTGGCTGCTCGCGCCGAAAGGCACCGGACTGCTCTATCTGCGCGATGGACTGGGCACGCGGGTCGATCCGATTCAACTGCAAAGTGGACGCGAGGCGTACACCGCGTCGACCGGCGTCTGCAATCTGCCTGGGGTGCTCGGGCTTGGCGCAGCGATCGAGTATCACATGACGCGAACGTCCGCCACCATCGAGGCGTACAATCTGTCGCTGCGCGCGCGTCTTGATGTGGCGCTGCAGACCGTGCCAAACATCGAGGTCGTCAGCGCACGCGAACCCGGTCTGACCAGTCCGTTGCTGAGTTACCGTCTGCCCGACGCGATCAAGGCGGGCGACCTACGGGAGAGGCTGGACGTCCACCATCAGGTGTACGTGAAGATCGTGCCGGGGATTTGGTTCAATGGACAGCGCATCTCGACACATCTGTTCAACACCGAAGGCGATGTTGATGCGCTCGTCAAGGCGCTGCGTGTCGAGCTGGCCCGTGGTTGATCGTCGCGTAGTCTGTCGGTACGTTGGGATATGACGTCCAGACGACCCTCACTGACCACACTCGTCCTCATCGCGCTCGTTGTCGGCCTCGGTCTCGGCATCGCCGCATCGGTCAGCGGTAGTGCCGTGCTCGCGGCGATCGCGCGCGGCGTCGAACCGATCGGCACGATGTTCGTCAGCGCCATCCGGATGATGATCATTCCGCTCGTCGTGTCGAGCCTTGTCGTCGGGATCACATCGGCGCCAGACACGCGCACGATCGGTCGACTCGGCGGCCGTGCGCTCGCATACATGCTCGCGTCGCTCGCGATCGCGTGCACGATTGGCGTGGTCGTGTCGGGTCCTCTCTTTGCCCTGCTACCGATGGATCCGGCCGCCGCCGCGTCGCTGCGCGCGAGTGCGGGTGCCAACATCGGTGCTGCGGCAGAAGGCGCCAAGAAGCTGCAATCGATGTCGCAGTGGCTGGTCGACCTTGTACCCGCCAATCCGATCAAGGCGGCGACCGATGGCGCTATGCTTTCGCTGATCGTGTTCTCGGTCGCGTTCGGCATCGCGCTCACTCACGTGGCCGGCGATCGGCGTGGCGCGGTCGTGCGTGTGTTCGAAGGGCTACTCGATGCGTCGATCGTCGTCGTGCGATGGGTGCTGCAGCTGGCGCCGATCGGCGTCTTCGCGCTGGCGATGCCTCTCGCCGCAAGACTTGGCATTCGTGCGGCCGGCGCACTCGCGACCTACATCGCAGTCGTCTCCGCGTTGTCAATCGTCTTGATCGCGCTGCAGTATCCAATCGCCGTCGTCTTCGGCCGCATCGGCCTGCGTGAGTTCGCACGGGCGGCACTGCCCGCGCAGGCGATGGCGTTCAGCGGCCGCTCGTCGATGGCGGCGTTGCCCGCGATGATCACGGCGACACGCGACACGTTGAAGCTACCGCCGCAGATTCCGGGCTTTCTGATGCCGCTGCTCACGTCGACGTTTCGCATTGGCGCGGGGATCGGACAAACCGTGCCGATTCTGTTCATCGCGCATCTCTACGGCATGACCCTCGGCCCTTCGCAATTGCTCACGATTGCGGTGACCGCACTATTGGCGACGTTCTCGGTGCCAGGCATTCCCGGCGGCTCGATCATCACCATGGTGCCCGTGCTGATGGCCGCCGGACTGCCGATCGAAGGCGTCGGCATACTGCTTGGGGTCGACACGATTCCTGACATGTTTCGCACGACGGCGAACGTCACCGGT
The DNA here is from genome assembly GCA_031366985.1 of Gemmatimonadaceae bacterium. Classification (GTDB taxonomy): domain Bacteria; phylum Gemmatimonadota; class Gemmatimonadetes; order Gemmatimonadales; family Gemmatimonadaceae; genus Gemmatimonas. The sequence goes on from JANLPE010000080.1 coordinate 16,104, forward strand.
GACATGGCCGCCGCAGTGGTACTTGGCGCGCACGAATCGCACGCGCCGAGTGAGCCAGCTATTTCGGCGCTGGCTTGAGACGTCGGCTACTACGGCTGTTTGGTCGCTTCGAACCGTCTACGCGCCACGACGGAATCCGGCGTGTCAGCCAGGATGTTCATTGACGTCCCAACGAACTATTCGGCTTGCATGCGCCCGACTGAACGGAAGGGCACCTTCGGCGCCTTCGGATCTGCAGACATCGGATACGGCTGCGAGGTGGAGATCGAACTGTCGGCGTCATACGTCGTCGTGAAGGGGATCGAATCCTTCGTGCCGCCGGTTTTGATTTTCCCGTGCATGCCGCTTCCGACGGCGGTCCACTTCGCCGTGACGGAGTCCAACTTCTCCCGCATCGTCCTCACTTCCGCGATGCGGTCGATTTCTCACTGGCGCCATCACGCTGCGCCCGCGCCACCCACGCCATCAGCAACTGTCCGCGCATATCGCTGCGTTCACGTGTCGAGAACTTATTCATGGCGATAAACGCATCCAGTGCACGTCTCGGATTCCCCGTCTTCAGAAACGCAATCGTGGCGCCGTCGCGCAACACATCATTGTTGAGATACCAATGTCCCGCCAGTCGTGCGCGAATCTGCACGTTCGCTTCTTTCGCGGCCGTCGGCCAGTCGTACGTTGAGATCGCGCGCATGAAACGCAGCGCGGATTTCAAATCGTCCGGCGCCTGACGAGAATCCGCGTACTGCAGCAGCCGCCCGTAGAACGCGCTGTCCACTTCGCCCATCGAGCCGCCATGCACATCGCGCTCGACATCCATTGCCTGTCGGATCCATGACGACCATTCCGGCGGGGCACCGGGATACTGCAGGATCGCGTCCAAGGTGCCCGCGCGTACTAAGGCGGCGCGATACCCGCGATCTTCCGGAGCCGAGTCGCTGACGGGCGGTGGGAGATGTGCGCGCATTCGCGCACCGGTGGTCAACGCATTCAGACGCTGCAGATCCAGCGTCGTTGACATTTCGCGACGCAGCGGCACGGTGCGCCCTTCCAGTGCTGCGCCGATGTCGTAGCGCTCACCCGTCATGCCGAAAAAGCCCGTCGCGTTTTTCCGCATGAAGCGCGTACGTTCCGCCGCGAGATCGAGCACGGGGAAGAAATCTGAGTTTGCGCCCTGCGCATTTTCGACCAATGGCGCGAGACCATCGCGGGTGATCAGCAGCGAAGCTTGCAGGGTGCCGCGATCGAGCGGCAGAAAGCGCTTCAGGTCGTCGGCAATTTTCGGATACTGATACACGCCCCAGTCCGGCTCGGCGAGCGACGGCTTATTGGAAGCGACGATGATGATGTCGACGTCCATTGTGAGATAGATGCGATACGAGGCGAAGTGTTTGTGCACCGCCTTAATGACACTCAACACCGACGCATCGTCGATCTCGTACAGGTGCAACCACTGACCGAAGACGCCGTCCGGTGTGAGATACTGCTTGACGCGACCGTAAAATTCATCGGTGAAGAGACCACTGACGCCGCTCACCCACGGATTTGACGGTTCGGACAGAATCAGATCATAGCGCGTCTTCGATGCCGCGAAGTATGACTTGGCGTCGTCATACACGAACCGCGAACGCGGATCGTCGAACACGCGATGATTCGCTTTCAGAAACGTATGCGACGCGCGTACCATCTCCGGCTCGATGTCGATCGTCGTCAGCGAATCTAGGTACGGGCTGCCGAGCAGGAAGTGCGACGACATGCCGGACCCTTGCCCGATCACCGCCGCACGTTTCGCCTTCGGTGCGTGCGCGAGCGTGAGCATCGGCAGCATCAACTGCGTGGCCTCGTCGCTCTCCATGCGTCGAGTGGAGGCGACCTTCGGCACCGAGTCAAACCAGACCATCGACAGCGATGCGTCCGGCTTGCCGTTGGTCGCGAGTGAATACTCGGGCCGACCGGTCGCCCCGTTCGCGAGCTTTACGCTCACCGTCGCGGTGCGTCCGTCGGCGTAGTACAGCATCTTCTGCTCGCCGCCATCCTCAGGCAGCTTCCCGTAGCGGTACACCCCGCTGGTGAGCAACGCGCGGTCGAACGGCTTGTCGACAGCCGCGCCGACGACAATCGCCAGTGCCCCCGCCAACAAGAGCGTCGCAAGCCGACGGGGCGCCATCGTGCCCGGATTGCGTGTACGCTCCTCAACTACCAGCGCTGGTGTCACGCGGCGTGCATACGAGATCGCGAGGACGACACCCAAGGCGATGTCGATGGCGCCGCCCAGCAGCAGTAGATTGCGAACGCCGAGCACAGGCATCAACACCAGCGCCGCCAAGCCAGCGCCGACGATCGAGCCGATGGTATTGACGGCGTAGACCTGTCCGATGGCGCGCTCACCGCCGCCCGCGGTCATCAGCATCCGCGTGATCAGCGGCAAGGTGATACCCGCGCAGAACGTCGCAGGGAGCATTAGCACGAGACAGATGCCGTAGCGTGCAACCGTGAACATCGTGTAGCCCGTGTCGTTCACATTCAACGCGGTGATCAGACCGGCCGTCCAGCGAAACGTGCTGAGATAGAACCAAAGCGTGGCAATTGCGAACGCGCCCATCAGCCACTGAATGATCGCCAGCGTACGCATTGGATCACGCATCGTGTCCGCGCGCGTGCGCAGCCACAGCGCACCAAGTGACAATCCCACGATGAACGCGGACAGCATCAATTCGAACGAATGCGTCGCGCTGCCGAGCACCAGCGAGAGCATCCGCACCCACGAGATTTCATAGACGAATGAAGCGACCGCCGTGCCAAAAGCGGTGGCGAGCAGCAGTCGACGCAGTGCGCGGAGCTCGATGCCCTCCGTCGAGCGCACGACCGTCGAGGGCGCCTCGGTGTCGGCGTGCCGGATCGCGTGCTGCCGGGCCGCGAGATACACCACCAGTGCGCAGCCGACATTCAGTCCGGCGGCGGTCAGCACGGTACCCGGCAGGCCAAACGCGCCAATGAGGTAGAAGCCCGTCAACAGGCCACCCACGGCCGCCCCGAGCGAGTTCGCGAAGTACAACACGGCAAGCGACCGACCCGCATGGAGTACGCCGGTCGCGAGGCCATCTTTGTCGCGGAGCCGGATCAGGCCCGCGCTCATCAGGGGGAAGGTCGCCCCAAGCAGAATCGACTGCGGCAGAATCAGTGCCGCCCCGAGCGCCCATTTGGCGACCACGAGCGCGGTCCCGCCAGCGAGCGCCGGAAAAATCGAGCCGTAGGCAAAGTTCGTGACCACCGTGAACGTATCGTGGAACACGAACCCAATCAGTCCGACGATGCCTTCGACGATCGCGTAGCCGATCAGCGGGTGCTTGAGCGCCTCTGTGCGTCGACTTGCCAGCGTCGCGCCGAGCGACATGCCCCCCAGAAAGATCACGAGCACAATCACCTGCGCGTACGCACTGTGCCCGACAAACAGGCCGAGGTACTTGCTCCAGATGGACTCGTAGATCAGGCCGGCGGCGCCGGACAGCACAAAGACGACGGCGAGCAGCAGGGGCATGGCGCGAGTGGCAATGGCGCGCCCGGGCACCGACGCCCGGGTGTCACTATGGGCGGTGGGACGACCGGAGTCACCGCTGAATCATTGGTCGGCATATCGGAGACGACAGGCGAGGCCTCCGGTCACAGTACAGCGGCCCCGCGGCACGTCGAACGACGCGCCGTGGGGATCGCGCCCGTCAGGCCTTTGTTTTGACGCCGACCACGAGCAGCCCAACGCCCGCCACGATCGCGAGGCCACTGACCCAGACTGGGAGTGCGTGCGACTCATCGGCGCTCACCTTCAGGTCGCCAATATGAATTACGTCCCTGCGCGTCGTGAAGGCGCCGCCCTGGATGAGCAGTACGCCGCCGATGACGATCAACGCGATTCCCGCGATCGAGGTGCCCCGCATCTTCGCTCCTCATACAGTAGAAAGTCTTCTGCCCACGTACCGTCGAGGTTGAACGTTACGAGACCCCCTTTCGGCGAACTATTGCTCGCACGGCTGCAGTCGACATGCCCCTCAAGACCAATAGGTCCGGCGTCCGGTAGCAACACGGTGGATTTTGTCGCAACTTCGTCGGCGACCCTCCTCCGCCTGCGCGGCCCAACTCTCTCCACGCCAGCCATGCGCCTCGCCCGTCTTCTCGCGTCGCTGACACTGCTTCCGGTCGGGTTTGCCTGCGGCCCGTCGATACCGCCGCGTGTTCTGCTGTTTTCGAAGACCGCCGGCTATCGCCATTCGTCGATAGAGATTGGCCGATCGGCACTGGTGAAGCTCGGTGCCGCCAACGGCTTCCTCGTCGACACGACCGAGAACGCGGCGCGGATTAGCGAGGACTCGCTCAAGCAGTACGCCGCCGTTGTGTTCCTGCATACGACGGGTGCCATCCTGGATCGCACGCAACAGATCGACCTGCAGCGATTCGTACAAGCCGGCGGCGGATTCGTCGGCATTCACGCGGCGGCCGACGCCGAATACGATTGGAAGTGGTACGGCCGACTTGTTGGCGGATACTTCATGAGTCATCCCGCCATTCAGCCAGCAACGTTGCGCGTCACCGATCGCACCGACGCATCGACCGCGCATCTGCCGGCCGAATGGAAGCGCACCGACGAGTGGTACAACTTCAAGCAGCGTGCAAGTGACGTGCACGTGCTGCTGAGCATCGACGAGCAGAGCTATACCGGTGGCGCCAACGGCGCGTCGCACCCGATGGCCTGGTATCACGACATTGATGGCGGCCGCGCGTGGTACACGGCCCTCGGTCACACGGAAGAATCGTACCGCGATTCCCTTTTTCTCAAGCACGTCTTGGGTGGCATCAGGTACGCGATCGGCAAAGGACGCGCACCAGATTTTTCACACGCGACGGCCGCGCGACCGCCGGCCGAGTCGCGGTTCTCGAAGACCGTGCTGAACGCCGGCGGGCTGGACGAACCAACGGAGATGGCGGTGTTGCCCAGTGGCGACGTGTTGATCGCCGAACGCCACGGCGACGTGCTGTTGTACAAGGACGGTCAACCCACGCTCCGTCCGGCGGCGAGACTCGCCGTGTACGACAAGTTGACCGCGACCGGCGGCACCGTCGAGGAAGGGCTGCTCGGCCTCACCATCGATCCCGACTTCACGCGCAACCATTTCGTGTACCTGTTCTATAGTCCGAAAGACACGTCGGTGAATCGTCTGTCGCGCTTTGTGTTCGAGGGGGATTCGGTTCGCGTCGGCAGCGAGAAGGTCGTGCTGCAGTTTTACTCGCAGCGCGAGATATGTTGCCACACCGGTGGGTCGCTCGCGTGGGCACCGACGGGCGAACTGTTCATCTCGACCGGTGACAACTCGACACCGTTTGACGAAAAGAACAACAAGTTCGCCAATCATGGATTCGCGCCGCTGGACGATCGTCCAGGACACGAGCCGTACGATGCGCGCCGTTCTTCGGGCAATACGAACGATCTGCGCGGCAAACTTCTGCGCATTCGCGTGAAGCCCGACGGCTCCTACGAGATTCCCGCCGGGAACCTGTTCGCGCCCGGTACACCGGACACGCGCCCTGAGATATTCGTCATGGGTGATCGCAACCCCTATCGAATCAGCGTCGATCAGAAAACCGGCTGGCTGTATTGGGGCGAGGTGGGTCCGGATGCCAACGACGACACGCTCGCGACACGCGGTCCACGTGGTTACGACGAAATCAATCAGGCGCGCGCGGCCGGCAATTTCGGCTGGCCGCTGTTCGTTGCCAACAATCAGGCGTATCACGCGTGGGATTACGCGAAGGGCATCAGCGGCGCCGCGTTCGACAGCACCACCCCACGCAATGACTCACGCAACAACACCGGCGCCAAGGTTCTGCCGCCCGCGCACGGCGCGTTCATCTGGTATCCGTACGACGATTCGCCGGACTTCCCGACGGTCGGCAAAGGCGGGCGTACCGCGATGGCGGGGCCGGTGTATCGCCCGTCACTGCTCAAGACGCGCAGTGATCGCGCACTGCCGACGTACTACGACGGCAAACTGCTCATCTACGACTGGATCCGCGGCTGGATGATGGCCGTCACGATGCAACCGAACGGCGACTACGACGCGATCGAACCGTTCATGCCGTCGACCAAACTGCACGCGCTGATCGACATGGAGATGGGGCCGGACGGACGGCTGTATCTGCTGGAATACGGATCGCAGTGGTTTAAGAAAAACGCGGATGCAGCGTTGTCGCGGGTGGAGTATCGCGGCGCGCGGTGAGTCGGTGCGCTACCGCCTCTGGCCCTTGGCTCGTACGACTTCATCGAAATTCTGCACGACGACGGTCACGACCTCGACATTTCGCGGTTTGCCCAATCGCTGTGCCATCAGAAAGTGCTTGCCGTCACGCAAGACATCGAACGGCGTGTAAAACGTTCCGGGACTGAGATCCGCGGCACGTGCGAACAGCGCACGCGGTGCGCCGATTGATGGCGCCGAGCCGGCCCCAGCGAACGATGCACTATTCATCGTTCGCGATGAATCAACGAAGAACAATTCCGTGCCGTCGCGCGACCACAGCGGTGCACACCCTCCCACCGTCGACAGCTGCCATTTCCCGCCCTCCACTTTGGGAAATGGACGAAACACCGTCAAGCACATCGACCGGTGATCCACTGGTTTTGAGTGACGCTGGATCAAACGCGATCGACCGCAGCTGTCCATCGCCACCGGCGAACACGATGTCACCCGTGAAAAGAAAACGCCCAACGATCACCCGGTCGGCAATCGGCGTCACCGTCCTTTTCATGAAGATGGCCCGGTCCCACGGATGCGACGCGCGCGCCGTCCGGAGAAACGGTGACGGCCGCAGCGTTGGCGCCGACCGTGCCCCCGATAGGCTGCGGGTCCCAGCGATCGTGCGCCTTGACGTATAACTGCACCTTCGCGTTGTCACCACGCGCCGCATACACGAGCGTGCGGCCATCGGCGCAATTGACAGGCAATACCTCGCGCGCGGGATCGGCCGGAAACGCGATGGCGAACGTGGCCGACGGCGCGGGGTCGGTGCCTCGCACCAGCGCCCAGGCGGCTAGCGCAGCGCTCGCGGTCGCGATTCCGCCACGTGGCGTCAGCCAGCGCGAGCGACCGCCAGTGGACGCACCCGCTGATGCGCCGCCGCGCACCGCGTCGTTGACACGTACGTACGCGGTATTCGCCAGCGCGTCGGCCAACGCACCCGCCGTCGCGAATCGATCGGCCGGCAACTTTTTAATCGCCGTCAACACCGCCGCTTCAACGTGCGACGGTATCGTGCGTCGTTGAATCGTGAGTCGACGGGGCTCGTCGGTCATGGCGCGCGCAACAATCGCTTGCGCCGTCGCACCGGTAAATGGCGGTTCACCCGTCAGCATCTCGTACAGCACGCATCCCAGTGCATACACGTCGGCCTTCGCCGTGATCTCGCGCTCGCCGATCGCTTGCTCGGGCGCCATGTAGTGTGGCGTGCCGAGCGACATTCCCGTTTCAGTCATGCGCGCGGCGTCTTGACCCTGACTCACGGCGAGTGCGATACCAAAGTCAGCGATCAGGGCCTGCCCGTCCTGCAACAGCACGTTTTCGGGCTTGCGCGGTGCACCACGCCCTGTCGATGCGCGTAGTCGAGCGCATGCGCGACTTGCGTAGTGATGCGAATCGCCTCATCCATCGGCAACTGTTTCTCGGCGTCGATCCGGTCACGCAGTGTTTACCCTTCGACAAACGGCATGACGTAAAAAACCGTCCCGTCGGCTTCGCCAGAGTCATGCAGCGGTAGAATATGCGGATGCTGCAACGCGGCCGTCGTACGAATCTCCGCCAAGAACAGTTCGGCGCCAATCACCGCCGCGAGTTCGGGGCGCAGCACTTTGACGGCGACGCGCCGGCCGTGCTTGATGTCGTGCGCGAGATAGACCGTCGCCATGCCGCCGGCGCCGAGTTCGCGCTCGATCGAATAACGGGCTTCCAGCGCGGCGGTCAGTCGGGCGCGATCAGTCAATATGGAATGTGTTGGATGTATTCCTGCTCTTGGCGACGCGCAGAACGGGGGAGTCACCCACCGCGAACGTTAACGCTCGACTCGGCCGCCCGCACCATCGCCGCCCGCTACTTCGGAGCGACCAGCAGGTACCCCGCCAGCACGATATCGCGCAGTCCCGGCCAGTCAGTGTCCTTGTCGAGCACGACACCAATCCAACCCCCGGGCCCAACGTATCTCGGCGAAAAGAACCGATCGGGCCGATGTGCGATCGTGAGTTGTTGCACGCCGGGCCCGGCCTTGCACCAGAGCGCGTTCCGGCCAGCGCCATGATGATTGTCCTTCGACGCGAACATCGCGAACTGTTTGTTGGCGATGCGGAATGTGGGCTCGCCGTGCGAGAGCACTTCGTGCGCCTCGGGAAAGCTGAGGCAGAGCGAGCGGACGCGCTGCACGGCAGACGGTGGCATCAGCCGGCGCCGCGCGGTCGCTGGCGAAGCGCAGTTGCCGGCCACACATTCTAGCAATCCTTGACGTCGTCTCTCATTGCACGGGGCACCTATGGCTGAGGCTAAAACACAACCAACCAACGAGTCGCTGGCTTCGTATCTGGCACGCGTTGAAGATCCAGCGCGGCGTGCCGATTGTGAAGTCATCGCTGAGCTGATGACCAAAGTCACCAAAAAGAAGCCCGTGATCTGGGGCACCGGCATCGTGGGCTTTGACACCTACACCATGACGTACGCCAATGGCAAGACCGGTGATTGGCCCGTGCTCGCCTTCGCCGCGCGCAAAAATGACATCACGCTCTATCTCTCGAAAACCGTGATGGAGTCCGCGGATCTTTCGACCACACTCGGCAAGGCCAAGCAGCAAGGCGGGTGCCTGCACCTCAAGAAGTTGTCGGACGTCGATCTGAAGACGCTGAAGGAGTTGTGCGTGCAAACCGCGGCGGCGAAAGGGACGTGACGAGGCGGTACTCAGAGCATGGACTCGTTGACGTCGGGCACGCGGACACCGTCTGGTGAATCGAAGGAAGAGTGCATGCGTCAGCACACCAGCGGTGGGCGCGACTGGGCTACACCGACGAGAAGTCGGATAGTTTCAATTCGCTCTTTCGGTCAATGGCCGCGACTGACCGTCGACCGTAACGTTCCGATTGGGAGCGCTGGATTCGCCGTGCTGACAGGGAGCGAACGAAATGCCTATTCAATCGTGGAAGTTTCTTGCAATCGGCCTCGCGATGGTTGGATGTGCACGTATTGAGGCTGCGCCTTCGCTCGAGAGCGTGTCGGTCGCCAGCGCGCCCTCCAGCGGCGTCGCGATTTTGGCCAGTAGCTATTCGACTCTGGTCGCGTCTGCTGCCTCGGCGCCCGGAGTGTACGACGCCGTCATGGCGCAGCGTGGTAAGGCTCAATTCACAACCAGCTGCTCCCGCTGCCACGTCAAGCCGGCTCGCGGCGACGCGATACGCAACGCGATACGCAACGCGGCTCCGGTGGTATACAAACCGCTTCGCGACTTGTGGAAGCATCCGCCCTATTTCGCGGACCATCGCGCGGCGACCTTGGCCGATGTGGTTGAACATTATGACGACGTGTTGCACCTCAATCTCTCGGAGACCCAGAAGATGGATCTGGTAGAATACCTAAGGTCGCGTTGACCTCCGGCCGAGCATCCGCCCGGTCGAATGCGGACGATGAACTGCTGGTGCTCGAGATGGCGAAGGGACACGAGAGCGCCCGGTCAGTGGCGCGGCGGCGCGAGCGGTGGCGGCGCGATTTCGCGCACTCGATGCGTGTTGTGGTGCGGGTGAGATTGGCGCCGTGGGAATGGCGCCCGGTGATTTGCAGCGTGACGATGGGACACTGGTGCAGCCCGATCTGTTCGTGCTGCCACTCGTGGCCGAGCTCGGACGCTCAGCGTCCCGAGATCATCACCGGCTCGTGGTGGTGGCAACCGGCGGAGGCCGCCAAGGCGTTGCAGATTGACCTCGACGCGCTGTTTGCTGAGGCCTTGGGAGAGCGGTAGACGCGACCCGCGCGTTCCGCTACTTCGCGGCTTTCAACTTCTCCTCGATGAACCGCGGGAAGTTGGTGATGACGTTCAGGTGCGTCGCGCGAATCAGCGGCAGTCCCTGCAGCAGTAGCAGTCGACCATCCGGCGCCAGAGCCCAGCTCGCGCCGTCGGCATTATTGAACGCACCCTTGAACAACAAGCGCGGCCGTTGCGGCAGCGCGCCATTCGTCGGTACGACTACTGAGTACCATGCATTGCCATTGCGCATGACGACTTCGCGCCCGTCTCGGCTGAAGAGTGGTTCGTCCATACCACCGTCGCCGATCTTGACGCGACGGCGTTCGACGTCATGACCGACGGGTGCCAGGTAGACCGCGCCGGACGCCACCCACGCGATCATTCGTCCGTCAGGCGACAAGGCGCACTGCGTAAGATTGAGCGACGTGCGCACCGAATCCCGGGCTGCGCGCCCAAACCAGACTCCCTTGAGTGAACATCGCGCGGACCTGTCGGCCGATTCGTGAGTGACTTCGGTCAGCGCGCTATCCAGGGTGAGCGCGGACCCGGTCACATGCAACAGCCGACGAAAATCGCTGCGTGGACCTTGCCCCGCTTCCATCGCAGCACCTTGTAGTGGAATTGCCTGATCGCCCTGCACCCATCGCCGCGGCTTGAGATATGCCGCGAATGTCGCGGAATCGATCACACGTCGAGCGAGGTCGGCGACATGGATCGTCGTGCTCCCGGCGTTCGCTGGCGTGGAGTAGGCGACACGATTGCCATCGGAGCTGAGTGCGAAACTTGTGAAGCGCTCCGCCGGAATCGAGAGCGTGTCCAGGATTCGACCATCACGACTGACCCATACGAAGCGGGAGCGATCCGCATCGCCACCACCTGCCCAGACCGCCGTCCCAGACGCGCTGACGGCGATTTGGGCGGATGCCGAAGAGCCTTCAGTGCGCACGCCAGTCACGATCGGTACCGGCGGACCGGTGAGTCGCGCTCGATCTAGGTCGATCGGCGCCGCGAACAACGTGCTATCACGGATGAAGATCAGATAGCGCGCCGCCACCACCAACGCGTTACGGCCGTATACCACATTCAGCAGCGTGTCCGAACCCGCTGGTTCCACCCCATGCACCAGGCGGGATGCGCCCGTGGTCGCATCGACCAACGCGATACCGATGTCCACGCTCTCGACAAGAATGTCGGAGCGTTGCGCCGTTGCGGCGATCGTACCGTTGCGACATCCGCCCTTGGGCAACTGCTGCAGCTGGCCGTTCCCGACGGCTGCCACGCTTTCGAGGCAACCGTAGGAGACCTTCGCGAACACTCGATCCGCACCGCCCCATGTGAACGACGTGATCGAGTTCCACGCTGACACGCGTACCGCAAGACCATCGGCAAGCGAGAGACGGCGGAGTTCACGAGACGTGCCGAACAGCACCGATCGTCCATCTGGCGAGAAGAGGGGAGCCACGCCACCCGAGCCATTGGGGATCGCCTTGACGGTACCGTCGTCAGTTCGCGCAATGAAGAAGCGCTGGACGCCGTCGATCGATGTTCCGTACACGACGCGACGACCGTCGGCGGAAATGTCCAAGGAGCGCCACGCAATCGCGTAGTCGTCCACGCCCGCCACGAATGGTGCCGAGTCAGGCAGCGCAATACTCCAAAACCGCGATTCCGACGCGTCGCGCGACGACGAGCCGCCACGAGTGCGGCCGAGCGCGAGCGCGCCCAGCATCGCGGCCACCATGACGACCGCGATACCAATCCACATGCGCGTCGAGACGCGTGCGCCACGCGAACCGCTCGTCGACGCGGTAACTCCGGTCGTTGCGAACGTTGCGGCGAATGCGGGATTCACGAGTGCGTCCGAAAACGCTTTCGCGCTGTCGAACCGATCCGCCGGCAATTTCTCCAACGCCTTGGCGAGCGCCGCCGCGACGTTCAACGGCACGCTCTTCCGATAGCGCGTCACCACTTCCACCGGCTCGGCGATGATCTTCATGATGATCTGCTGCGCCGATCCACCCAAATGCGGCGGTTGTCCGGCGAGCATTTCGTACAACACCGTGGCCAGCGAGTACACGTCAGATCGTCCCGAAATCTCCTTCTCGGCGGTCGCTTGCTCGGGGCTCATGTAGTGCGGCGTGCCGAGCGACAATCCCGTTTCCGTCATGCGCCCGCCAGCGGCCGCACTGACTGCCAGCGCGATGCCGAAATCGGCCACCATCGGACGGCCGTCGTGCAACAGGATGTTCTCTGGCTTGATGTCCCGGTGGATCACGCCCTGCTGATGCGCGTACTGCAAGGCGCTGGCAACATCACGCGCGATGCCCACCGCGTCGTCCACACCAAGCTGCGTTTCACGATCGAGCTTCGCACGCAACGTTTCGCCGTCAATGAACGGCATCACGTAGTACAGGAATCCGTTGGCGGTGCCGCTGTCGAAGAGCGGGAGAATGTGCGGATGCTGCAACGAAGCCGTCGTCGTGATCTCTTGCACGAAGCGCTCGGCGCCGAGCACGGCGGCCAGTTCCGGCTTGAGCACCTTGAGCGCGACTTTGCGCTTGTGCTTGAGATCTTCGGCGAGATACACCGTCGCCATGCCGCCTTGTCCGAGCTCACGCTCGATGCGGTAGCGGTCGGAGAGCGCGGCGGTGAGACGGTCGCGAGTGTCGGTACTAGGCGTCATCGTACGCGCTGAGGTTTCGGTGCGGTCGGTGTCACCGCAGCCAGTCCTGCGGGGTTGGTACGCGTGAAATTAGTTCGCGACGGACGAGGGCGCGACCGCTACCGCCGTCCCTCACGCCTCAACGCGAGAATCGCCTCGAGTTCGATGAGATGTTCGACGTCTTTTTTACGACGGACCGCCTGCTTCGACGCGATCAGTGCTTCGAGCGTGAGCACGCGGAATTCGACTGCGCCAATCTGTACTGGCTCCGACTTCGCAGACGCCGCGCGATAGTCGCCCACCCCTGGCACGTGAACGAGCAGATCGATCGCGCCCATCGAAGACGTGAGCGTGAGGAGCGGCGTCGTGCGAAACGTGCGCGCATCAAGAATGAAAGGCAGTCCCGGCTCCACCCCGCGCAGGTATGCCTTCCACTCTGACAGCAGCGTGACCAGTCGCGCGACGTTGTCGGGCGACGTGTCGTAACAGATATCAAGATCATTGGTGAATCGCGCAGAGCCGTGCACGGTCGCCGCAACGCCTCCTACGAGCACGAATCGAATATTTCGTGCTACCAATGCCGCCAAGATTTCTTCGAACATGTATCACCTCAGACGGAACGCGCGCGACGGTCGACACGTCGAGCGTCGCGGGTGAATTGCCCCATCGCATCGAGCTGTCGGACCCGCTCGGTGGGGGTCTTGCTGAGATTGTCACGAATGAGCGAGAGATCGAGCCCCCACTCTTCTGCAGCACGTAGCGCGCTGACACGTCGCATCCGCGGCCGGCCGCGCGCGCGGGGGGCGAACGATTCGCGAAGATCGGCGAGTCGGACGTGCAACGACGAGAGCAGACGATACACATCCACCGTCAGCGCAACGTCATCATCGTCGTCGGCCAAACGCACGGCGACGGGCGACGACACCACACACGGTGCGCGCAGCGCGCGACGCGCGAACGCCAGCGACTCGGCCATCGGCACCGCCGCCGCTTCATGCACGGCTCGTGCAACCGTCAGCTGCCGTGCCATATCCATCGTATAGCGGCCGTCGGCGTTGACCGCTTTCAGCGTGTTCAGCACCCACTTCGGGCGCGCACTGAGCAGATGGGAGAACTCCGCGAGTGTCATAAATGAGTCTAACATACAGACTTTTATTATGGCAGACATGAGATTAGCCACCGAGGAGCGCTTCAAGAGGAGATCAGCCGACCCGGGTCACCAATCCTCAGCGAAATCGGCGCCGGTGGCATGGCAACGTTTTACCTCGTGAGCGACCGCCCTACCCGCGCGCATCACACACAGGAATCCCCGGCGTGCGCCGCGCGTACGCGACAATGCCACGATCGCACGTCAGGAGCCCCGGCGCCTCGGCGGCACGCTCCAACCACACGCCGACATCGCCCGACAATTCGAGGCGCCCCTTGGCGACGAGCATGGCGACTTCCCAGAACGAGAATTCGCTCACGGACAGCGCGCGGTTCTGGGCGGCCCGTGCGATGACGCGCTTGGCCGCGTCGCCGAGCGAGCCAACCGTGCCGTCGAGCGTCCACAGCCACACGTGCGTGTCGAGCAGCAAGGGCGTATCGCGTTCGGGTGAGGATGATGCCTCCCAGAACGCCGGACGCCCCTCATAGCTGGGAGTCGGCTCCCTGATTGCCACCCGCTTGCGAACAGGCGAGCTGGTGGCGGAACGTTTCGCCGACATGCTATCGCCGAGAGTTGCGACGGAGTGGGTCGGTGGCTGATGGCGCCCAGTGCGCGTCGTCCGCCGAGACGATATCGCCATGCCGCACGATGGTGCCCCGCAGAAATCCCCACGGCGATTTGGCATGCTGCGCGGCCGCCGACACGCGCACCACGGGCTGTCCGCTTGGTCACCACAACATCGCAACCGGTGCGGGCGATCTCGTCCATCAGTTCGAGGCAGGTGGCCTTGAATTGGCTGGCGGAAATGCGCGCGGCGCGGTTGACGGCTGCCTTTGAATCAGATCGTGGCATGGACGAATCTCTCCTATGGTCATCAGAATATGACCATGGTCATAAGCGCGCAGCACGTTGGCACGGGCGAGACCTTGTGCACTCACGGCCTCCTGGAGGAGACGCCAGAGCCCGCGACCAAGAACCGGCGTCGTCCATGACTCAACTCGAACTTCTGCTCACGGCACTGCATGAGGGGAACGTCGAGTTCATCATTGTCGGCGGCGCCGCCGCGCGTGCGCACGGCTCATCGCGCCTCATTGATGATCTCGACGTGGCCTTTGCACGTTCGCCGGCGAATCCGGCGCGGCTCGTGAAGTCGCTCGCCCCGTTCACTCCGTATTTGCGCGCCGCTTGGCTTGCCATTCGCTTGGTCCGTTGCGACGCGCTGTGCGGGGCTCAACTTCACGCTCACGGCCAAGGTCGGCGCAATCGACCTACTCGGCGAAATCACCGGCGGTGGTCAGTACCACGCGTTGCTGCCGCATACGATCACCATCACCGCGTTCGCTCGCGAACTGCAACTGCTCGACCTGCCGTGAATTGTTCGCGTCAAGCGGGCCGCTGGACGGCCGAAGGACCTCGAGGTGATTGCCGCACTGGAAGCGTTGCAGGAAGAGATTGAGCGGCAGTGCTTGGTGAGTGCTGCGGCTTGGCCGAGGGCGTCATAACGAAATTTGGTGCATGTCGCCGGTTACGCGGCATGCAACGTGAACTCTACGTGCACGGCTTTCACGTCAAGGCCCACCCGTCGCACCGCCTCCCGAATGGAAATTGGGCCCGCGCTGCACAGGGTCTTCAGCAGCGCCCAGCGCTCGGCCGTGCGCACTTGCCAGAGCAGCTCCGGCATATCGAAGACGATTCGAGCTGAGCTCTCAGCCTTCCCGCACTTCCACGCCTGCACGAAGCCGGTCATCGCATCTCGGGCGGCGCGCACTGCACGCGTTCCGATTTTCATCGTTCCACCTCTCGAGGTCGGCCTCAAAATCGGCGATCAGCTGTTCGGGCGCATTCTGACGGTGCTCCTACGGCACCTCGCCCTTCAAAATGGTCGCCAGCGTATCGCTGTTGATATTGCCGCCGCTGACGATACACACCACGCGCTTCCCATTCAACGTACCAGCCGCTGCACCGTCGACCGCTGCCGCGACCGGCGCAGCCCCGGCGCCCTCGGCGACCACGCGGGCACGCTCGGCTAACAGCTTCACGGCGCTAGCGATCTGCGCCACCGACATCACACGCGTTCCGGCCAGCAACTGCTGAGCGAGCGGCCAGATTTCCGGGAACACGCTCTTGCCTCCCATGCCGTCGACGAAGCTGGGCCGTCCGTTCACCGTCGCCGCCGAACCCTGCTCGTACGAGGCGCGCAGCGGCGCCGAGGTCGCGACTTCGCACGCGTACACGTTGACTGCGGAATTCACAGCGCGAGCCGCGGCGGCGACACCGCAGGCGAGTCCGCCGCCGCCGAACGGCACGAGTATCGTGTCGGCGTCCGCGAGTTCTTCGAAGATCTCGAGCGCGATCGTGCCGTTGCCTGCCATCACGCGTTCATCCGCGAATGGATGCACGAAGACACCGTCCATGCCGGGATACGCGCGATCCTGCATCGTCTGCCACCACGCCTCGAACGGCACCTTGATGACACGTCCACCCAGTCGCTGTACCGCGTCGCTTTTGGTCTGTGGCGCGGTATCGGGCATAATGACGGCGCACGGCACGCCCAGCGCGCGTGCACACCACGCGACGCCTTGCGCCATGTTACCGGCGCTCGCGGTGTACACGCCGCGCGCGCGAGTCGAGGCATCAGCCGACATCATCACGTTCGCGGCGCCACGAATTTTGAACGAGCCGATCGGTTGCAGATTTTCGAGCTTGAGCCAGAGTTCGAAGGGCAGATCCGGCAGATGCAACTGTACCAGCGGCGTGCGAATCGCAATGCCGGCGAGGCGGCCGCGCGCCTCTTGCGCGGCCGCCAGCGTGATCGGATGCAGCGTCGGCGTCACGTTCAATTCGTGGCAGGCGGCTTCTGCTTCTCCCAGACAAAGCGATGCAGGAATGCACCCATCCGATCGAACGTCTCGATCCAATTCTTGTGCAGCATCGATTCGTGCAGATCGTCGGGAATGACCATCAGCTCGTGATACACACCGCGCGCGCGCAGCAGCTGCACCAGCCCGATGGTCTGTGCGAAGTCTACGTTGCGGTCGTCATCGCCATGCACGAGGAAGACCGGCGACTTCCATCCGTCGATCGCACCGACGGCCGACGACTTGAAGGCCAGATTTGTCGAGTCGATAATGTTGCCGTACAGATGCACGCCGGCGAGATCTGCGCCAGCGATGAAGATGTCGCTGTTGCGTGCGAGCGCTTCGGAAGTGAGCAGGCCGCCGTACGAGAGCCCCCAGATACCAACACGTGACGGATCGACATCGGCGCGTCCCTGCAGATACTTCGCGCCGGCGATGACGTCCTGATATTCGCTGTTGCCGCGCGCCTGCGTGCCTGGTGCGTTGCGGAAGGTGCGGCCGTAGCCGACGCCGCTCCGATAGTTGATCGACAGCACCACGTAACCTTGGCTCGCCAGCCACTGATTGACCGCATACGACCAGTGGTAGAACTGCATGTAGTGATAGGCGGGCATCATCTGACGCGGCGGACCACCGTGCACGAAGATGATCGCCGGACGCTTCTCGCCCGCCTTCATGTTCTGCGGCAGGAACAACGTGTTGCTGATGTCGAGACCGTCCGCCGCTTTGGTGTGCACGACTTCCGGCACGACGTGCGCCTGCGTCGGAAAGTCCTTGCCCAGTGTCGGGAATATCAGCTTCGGTTCGCCACCAGCGGTCGGCACGATCGCGATCGACGCGGGGATCTTCGCCCCGAAGTAGATCACGGCGACGCTCTTTCCTGAAGCGAATGGCTGCGGAGACGTCTCCACGCCGTCGCCCATCGAAATCCGCGTTGGCGTGCCACCACTTGTTGGCACCATCCAGATGTGCCGGCGCTCGATGTCCGTCGCATTCGTGCAGTAGAACAGTGTCTTGCCACCATCACGCGACAGCGCGACCGACGTCGCGTTTTCTATCAGGCCGTCGGTCGTCGTCAGTCGCACCGGCGCGCCGCCGTTGAGGCTGACCGAATACCAACGCTCCCATTCGTCTTTCGGCACCGTGACCGGAAAGATCACGTTATCACCGGCCCACAGCATGTCGGTCGCGCTCGTGAAGACACTGTCCTTCGGTGCATTGTGCCAGAATTCCTTCGCTACCCCCGTCGCAGCGTCAGCGACCATCAACGATAGCGTGTAACCGCCAGCGAAGGTCGCTGAGAAAAAGCCCGGCGAGCGTAGCATGTTGTTTGGCGTCGCTGCGCCGCGACCGCCGCCCAAAGCATCTGTGGCACCACGACCGCCACCACCACCGCCGCCCAATCCACCGCCGCAGCCGCTGGCGGGATTCCCCGGCAATCGCGGGGCATTCGGGTTTACCCCAGGCCCGGCCGGATTCCCAATGCCACCCTGCCCTTGCTGCGCTTGAAAACCGAACGGCGTGCCGGGACGACGATAGAACGCGAGACGTTTGCTGTCGGGCGACCACGTTGGTCCGCCGTCGCAGTCGACACTCGGCGACACGTAGATCGCTTTGCGCGTTGCGACATCGAGCACCATGACGAGCGCGTGGTTCTCACGATCACTCACCCACGCGATCTTCCGGCCATCCGGCGACCAGCGCGGCGAGCCGTTGCGCCCCCACTCGCGAATATAGGGAATGCCGCCCGTGTCCATCGACGTGAGCGGGCCGCCACGCGAGACTTTCGCGCGATAGATCTGCGCATCTTTCACGAACAGGACATACTTGCCGTCCGGCGAGAGTACCGGCAACGCCCCTTCCGCCACACGCCACGCGGGACCGCCCGATGAGCGCACCGCCCATATCGCGCGCTCGGCGCCGTCGGCGCTGTGCATCGGATTGGCGACCCATCCGAAACGGTTCGGCGCGGACCCGCGCACGAACGTGATGACAGCTCCGTCCTCGGAAATGTCCACGTCCGTGAGGTCGTTGCCGTCGTCGTTGAGGAAATTGGTCAGACGGACCGCTTTGAAATCCGGCGCCGCAGCGGTGTAGACGTTGCGCATGCCACGATCGTAGACCATCCACGCGATGCGATCGGCCTTCTTCGCGGAGACGAGCGTCAACGGCGACGCCGGTGACATGAACTGGGCAATCGACGGGGCCGATTGCGCCAAGAGCGGTGCGACGAGTGGGGCGGCGAGTATAGCCGCAGCGGCAACGCGGGTGCCGACAGCAAGGAGTCTGCGAAGCATACCGGATTCCAGGGAAAGGCACGGTGGGGTGGCGAACAGGCTGAACATACGATCCTTTTCGAGAACACGCGATTCTCATTCTTTAGGCCGCACGCATGCCTCGTATTCTGTACCCACTTCGATTGCTCCTGCTGGTCGGCTCGTTGAGCAGTGCTGCCGCCGTTAGCGCTGCGCGCGCGCAATCGGCGACGACGGCGCGCACCGTTCCCGACAGCATTCCGGACTTCGCCGCGCTGGTGCGCAGCCTCTCCGACTCAGGCGGCTACTTCGACACCGACAACCTCATCTCGAACGAACGCGGCTACCAGCAGGTCATGGGCGCCATGGATCGACTTGGCGTGCGTGGCGGCGCGTACATCGGCGTGGGGCCGGATCAGAATTTCACGTATATCTCGCAGGTGCGACCGCGCATCGCGTTCCTGATCGATATCCGGCGCGACAACAGGCTGCAACACCTGCTGTTCAAGGCGCTGTTCGCGCGCGCGTCGAATCGCGCGGAGTATCTGGCGCTCTGGACCGGTCGCCCGCTGCCCGCGAACTCCGGCGCTCTTGGCGCGCGACCCATCGACGCGATGGTGGCGTGGATCGATTCGATTCCCGCGACGGCGGCCAGCGCACAGCGCGCCAAAGCGACGGTTCGTGAAGAAGTGCAACGCAGCGGGATCACGCTGTCGATGCAGGATCTCGCCACCATTGCGCGTTTTCACGACGAGTTCATCACGGACGGACTTTCGCTTCGTTTCACCAGCGCTGGACGCGCGCCGCAACCGTACTATCCGACGCTGCGGCAACTTATTCTTGAGCACGACGCAACTGGTCGCATGCGCGGCTATCTCGCGAGCGACGAAAGCTTTCAGTTTCTCAAGTCGATGCAACGCCGCAATCTCATCGTGCCAGTCACGGGAGATCTCTCTGGCCCCACGTCGCTGGCGCGCATTGGCGCGTATCTCGCCAGCAACAACGCACGCGTGTCGACGCTGTACGTCTCGAACGTCGAGGACTATCTGATCCGCGACGGGCAATTCGCCGCGTACGCCGCCGCCGTTCGCGCACTGCCGCGCGATACGAACGCGGTGATCATCCGGAGCTTCTTTGGCGGCGGCGGGCATCCGGAATCCACGCCCGAGTACTACGCGACGCAGTTACTGCAGCGCATGGACGCGTTCGCGAACGACGTCAGCATCGGCAACGTCGGACGTTATCGCGACCTGACGTTGCGCAACTACGTGCCGTCGCGCGCACCGGCGCCGCCGCGCACTCGCCGCGATGCGTTCGGCCCCGGCTTCGCTCCTGGTGCGCGTGTACTGCTCGACGGACACAACGCGTATCCGGAGGGCGGACTATGGACCGACCGCATCGAACGGGTGATCGCCACGGGTACGCCGGTCGCGATCGAGCAGGATCTGTATTGGCGCAAGCCACCGGGCGCGGCGAACTACACGAGCGTCGTGGCGCACGACTCGGACGCCACTGACGGCGCGCCGACACTCGACGCGTATTTCTTCCAGCGCATCCGTCCGATCATGGAGCGCGCACTGGTCGAGAATCGCCGAGCGACGTGGCCGCTGATCACGTTGAATCTGGATTTCAAGACGGACGAACCGGAACATCATCGCTTCATCTACGCACTGCTCGGCACGTACGGCCGCTGGCTGACCACCGCCCCGCGAACCGGCACGCCGGATATCGCGGCACCACTCACCGTCGGCCCGTTGCTCGTGCTGAACGGATCAGACACCGCACAGCGGACACAATTCCACGATGAGATCCCAGTCGGCGGCATACTGCGCACGTTCGGTGCCATTTCACCGACGGCGATTCCAGGCGCCGACAAAATCGCGCGCGCACGCCGCGCACTGACACTGCCGGCTGAGCAGATGATTGTGCCGGGTGGACGCAACTATGCACGGTGGGCGAATTTTCCCTGGAGCGTCGTGGAAGAAGGCGGCCAACAGAAGGCTGCCGCATGGACCGCTGCGGATTCCACGCGCCTTTCGGCGCTGGTACGGCGCGCGCACGAGGAGCAGCTCTGGATTCGGTTTTACACGCTGGATGGTTTCACGCCGGCGCAGGATCGCGGGTTTACGGCGTCGTACAACTTTGGTTCGCTCGACGCCGCGCGGACGCGTTGGCGTGCCGTCATTGATGCGGGCGTCGATTTTATGGCGACGGATCAGTACGCGGAGTTTACGGCCATTCTCCGGCCGCGACCGCCAGATAAAAACCAGAATTGAAACACGGAGGGCACGGGGTCACAGGGGCGCGTCATTCGGATTCCCCCGTGCCGACGTGACCCCTGTGGTTCAGTTGTTGCACGTCGACGTGACGGAACCTTCGGGACTTGGTCTTCTTGCTTTGAACAGCGCTTGTCCGATGCAGAACGGTCAGGCTTCCTGGTTCGCACTGGGTTTGATGTGATCGGTGACAGCGGCGATCCGGCCACCACGCAGCTCGTACCAGGTGGCTTCGAGCCCGCAATGCGTCAGATCACGTCGAACCTGCAAACGGTCTTGAAAGCTGCCGACGCGATCGGCCGTTGCGGTAAAGGAACTGGCGCACGGCGCACGGATTGAGCTCACCATGACAGCGGTCCGCAGCGCGAAGTAATCTGCGGCGCCCGCGGCAACGATACGCCGCGGGCACCATGCCAACTTACTGAATCTTGCCGATGCCCAACGCCTTGTTCAGTTCCATGATCGCGGCGTCGAGTTCCTTCCGCAGTACCAGCGCGCGCGCGAGCGCATCACGTCCGACCTTCTGATCTCCGCGCGATGTCATGCTGGCGAGATACGAGATATGCGCTTGCAATCCCGGCTTTCCGTATCGCACCGGCTGCGTGTTCAGCTTGTCCGATACGGCCTTTACGTTCGCCAACGTATCGGCGCCAGCACCAGTCACGCCTTTCAATCGCGTCTCAGCGGCGCGCGCGCGCTGCACCGCCGCGTTCGCATCGGCGACCATGGCGCGCATCTTCGTGTTGTGATCGAATTGCTCCTTCAGATCCGCGACCGTGACGCCTTCACTGGCGAGCCGCGGATCGATCAGCACGGTGAACGGCACGGTCTGCGTCACGGCGCCGACCGTGAGTTTCGCCTGATACGCGCCGGGCGGTGCGCTGAGTCCTGCGGCGTTCGTCACGTTCCAGGCAAAGCGGTTGAGTCCGGACGACTTGGTCACGATGTTCATCGGCGAACCCAGCGCACCACCGCGACCCGGCCGCCCCTCGGCCATTGCTGCCTCAGGGTCGTCAAGATCACCGCCGCCGCCACGACCGCCGCGGCCTCCCGTGACGACCGGCGCATCGCTCTTGTAATTCGCGAACGATTTGCCGGCGGCGTCGAGAATCTCGAGGCGGACGGTATCGGACGGCGTCGACGGCAGATAATAGTCGATCTGCGGGCCAAGCAGTGCTGGAGCCGAGGCGGTGCGATAGCCATCACGTGGCTTGAAGAGTGTGATCTCGCTGGCTGAAGTCTTTGGTGTGATCTGATGCAGCGCCGAGAGATTGTCGACGATCCACATCGCGCGTCCCTGCGTCGCGATCACCAAGTCCTTCTTGTGCACCTTGATGTCGTTGATCGGTACATTTGGCAGGTTCAACTGGAACGATTGCCAGTGTGCGCCATTGTCAAATGACACAAACATGCCGAACTCGGTGCCTGCATAGAGCAGCCCTTCGCGACTCGGATCTTCACGCACGACGCGCGTCGGCCAATCGGCAGGAATGCCGTTCTTGCCGTCGGTGAGCTTCTTCCACGTCGCGCCGTAGTCGTCGGTGCGATAGATGTACGGCGCGTAATCACCCAGCAGATAGCGATACACCGCGAAGTACGCCGAGCCTTTTCGATGCGGCGAGACTTCGATCCACGCCACTCGCCCTCCCCATTCGAGATCCTTCGGCGTGACGTTCTTCCAGGTCTTGCCGTAATCGCGCGTCAGATGAAACGGCCCATCATTCGATCCAGTCCAGATCAGACCCGGCTCGCTCGGCGACTCCGTGATCGCATAGAGCGTGCTGTAAAACTCCTCACCCGTCACGTCGCGCGTGATGGGTTCGCCGCTCGCGCCTTGGCAGCACTTCGGGAACGCTGTCAGGTCGGGCGAGATCTTCTGCCACGTGACGCCACGATCGACGGTGCGGTGCAGATACTGCGATCCGTAGTAGAGCACGTTCGGATTGTTCGGTGAAACGGCCATAGGAGAGACGCGCTGGAAGCGGTACAACAGATCCTGCCCCGCATTGCCGTACAACGACTGGCCACCCACCCAATAGTTGCGCGTCTGTCCGCTCTCCGTGTTCATGTACTGATACTGCCCCTTGCACGACCCGTAGATGATGTTCGGCAGCGTCGGGTGTGGAATGATCGGTCCGGTCTCGCAACCGGGCCCCGTGCGCACGATGCTGCTGAATGGATCGGTAAACGCGCCGACCTCGTACGTCGAATTATCCTGCTGCGCCGCGTACAGGTTGTAGGGGAACTTGTTGTCGATCCAGACACCGTAAAATTCGGCGGTGGGCTGATTCTCCTGCGTCGACCACGTTTTGCCGCCATCGAAGGAGACGTTGGCACCGCCGTCATTCGACTGGACCATCGTGTTGCCGTTATTCGGATTGATCCAGATGTCGTGATTGTCTCCGTGCGGCACACGCATCGTCGTGACCGTCTTGCCACCGTCTACCGACTTGTAGAAACTCTCGGCGCCGCCGTAGACAACGTCGGCGTTCGTCGGATCCGCGCCCAGTGTCGTGTAGTAAAACGGACGCGTGATGAGACCTGGCGTGCTGTTCATCAGCTGCCAGTTCGCGCCGGCATCATCACTGCGATACAGACCTCCGTCCGGCAACGCTTCGACGAGCGCGTAGATGCGCTGCGGATTCGCCGCGGTGACGGCGAGGTTGCCCTTGCCGATCAGTTCCGTCGGTAGTCCCTTCGCGCCTTGTGACCACGTTTCACCGCCGTCGATGCTCTTGAAGAAACCACCGGCGCGCGAGCCAGAGATGATCGTCCACGGCTTGCGCTCGATGCGATTCATCCACGCGTACACGACGTTCGGATTGCCCGGCTGCAATTCAACATCCATCGCGCCAGTGCTGTCGTTCATGTACAGCGTCTTCTTCCACGTCTTGCCACCGTCGGCCGTCTTGTAGATACCGCGATCGCTATTAGGCTTGAAGATGTCGCCGTACGCGGCGACCCACGCGATGTCAGGATTGGTCGGGTGAATGCGCACCGCGCCAACCTGTCCGATCGTGTACAAGCCGACAAACTTCCATGTCAGTCCGCCGTCGTTGGTGCGATAGATACCACGCCCAGTCGAGACGTTGCTCCGCACACCATCCGATCCGGTTCCCACGTAGATGATGTTTGGATCGGACGCGGCCACCGCAATCGAACCGATCGATCCCAGCGGAATCTTGCCGTCGGTGATGGACTCCCAGCTCTCGCCACCGTTGGTCGTGCGGAACACACCGCCACTCGCGACGCCCATATAAAACGTCCGCGGCTGCGACGGCACGCCCGTCACGGTAGTGGCGCGACCGCCGCGCGTGTGGCCCGCTAGGCGATACTTCAATGCGCGGAACAGCGCGCTGTCAACCGAAGCCATCATGGGCGCCGTGGTCAGGGCCGGCTTCGCGGATGCACGCTTTGCGGTCTGCGCGTGCAACACGGATGGCAACAGGGCGATCGCACTGACAATTCGAAACGAGCGGGTCGTCATAGCTGGACTCGAGGGAAGAGCGGTTCGGTGCGGGTCAGTTGCGACAAGAAACTGCTGTACTTACGTCTGGTCCACCAGACATGCTGAGGCGGCTTGGCGGAAGGCCTGAGGGAACGTTCAGGCCGCTTTGACGCCGAGCGTGATCGTCCGCCACTTCCCCTGCCGGAATCGCACGACGGTCATCGTCGCGCGCAGTGCGTGGCCGATGACAATCGCCAGCCATACATCGGCCGGAACGAGCGGCCGGGATAGTTGCAGGAAACTCAGCATGCCCAGTGGCACGGCGAACTGCGAAATCAACGAGATGTACAACGGGCTCTTGGTATCACCCGTGCCCTGCAACCCACCCGTGTACGTCAGCGCGGTCGTGATGAACAATCCCGACACGCTCAGATACGCGAGCAGCTGCACCCCGATCCGTACGACCTCCGGACGCGCCACACCAAATACGCCAAGCAGCTGCGTTGGGATTGTAAGAAACGCAATGCCAACGATCGTTGCGATGCCGAGTCCGATGCGCGACGCAACTGTCACGGCTTCTCCACTGCGCTCCGGCTTGCCCGCACCGAGATTCTGTCCAGCGACTGCCGAGGCGGCGCCCATCAAGCCGACGGATGTCCACGTGACGAGTGAGAACAGCTCGGTGTAGCCGATGGCATACGCGGCCTGCGCCTCGGCGCTCGACGCGGTCGATCCGACGAACCGCAGCAACGCGACGCCGGCGATGTTCATGGCAATGCCCTGCAGACCGGTCGGCAGTCCGAAGCGGAAGAGCGCGCGGATGATGTCCCAATCCGGCTTCCATGACACGTGACGGAAGTCGAGCACCCAATCGCCGCTGAACAGCTTGCGTACGGAATACGTCGCGAGAATCGCGCCGGCGAGCACGGTGCCCATCGCCGCGCCTTTCGTGCCGTACGCCGGAATCGGACCCAGCCCGCGAATGAAGATCACGTTGAAGACGATGTTCATCGCCGTGTACGCGATGCCAAGCCGCAACGGGGTCTTCGCGTCACCGGCGGCACGCAGACCGCCACCCAGCATGAAGAACATCATCATGCCGAAGTTGAACAGGAACATGATGCGCAAGAACGGCAGCGCCTCTCGTTGCACCTCCGGCGCCGCGTTGATCATGCCAAGCAACGCGGGGGCCGCGAGGTAGCCAACCGGTGCGATGACCCCGATCGACAAGACGATGGCCACCAGAAACGCCTGCGACGCCGCCTTGTTCACGGCCGCTTCGTCACCGGCACCGGTGAATCGTGCGACCAGCACACCCATGCCACTGAACATCGAGGCGAGAAACACCACGACCACGAGGAATATCTGAAACGCGACGCCGATGGCAGCGTTGCCGGTGAATCCCACGAGACGCCCCACCAGCACGTGATCGATCATCCCCTGCAGGCCGCCGATGACGTTCTGCAACACCGTCGGCCACGCAATCTTCCAGACCGCCGCGCCGA
This sequence comes from Gemmatimonadaceae bacterium, assembly GCA_031366985.1. Lineage (GTDB taxonomy): Bacteria > Gemmatimonadota > Gemmatimonadetes > Gemmatimonadales > Gemmatimonadaceae > Gemmatimonas. The sequence continues at coordinate 42,290 of JANLPE010000080.1, forward strand.
TGGGACCTTCGATCAACGAACGATCAAACTTCCGGCCACTCGTGACGGGCGACGGAGCACTCACGCCGCCACCGCCGCAGACCGCCGAACCAGCGTAAGGATCGAATACAGCGCGACGCTTTCGTCGTTCTGGTTGCGGACATCGACGTCCCACTCGACGACGCCCTGCGGAATGCCACCCTCAGGCGTGTCTTTGGCCGTCTTCTGTTTCACCGTGAGTCGCACGTGAATCGTGTCGCCCGGATACACGGGCTTCGTGAACCGCAGGCGTTCCATGCCGTAGTTCGCGAGCACCGGACCCAACGCCGGATCGACGAACAGTCCGGCCGCTGCCGACACGACGAAGTAGCCATGCGCGACGCGCCCTTCGAAAACCCCGTTGGTGCGCGCGTCTTCATCGTTCATGTGCGCGTAGAACTTGTCACCGCTCAGCTCCGCGAACTTCACGATGTCGTCGAGCGTGAGTGTGCGCGTACCGGTGATCAGGGTGTCGCCGATGTGCAGTTCGTCGAACGTCTTGCGGAACGGATGCACGGTGTCAGTCGTTTGCGCCGCGCCCGTACTCCATTCGCGGGTGATCGACGTGAGCACGCTCGGACTGCCCTGAATCGCCGTGCGTTGCATGTAGTGCAGCACACCGCGCGCGCCGCCCATCTCTTCCCCGCCGCCCGCGCGACCCGGCCCGCCATGCACGAGATTCGGCAGCGGCGATCCGTGCCCGGTGCTCTCCTTCGCGCTCGACGCGTCGAGGACGAGCATGCGGCCGTGATACGCGGCCGTGCCGAGGATCACCGTTCGCGCCACGTTCGCATCGGCGGTGATCAGCGAGCCGCACAACGACCCGCGACCAAGCTTCGCCAACGACACCGCTTCGTCGAGCGATGTGTACGGCATGATGGTATTGACCGGTCCGAACGCTTCGATGTCGTGCGGCTCGTGATGATGGAACGGATCATTGCACACCATCAGCATCGGCCCGAAGAACGCGCCATTCTCGCGGTCGGCACCAACGACCTTAAAATCACCACCGCCGAACACGAGCTCGGTCGCCGCACGAATGCGTTCGGCGTTCACGCCGACGTCGCGCACCTGTCCTTTGCTGGCCAGGGGTCCCATGCGCACCCCTTCGACGGTTGGATCACCGATCGTCGTCTTCTCGAGCCGCGCGCACAGCGCCTTCACGACGTCCTCTTCCATGCCGGACGGCACGATCGTACGACGGATCGCGGTGCACTTCTGACCCGCTTTCGTCGTCATCTCGCGCGTGACTTCCTTGATGAACAGCTCGAACTCGTCCGTGCCCGGTGCCGCATCGGGACCAAGAATCGAACAGTTCAGCGAATCAGCTTCCATGTTGAATCGCACCGAGTGCTTTACGATGGCCTTGCTCTCCTTGAGCATCTGACCCGTCGCGGCCGACCCGGTAAACGCGATGGCGTCCTGCTCGGTCACATGTGCGAGCAGATCGCCGGCACTGCCGCAGATCAACTGTATCGCGCCGGGCGGCAGGATGTTCGATTCGACCATCGCGCGAAAGACCGCTTCGGTGAGAAAACTTGTCGCGGTAGCCGGCTTCACGATGCATGGCATGCCGGCCAATAACGCCGGTGCCATCTTTTCCATCATCCCCCAGACGGGGAAGTTGAAGGCGTTAATATGAATCGCGACGCCTTCGAGCGGCACGCAGATATGGCGGCCGACGAACGTGCCGTTCTTGCTGAGCGACTCCGCCGGCCCTTCGACGTGAAAGGTCTCGTTCGGAAACTCGCGTCGTCCGCGGCTTGAATACGCGAAAAAGGTGCCGATGCCACCGTCGATATCGACCCAACTGTCGGCCTTCGTCGCGCCGGTCGCACTGGACAGCAGGTAAAACGCATCCTTCCGGTCCATCAGGTACTTGCCGACGGCCTTGAGCATCGCGGCACGCTGATGAAACGTCAGTGCACGCATCGCTGGACCGCCGACGTTGCGCGCGAACTCGGCCATCGCTTTGAAATCGAGTCCACCGCTCCCGGCCTCGCCGAGCTTCTCACCAGTGACCGCGTGAAAGAGCTCTGCGGTCTTGCCGGTTCCTGCGGCCCATTCACCGAGGGCGTAGTTCTGAAGCGTCAGCATCTGATCGGTACTCTAGGTCGAAGAAAGGTCAGGATCGCTGCGTGTCTTTCCAATTCTTTAGAACGCGTGATTGCGCCGGACGGTTGGCTGGCAGCTCGCGCAGCGGCTCGACGGGGCGCCAGCTGTTTCGCATCGCCGCCGGCAACTGCTGATAGAGCTGCGTGCCAGAGCTCTTCCACTCGAGCATCTCGTCGGTCACATCCTTCACGATCTTCGCCGGATTCCCCACGACGACTGTGCGCGGAGGAATATCCATGCCGGTTGGGACGAAACAGAGCGCGCCGACGACACACCCACTGCCGACGATGGCGTTGTCCATGATGACGGCGTTCATCCCGATAAGCGCGTTCGCACCGATGCGTGCGCCGTGTATGATCGCGCCGTGTCCGATGTGCGCGCCAGCTTCGAGCACGACGACGACGCCAGGAAACATGTGCACCGTGCAGTTCTCCTGGACGTTGCAGCCGTCCTCGATGACGATGCCGCCCCAATCGCCGCGAATCGCCGCGCCCGGACCGACATACACGTCGCGACCGATGATCACGTTACCCGTCACCGCCGCCTGCGGATGCACGAACGCGCTGTCGTGCACGACCGGAATGAAGCCGTCGAATTCGTAGATCATGCGCGTGCGCGTTGAGCGTTCACGATTACACCCGCTCGAGAATCATCGCGAAGCCCTGACCCACACCGATGCACATCGTGCCCAGTGCATAGCGTCCGCCACGCCGCTCAAGTTCACGCGCAGCCGTCAGTGCGAGTCGCGCCCCGCTCATGCCGAGTGGGTGACCCAGCGCGATCGCGCCGCCGTTCGGGTTCACGCGCGCGTCGTCGTCGGCAATACCGAGTTCGCGCAGACAGGCCAGCCCCTGTGCGGCGAACGCTTCGTTTAGCTCGATGACATCCAGTTGGTCCAGCGAAAGTCCCGCACGATGCAGCGCGAGTCGCGTCGCCGGCACCGGACCCATGCCCATGATGCGCGGCTCGACGCCCGCCGCGGCGCTCGACACGATGCGCGCAATCGGTGTCAGTCCGAATTCGAGCGCCGCTTTCGGCGACGCGATCAGCAGCGCGGCCGCACCGTCGTTGAGGCCCGACGCGTTCCCGGCTGTCACGGTACCTCCGGCGCGAAACGCCGGTTTGAGCTTAGCCAACGTTTCCATCGACGTATCGGGACGCAGAAACTCGTCGGTGGCGACGACGACCGGATCGCCCCTTTTCTGCGCGATCGACACCGGCACGATCTCTGTCGCAAATCGGCCGGCAGCCCGTGCCCCCGCCGCGCGCAACTGCGAGCGCAGGGCAAAGGCATCCTGATCCGTGCGCGACACGCCAAACTGCTCCGCGACGTTCTCAGCCGTCTCACCCATCGAATCCGTTCCGTACATCTCCTTCATGCGCGGATTCACGAATCGCCATCCGAGACTCGTGTCAAACAACTGCACGTCGCGCGCGAAGGGCGTCGCGCCCTTCGAGAGCACGAACGGCGCGCGCGTCATGCTCTCGACGCCACCGGCGATGTAGAGATCGCCTTCACCACACGTGATGGCGCGTGCGGCACTGGCGATCGCGCTGAGTCCGGACGCGCACAGCCGGTTCACGGTTTCACCCGGCACCGTATGCGGCAGGCCGGCCAACAGCAGCGCCATCCGCGCAACGTTGCGATTGTCTTCGCCGGCCTGATTCGCGCACCCCATGACCACGTCGTCGATGCGCGACGGGTCGAGCGACGAGTGCCGCGCGACCAGCTCGCGAATCACGTGGGCAGCAAGATCGTCGGCGCGGACCGCGCTCAGTGCGCCGCCGAGATTGCCGATCGGTGTGCGCACGCCATCGATAAGAAAGGCTTGCATCAGTGACGTGACTAGGCGTGATGGGTATGTGGCACGTGCGGTCGCTGTGTTCGAAAGCCAGTACCGCGGAAGTGCCCGACGATCTCGTCGCGCTGATTGCGCACGGTCGCTACACAGAACGCCAGTCGGTTGGTACTGTTGTCTTCCAGCGCGATGACCGTGAGGATATCGCCGGGGCGCACCGCCACTGGGAAGCTCACGAACGCGTCGATCGCGACGCTGAGCAGTCCGCCCGAATTGATCGCGAACGCGAAGGCGCTGTCGGCGAGCGAAAACATGATGCCGCCATGCGAGGTGCCGAAGCCGTTGGTCATGTCGTCGCGGACGGTCATCCGCAACACCGAGCGACCGACCTCGGCCTCCACCACTTCGATGCCGAGCCACTGCGAAAACCGGTCGCGCTCCATAAGATGATCGACCAATGCGCGGGTCGATGCGAACGCCTCAGACATCGAGCAGCTTCCCCGCGAACTGGCGCGCCACGATCCGTAATCGCGGCGACGGGCGATAGCGTGGATCGCCGTATTCGTGGTGCAGCTCTTCCATCTGCGCGAGGACATGCTTGGCGCCGAGCATGTCGCCCCACGACAGCAATCCCTGCGGATAGTTCACACCCTTCGTCATCGCTGTCTCGATGTCGGCAGCGGATGCCAGCTGCATCTCGAGAGCCGCGACGGCTTCATTCACCAGCATCGCGACGACGCGCTCGACAATCTCACCGCCGATCGTCCCGTCTTCCTTCGGCGCCGCCTTCACCGCGTTCGCCCGATAGTCGTAGAAGCCGCGGCCACTCTTCTGCCCAAACCATCCCGCCTCGACCAGCCGTTGCTGCGTGACGGACGGGCGATAGCGCGGATCATGGAAGGTGTTCTCGTAGACCGAGCAAGACACGGCAAAATTCACGTCGTTGCCGATCAGGTCCATCAGCGCGAACGGCCCCATCCTGAAACCGCCAAGCGTTGTCAGCGCCCAGTCGATCGTCGCGGTGTCCGCCATCCCTTCTTCTAGGATGCGCAGCGATTCGCCGTAGAACGGCCGCGCGATGCGATTGACAAGGAATCCCGGCGTGTCCTTCGCGCGCACCGTCGTCTTGCCCCACGTGCGCACCAGCTGCTCGGCCAGTGCCGCCGTCTCTGGTGACGTGGAGATCGCCGAGATGATCTCGACCAGCGGCATGATTGGTGCGGGATTGAAGAAGTGCACGCCGACGACGCGACCGGCGTGTCGACAGGCACCGCCGATCGCCGCGATCGAGAGCGAGGAGGTGTTGCTCGCGAGGATCGTCTGCGGCGAGACGGCATCTTCGAGCGCCCGGAACAGCGTTTGTTTGACCGAGAGCTGTTCGACGATCGCCTCGATCACGAGCACGCAGCCGGTAAAGGCCGTCAGCTGCTCGGGCGATACGCCCTCGACATATGTGATGCGTGCCAGCACCGCATCCGCCTCGTCACGCGTGCGCCGACCCTTCTCGACGTCGCGGGCCATCGCCGCGGTATGACCGGCACGCGCACGCGCGATCGCCGCCGGCTGTGCGTCAGCGAGCACGATTGCGTGACCGTGCACTCCCGCAACCTGCGCGATGCCCGCGCCCATTGCGCCCGCGCCGACGACCCCGATAGTCGACGCTGCGGAGGAGCCGAGTATCGGCGTGTCTGAAAGGGTACTCATGCGCCGCGATACACCGGCGTCCGCTTCGCCAGAAATGCGCGCACCCCTTCTTCGTAGTCCGCCGTGCGTCCCGCTTCCTGCATCGCCTGCGCCTCGACCTCGAGCTGTTCATCGAGCGAATTCGAGAACGAGGCATTCATCGCGCGCTTGGTCAAGCCGAATCCACGTGTCGCCTGCGCGGCGAGCGCATGCGCCATCGCATAGGCCGCGTCGAAAAGCACCGCATGCGGCACGACATCCCAGATCAATCCCCACTCCTTGGCCTTCGTCGCCGTCAGCTTCTCACCCAGGAAGAACATCCCCGTGGCGCGCTGCACGCCGACTAGGCGGGGCACGAAAAACGTGCCGCTGGTATCGGGGATGAGCCCGAGCTTTGCAAAGCTCTCGACGAACGACGCTTCTTCGGCGGCTATGGTGAGGTCGCACGCGAACGCCAAATTCGCGCCCGCGCCGGCGGCAATACCGTTCACAGCACACACGACCGGCTTCTCCAGATGCCGGATGCCGCGAATGATCGGATTGTATGAACCTCTGACGACATCGCTGATGTCGGGCATCGGGCCGTCACCATCGGGCAGGACCTCGGCGAGATCCTGTCCCGCGCAGAAGCCTCGACCTTCACCCGTTATCAGTACCGCACGGACGTTCGCGTCATCGGCCGCATGCTTGAGTGCGGTCTGCATGGCCTGCGCCATCGCCCGATTGAAGCTGTTGAGGACTTCTGGACGATTGAGCGTCAGGATCAGGACGCCGTCACGCTGGTCGGTCAGGAGAGAGGAATCGCTCATGTCCGGAAATTAGCGCTCGCGTCGCCCTTCCGGTGCCCTCTCGCGCGCGCCCTGAACCGGTGCTATGGTAGTCACGTCGTCCCGCCGTGCCGCCTGCCGGATGGTTTCACGAGCCCTCTGCCTCTGTCGGCGCACGACGTGTCCCTGCCATGTCCCATGTGCTGCGAGGAGCCTCATCATGGACGCCACGATCCAGAATTGGCTGAGCAATGTTGGCACGCAGGCGTTCGCATGGTCGCTCGTCGCGTTTCTCGCGATCAACGGGGCCGCGGCGGCGGCTTTTTTTCTCCAGCGTGATCGCTCTTGGGTCAACCGTTGGACGGGACGCATTCTCGCCGCAGATTTTCTGTTGCTCGGCACCGGCGTTGGCGTCCCGCTCGTGGCGGGTCTGACACGACTGACGGTCACGGCTGTTACGGCGTCGATGCCCGGCATTGCGGGCGAGGCGAAAGCTGACGCGTCGAGCAGCGCGTCCGGCGTGCTCATGCCGGTGACGCGATAGATTTGGGGCATGTCGCCCTCCCCTACCAGCACGCCAGCGAAGACATCCGCTACGCCGCTGCGAGCTGACCGCCTCGCCCCGACGGCAATGATCCCGCGTTCCGGATTCGATTGGCGCCGGATCGCCTACAACACGTTGGCGTCGCGCGCCCTCGACGACATCGAGGAGGCGACAAATCGCAATCGGAATTCGGTGCCGAAGGACCATGTCGTGCTGTACCAGTTTTCAGCGCGCGGCCACGACGTGGCGCAGTCAATGCTCGGCTCGTTGCTGACGGGGACGCGTGACGGCGTTGGTGCGTACTATCGCTCGCGCCCACTGCTGCTCGCGCTTGGCCTGTCGCTCGAGGACGCGCTCGGCAGTCCGCTCGGCCGCGCCGGTGGCTTCAGCGACGGCCGCGACATCGGCGTCGTGTGCAACCTGCCGAATCGCGATGGACCCGTTGTGCTGCCGATGTCCGGTGACGTCGGCTCGCAATACACGCCCGCCGCCGGCTGGGCACAGGCGATCACGTATCATCGCGACACGTTACACGACGCGCGGTACGCGAACTGCATCAGTGTCGCGCTCGGTGGCGACGGATCAGTCGCGACGAACGGCTTCTGGGCGTCGCTCACGATGGCGACGACGCTCAAGCTGCCAATGCTGTTTTACATCGAGGACAATCATCTCGGCATCTCGGTGTCGGGTGACATGCAGACGCCGGGCGCGGATATCGCGCGCAATCTGGCGTCGTTCACGAATCTCTTTGTGCTGAACGGCGACGGATGCGATCCACACGAGGCATCCAGTCTGTTGCGGCAAGCGGTGCAGCATGTGCGCGGCGGCACAGGACCGGCGCTCGTGCGTCTCACGGTGCCGCGTTTATCCAGCCACTCCGGACCGGACAATCAGAAGGGCTATCGCACCGACGCCGAGATTGCGGCGGATCTCGCGCGCGATCCGTTGCCGAGGCTGCGGGCATATCTCGTGCCGGCATTCATGTCGGCGACCGAATGGCATGAGCTTGAAGCGGACGTCGCCGGCGATGTCGCCGCCGCGCTCGATGCCGCGCGCGCGCGTCCATTACCTGACCCGGCATACATCGCACAGCATGTATTTGCCGACGAGCACGAGGACGTCGCGGAGGCACGACTCGGGGGGTTGTCGCGCGCCGAACGTGCGGCGCTGGGCCGCTCCGACGTGGCGAGCGATGAAGGCCCGCTGCTGCGATTCGCCGAAGCGATTCGGCGCACGTTGCGCCATGAACTCGAGGTGAATCCGAAGGTGGTCGTCTTCGGGGAAGATGTCGGCCGTAAGGGCGGCGTACACTTGGTGAGTGAGGGGCTCCAGAAGCAGTTCGGCAACACGCGCGTCTTCGACACGAGTTTATCCGAAGAGGCAATCATCGGGCGCGCTGTCGGCATGGCAATCAGCGGCCTGATGCCCGTCGCGGAGATTCAGTTTCGGAAGTACGCGGATCCGGCGACGGAGCAGCTCAACAACTGCGGGACGTTGCGGTGGCGTACGGCGAATCGTTTTGCCGCGCCGATTGTGGTCCGCATGCCCGGTGGCTTCGGTAAGGATGTCGGCGACCCGTGGCATAGCCTCAGCGACGAAGTACGCTTCGCGCATGCGTATGGGTGGCAGGTCGCGATGCCGAGCAATGCGGCCGATGCTGTTGGCCTGCTGCGCGCCGCGATGCGTGGCGCGAACCCGACGATCTTCTTCGAACATCGGTCGCTGCTGATGACTGGCGACGGTAGTGCACGTTATCCCGGCGATGACTACGTGCTGCCGTTCGGCCAGGCACGCGTCGTCCATAACGGCAGCGAGCTGACGTTGGTCTCATGGGGCGCGATGGTGCATCGCTGCGTCGACGCGATCGAATCGTTCGGTGATCGCGTCGAACTGATCGACTTGCGGACGATTTCGCCGTGGGATCGCGAGGCCGTGCTCGCATCGGTCCGCAAGACGCACCGTTGCTTGATCGTGCACGAGGATAACCTCACGGCCGGGTTCGGTGCCGAGGTCGCCGCGGCCGTTGCGAGCGATGCGTTCTGGCATCTGGACGGTCCGGTCGAGCGCCTCGCCCCCCGTGACATTCCCATGCCGTACCATCCGCAGTTGTTGGACGCCGTTCTCCCGGACGTAACGCTCATTGCTGAGACGTTGACGCGCATGCTGGCTACCTGAACGCCTCGTCTGCTCCCTTCGAGCGAGGCCAGTATAGATCGTAAGTCTGTGAGGTTTTCCACTCGCCTGAAGTAGGGAAAATCACGCTTTGTCCCCTCCACAGGCCGAGTTACTTTTGTGACAGGACCCCGTTTATTCGGGGCTCGGCGGGCGTTATTAGGCCCGTGCCCGTCTCTTCCTACAATGGGGACCACATGCACAAACGTTTTGTCGGACTCGGTTTACTGGCGCTTGGCTTGTCGGCGTCAGCAGCACAGGCGCAGGGCCCGATCACCGATATCAACTCGTCGGTGTTCGGGCAGTTCACCAAGCTGGATGACAAGCTGAAGATGAACAACCCGATCGGGATTGGCGGCCGCCTCGGTGTGTCGGTTTACAAGTGGATTGGTGTCGAAGCCGATATCCAGTACGGTACCACGAAGGCGACGCGTGCGCCGTTCGAGAACATCAAGTACACCCCGTTCCACGGGCTCGCGACGTTGACGATTCCGTTTTCGCAGCGCTTCGGACTTGTGCTGGGTGGCGGTTACGTGAACTCGATGTACAAAGGCCGCGCCTCCAAGAATGAATACGAAGACGGCGCGACAGGGCTCGTCGGTCTCAAACTTTGTAGCGCGGGCAAGTGGGGCGCCCGCCTCGATGGCCTTGTGGATTACAATCCGTCACCGAACGAACAGGCCCTCACCGGTACGTCGAAGAACTACGGCGCTCGCGCCGGGGTGAGCTACGCGCTGCGCGGCAACTGCGCGCACTCAGACGAGAAGTTCGACTGGTCGATGGCCATGGCGCCGTCCTCCGCGACCATCGCGAAGGGTGCTAGCCGTCAGTTCGCGCTCAGCGCCGCTGACATGAAGCAGCGCCCGATCGAGACGCGCAAAGTCAATGATCTCGCTTGCACGTCGAGCGATGCGAGCGTTGCGACGGTCGATAACACGGGCAACGTGAAGGCGGTCAAGTATGGTTCCGCCACGATCAGCTGCAAAGGACTCGTAAAGAAGATCGAACGCTCCGCATCGGCCGCCGTCACGGTGCCGCCGCCAGCGTGGACATTCACGATGGACGGGTCGACGCAGTCGCGCAATGTCGGGCAGAGCGTGACGTACGCGACGACCGCGAAAGATGCAGACGGCGTCGATCTCGGTTCGGCGACGTCGTGGACGTCGTCGAACACCGGCGTCGCGACCGTCAACAACGGTACGGCGACCTGCGTCAGCGGTGGCAGCACCACGATCACTGCCACCAAGAACGCCTACGGCACCACGAAGAGTGTGACCGCGTCGCTGACGTGCATTGCGCCGCCGCCGCCGCCGACGGGCATGATCCGCCTCGACAGCACGCAGTTCAACTTCGACAAAGCCATTCTGCTTCCGGCCGGCAAACAGATGCTGCAGACCGTCATCGATGCGATGAAGCGTGACCCAAGCATCAAGGTCTCGGTCGAAGGTCATACGGACTGGTACGGCACGGACGCGTACAACGACAAGTTGTCGACCAGCCGCGCGACGACGGTCATGAAGGCGTTGACGAAGATGGCGGGCAAGGATGTCGCCGCCGATCGGTTCAGCATGAAGGGCTACGGTGAGCAGTGTCTGGTCGTCAAGGACGGCGATCCAGATCCCGCGCAGCCGCGTCCGCATATTTCGGCGGCCAACAAGGCCAAGCAGGCGCCCAACCGCCGCGTGGAAATTTGGCAGCTCCTAACGGGCGAGACGGGTTCACCCGCGTCGTGCCGTAGCGAAGCGCAGCGCGACGGCCGCGTGCCGTTCGCGTCGATGAAGTAAGTAGCACAGCGCAGTCTGTTTCACAGATCGGCCCCGCATGCGAAAGCGTGCGGGGCCGGTCTGCATTTTCGGTAACTGCGTTCCTGCTGTTCTCAGAACGCCTTGAACTCGTCGAACGGCTGTCGACACGCATTGCACACGTGAATGGCCTTACACGCCGTGCTGCCGAATTCACTCTGCAGCCGAGTGTCGGACGACCCGCAGAACGGACAGGCGACCGGCGGGCGCGCGCGCGTCAGCGCGATGAGCCCTTGCGGTTCCGCACGGCCCGGTGGCGCGATGCCGTAGGCGCGCAGCTTCTCGCGTGCCTCGGGGCCGATCCAGTCGGTCGTCCAAGCGGGTGCGAAGACGGTGTCGACGAGCACCTCGTGCGCGCCGCCCGCAAGCAGCGCCGAACGAATATCCGACTCGATCTCGTGCATGGCGGGACAGCCGGAGTAGGTCGGCGTCACGGTCACGCGAACGATGCCGCCGCTGACAACGGCGTCCCGAATGATGCCGAGGTCGACGACGCTGATGACCGGCACCTCGGGGTCCATCACCGTCTTGAGGATGCCGTACACCGCATCGCGCGTGAGCGCGGGCGTCCGCGGCGGCGTGTTCACGATGCGATTACCAACTCGCCCCGGGATGCGACCGTGCGACGATCTGCATCTCGGCGAGCAAGTGCCCCAGAAACTCGGTGTGCCGGCCGACGCGGCCCCCTCGCCGCATCGGACCGTCTACCGGCACGGTCAGCGTCGCCCGCTGCGCGACGTCGGCGACCATCGCGCGCCAGCGCGCGCGTAAGGACTCGTGATCGACGGCGATGCCGAGCGCCGTCATCGCGTCATCCACGGGGTCGTGGTCGAACAGTTCGCCCGTGTAGCGCCACAGGTCGTTGAGCGCCGTCTGCGCACGGGCGTGGCTCTCTGCCGTACCGTCGCCGAGTCGCACGACCCACTCCCCGCTGTGGCGCAGATGATACGTGTCTTCCTTCAGGCACTTGGCGGCCAACGCGGCCACGCGCTCGTCCTTCGCACCTGACAAGGCGTCCCAGAGCAGCACGCTGTAGGTGTCGAAGAGGAACTGCCGCATCATCGTGAAACCGAAATCGCCATTCGGTAATTCCACGATCAACGCATTGCGGAACTCGACACCCTCACGGAAGTATGCGAGCGCGTCCTCATTGCGTCCGTTGCCTTCGATGCTGCCGGCAAGCGCCAGCAACGACGTCGCATGGCCGATCAGATCGAGCGCGATGTTCGATAGCGCGATGTCTTCTTCGAGAATCGGGCCGTGGCCGCACCACTCCGACATACGATGACCGAGTACGAGGCGGTCGTCGCCCAGCCGCAGCATGTACTCGAACAACGGATTGTCGATGCGCGGGGTACGCGCCCCCGCCGGATTGAACGACGCGTCAGTCACGTGAGGATTCCGCGTCAAAAGATGCGCACGCCGCGCGGCGCGACGTAGAACTGCGGATGTCGATACGCTTTGTCATTACCCGGATCGAAGAACGGCCCGGCGTCGCTCGGCGTCGAGGCGGTGATCGCGCTCGATGGCACCACCCACAGGTTCACCGCTTCACCACGCCGTGCATAGACATCGCGTGCGTTCTGCAACGCCAACTCGGCGTCCGCCGCGTGCACGCTGCCCGCGTGTTCAAACGGCTCGCCATGCGCGCCCTGCGTGAAGACTTCCCAGAGCGCGAATGAGTTGTCGGATGCGGGCGCGCCAGCCATCACGCCGCCGCCGTTACAGCCGTTGCGGCCTGCTTCACAGCGTACGCGTTCGCAGCGGCACGAACCCATTCGCCATCAGCATGGGCCCGCTTGCGCGCGTCAAGACGCTCGCGATTGCAGGGTCCATTTCCGGCGATTACGTCGAAAAATTCGGCCCAGTCGATCTCGCCGAAATTCCAATCCTGCGTTGCGTCATCGAAGCGGAGTTCGGGATCTGGCACCGTCAGGCCGATCGCGATGGCCTGCGGAATCGTGAGATTCACAAAGCGCTGACGCAGTTCGTCGTTCGTCTTGCGTTTCACGCGCCACTTGAGCAATTCCGCGCTGTTCGGCGAATTCGCGTCGCTCGGTCCGAACATCGCGAGCGCCGGCCACCAAAAACGGTTAACGGCATCCTGCACCATCGCTTTCTGAGCGGGCGTGCCGCGCGCCAGCACTGTGCAGATTTCGTAGCCTTGGCGTTTGTGAAAATTCTCTTCTTTGCAGATGCGAATCATCGCGCGCGCATAGGGGCCGTACGAGGCCTTCGCGAGCACCGTCTGATTGACGATCGCGGCTCCGTCGACGAGCCAGCCGATGACACCCATGTCGGCCCACGACAGCGTTGGATAGTTGAAGATGCTGGAGTATTTCGCGCGACCTTCGAGCAATTGTCCGACGAGCTCGTGGCGATCGACGCCTAAGGTCTCCGTGCCGCAGTAGATGTACAAGCCATGCCCCGCCTCATCCTGCACCTTGGCGATCAGCGACAGCTTGCGACGCAGGCTCGGCGCGCGCGTGATCCAGTTGCCCTCGGGAAGCATGCCCACCACTTCGGAGTGCGCGTGCTGCGACATCATCCGTGTGAGCTGCTTCCGATAGCGCTCCGGCATCCAGTCTTTCGGCTCGATGCTCTCACCGGCCGCGATGCGTGCCTCGAAGGCGGCGATTAGCGCCGGGTCGTCCGTGGGGACCGCAGGTTTCTGTTCCATGTCGTCAAATCTACTGGCGGCGCTCAAGCCGCGACAATTGGACTGAGCGCCTTCTCGGTGGTCAGATCGCGTCACTGGTCCTACTTTATCCGCTATGCCGACCCCACCGCAGGACTCCGCGCCACGCGCCACAGCGCCCAGTACCGCGCCAGTAACGGTTAACGTCTCAGGCGGCACCGTTCAGGCCCACATTGCCGACGGCATTGGGAGAATTGTGTTCCATCATCCCAAAGGGAATTCGCTTCCCGGCGCGTTGCTGCGCGAACTGGGCGCGATGGTGGCGGACGTCGGCGCCGACCCGGCCGCCCGCGTCATCATTTTGTCCAGCGGCGGTACCGGGCCGTTCTGCGCGGGTGCGTCATTTGACGGACTGGTCGCGATCGAGAGCGTCATCCAAGGTGAGGAGTTCTTCAGTGGCTTCGCGCACGTGATTCTCGCCATGATGCGCGCGCCGAAGTTTGTGCTCACCCGTGTGCACGGTCGTGCGGCCGGAGGTGCGGTGGGACTTATCGCGGCATCGGATCTGTCATTCGCACTGAACAGCGCGTCGGCCAAGCTGAGTGAACTCACGATCGGCATTGGGCCGTTCGTGGTCGGACCGGTGATCGAGAAGAAGATCGGGTTATCCGCCTTCAGCGCGATGGCCGTCGACGCCGACTGGCGCGATGCGGCGTGGAGCGAACGCCACGGGCTGTATTCGTTTCTTTATGAGGACCTAGGGTCGCTCGACGCCGCCATCGACGCGCAGGCGACGAAACTTGCGGCGTGCAATCCTGACGCGATGGCGACGCTCAAGCGCGTCTTCTGGGAGGGTACGGAGCACTGGGATACACTGCTCGCCGAACGTGCGACGATGAGCGGGACGATGGTGTTGTCGGACTTCACGCGTAACGCGATTAGTCGCTTCAAGACCCGTTGAGAGGGGGCGACGAGTACTGAGACAAGCGCAGGGAGAGTAGGGAGACTCCGGGAGTAGGGAGATCAGCGGGCGTAGAGGACGGCGCTCAGTGGGGCGACTACGCGGTACTCGACAGGTCGAAACCTCGGGGCGATAATGTGGCTGATCTTCCCGCCTCGTCGACCTCCTGCCCTCGCCTACTTATGCGTCGTCCGTCTCTGATTCAGTCCGTTGTCGTGTGCGCGTCCGTGATCGTCATGGGCGCGTGCCACAGTTCGTCCACGCAGTCTCCTAAGCCGAACGCTGGTGCGGCAGCCAAGGTCGCTGTGCCTGCCAAGCCGGCAGCGGTGACGGCTGCGAACGTCGCCCTCGGTGATTCGCTGTTCAACACCGGCAGTTGCCAGAATTGCCACGGCAAACTGGGTGTCGGCGCGGCGAACGCACCCGCGCTCAACGGGACGAAGTGGCTGCAGCTCAAGACCGGTAGCTTCGAGGAGATCGTCGGTATCATCACCATCGGCGTGCCGCTCACGGCCGTCAAGGATTCGACGCACAAGCACGCGATGAACCCGCGTGGTGGCCGCGCTAATCTGACGGACCCGCAGATCACGGCCGTGGCGGCATACGTGTATACGTTGACGCACAAGTAGGTTCGCTAGAACCCATCGCCGAGGCGCTCCGTGCCCTCGGCGATGGTCGTTGCACGGTTCGCATTATCGAACGTGGTGATCGTGAGTGATCGATGCGCTACTTCCGCGTGAGCGCGTACCACCGCACTTCCGGCACCGACTCGTCGGCATCGACGTAGCGTCCCAACACGTAGTCGCGGCCGATCTCGTAGACCTCCAACGCGGTCGGCAATAGCACGGTTGCGCGCATCGTGCCATCAGCACTGAAGACCGTCCATGCGACGGACTTTGACGACGCGCGTGGGTCGTGTTGCACCCAGAGGTTGTCGTCGCTGTCGACGATGAGATCCCGCGTGGACGGGAGATACTTCGCCAGAGGCGTCGTAGCGAACGCGCGTTCGACCTGCGCGCGCCTGCCCTCACCCATCATCGCGATCTGCTGTTCTTTGTCCGCATCGAGATCCGCCGTCGTCGCGACGACTCGCGGCACACGCGCGAACATCGAAGGCAGCGGCTTGCCATTCAGACCGAATGCCTTGACCTCGAAGCTGTCCGACAGCGTGACGTACGCGCGCGACACGCCTATCGCGACACGCCTATCGCGACACGCGGCTCCCGACCAAGCGGATACGGTCCGTCACCGCCTGGGACTCCCATCCGCTCACTACCCGGCAGATCGCCGAGTGGAATGATGGCGGATGTATCGGCACGGGCAATCCAGTACGGCGCGACCTGACGATACACGCCCGCCTTGACGCCTGTACTCCACCCCATCACGGCAAACTGCATGCGCGCGTTACAACGGAATCGATAGGGTTGTGGCACCATGCGAAACGTGCGCACGAAGGTGCCATTGGGACGGAAGATCGATGTCAGTCCGTCTATGTCATTCGCCACCAGTGATTCACCGCAGCGTAGCAGCGGTGCGAGATAGCTGATCTCGCCGGGTCCGTGGCCTTTGCGCCCGTAGCGTTTCGCGAGTTTGCCCGACAGTGCGAACTCCTTGAGCGCATACTCGCCGAGATCGCCGACGACGATGTTGCCGTTCGGCAACCGTGAAGCGCCGGCCGGCGCGGCGAGTGATACATCCGCGGCGTCGCCGACACCAAGCCGAATCGTCGGCGTGGGGGCAATGCGCCACGTCGCGGACTGCGCGTTGACCGGGCGCGCATGCAGGGCTGACGCCATCAAAAGCACGATCGTGGCGGTGTTCCGGATCATCACTGCGCACCGCAGGTCATTCAGCATGTCGATTGGCATATACTGGTGGGATTCGTGTGGTCCGCGCGACTCGCATCCAGCGTCAGGCGCGCAGACTCGTTAATCGAGGGGGCGGACAGCCGCTCCATGATTCCGGTTGTGCGAATCTCCCAAGGCCACACGCCACGTTACGCGGACCGCTACCGGCGTTTGGCCGTAATCAACACCGCGATCTCGTCGGGTCGCGGATTGATGAAATCCAGACGCACGCGGCCATCTGCCTGTGTCGTGACGGTCGCCGGAATCGAACTGTTCGTTACTACCCAGCCACTTGGCAGCACCACGGCATTCGCCGGCCGACCGAAGCTGCGATCCCACACGAGCTGTTCGCCGACGATCGTGTAGCGTGCGCTGTCAGTGTACGTCTCGGCCATACGCAGTCGCGTCGAGGCACCCGCCTTTACTGGCGCGAAGCGAAAGACGACCGCCTCGGTCTGTGGCGTGATGCCATTTTCCTCAGGCGCGATTTTCGTGATCGCCACGCCTTTGAGTAGTTCGTGCGGGAGCGTGTCGCCCGTGTCGAGGTTGTGCGCCGACGGCCTCGATACGCTGCTCCCCGCGCGCACGACGTTCACGTAGGCACCGACACCAGCGCGTGACTCAGTGTAATCGTGATACAGATCGAACGCGTGCGTCTCGGGCTGCTGCAGGTTGTAGACAATCTCGCGATTTTGGATCGCGCGTTCATTGAGACGACTCGAAGTCGTCGCCGAGGGCGCACCCCCGTTGGCATTCATCGCCGTGGAGGGTCGGGCGCGCAGAATCAGCGGTGCCTCGGCGGGCGTCGCGTTCCAGAAGCTGATGGAGATCCGTCCGTCGGCTTCCTGCAGGATCTGCGCCGGATAGTTGCACGAAACCAGTTCGTATCCACGCGGCAGCACGATCGCGTTGCGCTTGATACCGAGTGCGCGATTGAACACGATCGCGTCACCATCGACCAAATAGCTCTTCGCATCTTCGTACGTCTTGACGATGCGCACGCGTCCTTCGCCGTCTGGTGCCGGGACCGGACGCACCAGTTTCACGCGGATGTATGTCTGCAGCGAATCCGACGAGCGTACGCCACCAGCGCGCGCGACGGCCGCGCCGACCACGTCGAACGCGAGCGGCAGCCCGGTCGCGCGATCGAAGACGCTTTCATCGGTCGCGACGCTGCCCATGCGGATCGGGTTGAAGTAGTACGTCGCGCCGGGCGTACTGGCCGTGACGTCGTAGATGATCTTGAACTTGGCCGAGCCCGGCGCGAGCAGTTCGTAGCGCGTGTACGCGTCGGACTCGGTCTGACGCGCGGCGGACTGCGCGAGTGTGGCGTGCGGTGCCATGCCGGCCACGACACCTGCGACCAACGCGAAGCCAGTGATTCGATGCAGTGCGTCCACGCTCAAAACCTCTTGGTGAATTGGACGCCGGGACGACCGTCCCAGCTGAATGTCGGCGCCATCGCGAACGATGCGCTGTTGCCACCCGATGTCGTTCCGGCGCCGCGTCGCGCAATGATGGACGAACCTTGCTGCGAGCCGTTCGCGAAGATGGTCGCTTCGATCGCCCCGAGCATCGTCAATGCGATCGCAGCGCCGATGCCCGACGCGAAGTATGGGCTTTCGGTGGTCGTCTGCGTGTACGGTGCGGCCACGCCGTTCGGATCGACGTATGGGATCGTCTTCACCGTGGTCTTCTTTGTGAACGCGAAGCCGGCTGAGGCGACCGCGGCCACCAGTATAATCGCGCCGCGCACCGGGCGTGCCGTATAGAACTGGCCAAAGCCCGGCAGCAGCCCGCGCGTGAAAGCCATCCCCGGGCTGTACACGGGACGACGAAGAATCTCGATCGCGCGTCCGACTTCGACACGATCGTCGACGGTCGGTGCGTTGGCGCGATACTGCTCGAGATCCTTCAGCGCATCGCCGCGCTTGCCGGTTGCGGCGCGAGCGAGGCCGCGATTGAAGAAGCCCTCGGCCGACGCCGGCGCGTTCTTGATGACCTCCTCGAACGCGCGCGCGGAGGCGTCGTAGCGCGCGTCGTCGAACAGGGCGAGACCAAGTCGGAACGCCACGAGCACATCCTGGGCGCGCTGCTGTGCGGCGCGCGGCACCAGACGCGTCAGACGAGCGCGCACGTCCGAGGCCTCGCGACCTGCTGGCGACAGGGTGAGATAGCGACAGAACTCACTGACGGCTTTCGTTGTGTCGGCAAGTTCTTCGTGCGCACGACCAAGGTCGTACGCAAGGCGTTCATCACCAGGATTGAGCACGGCCGCCTTCGCGAACGCATCGCGCGCCGCCGTCTGATCACCGATCAGCGCGGCTTCCTGACCGGCTGCGGCAAGGCGTCGCGCCTCGGCGTTATCCCGGCGCGCGGCGAGTGCGGCGCCGGACGCGATCTCACATCCCGGCGCAGGGCCAGTCGTGAGCGCCCGCTTGGGCGCCAGCGATTGCCCAGCGCCCTGCGCGCGTGCCGTCGACGCCGCACCGATGAGCAGTCCCGCAATGGCGCACACGGCACGAAGCACGTGGGTGAGCCGTCGGGATCGTGAACCTGCGCCAGCCGTTATGCTCCGCTCAGCGAACCGTGACAATCGTCGAGGCACTGACACCCTCCGAAGTAGCTGTGATGCGTGTGGTGCCAAGCTTGAAGCCGACCACGAGGCCGTTGCTCGACACGAAGGCGATGCTTTCATCATCTGATGCCCACGTGATGGTCCGCCCGCTCAGCGTGGCGCCGTTGAGGTCGCGCAATGTGGCGGTCATCTGCACGCTGCCCGAGATCGCGATACTCGGCGTGAGCGGTGAGAGCGTGATCGTCGTGATCGTCGGCAGAACGACGGTCACCGTTGATGTCGCCGTCACGCCGTCGACCGCCGCGAGAATCAGGGCGACGCCTGGGCCCACGCTCGTCACCACGCCCGTGGTCCCGACACTGGCGACGCTCGGCGCGCCGCTCGTCCACGTCACCGTGCGGCCGGTGAGCACCGCGCCACTGGCGGAACGCGCGATCGCCGTGAGTGTTTGCGTCGTCCCCGTAACCATCGAGACGGATGCCGGCGTGACTTGCACGGTCGCCACCGGCACAGGGATCACCTGCACCGTTGCGGTGCCGCTCTTGCCTTCGCTCGTCGCCGTGATGCGCGCGGAACCCGGTGCGACGGCGGTGATCAGTCCCGTGCTGCTCACCGTCGCCACGGCGGTGGCATCGCTGCTGAACGTGATTGGCCGATCGGGCAGCAGGTTGCCCTGTGGGTCGGTGATCTGTGTCGTCAGTTGCTGCGTTGCGCCTTCGACCAGCGTGTTCGAGCCGGGCGTCAGCGTCACCGTGCTCGCCAAACGTGCGAGCACCACGACGGTGGCCGTGCCGACGCGGCCTTCGCTGGTCGCGGAAACTGTAGTCGTACCCTGCGCCAGTGCGGTCACGTTCCCCGTCGACGATACGGTGGCAATCGCGACATTACTGGAACTCCAGGCCAGCGCTCGACCTGTGAGGACCGCGTTGCTTGCATCGCGCAACACGGCCGTGTGCTGTCGCTCCGTTCCGACACCGAGCGTGTCGACCGCAGGCGAGACAGTAACGGTCTGCACCGGCGGTAACGTCACGGTGACCGCGGCCTGTCCGGAACGCCCTTCGCTTGAGGCGGTAATCGTCGCGGCACCCGCCGAGATGCCAGTGACCGAGCCCGTCGGCGAGACCGTCGCGATCGATGTATTGCTGCTGGCCCATGTGACGACGCGACCGGCAAGCACGGTGCCTTCGGCGTCCAGTGTTTGCGCTTGCAGTGGCGCCGACACGCTCACCCGCATCGAGATCGTTGCCGGAGTCACCACTACCGACGCCACGTCGCGTAAGGTGACGGTGATCGTCGCGGTCGCGCTCTTGCCGAATGCGCTGACGGCGATCCGCGCGCTACCGGGCGTCAATGCCGTGACGACACCGGATGACGACACGGTCGCGACGGCCTTGTTGGAACTCGACCAGACCAGCGGACGCACGTCGATCGTGGTGCCGGCGAGATCTTTCGGCTTGGCTGACAACGTCACCGTGCTGCCAGCACGCACACTGGCCGTCGGTGGCGTGAGATCGATCGACGCGACCGGACTGGTTTCGACTACGGCGGCCTGATTGCACGACATGAGCGTGGTCATGCTGCCGATGGCGATCACCGCGACCACGATCAACGGGCGGCGGCCGATGTACTGACGAAGTTGGCGCATCACTGCGTCACCGCCGAGACACGCGTCCCGAGGCTGAACATACGGTGCGTGCTGTCAGTGGTGGCGCGATGCATCGCGAGTGCTGACCCGCCAAAGAAGTCGAGCGCGCCCACGGTGAACGACGCCGACGTCACGGTGAGCGCCGGACTGGTGGTCGTGAAGGTGAGCGTGTGTGCACCCGTGCCGGTGATCGCGAGATTGGTGAACGTGGCGACGCCGTTACTGGCAGTCGCGGTGAGCGTGCCGCCGAGCGTGCCTGTCCCCGTGCCCACGGCGGCGGTCACGACGAGCGTCGCGCCGGCGCCTGTCGTCACCGGCATACCGGCGTTATCCAGGATCTGTACGATCGGCTGCGTCGTGAACGCGTTGCCCGATGTCGCGCCATTTGGCGGCGTCTGCACCGACAGCGCGGCCGCGATCTGCGTAACCGTGAACGACGCCGATGTCGCGGCCGTCAGTGCGCCCGCCGTGAAGGTCAGCGTGTGCGCGCCAGGGCCGTTGATCTGCAGATTGGTGAAGGTCGCGACGCCGTTGATCGCATTCACGGTCAGCGTGCCGAACAGCGCACCGCTGCCGGAGGCAATCGCCACGGTGACCGCGGCCGTGCTCGTTGTGAGGTTTCCGCCGGCATCACGGATCTCGATCGACGGTTGCGTCGTGAACGTCACGCCGCTGACAGCGCCAGCCGGTTGGGCCCCTATCGCCAGTTGTGTCGGCGCTCCGGCCGCGATACTGAAGCTGGACGACGTCGCCGTAAGCAATGGGGACGACGTCGTGAACTGCAGCGTCTGCGCGCCGCTGCCGGTCATCGACAGGTTCGCAAACGTCGCCACGCCGTTCACGGCGGTTGCGGTCAGCGTGCCACTCAGCGTGCCGTTCCCGCTCGCCTGAGCCGCCGTCACGACGAGCGTTGCGCCAGCACCCGTGGTCACTGGGAGCCCGGCGTTGTCGAGAATCTGCACAGCTGGCTGCGCCGTGAATGCCGTCCCAGAAGTCGCACCCGCTGGCTGTGTCGTGACGCTCAGCGACGCTGCGGTCTGCGTCACCGTGATGGAATTGGATGTCGCCGACGTCAGCCCACTCGACGTGAACGTCAGCGTGTGCACGCCCGTACCGGCGATCTGTAGATTCGTAAATGTCGCCACGCCGTTGACCGCCGCTACCATGGTGGTTCCGCTCAACACGCCGCCGCCGCTCGCAATCGCCGCCGTCACATTCGCCGTGCTGCTCGTGAGGTTGTTGCTGGCGTCACGGATTTCGATCGCCGGTTGCGTGGTGAACACCACGCCGCTGACGGCGCCCGACGGTTGGGTCGCGATCGCCAGCTGCGATGCCGCGCCGGCACCGAGCGAGATGCTGCCCGAAGTTGTCGTCAGCGACGGTGCAGATGTTGTGAATTGCAGCGTGTGCGTGCCGCTGCCAGTGATCGTAAGATTCGTGAAGGTGGCGACGCCGTTGACTGCTGTGGCCGTGAGTGTGCCGCTCAGTGTGCCGGTTCCGCTGCCCTTCGCTGCGGTGACCATTAGCGAGGCGCCTGCGCCAGTCGTGACGACGAGTCCCGCATTGTCAAGAATCTGAATCGTCGGCTGGGTGGTGAACGCGACGCCCGACGACGCGCCCGATGGCGCCGTACTGATGGAGAGCGACGCCGCCGTCTGCGTCACCGTGAACGATGACGATGTCGCGGACGTCAGCCCACTCGCCGTGAATGTCAGCGAGTGCGCGCCCGCACCGGCGATCTTGAGATTCGTAAACGTCGCCACGCCGTTGATCGCAGCGACAGTCGTGGTGCCCGTCAGCGTACCGGTGCCGCTCGCGATCGCGACCATCACATTCGCCGTGCTACTCGTGAGGTTGTTGCCGGCGTCACGAATGTCGACGGCGGGCTGCGTGGTGAGCGCCACACCGCTCACGGCGCCGGCGGGTTGCGTCGTCAATGCGAGTTGCGTCGCCGCGCCAGCGCCGATGGTGAAGCTCGCCGACGTCGTCGTCAAAGACGGCGATGACGTACTGAACTGTAAAGTCTGCACGCCGCTACCAATTATTGCGAGATTCGTAAATGTCGCGACGCCGTTCACCGCCGTCGCGGTCAGCGTGCCTGTCAACGTTCCGTTACCACTCGCCATCGCGGCGGTCACCACCAGCGACGCATTTGTGCCGGTCGTGACGACGAGGCCGGCGTCATCAAGAATTTGAATCTCGGGCTGCGTCACGAAGGCCACACCCGACGACGCGCCTGCCGGTTGCGTCGACACGCTGAGCGATGAGCCGGATTGCGTCACTGAAAACGATGATGACGTCGCCGACGTCAACACGCCGGAGGAAAAGGTCAACCGGTGCGATCCGCTTCCGGCAATCTTCAGGTTCGTAAACGTCACGACGCCGTTGACGGCGTTTACGGTTGTCGTACCGCTCAGGATGCCCGTGCCACTTGAAATCGTCACCGTGACCGACGCTGTGCTGCTAGTCAGGTTACCGCCGGCATCACGCAACTGCACGACGGGCTGCGTCGTGAATGCTACGCCGCTGACGGCGCCGGAGGGTTGCGTCGTGAGCGCCACCTGCGTCGCCGAACCGGCCGCCACGGTCACGCTGGCCGACGTCACCGACAGCGCCGGCGACGCCGTTGTGAACTGCAGCGTGTGCGCGCCGGTGCCGGTGATCTGCAGATTCGCGAACGTCGCCACACCGTTCACGGCCGTCGCGGTGCGCGTGCCGCCGAGGGTACCCGTACCACTTGCAATCGCGGCGGTAACGACCAAGCTCGCGTCCGTGCCGGTCGTAACAACCACGCCGCCCTGATCAAGAATGCGGACCACCGGTTGCGTTGTGAACGCGATGCCGGTCACCGCCCCAGTAGGCTGTACCTGCATACTCAGCGACGCCGCCGACTGCGTCACCGTGAACGATGACGATGTCGCCGCCGTCAATCCGGCAGACGTCAAGGTCAACGTGTGCGCGCCCGCGCCGGCGATCTTGAGATTCGTGAACGTCGCGACACCGTTGATGGCGGCGACCGTCGCCGTCCCCGTTAGCGCACCGGTGCCACTCGCAATCGCGACCGTGACGTTGGCCGTACTCGCGGTGAGATTGCCACCGGCGTCACGCAATTGCACGACCGGCTGCGTCGTGAATACGACGCCGCTGACGGCGCCTGCTGGCTGCGTCGTGATCGCGACTTGTGTCGGTGTGCCGGCCGCGACCGTGACGCTCGACGACGTCGTCGACAGCGTCGGCGTCGTGGTGGCGAACTGCAACGTGTGTGCGCCGGTGCCCGTGATCTGCAGGTTGGTGAACGTCGCGACACCGTTCACCGCCGTCGCCGTCACCGTGCCGCCAAGCGTACCCGTGCCGCTCGCGATCGAGACCGTGACGACGAGGCTCGCGCCGGTACCGGTCGTCACGACGACGCTGCCTTGATCCAGAATGCGTACGACGGGTTGGGTCGTGAAGGCGACGCCGGTGGTGGCACCGGCTGGCTGCGTCTGCACGCTCAATGACGCCGCCGCCTGCGTCACCGTGAACGATGAAGATGTCGCAGACGTCAATCCCGCCGACGCAAAGGTCAACGAATGCGCGCCGGCGCCGGCGATCTGGAGATTCGTGAACGTCGCGACGCCGTTGACGGCGGCGACGGTCGCCGTCCCCGTCAGCGTGCCCGTGCCACTCGCGATCACGACCGTGACGTTGGCCGTACTCGTGGTGAGATTGCCGCCAGCGTCACGCAGTTGAATGACCGGCTGCGTCGTGAATGCGACGCCGCTGACCGCGCCCGCTGGCTGCGTCGTGATCGCGACCTGCGTCGGTGTGCCGGCCGTGACGGTGAAGCTCGAGGACGTCGTCGTAAGCGTCGGAGTTGTGGTGGCGAACTGCAACGTCTGTGCGCCCGTGCCGGTGATCTGCAGATTGGTGAATGTCGCAACGCCATTGATGGCCGTCGCGGTCAGCGTGCCCCCCAAGGCACCAGTACCGGTCGCGACGGACGCCGTCACTACCTCACTGGCGCCCGTACCGGTCGTGACGATGACGCCACCCTGATCGAGAATACGGACCACCGGCTGCGTCGTAAACGCGATGCCCGTGGTCGCGCCTGCCGGCTGGGTCTTCACCGAGAGCGACGCGGCGGTCTGCGTCACCGTGATCGATGACGACGTCACAGACGTCAGTCCGGTCGATGTGAACGTCAACGTGTGCGCGCCTGAACCCGATATCTTGAGGTCGGTGAACGTCGCCACGCCGTTCACGGCCGCCACCGTCGTCGTACCGCTCAGCGCACCCGTGCCGCTGGCGATGCCCGCAGTCACCGAGGCTGTACTCGTCGTGAGTGCGTTGTTGGCGTCACGAATCTGTATCACAGGCTGCGTGGTGAACACCACGCCGCTGACGGCACCCGCTGGCTGCGTGTTCACCACCAATTGCGTTGGCGTGCCCGCCGTCACGGTGAAGCTCGACGACGACACGCTCAGTGCCGGCGACGTCGTGGCGAACTGCAGCGTATGCGGGCCAGTACCCGTGATCACCAAGTTCGTGAACGTTGCTGTGCCATTCACCGCCGCGACGGTCGTTGTGCCGCTCAGCGCGCCCGAGCCGCTCGCAATCGAAACCGTGACCGACGCGGTACTCGTCGTGCGATTGCCGTTCACATCGCGAATGTCCACGACGGGCTGTGTCGTGAACGTGATCGCGTTCACCGCGCCGGACGGTTGCGTGGTCACGGCCAGTTGCGCCGCCGTGCCCGCGATGCCGGTCGCAGAGAACGTCACCGGACTCCCCGTCAGTCCGCTCGATGACGCGGTCAGCGTGTTCGTCCCCGCAACGGTGCCGAGCATCCAACTCGTCAGCGTCGCAATACCACTCGCGTTCGTCAGCACCGTCGCCGGACTCGCGGGACTGAGTGCGCCAGCGCCCGTCGTCGTGGTAAACACCACGCTCACGCCGCTAACCGGATTACCACCAACATCCGTCACCCTGACACTTGGCGGCGTCGCGACTACCGTTCCCGCCGTCGCCGACTGCGTCGTCACGGAGTTCGACGCGATCGCCGTGGCCGTGCCAACCGTGCCCGTCGCCGCGAACGTGATCGGACTCCCCGTTAATCCCGCCGATGCGGCAGTCACTGAGTTCGCGCCCGCCGCCACACCGAGGGTCCACGACGTCAGCGTCGCGATACCACTCGCGTTGGTGACAATCGTCGCCGGACTCGCTGGACTGATCGAGCCGCCGCCCGAAGCAAGAGTGAAGACGACACTGACGCCGCTGACACCGTTGCCTGCCGCGTCCGTGACTTTCACGCTCGGCGGTGCACTCACCGCACTGCTGATGGTCGACGATTGCGAGGTGGCGGACTGCGCGACGAGAATCGACGCCGCGCCGATGGTACCCGTCGCATTGAACGTCACTGGGCTGCCTGCCAATCCGGAAACCGTCGCGCTCACACTATTCGGGCCCGCGGTATTGCCGAGTGTCCACGAGGTCAACGTCGCAATGCCACTCGCGTTGGTCGACACCGTCACTGGTGTCACCGATCCACCGCCCGTGGCGACCGCGAATGCCACCGTCACACCACTGACTGGATTGCCGCCCGCATCCGTCACCCTCACGCTCGGCGGCGTGGTCACAGTCGTACCGGCCGTCGCGGACTGCGTCGTCATCGAGATCGACGCGATCGTCATCGGCGTACCGACGGTTGCTGTCGCCGTGAACGTTACCGGACTGCCAGTCAATCCTGTTGCCGCCGCCGTCAGCGTATTCGTTCCCGCGCTCGCACCAAGAGTCCACGTCGTCAGCGTCGCGATGCCGCTCGCGTTCGTCACGATCGTCGCGGGACTCGCCGGACTGATCGTGCCTACTCCCGCCGTGACGGTAAAGACGACGCTGACGCCGATGACGCCATTGCCAACAGCATCCGTCACTTTCACGCTGGGCGGCGCGGTCACTGCGCTGCTGCTCGTCGCCGATTGCGTCGTCACTGAGTTCGAGATGATTGCCGCGGCAGCACCGACCGTTCCCGTCGCATTGAACGTCACCGGGCTGCCAGTGAGACCAGTCACCGTGGCGCGCACGGAGTTCGCACCGGCGACGCTACCGAGCGTCCAGGACGTCAGCGTCGCGATGCCGCTCGCGTTGGTCGACACCGCCGCCGGCAACACCGTGCCGCCGCCGGTAAACACCGAGAATGCGACACTCACACCGCTCACCGGATTACCACCAACGTCCGTCACCTTCACACTCGGCGGCGCGGCAACAGCGGTCCCCGCCGTTGCCGTTTGCGTCGTCACCGAATTCGCCGCAATCGTCGTCGGCGTGCCGACGGTTCCGGTCGCGTTGAACGTGACCGGACTGCCGGTCAGTCCCGTCGCAGCGGCTGTAATCGTATTGGTGCCTGCGCTCGCGCCGACGGTCCAAGTGGTCAGCGTCGCAACGCCGCCCGCGTTCGTCACGATTGTCGCTGGCGTCGCCGGCGTCATCGCGCCGCCGCCTGCGGTGAGCGTGAAAACCACGCTCGCGCCACCGACGCCGTTGCCGTTTGCGTCGGTCACTTTCACACTAGGTGGCGCCGCGACGGCGGTACTTACGGTTGCCGACTGCGCGGCCAGCGAGTTCGCGATCAGCGTCGTCGCCACACCCGCCGTGCCCGTCGCACTGAATGTCACGGGGCTGCCCGTCAGTCCGGTCACTGTCGCGGTGACGGTGTTGACGCCGGCCGTCGTCCCGAGCGTCCAACTCGTCAGCGTAGCGATGCCGCTCGTGTTCGTCGCGACGGTTGCCGGACTGACAGGACTCAGTACACCACCGCCGGCCGTCATCGCGAATACCACGCTGACGCCGCTGACGGGATTGCCTCCCGCGTCAGTCACGCGCACGCTCGGCGGCGCACTCGCGGCACTACCCGCCGTCGCGCTCTGCGTCGTCACGGAGTTCGCGGAAACGGCTGTCGGCGTGCCGACAGTACCGGTCGCATTGAATGTGATCGGACTACCGGCTAGCCCGGACGCGGCGGCACTGACGCTGTTTGCACCCGCGGCGGCACCCAGCGTCCACGTCGTCAGCGTAGCGATACCACTCGCATTCGTCACGACGATCGCAGGCGATGCGGGGCTCAGTGTGCCATTACCCGACACGAGCGTGAATGTCACGCTCACACCGCTCACACCATTGCCCACGGCGTCCGTCACCTTCACGCTCGGCGGCGCCGTCACCGCCGCGCTGACCGTGGCTGACTGCGTCGTCACCGAATTCGCGACGAGGCTCGTCGCAACACCGACGGTCCCGGTGGCGCTGAACGTGACCGGGCTACCGGCCAATCCGCTAACCGTCGCGCGCACCGAGTTCGCACCGGCGACGTTGCCGAGCGTCCATGACGTCACGGTCGCAATACCGCTCGCATTCGTGGCTACTGTCAGCGGCGCCATGCTGCCGCCACCACTGAACACGGAGAACGCGACGCTGACGCCAGTGACAGGGTTGCCGCCTGCATCCGTCACCTTGACACTCGGCGGCGTCGCGACTGACGTGCCTGCTGTCGCCGATTGCGTCGTCACGGAATTCGCCGCGATCGTCGTTGGCGACCCGACCGTGCCGGTCGCGGTGAACGTGACCGGGCTGCCGGTCAAACCAGTCGCCGTCACGGTCAGCGTATTTGCCCCCGCGGTGACTCCGAGCGTCCAGCTGGTGACCGTCACGATGCCGCTCGCGTTGGTCGTCACGGTCGCGGGGCTGGCCGGCGACAGCGTGCCGGCGCCGCTCGTGATCGTAAACACGACCGTCGCCCCACTCACGGGATTGCCGCCTGCGTCCGTCACCTTCACACTCGGCGCCACACTTACGGCGGTACCAATCGTCGTGGACTGCGTGGTCACCGAGTTCGACGCGATGGTCGTCGGCGCGCCGATCGCGCCGGTCGCGGCAAACGTCACCGGACTGCCAGTCAGACCCGTCACCGTCGCCGTCACTGCGTTGGCGCCGGCGGTCGTGCCAAGCGTCCAACTGGTGAGCGTCGCGATCCCGCTCGCATTCGTGACAACCGTTGCCGGGCTCGCGGGGCTGGTCGTGCCACCACCGCCGGTCACCGTAAACACCACACTCACACCGGCGACCGCCGTGCCGCTTGCGTCCGTCACCTTCACACTCGGTGGCGCAGCGACAACCGTGCCTGCGGTCGTCGACTGCGTCGTGACGGAATTCGCCGCGATCGTGGTGGGCGCGCCCGCGACGGCGGTCATCGTGGCACCGCCGGTGACGCCTTCACTGGAAGCTCGAATGATCGCACCGCCGAGTGACACCGCCGTCACCACGCCCGTCGTCGAGACAGTCGCGACGGCTGTGTTCGAACTCGCCCACGTCACCGCACGACCAGTCAACACTCCACCATTCGCATCGCGTGCGGTCGCCGATGCCTGCGTCGTGAGGCCGACGATCACCGTTGGCGACGCGAGACTCACTGTCACCGTCGCAATTGGCACCGGGTTCACCGTGATATTGCTCGATCCCGTCACGCCATCGACGGTCGCGTCGATCCGTACGCCGCCCGGCGCGACACCGCGCACGCGACCTGCACTCGACACGATGGCCACGGCCGGATTGCTCGAACTCCATTGCACGACGCGACCCGTGATCGGCTGACCCGCCGCATCACGCAGCGTCGCGGTCAGATCCTGCGATTCACCCGCGATGATCGTCGAGACGGCGGGCAACACCACGACCGTCGCCGGAACGATCGACTGCACCGAAATCGTCGACGTCGCGAGTTTGCCTTCGGCCGCCGCGAACACGATCGCGGTGCCCGGTCCAACGGCATTCACCGTACCGTCCGATATCACGCTGACGACGCTGGGCGCGCCTGATGTCCACGTCACGGAACGCTGAGCGAGCGGATTGCCACCCGCGTCGAACGCGTTCGCCGTCAGCCTGGTCGAACCACCGACGACAAGACCGAATGTCGACGGCGTGACGCGAAGGTCGGCGATTGGCGACGGCGCGACGGTGATCGACGCGGTGCCGACCTTGCCTTCGCTGGTGACCGTGATCGTTGCCGCGCCCGGGGCGCTGACGGTGACTTTGCCGTCGCTCGAGACCTGCGCGACGTTCACATTCGAACTGCTGTAGCTGATCGGGCGACCGGTCAGCAAGTTGCCGCTGCCGTCGGTGATCTGCACCGAGAGCTGAACAGACTGACCGATCGTCAGCGCGGACTGTGCCGGTGAGACGATGACGGCGCCGACCGGTCGGGCTTTGACCGTGATCACCGCCGTATTCGATTTGCCACCACTACTCGCCGTGATCGTGATGATGCCAGGCGAGATACCAAGCACGAGCCCCGAGGACGACACCGTCGCGATGGCGCTCGCGCTACTGGTCCATGTGATCAGGCGCCCGTTCAGCAGCGCGCCGGTGGAGTCACGCGGACTCGCCGTCAGCTGCGTGGCCTGCCCCAGCACGACGCTGTCTCTCGTCGGTGTGAGCTGTACGGTCGATATCGGCACCTCCGACACGGTGACACCGACGGCCGCGCTGCGCGACTCACTCGTTGCCGTGACAGTGGCAACGCCGGGCGCGATCCCGGTGACGAGACCAGTGACGTCGACGACGGCGACCTTGGCGTCGCTCGATCCCCAGAAGACGTTGCGATTGAGCAACGTCGCACCGCTCTCATCGAGGGTACGCGCACTCAGCTGCACGAAGCCGCCGACCAACAGACTCGGCGCCGTCGGCGTGAGTTGAACGCTGGCGACACCGCGCGCGGTCACGGTAACCCGTGCCGTCGCGCTCTTGCCATCGACGCTTGCGGCAATCGTCGCGGACCCGGTCTTCACCGCAGCGACGAGACCGGCGGACGACACTGTTGCCACCGTCGTGTCGCTGCTCGACCAGAAGACGCGGCGATCCGAGATTGCGCGATCCGCTTCGTCGCGCGGCGTGGCCTGCAGCGCGAGCGTCGCGCCTTCGCTCAAGCTGAACTGCTCGATCGACAGGACAACCGAACCCACCGGCGTCTCGACGGGCTTCGGTGAGGTGATGTCGCCGAGACCTTTGCATGCGGTCGACAGCGCGGTCGCTGCCATCAGCACCAGCGACCGCCATGTACGCCATCCCGTATGACGCAGCACCTAGCGGCCCGGAAACGAGACTTTCGTGGGACGCGAGTGGTGATTGCGTGTCGCGTCGCCTAATTGCCCATCCTGATTGTAGCCCCAGCACACCATCTCGCCGTCGGTGGCCGCCGAGCACGTGTGCGCGCCGGTCGCGTTCACGGTCGTGAACGATTGTCCGCCGATGACGCGCGTCGGCACCTCGCGATTCGTATTCGTACCATCGCCTAGCTGCCCATACACGTTGCGCCCCCAGCACCATGCCTGCCCGTTGCGCGTGCGTCCACACGTATGCACGCCACCGGATGAGACCGACGCGAAGCGCGTCGCCGTCTCGACTTTCGTCGGTGAAACTTTGTCATCGCCGCCGCTGACGCCAAGTTGCCCAAAGGTATTACGCCCCCAGCAATAGGCTTCACCATCGGTCGTGACCGCGCAGGTGTGTGTCCCGCCGGCCGAGATGCTCGAGAATTTGAGACCACCGCCGACGGCCACCGGCGTACGCGAGCTCGTGCGTGAGCCCGTGCCGAGTTGGCCATTGGCGTTGCCGCCCCAGCAGTAGGCGGCCCCCTCGGATGAAATGCCGCATGTGTGATTCCATCCCGCACTGACCGACACAAATCGCACGCCGGCATTGACCGTGGCCGGCGAGGAGCGCGTGTTGGCACTGCCATCACCAACTTGTCCGAACTGATTGCCGCCCCAGCACGCGATCTCGCCGCCGTTTGTCAGGCCGCAGGTGTGCTGCAGACCAGCGCGCAGCAGGCGAAACGTCAGATTGCCAGACACGCGCACCGGCGCACTGCGCGATGTCGTCGTGGCGTCTCCAAGTTGGCCGTTGTCGTCCGAGCCCCAACAGTACGCTTCACCACCGCGGGCGACACCACACGTATGCGAGAGGCCCGTCGTCACCTGCGTGAAGTCCAGATCTCCGACGATCGGCCCGGGTGTATCGCGCGCTTCGAGATCACCATCACCAAGTTGCCCGCGATCGTTCGCGCCCCAACAGAGCACCTTGCTGCTCACCAGTGAACAGCTGTGTCGCCCTCCGGCCGCGATCACGCCGGCGTCGTCGGTCGATCGCACGGCATCGACGCGCGGCGCCTCGACGA
The DNA here is from genome assembly GCA_031366985.1 of Gemmatimonadaceae bacterium. Taxonomy (GTDB): domain Bacteria; phylum Gemmatimonadota; class Gemmatimonadetes; order Gemmatimonadales; family Gemmatimonadaceae; genus Gemmatimonas. Next base: position 74,059 of record JANLPE010000080.1, read on the forward strand.
CTGGCGCCGCAACCGTTGCCGACGCCGGCGTGCCGACACCCTGACGCCCGGCCTGCCGTTGTGCGCGCTTCATCGCCGCCGCGGCCATCGAGTCCGCACGAACGGAGTCCACGATGCGCTGCGCCTTGAACAGTGAATCGCGATGTAGCGAATCCGTATGCATCGAGTCGTCGCGCTGACGAACACGGACCGAGTCGGAAGTCGCCGTCACCGAATCCGCACGCAGCGGCGCGACGACAGGCAGCTCGACCGATGACTTGTCTGCCAGCGTCTCTGACGCCGTCGCACGCGTCGTGAAGAGACCGTGCTGTTTCGCGTATACGGCGAAACCGCCACCACCGATCAATAGCGTCACCATGCCAACCGCTGCCCACAACTTCCCGTACGACCGCGGTTCGGGAAGGTTCGCCCACGAGGGCGCATCGTCAGTCGGGTCGTCGACGGCCGTCACTGACGTGTCGGTCTTCGTCGCCACCGCGACGTTGGCGATCGCGGGTGTCGGCGCCACACCGTCCAGCGGTCTTGCAAAACGTACAGTCGCGTCGAACGCCGGATCCTTGATCGCCTTGACCGGGCGGGGATTCGTCTTGCGCGATTCGCGGCGCCGACGATGCGATTCTTCCCACTGTTTCCAGTCACTGGGGATGACCCAGTTGTTCAGCGCGGTCAATACGCCGTCGGCGCCGGCCCAGCGGGCGTTCGGCTTCTTTTGCAGGCAGCGCTCAACGATGTATTGCAGGCGCGGCGGCACTTCACCGGGACGGAGCTCGTCGATCGCCGGCAAGTCGTCGGTCTTCTGCTTGAAAATCACGTTGTACAACGCTTCGCCTTCCCACGGCCGCTCGCCCGTCAGCATTTCCCATGTGACGAGACCAAGGCTATAGAGATCGGAGCGTGCGTTCGCGGGCGCACCGTCGATCTGTTCTGGTGCCATGTAGGCCGGCGTGCCGATCGCGGCGCCGGTCATAGTCAGGCGCGAATCGAATTCCGTCGAATGCGCGATACCGAAGTCGGCCAGCAGCGCGCGACCCGTGCCGGCTTCGATGAAGATGTTTTCCGGCTTCACGTCACGATGCACGACGCCGTTGGCGTGCGCGAACGCGAGCGCTTCAGCGATGTCCTTCAGCACCCGTTCCGTGCGCTCGGGCGTGAATGGGCCTTCGTCGGTGATCACCTGCTTGAGGGTGCGCCCCGGCACCAGCTGCATCACCAGCGCGAGCCCACCATCGCGCAGGCGTTTGACCGCATGCACCGTCACGATGTTCGGATGTGCCAGACGCGCGACGGTGCGGGCTTCGCGCGCGAGACGTGCGATCGAATCTTCTGCAGACGCCGCGAATTTCGGGCGCACAACTTTGATGGCGACGTCGCGAAACAGTGCTCGATCGCGCGCACGATAAACCACCGCGCTGCCGCCACGCCCAAGCTCACCGAGGAGGGTGTACTCATCCTCGAGGTCGCTGACCTCACTCTCGTCCCACTCGTCGATCATCGCGCCCTGGCTTCTCCGTGCCGTCTCCGGCCCGAAGGGATGTGTTCAGCGACTTCTGAAGGTGAAAAGTACTTCACCCATCTCAATTCGGTCACCGTCGTCGAGGGGCTGTTCCGCATCGTTGCCGAGTAACTGACCGTTGTGCACAACGGGATTAGTCTGCGAGTAATTGAAGAGATGCCAGCGTCCTTCCTCAAGACGCAGGCGCGCATGTGATCGGCTGACAGTTTGGTCGCGCAGTTGTATGTGCTTGTACAACTCCCCCTCGCTGCGACCAAACGTGACTTCCAGTCCGTTCGGCCCCGGCACTCGCACGAATCGGATTTCACGGCCCGTGTCGATGCCCGACGCGATCTCGAGCCGTCCGGGGAGAAACTGGAGCGTACCCTCAGCTGGCACGCTGAATCGCAGCAAGTGCCCCTCGACCATCGTCCCGGGGACGCCAGTGGCACTGACGACGGGTGCGTCGGCACGCGCGGACGCGGGTTTCGTCACGACCGGCGCAGGCATCGGCTTGGTGACGAACTCGCGAATGATCGGACGCGATCGCTCCGGCTCTACCGTGGATACCGGCGCGGGCACGACCGCTACCACGGGTGGGGGTGCCGGTGTGGGCGCGACCGCGCGCATCGCGGTCGCCGGGGTCTGACGAACCACGCCGCCGGCCATGACGCCGTCATTCGCGTGATCCTGCGAGCTCGGCGACAGTCCGCCAAAAAGCGGCAGAATTCCCGATTCATTGCGCTGGACTCTCGGCGTCCGGTTCATCCACCAGATCACGCCACCGGCGATCGCCAGGACAACTCCGGCAATCACGGCAATGATCATGGTGAGTTCAGGCGTCATCGGGTCGGGCTGGCGAGTGGAGGAGGAACGGCACAGGTGGCGAATCGTCGATCCTTCGACGAGCAGCGTCACCCTTCGGTAATTTGGCTCACCATGGGTACCACCCAACAGCGGTTAAGAGCCATACGCTTCAACGGTCGGTCAGGTTGACCGTTACTCACGGATAATGAGACACTTTCACGCAAGTCTTCCGCTGGCCGCGACGCTTACACTCTCGGCGCTCGTATTCACGGTGACGCCGGTGACATCCGCCGAGGCCCAGTCGACCACGCCGACGCGCGCTGCATCGTCGAGCGCGACGCCCAAGGCGCCGTCGAAGCCGGACTTCAAGAATCTCCGCTTCGATGAAATCTGGATACCCTCCATGCGGACGTCGCACTGGGGCGATCTGATCAAAGCGATTCCCATCGTGCCGAGCCAGCCAGTGACGCTGACGTTTGGCGGGCAACTCCGCTGGCGTGGCGAGTCGTACCGCGACTTCAACACCACCACACAGAACGACGAGAATACGCAGACGCGCCTTCAGCTGCTCGCCGATTTGCAAGTGGGCATCCGCGAGCGGTGGCATGGGCGGATCTTCGCCGAGGCACGCGATGCGCAGAGCTACGGCCGGAACCTCCCGGGCGGCGCGCGATCCAATGACGCCGACCGCCACGATATGCAAAACCTGTTCGCTGACCTCGCATTCGGTGCGTCGTTCGTGAGATACGGACGTCAAGAGATCGCGATCAATCGCGAACGACTGTTCGGCGTGCCGGACTGGTCGAACACCCGACGTGGGTTGCAAGGCGCGCGCGCGCTACTTACGCGCGGAGCGTTCGCCCTCGAGGGCATGGATACGCGTCCGGTCATCGTACGACAGTCGCAGCCGAATCGCGCCGACAGTACGACGCGCTTTCGCACGCTCTCCTTCGGCAGTGCGACCGGCGCCGCGCCGCTCGCGACCGGTATGCCGGCCATCTGGCAGGGCTACTGGTACGAGCAGGAAGTGCGCACACCGACGACGTTGACGCGCCGGCTCACCACGGGTGGGCGCGCGGGGTGGCAGCTGGGTAGTGCAGCGTCCCCGTACGGCTACTCCTTCGACGTTGAGGGCGGTTCACAGCACGGGCATGTCAGTGCCCGATCGGCCGACGCGTGGTTCTGGGTTGCTGAAGGTCAGCTGACGTGGCGCAAGCGGTTCGGCGCCCCGACGATCGCGATCGGCGTCGAAGAAGCAAGCGGCGAGAACGCGTCGACGTCCGCACGTGCCGAAGCGTTTTACACACTGTATCCCGCCGCACATGCACACGGTGGCTACGCCGATGTGATCGGACGTGCGAACGCGCGCGAACTGCATGCAATCAGCACATGGGATCCGACGAACGCTTTGCAACTTCGCGGCGCGCTCTATCGCTTCGATCGCTTGCGCACCGATGACGGCATCTACACGAAACAGAACACGATCTTCCGCGCCGCATCCGGCTCAACCGATCGCCATGCCGCCGACGAACTCGATCTCACGGGCATTTGGAAGGCGACGCGTCATGTGCGCGTGACCTTCGGCGGCGGCATCGTCGCGCCGGGTGCGTTCCTCAAAAACACCCCCGGCGGCGCGCACACCGAGCACTGGGGCTTCGCGGGGACGTCGTTCACGTTCTAACACACACAAACAACACACAACAAACGACGGTGCCGCAGTTGACGATTAGCGCCGGATCCCCGCCCCAAACTTCGCGACACCGGGGATCGTGATCGGCAGCAGCCCGGTGATCGGTGCCTTGCCCAGCATCGCGCGCGCCGCAGCCCGCTGCGACAATGTCCACGGGCTCCAGGCGATCAGGTGCGCATCCGCGCGTGGCAGACCGAGCGCGAGATACGGATTCAGGAACGAGACCAACACGACTTTCGTACCCGCCGTGCGCAGCCCCGTGATGAGTTCCGACACGCCGCGCGTCGGCGCCATCGTCGCGGTGTTCGTGCTCGCGCCGATATAGCTCGACACGATCACCATGTCGGCGCCGCGCGCGAGCTTGATCGCGTTGTCGACCGACGCCGGAAGCAACGCCGGCTCCGGATTCGCCTGATACGTGCCCGTCCCGCCGGCAGCGGCACCCGCCGTATTGTCGAACACCGTCTCCGGGCTGAGTGTCAGCGACAGTAGCTGCGCATACGCACCTTTCAGCTCGGCATCGAACGACACGCCCGCCGAGAGGTCGACGCGCGGCGTAATGGTGATGCTTACCACTCGGCTCGTCGCCGGCATCCTGAACGGCACCAGATTGAGCGAGTCATGCACCAGCGTGATCGCCTTCGCCGCCGCCTCGCGGGCCGACGCGACATTCGCCGCCGTGCCGACGGAGTTACGCACGGCTTCGATATTGACCAACCGATTGCGATGCAATCCGAGTTCGTGTTTCGCCATCAACAACTTCTTCACCGATTCGTTGATACGCGTCTCCGTGAAGCGACCCGCCGCAACACCATCGACGACCGCCTGAATCGCGATGCGAACGTCGGTCGGCATCAACAAGACGTCATTGCCGGCCACCACCGCGCGTTGCGTCGCCTCGCCCATGCTCATCTTGCCGAGCACGCCGTTCATGTCGAGGGCGTCAGTCACCAAGATACCCGTGAATCCCATCTCGGTCCGCAACAGATCTGTCATCACCTTGGCGCTGAGCGTCGCCGCCGTGTGCGTCGTATCGAGCGCCGGCAAATCGCCGTGAAACGTCATGATGCCGCGCACGCCGGCCGTGATCGCGTCGCGGAATGGACGTAGCTCCACGCTGTCGAGGCGTGCGCGCGAAGCCGTCACGCGCGCAAGTTCGAGGTGCGAGTTCTGATCCGTATCGCCGTGCCCCGGAAAGTGCTTCCCGGTCGCCAGCATACCATTCGTCTGAATGCCGCGCACGAGCGCGGCGCCCAAGCGTCCGACCAAGGCTGGATCCTCACCGAACGACCGTGAACTGATCACCGGGTTCCCGGGATTGTTGTTCACGTCGAGCACCGGCGCGAACGCGAAGTGAATGCCCATCGCTCGCCCTTCCATCGCCGTCACGCGTCCCATTTCGTACGCCAACATCGTGTCTCGCGTCGCGCCGATGCCCATCTGATAGGGAAACGAGGTCGCCCCCCCAAGCTCGATGGCGTTCGGCAAAAACCATCCGCCGCGCGCCCGAAAGGCGGCCCCTGTCTCGAGATCCGCGCCGACGAGCAATGGAATTTTCACCGCACGTTGCAAGGCGTTCGTCTTGGCGGCGATATCAAGCGGTCCGCCCACGGAGACAATCACACCGCCAAGCTGGTTGTCGCGAACGATACGTTCGATGTTCGTATACGCCGGCGCGTCGATGGCGGTGTAGTCGCCGAGCGTCCAGACCCAAACCATTTGTGCCGCCTTTTCACGGATCGACATGCTGGCCAGTACAGAATCAGCCCATCGTGCATCGGCAGCTGGGTCGGCCGCCTGCATCACCGATGGCGGCGTCCGTGGAACGGCTCCCCCGACGGCGCCTGGTGTGGCGCCTGCGGTGGCGCCGGTTGTCGCGCCCGTCGAGGCACACGCGCCGGCGATGGCGATGGCGGCAGTGCTCGCGACGGCGAGCAGGCGAGCGACGTTCATGCGGAACATGACGGAGAGGTAGGCAGATCGTGGAGAGACAGCCGGGGTATCGCACAGGTGCCGGTACCCTCGAAAGCTACTCACCGCCGCTCGCTGCGTCGCGCGGAGACAGTTTCCGTGGCATGATTCGTCGTGTCGCTCCGCGCCGCCCTGACCAGTGACGCTCTCTCGCCAATCTCGCGCCCCACGTGTACGTCATACGCCACCACTCGTTGTTCGTCGCCGCTCTCGTACTGGCCGCCTGCGGCCTGTCCGCCTGCGGCCTGTCCGCCTGCGGTGGCACGAAGGACAAACAGGGCCCGCTGCCCACTGCACCCACGAAGAGCGCCGCATCGGTCGCGCAGACGCCCGCGTCCGTCAAGCCGGCCACTCCCGTACCGCCGCCGCCCAATGACCCGCGCGCGGACTTGGCTGATCAGGTCATCTACGGCTTGCGACACAATCTGACCGATCACGGCATCGTACGCGCGAACCTGACCGGTGAAACGGCGTTCGTGTACGAAGATGCCACCCGTCTCATCGTGAAACGCGTCGTCGTGACCTTCATCGACTCGGTCGGTGTCAAAGTCGGCACGCTCACCTCGACGGAAGGCGTCGTCCGGGTCCAGCAGCAAACGTTCGAGGCAATCGGCGACGTCGTGGTGGTCAGCGCCGACGGCCGGCGCCTCACCACGGCACGACTGATCTTTGACGTGGATCGCAATCTGCTGGTCGGCACCGCACCGTATGAAATCACCGGTGGCACACCGCCACTAAAGACGACGGGCACGTCGTTCGAACTCGAACCGCGTCTCGTCAAACGCACGCCCACGAGAGCCGCGCTGGCGAAAGCGCTCCCCGCGAAAGCTGCCGCGGTCAAAGCCGCGCCCGCGGGCCAAAAACCTGCGCCTGTTCCCTGAACTCCTCCGCACCTGAGGTCCGTAGTATCGTGATGCGCGTTTCGATCCCTCGCCTGTCCTGCCGAACCCCCCGGAGCCTCCATGTCGCTCTCCCCATGCACGTCGTCGCGTCTGTCGCGCCGACGTTCGCACATGATCTCGATCGTCGCCGTTTCGCTGTTCGCGGTCGCGGTCGCGCTGACCGCAGCGACTCCGGTTGCGCGCGCGCAACGCGCTCCCGCCCCGGATATCGATCCGCGCATTCAGAAGCTCGTCGCATCCGTTTCCGAATCGCGTCTGCGTGAACTGGATACAAAGCTCGTATCGTTCGGCACGCGCTCCACGCTCTCGGATGCGACGTCGACGACGCGAGGGATCGGCGCGGCCCGGCAGTGGATTTCCGACGAACTGAAGCGGTCGAGCTCACGCCTGCAGGTGTCCTTCGATACGCATCAGATCGCGCAGCAGGGGCGCATCACGCGCAACGTCGAACTGCGCAACGTGATGGCGGTGCTGCCCGGTAAATCGCCGCGCCGCATTTACATCACCGGCCACTATGATAGTGTGAATCTCGGCGCCGGCGGACAGACCGCACTTAACGCCGGCACCGCGAATCCGCAGGGTACGCGTGACGCGAACAACGACAACGACGCACCAGGCGCGAACGACGATGGCAGCGGCACCGTGCTGACGATGGAACTAGCGCGCGTTTTCGCGGAGAGTGGCATCGAGTTCGACGCGACACTGGTGTTCATGTGCTGGGCCGGCGAGGAACAGGGACTCATTGGCTCCATGGCCCACGCGCAGCAGCTCGCGGCCGACAAGATCGTCGTCGAAGCCAACTTCAACAACGACATCGTCGGCAACAGCATGGGCGGCAATGGGCAGATCGACGCGAAGAGTGTGCGCATCTACGCGCTCGGTCCGGAAGACAACATGAACCGCTCGCTCGCTCGCTACATCGAACGCGTCGCGGCAGTTTACGTGCCGTCACATCGCATTCGTCTGATGGCCCGGGAAGACCGCTTCGGACGCGGCAGCGATCATTCGTCGTTTACCGCCAACGGCTTCCCCGCGATCGTCTTTCGCGAAGCCAACGAGAACTTCGCTCGGCAACATTCCGATCAGGACAAGCTGGAAGCGGTCGACTTCCGCTACCTCGCCCAGAACGCGCGCGTGAATGCCGCCAGCGCGGCGTCACTCGCACTGGCGCCGCAGGCACCGCGTGTGATGAACGACCGCGGCGCCGTGATGCTCACGCGCAATCCGTCTGGTTACGACAGTAATCTGCAATGGACCGCCGTCGCCAACGCCGTCGCGTATCGCATCTACTGGCGCGATACATGGAGCAACAGCTGGGAGCACTCACAGGTCGTCGGCCCCGTGACGCAGTTCATGCTCGCCGGGCTCTCGATCGACGACTGGGTCTTCGGCGTCGCCGCCGTCGGTGCCGACGGGCACGAAAGTCTCGTCAGCGCCTACGTGTCGCCAGTGCGCAAGATGAACGAGGTCAAGATCGTCAAACCGTAGCGTTCGGGCGACGGCGAACGCGACAGGTAGAAGGAGCCGCATCGCCGTCACCGACTATACATGTGATATGCGAATTCCCCCGCAGTTCAACACCATCGACCGCACCATCGGCAACACGCCACTGGTTCGCCTGCGACGCATTCCGCCGGCCGCCATCGCCGAGCGCGGCACCGTGATCCTTGGAAAGCTCGAGGGCCATAACCCCGGCGGTTCGGTCAAGGACCGCCCCGTACGCGCGATGATCCGCGGCGCCGAGGCACGAGGAGAGATCGCGCCAGGCGATCGTCTCATCGAAGCGACCAGCGGCAACACCGGCATCGCGATGGCCATGATCGCGGCGATGACGGGCTACCGCATGACGCTGATCATGCCGGACAATCTGAGCGCCGAGCGTCGCGCTTCGATGCGTGCATACGGTGCGGAGTTGATCCTCACGCCCGCGGGCCAAGGCGGCATGGAATACGCGCGCGACGTCGCGATTGACATGCAGGCGCGCGGTGAGGGGCGTGTGCTCGATCAGTTCGCCAATCCTGACAATCCGCGCGCGCACTACGAAACCACCGGCCCGGAAATTTGGCGCGCCACGCGCGGTGCGATCACGCATTTCGTCAGCGCGATGGGTACGACCGGCACCATCATGGGCGTGGGTCGCTATTTGCGTGAACAGCGGCCTGAGACCACCATCGTGGGCGCGCAGCCGTCAGAGGGCTCACAGATCGCGGGTATCCGAAAATGGTCCGCCGCCTATCAGCCGCGCATCTACGACGCACAGGGCGTGGACCGCATTGAAGAAGTCTCGCAGGCCGCCGCCGAAGAGATGGCGCGTCGCATGGCCGCTGAAGAAGGCATCCTGTGCGGTCCGTCGGCAGCGGGTGCGTGCGTGATCGCCCTGCGCATCGCGGCCGAGGTCGAGGACGCGACGATCGTCTTCGTGGTCTGTGATCGCGGCGATCGCTACCTGAGCACGGGGCTCTTCCCTGGCTAGACCTGCCGGCGGCCGCTCGGGCCTACCACGCGGGGCGACGCAACGGCTCTCGATGGCGCCACCGATTGTGCCCCTCGTGGTAGCGGCCGACCATGCGCAGCCTTACGATAGCAGTATCCGATTGACGGTCATTGCGCCGTTCTCCATCTCCGTCTCGATGCGAATCCGCTCCTCATCCTGCTCGCTGCTCCTGTGCACCGCGATCACGCCCCTCGTCGTGGCGCTGGTCACCCCGTTGACCGCCTCAGCGCAGCGCATCGACTCCGCGCGGGTCGCGACCGAGCAGCCGGCCAAGTGGCACGTGCAGGCGACCGCGGTCTATAGCGAGGCCGATAATGGCTTCGGCGTCTGGAGGGGGCAGGACGTCCGCGTCCTGTACTCGGGCACGAGGATCAGCCCGTTCGTGAACATCGGCACCCAAAGTCGTCCGAACGGCAGTCAGCAGGCCTTCGGTGTGGGCTCGTACATCAGCATCACGCCGTCGATTTTTTCGATCGTCGGGATCGGCTTCGCACCGGATCACGGGACAGTGCTCTTTCCGAAAATTCGTGCCGACGCCGCGCTCTTTTCGGCCATACACGGCGTCCCGGGACTCCTGATGTCGGCCGGCGTGACGGAACTCCGATTCACCGATCCGCGCTCCGGCGGTCGCATCTTTTCGGTTGGGCCAACGCTCTACCACGGCCAAGGCATTTACTCCGCCGCGATCCGCCTCAATTCTGATCGCGCCAGTGGCGCGCGTTCCGCATCGTGGCAGGCGGGCGGCCAGTGGGGGCGCCAGGGCAGTTACTGGTTCGGTGGTGGAGTTGGCAGTGGCAATGAAGCCTATCAGGTCCTCAGCGCCACGCCGTTCGACGCACGATTCCGCTCAGAGTGGGCCAACGCCTTCGTCTCGAGATGGATCACCAAGGATATGGGCGTCAGCCTGCGTGCCGACTACGAGCACAAAATCAACGTCTATCGTCGGAAAGCGCTCTCGCTCAGCTACTTCGTTGATTTCTGACCGGTGAAGGTGTCGCGCACCCTCCAACCGGTGCTTGGCGAAAGCACCGGTTCGGCCGTCGTCGCGCTCTTGTCCGTCGCCAGCCTCGTCGCGTATCTCGTCAACAGCAAAGCCGTCGCGGAGATGGTGAAGGGGTGGAGCTATCTCTCCTTCACGACGCGCTCGCTGATCGCCGATCCGCACCTGCGCGTATTCGCGTTCCCGATCGCGACGTCGGTTGTGCAAGTGCTGACGTTCATCGCCTTTGTCGCGTCGTGCATCGCCGTCGGACTGTTGGTCGCGCGCGGCATGCGCGGGAATAGTGGTGCAGCGCCGATGGGTTGGGTCGCTGGATTGTCGGCGGCGGTCGTTCCGACGATGCTCGTGGTGGCCGTTGGTGGCTGGCCCGACGGACGCGGATTCCTGCGCAATGTGCCGCTCATCTTCGCCCAACTGCCGGTGGTAGTTGCCGTCTGGCTCTGGTCGCGAACACAGGCCACGCGACCGGCAAGTCCGTGTACCGCGTGGTCACCGGCCGACGACGACCTGTCTAAGTGGTGGGTCACCGGGCCGCTCCTCGTGGCGGTGCCGTTCGCGCTGGCCGCACTGATCAACGGTTTTTCCGGCATTCACGGCTTCGACTCGTTTAGTGAGCACCTCGCGGTCCCGGCCCGATGGCTCTCGCAAGGTCGCATCGAGCGCGACGTGCCGAACGAAATCGTGTCGTTTTATCCGGGCAATTTTGAACTGTTGATCCGGTGGATGCTGTCGCTGGGTTCCGATCGGTTCGGATTCCTCGTGTCCTATGCGAGTAGTGCGGCGTGCGTATGGGTCATCTATCGTCTGTGCGTTGAGCTCGGTCAGACGCGCACCGCCGCGCGGATTTCCGCGCTGTCCGCGGCGTCCTTGCAGGTGCTCGCCTACCAGAGCACCGTCGTCTACAGCGATTCGTTCACGGCGCTCTGTCTCCTGCTCGCCACGTGGCTGTTGCTCATCATCGCGCGGATGCACGGAGCTGGCAATGCGTTGCGCGACGAGCGAGCGGAGTCCGGTGTGGTGCTGTCGACCGACGTACGTGGTCGAGGTGATGCGGCGATCGACGGACGACTGACGATCGGCTTGGGGCTCGCGTTCGGACTGGCGCTTGGTGCGAAGTACTCGGCTGGCCCGCCGGGAATCGTGCTCGGACTGGCGTGGATGTATTACGCGTGGCGCGATTCATGGGACGTAATCTCCACAACCCAAGAGCGATGGAGACTGAGCCGTTTCGCGCGGCATCTCGCGCTGCTCTCGGCGGGCGTTGCACCGCCGATGGCATACTGGTACCTGCGGAACGTGGTCGAGCAGCGCAACCCGTTGTATCCGCTGTCCGTCGCGGGGCTGCCCGGGATCTCACTCGAAGCCCTGATCGCGACTGGGCGCGGGCCGACCAAGACGTGGGATCAATTGATCCTGCCGTGGTCAGAATCGATCCATGGCCTCGGATATGAAACGGGATTGGGTCCGATCGTCGCATCCGTCGTGCTGCTTGGTGTGTTCGCGACGCCATTCTACAAGGGGCGGCCCGGAACAACGCGTACACTGGCGTGCGTGTTATTGATCGGCACGACGTACACCTGGCTGCGGACGGGCACCTTCATTCACCGCTATGGTCTCTTCCAACTCCTGCTGTCGTTCGTCTTCGTCGGCGAGCTGTGGATGGCATACGGGTCAGGCCTGCTGCGCGCCGTCACGGGATTCTCGATCGTCAGCGCGATGCTGAGCCTGAGTCACGAAATGCTCGGCGGATTCGCCTACGAAGAGTTGATGCAGAACAACACGCCGGTCGTTCCCGCCGTCATCGATTCACTCCCGCCGTCGCGAATTCTCAATACGGCCGGGGAGCCGTCAGGCTACTACGCGATGGGTCACGACTTTCGTCATCGCGTCGTTCGCGTATTTCAGGAAGTGAAGCCCGGCGATGTCGCGCAGTTCCACGCTGACTATCTCTTGCTGCCTGCAGCACGCGAAAACGAATTCACTTCGACGCTGCCGCTGACATTGGTTGGTCGTGCCGCGAAGCCCGGGCAAGCGCCGACGTCGTTGTGGCGGGTGCTATCGACGGCGACGCCGATCACGCCGTGAGCGTCGGCGCGATCGTTCGGCGGTTCCCCACTGGATGAAAGACACGCGGGCAGGCCGTCAGGATGGCCTGCCCGCGTGTCACAACGGGTCGCGTAGCGCGTTCTACGGCGTGTCCGCTGAGCGGGCCATGAGCGACGTCAATGCGATCCGGTATTCCTTCGCCTGTGCGTCGTACGTGACACGGTAGTCCGTCGGGAAGTAGCCGGTGAGCGGATATTTCGCCGGCACCGGAATCGGTGTCACTACATCGCTAGGCTGCGAGAGCAAGTACGCGAGCGTAATCATCGGTTCGTAAAATGTGAAGCGACCGTTCCACGAGCCGTAGATGAAGGTTTTCGTAAACGGCCGATAATCGGCACTCGTAATTTTCTGCAGTTCGGGCGAGCGGCGATCCAGCCAATGCACACCCATTTTCGGCACGGCCACAACCGCCGGCGGGCCCGGAACGATGTACCAAGGCATAACGTACGCACCAGTCGGCAGGTTGCTCGCGTACGCCGCGTAATTCGGATCCGACGGCACAATCGTGTTCCACTCGCTCTGCGAGATCGTGTAGAAATGGAAGTCGAAGTGCGGCACGTTGTAGACGCCCATCGGCGGGTGTCCGCGCGGATTCCAATCCAATTCGACGAACTGATAGGGAGCGGGACTCTTCTGCGGCAATGGCAGCACGAGCGAATGCTCGCCAGCGTCGGGCAGCCCGTCCAGCGCCTTTTCATCGAGCGCCACACCAAGTTCTACCGCCGTGTTTCCCGACTTCGCGTCGAGTACGACGTACGTCCGCGCTTTGCCGTTCCCCAGCTTCGTCGGATTGCCCTACTGCCGGTGCATGCCGGGTTCGTCGTATCCGGCACGGCCAAACGCTGCACTCGACGACGGTGACACGGCTGCGTCAGTCGAGCACGCTGACGCGATGAGGGCAACAACAACTGGAGTGCCGGCGGAAAACGAGCGGTACCACGGGTTCGTGCCTGGTTTCATGACAGGAGCGCCTCGCATAGGGTTGGGATTGGACTCCGCATCTTGGGTGGAAAGTGGTCGTCGCCCGCAGCGTCGCAAGCAGACCCGGCCAGCCACAGGCGCGAAAACGTCGGGGTCGCCTCGACGCGAATTGACTGCCAACAGCGACGTCTCCATCGGCAGCCCGCTCGATATCCTGTTCGCACAGCAAGACGTTGGTACCGAGCATATCGCCATGCTGCGAATGTGCTTCAGAAGATCGGTGCGAACGACAAGCAACTTCGCATCTTCACAGGGGACTGACCGCTAATTTGGCGGCCGTGCGCACAAAGGATTTGTCAGACGTCATGACTGCTTCGTCGACGCTGCTCAAGGTGAGATGCAGCGCATCGCCAAAACCATGCCCTGTGCGTAGTGCGCCAAGGCCGCGCGGACGATGTCTGCGTGGACCGGTTTGAAGTTGGGCAGGCCCAGCAGCAAAATCAGCCGTTTTTGAATTACAACGGGTGTGCAATCGTTGGCGTCCAGCACCCATAACCCGTTCGAGCACTACTGTTACCGGTGCGGTAAACATTTGCTGTCTGGCCAACAGCGCCTTCGCGCGGGAGTGTTGGGCGTTGTCCTCCTGCAAGTCCCAAGGCACGGCACGCAGACGGATTTCACCGTCAACGTAACGGACTTCAAACAGCGACCCGCGGAAACATGATCTTCAAATTCCGCGAATGCGGCTCACCAGCTTCCGCAGTTCGCTGTAGATCAACACCCCGCTCGCCATCGCCGCGCATACCAGCCACTGGTCCAATGCCAGCGGCGCCGTACCGAACGCGATGTTCAGGAACGGCACGTGCACGACCGCCACTTGCAACGACAACGAAAGTGCGACAGCACACCAAAGCCAGCGGTTGACGAACAGTCCGACGAACGCACTCGTGGTGTCCGAGCGCGCGGTGAAGCAGGTGAATAAGTTGGTAAATACGAGCACCGTGAAGCCTGCCGTGCGGGCCGTGGTCAGGTCGCCCATGCC
>JANLPE010000012.1:0-1872 GCA_031366985.1 Gemmatimonadaceae bacterium
ATCGGTGATGCCGACGTTGAAGTACTCGAGCGACGTGTCCTTGCTCGCATTGAGCAATGGCAACACGGCCACCGACGGTGTCGCGGGTTTTGGCGCGGGGCGCAGCGCGACATATGCACCGGCCGCGAGCACCACGATCAGCGCGAGCGCGATCGGCCCGGCGTAATTGTTGCGCTTTGGTTTTGCATAGTGGATGGAACCGGTCGTGACCTGCCGCAGCGCGACGGCAAAGTCGTGCGCCGTCGCGAATCGTTCCGCGGGATCCTTTGCGAGTGCGCGTGCGAGAACGCCGCGCAATGAGGGATTGGCCGACGAAGTTGCCGGGAGCGCCGGTGCATGCTCCGTCGCCAGCTTCGCGAGCGTCGCGGGAAGTGTTGGCGCTGCGAAGGGTGTCGCGCCGCTGAGCAATTCGTACAACACGCACCCGAGTGCGAAGACGTCGGCGCGACCGTCGATGGTTCGCGAGGCTTCGAGTTGCTCTGGACTCATGTACTGCGCCGTGCCGATCAGCGTGCCGGTACGGGTGAGCGACTCGGTGCTGTACGTCGTCGCGTGCGCGATGCCGAAGTCGGTGAGAAGCGGCCGACCGTCTGCGATGAGAATGTTCTCGGGCTTGACGTCGCGATGCACCACACCGGCGCGATGCGCTACATCGAGTGCCTCGGCAACCTCGGCGACGAGTACGCACGCTTCGCCGGTGCCCACTGCCGGTTCGCGCAACATGCGCGCGCGCAGCGATTCGCCGTGGATGAGCGGCATGACGTAGTACGCGATGTCGCCGGCTGTGCCGGAATCGAACACGGGAACGATGCCGGGATGCGCAAGACTCGCCGCGATCTTGATCTCACGGGTGAACCGGACCGGATCGAGCGGGGAGCTGCGCGAGGCGTCGAGGACCTTTACCGCCACTTCCCGATCGTGCCGCAGGTCGCGCGCGCGATAGACGACGGCCATTCCGCCGCGACCGAGTTCGCTCAGGAGCTCGTAGCGATCGCGGAGGGCGTCGCGGAGGATTAGAAAGCCGGGGTCGTCAGGCACTGCTTGAAGGTACTGCCAGAGGCGGGGTTCAGCGTCGTATCTGCACTCCGACCACAAGCCCATGCTGCCACAGCACGTTCGGTTTCACGGACACCGAAGTCGCGCCATTGCGCGGATGCCATTGCCATGAGGGGGTCAGCAGGGCGCCGATAAGAACGCCCCAGAGTGCGCCGCCCAGTATCGACGCGCCGACGTAGCGACCATCCGACTCATAGCCGCAACCGAAATACGTATCGCAGCCGCTCGTCCGCGTGGCAACGCCGATGATCAGTCCAGCGCCCGCACCGATCGCAGCGCCCACCAGCGCCTTGCGAGTTCGCGGGTGCCGGTCACCTCGCACCATCAGCGAAGGATTGGCCGAAGGCGAGATGCGGTAGGCGGGACCATTGATCACTTGCACGAAGATCGAATCGGGCGAGGCTGACGTCACCACTCCCTCGATGTGTCGCCCACCCGATGGTGCGTCGATCCATTGCACCACGGTACCTGCCGCGAGTGGTGCCGGCTGCTGCGCTGAAAGCATCGCCGGGATGACTGCGCCGGTGGAAAAAGCCAGCATGGTGACGAGGTGCACCCGGCAGATCAGAGTCAAGCTTCACCCCCCGCGGCAGCGACAAAATCTTCAAACAACTTTCCCACGCTCGGTTCGCCGGACTTGAACGCTTCGGGATGCCATTGCACACCAACCGCACCCCGGATAGGAATTTCAATCGGGGTCACCTGAGTATATGGCGTGATCGACGTCCTCGTGAGCGCCGCCGGACGGGCGGCGGCGTGCCCTCCACCTCGCGGGCGCGCCTCGCGGGCCGTCCGGTCCGCGGTTGAGGTGGGGAG
>JANLPE010000016.1:0-55672 GCA_031366985.1 Gemmatimonadaceae bacterium
CAGACCGGCGGCGCGCATCACACGGGCCACACGATGGACACTCGGTGCCTCGCCGGTGGCCGCCAGTTCCGCATGGACGCGCGGGCTCCCATAGGTCTGGTGGCTCGCCGTAAACACGCGCTGAATCCTCGCCAGCAACGCTTCGTCCTCGACCCCGCGCGCACGCTGCGGGCGCTGCACCCATGCGTAGTAACCGGCCTTCGACACCTGGAGCACGCGGCACATCGTGGTGATGCGAAACTCGTGCGCGTGCGTCGCAATAAACGCGAATCTCATCGCGCGTACTTGGCGAAGAAGGCCGTCGCTTTTCCCAGCACGGTCACGCGGATTCCCGCTGCGATCGTCGCGCAACGCTGCACGCAACGCGCGCTGCTGATCAGAATTCATCGACTCGCCCGAGAGCGACAACAGCGCGTTGATGGCGACTTCGTAGATCGCGATGATCGCATTCGGCTGCCCGTCGTTGAACAGCGGGGCGCCGCGATCGATCACGTGATGGGTGAGAATGGTGCGCAGCTTCTCGCGATTCTGGGGCTTGAGCAACTCTTCGACGGTTCCAGCCGGCAGGCGCTTGAACGCCTCGTCCGTCGGTGCGAAGACGGTGAACGGTCCCTTGCCGAGCAGCGTCTCGGTCAGTCCAGCGGCATCGACGGCCGCGAGCAGCGCGGTGAATTGCCCGACGGCGTCGCGATATCGCCGCGCTGAGTTGCGCGGCCTGCGATGTGGTGTGATTGCCGCGAGCTTCGTCCTATTCCGACGGTTGGATGCGCTGTGGAGCAATTCGTGCGAAGTTGCATCCAGTGGTGGGCGTTCCGCGAATTACACCGTGTGCGAGGTCCGCACTACCTGCTCCGTTGCAACGCCCGCATGACTGGAATTCTCCCTATCCGCATGGACGAACCGAAACGCGCTACCCAAGGACCCGCGACCGCGATCGGCGGAAGTGAGTCCGCGCGTGCGCGACTATCGCTGGTGAGCGCTCCCGACGCGATGTCGCTCGCGCTGGCTGAGCCGTTGCTGCCGCGCATTGCGTTGGGCGACGAGGCGGCCGTACGCGAATGCGTCGTCAGGTATGGCGCGCTCGTGTGGTCGTTGGTGCGGCGCTGGTCGCCAAACACGTCGGATGCCGAGGACGCGGTGCAGGATGTGTTCATCGATCTCTGGCGGACCGCCGGGCGCTTCGATGCGACGCGCGCGACCGAGTCGGGATGGGTGGCGATGGTGACTCGGCGGCGCCTTATCGACCGCATGCGTCGCCGTCAGCGTCTGCCGGAGTTGGAAACGTTGTCCGACGTGCATGATGTCCCCGACGAGGGAGCCGAAGATGTGGCGCAGGATCTCGATCGGGCGACGCGACTGGACCGGGCGCGGGCGGTGCTCGATGCACTCCCGGCGACGCAGCGCCGAATGCTGGAGCTGTCGCTGCTGGAGGGAAAAACGCACGACGAGATCGCCCGGGAAACGGACACGCCGTTGGGCACGGTCAAGTCACACATTCGTCGCGGGCTAAAGCGCGCTCGTGACCTTATGCAAAGCGCCTCACTGGATCGCGCGATGCCGGAAGTTGATGGGGAGGACGCATGATGGATCGCGAAGAACGTGCACGACTCGACGAACTGCTGATGCAGCGCGTGACCGGCGCGTTGTCGGCGCCCGAGGCCGATGCGTTGACGCAGGCGAGTCGCTCAATGAATGAAATCGCCGAATGGGAAGCGGCCGCCGCGGAGCTGACGGCGGTGATGTCGATCGAGGCGCGGAACAGCGCGGATGCACTGCCGCCGGCGCTGGCAGATCGCATCATCGGGGTGGGCGAGGCGGTCGTTCGCACGTCGAGGGCTGCGTCGGCGCCGTTCGCATCGGCGCCGTTCGCGCCGGTAGGCATCGAGACTCGACGCAGGTCGTCAAGCAGGTCGGTGGCGATCTGGTCCGGCTGGCTGGCTGCGGCGGCGCTTTTGGTCTGGACGATCGGCTCTCGGACACCGGGAACAGTGTCGCCGGTCGTGGCGATCGGTCCTTCATCGGGTGCCGTCCTTCGCGATTCACTGCTCAACGCCGACAGCTCGCTCGTCCGGCTGGCCTGGACCGCGACGGCCGACAGCAGTGCCCTCGGCGCGACGGGCGACGTGGTGTGGAGCGCCCGCGCGCAACGCGGCGTCATGCGCATTGCGGGGCTGCAGCCCAACGACCGCGGGCGCTTTCAGTATCAGCTCTGGATCTTCGACAAGCGACGCGACCAGCGGTATCCGGTCGACGGCGGGGTGTTCGATATCCCCGCTGGTGCCCACGAAGTCTTCGTGCCGATCGACGCGCGAGTGCCGATCGGTGATGCCGTGATGTTCGCGATCACGGTCGAGGCGCCCGGCGGCGTTGTGGTATCGAAACGGGAGCGCATCGCCCTGCTTGCAAAACCGGCGGGGTGAGGGCAAGCCGGAGCGCTCCCCAATCGACGCGAATAGTGCGACTGTTCCGGCATGACCGGACTGGGCGACGGGTTCTTCATGAGTGGGGACATCCTCTATTCCGATTACCGGAAGACGGAGGAGCTTGGCACGCTGCGGCAGGTGGCGCGCGCGCTGGCGGCGGGCACGAAGTCGAGCGAGATCTTGCAGACAATTTGCGACGCTGCAATCGTCAGGGGACGTGCTGCTGGCGCCTCAGTGTCTGAGATAGATGGCGATACTGGCGTCTTTACCGCCGTCAAAGGGCCGTTGGCTGAGTTAATCGGTCTTCGATATCCACTCGAAGGAACCGTGACCGGGCGGGTGGCGAAGGAGCTCAAAACCATCGCGATCACATCCGCGGATGAGGGTTCGCCGTTTTTCCGCGAGCGGATGGAGGCGCTCGGCCTTGGACCGATTCTCGTCCTGCCACTGCTCGCCCAGTCCGAGCTGTTGGGCGTGCTTTCCGTCCTTCGGCGGACCGGCGAGTCGCCCTTCGACGCGGAGGACGCCGATCGGTTGGCGGCGGTCGCCGATCTGGCGGCACTGGCCCTGTGGAAGGCGCGATTGCTGGAGGAGGCGCAGTCAGCCGATGCGGCGAAAACGAGTCTTTTAGCGACACTATCGCATGAGCTTCGCACTCCTTTAGCGGCACTTGAGGGCTATGGTGAACTTTTAGAGGACGAAATCCTCGGGCCGTTGTCGCCCCCGCAGCGCGATGTCCTCGTCCGGTTGCGCACGGTCGGGCGGCACCTCGGCGCCTTGATCGAGGACATCCTGACCTACGCGTCGCTCGAAGCCGACCGGCTGGCGACGCGGTTCGCACGCATCGACGTGGCTGAGTTGCTGGACGCCATGCTGCCGTACGTCGAACCGCTGGCGCGCGAAAAGGGTATCGAGTTCCGGATCGAGCTTGGTGACGGCGCGCGCGACGTCGAATCCGATGAGAACCTCGTCCGGCAGGTCCTGCTGAACCTGATTCAGAACGCCGTGAAGTTCACGGAACAGGGCGAGGTGGTGCTGCGGGTGTCGCGCGGCTCACCGACAGCAGCGGGGCACGAGATAATCCGCTTCGCCGTGCGCGACACCGGCATCGGTATCGCGTCGGGCGATCTGCCGCGGCTCTTCCGTCCGTTCTCGCAATTGGCCGACGTGCAGTCGCGACGGCATCGTGGAACTGGGCTTGGGCTCTACATCTCACGCCGACTGTCGACGATGCTCGACGGGCGTATCGAGGTGGTCTCGCGGCCCGGTGAAGGGTCGCAGTTTACGCTCGTGTTGCCGGTCGTTCGTCCACACTGACGGCGCCATTAGATTGCGCCCACTATGACTTCGTCTGCCATTACCAGCGTGTTCAACGACGGCGTCATCGCCGAGCAGTTCGAGCGATACCGTCACGATCCAGCCAGCGTCGATGAGACGTGGCGCCAGTATTTCCGAATTGCCGAGTCGCTGTTTGCCGGTGACAACGCGCCGCGCGCTGCGACGACTGTGGCCGTTCTCCCGGTGCCCACGTCAGGCGGCGGCACGTTCGACCTCGAACTGCTCAAGAAGGTCGCCGCCGCCGCGAACCTGCAGCAGGCCATTCGCAATTACGGACACTACGCGGTGCAGTTGGACCCGTTGGGGTCACCGCCGGCTGGTGCGCACGAACTCGCGCTCGAATTTCATGGCCTGACCGAAGCCGATCTCGCGACGATTCCCGGCGCGGCACTGGGGGATGATCGATTCCCGACGGCCCTCGACACGGTGCGCCGCAAGCGCGAGGTGTATTCGGGTCACGTGGGCTACGAGGTGTGGCACATCGAGATCGACGCCGAGCGCGAGTGGTTCCGCCAGCAGTTCCGCGGCGGCGTGCTGACGCGCGATCTCACGGTTGACGAGAAGAAAGCGGTCCTGCATCGCCTGAACGAAGTCGACGGCCTCGAGCGCTTCCTCGGTCGCGCGTATGTCGGCTACAAGCGCTTCTCCGTCGAAGGCACCGACGCGCTTATCCCGATGTTGGACGCGGTGATCGACGAGTCGGCACGGGCCGGCGCGCGCGACATCGTGATCGGCATGGCGCATCGTGGCCGTTTGAACGTGCTCACGAACGTCATGGGCAAGCCGTTCGAGACGCTGTTCGCGGAATTCGAGGGCCGTCACGATCACGCGGACGAAAACGCGACCGGTGACGTGAAGTATCACATGGGCTACGTTGGATCACGCACGGTGGACGGTCGCGACGTGCGGCTGCAGCTGGTACCGAATCCGTCGCACCTCGAAGTCGTCAACCCGGTCATCGAGGGCGTGGTGCGCGCGTTGCAGCGCGTCCCTGGTGGTCATGGCGCGCGTGACGAAAACACCGTGGTGCCCGTGGCGATTCATGGCGACGCGGCGTTTCCGGGCGAAGGCATCGTCGCCGAAACGCTGAACATCTCAAATCTGAATGCGTACCGCGTCGGCGGAACGATTCACATTATCGTCAACAATCAGGTCGGCTTCACGACGGATCCCACCGACGCGCGCTCAACGCACTACGCGTCCGATCTTGCGAAGGGATTCGAAATGCCGATCTTCCACGTCAACGGCGACGATGCGGAGGCGTGCATCACGGCCGTGCGTCTCGCGTGCGCCTACCGCGCGACCTTCAAGAAAGACGTGCTGATCGATCTCGTCGGCTATCGGCGTCATGGGCATAACGAAGGCGACGAGCCGACGTTCACGCAGCCGGCCCGCTATGCGCTGATCAAGCAGCAGCCGACCGTGCCGCAGTCATGGGCGAACCGTCTGATCGCGCAGGGCGTCATCACCACGGATGAAGCCAACGCCGACGAGAAAATGGTCGCGGATCGCTACGCCGAGATTCACGCGCGTTTCAAGTCTTCGCTGCTGGGCAGTGAAAGTTATGCCCCGTGGCCGGCCGAGCCCGAACCGACGCAGCGCGCGGTGCATACCGCAGTGCCCGCCGACCGACTGAACGCGATCAACGAGTCGCTGCTGACCTGGCCCGCTGATTTCACGCCACATCCACGTCTGGCGAAGACGCTCGAACGTCGTCGTGACGCGATGGGCGATGCAGGCGGTATCGACTGGGGTCATGCCGAGGCGCTGGCGTTCGGTGCACTGCTGATTGACGGAATGCATGTGCGCATGACCGGTCAGGACGTCGAGCGTGGCACGTTCTCGCACCGTCATGCGGTGCTCAACGACGTCGAGACCGGACGCAAGTACACGCCGCTGCAGCATCTGGACAGCGATCAGGGTTCGTTCGAGATCTACAACTCGGCGCTCTCGGAAACGGCGGTGCTCGGGTTCGAGTATGGCTTCAGTACGGTTGCCACGGACACGATGGTGCTTTGGGAAGCGCAGTTCGGTGACTTCGTGAATGTGGCACAGCCGATCATCGATCAGTTCATCGTCGCCGACCGCGCGAAGTGGGGCCAGGACAGCGGCGTCGTGCTGCTGCTGCCACATGGCTACGAAGGTCAGGGGCCGGAGCATTCGAGCGCGCGTCTCGAACGCTTTCTGCAACTCTGTGCCGAAGGCAACATGACCGTCGCGTACTGCAGTACTCCGGCGCAGTATTTCCATCTGTTGCGTCGGCAGGGATTGCGGACGAACCGTCGCCCGCTCATCTGCATGCAGCCGAAGTCACTATTGCGTCTGCCGCAGGCAGCGTCGCATGTCAGCGCGTTGGCCGACGTCGGCTTCCAGTCGGTGATCGATGATCCGCATGCCGCGCTGCAACGCAACGATGTGCGTCGCGTCGTCTTCTGCACGGGTAAGATGTACTACGATCTCGCGGCCGCGTCGCATCGCAATCCGCTGGTCGCGCTCGTGCGCGTGGAAGAGCTGTATCCCTGGCCGCACGAGGAGATCGCGCGGTTGATGGAGAATTATCCAGCGGTCGAGCAGGTCGTGTGGGCGCAGGAAGAGCCGCGCAATCAAGGCGCATGGACGTATGTGCAGCCGCGGTTGCGTGCGTCGGCGGGCGCCGCAGTCGGTGTGCGCTATGCCGGCCGACCGGAGCGAGCGAGTCCGGCAGAAGGATATGCGCAGGCGCATCAAACCGAGCAGGCGCGTATCGTCGCCATGGTGATGGATTTCGGCGAGCGCGCCGAGCCCACGAGGATGAATTCGTGATGCGACGTTTCGCTGTCGGCGTGACACGCGCGGTGGCACTCGCGGCCGCTCTGTCGGCGTCGATCACGCAGGCGCAATCGAGCGTGACGCCAGATCGCGGCGCTGCCGCTTTGGGATCGACGCTCGCGGGGCTCGGCACGACGGCACGCGTGCTGACGGTTGCCGCGCATCCGGATGACGAAGACACACAGTTCATCACTTGGCTGACGCGCGGGCGGCACGTCGAAACCGCGTATCTGTCGCTGACGCGCGGTGATGGCGGACAGAATCTGCTCGGCAACGAACTCGGCGAAGCGCTCGGCGCGATTCGCACACAGGAATTGCTCGCCGCGCGTCGCATCGATGGCGGTCGTCAGTATTTCTCGAGAGCGTACGATTTCGGTTTCAGCAAGAACGCCGACGAGACGTTCCAGCACTGGCCACGGGACACGATTCTTGGCGACGTGATCCGTGTGGTGCGCGCCTTTCGCCCACACGTGATGGTGGCGTTCTTCAGCGGCACGCCGCGTGATGGGCATGGACATCATCAGGCGTCCGGTATTCTGGCGCGCGAGGCGTATGACGCTGCCGCCGATACGGTACGGTTTCCGGTGGCAGGGTACGGGTTGCCGTGGACGCCCTCCAAGTTTTATCGCAGCGCGAGACAGGCACCTGCCGAAGCGACGTTGCGCATGAATGTCGGTGAGTATGATGCCGTGCTCGGACGCAGCTATTATGAGATCGCCGCCGAGAGTCGTTCGCAGCACAAGTCGCAGGGCTTTGGCGTGCTGCAGCGCAAGGGTACCATCATGGACGCGATCACGCGCGAAGCGGCGCGCGTCGGGCCCGCGAAAGCGACGGACGAGACGTCGTTATTCGACGGTGTCGATACCACGTGGAGTGCCCTGCGCGCAAAGCTGCCGACGGCGCTGTCACAGTCGCAGCTGGATTCCGCGCTGGTGAGTCTCGCCGATGCGAAGCAGCGCTATCGCGCCGAGGATCCGACACCGATCATCGCGCCGCTCGCGAATGCCGTGCGATTGCTGCGCGATGTCCGCAACGGCGCGGGTGCGCCGCCGGCGGTGTTGCTCTCAGGGAAATCGGGAATGGTGCCAATGTTGAGTGTGCGACGCCCGAACACCGCCGATCTTGGCCTGTGGGATGCGTTGCGCGTCACGCTGACACGGACCGAGCAGGCGCTCACGCTTGCGGCCGGGGTCGTGGTGGAAGCGACGGCCCCGAAGGCGACCTATCCGGTCCGTGAAGCGGCCAAGCACAACGTTGGCGACTCGATGCCGGTGACGATCACGGTATTCAATCGCGGGAAGGTGCCAGTCAAATTTCTGTACGGCGGACTGCGCGATAACGCCTCGCCAGCCGGCGGATTTCCGGACCGCAACCTGCCGATCGCGCCCGACAGCGCGTTGACGGTGCAGCGGTGGGCGGTGGCGTTCGAGCCGACGTCGCCGTGGTGGCGCGTGAACGGTCGCAGGCAGCAGGACTGGTTCCAGACGCCACTCGATGCGAACGATGAAGCGCAGCAGCAGGAACGCACCGCGACGATCGTGCGTACCGATATCGAGATCGCGGGCGTGTCGGTCGCGGTCGCCGCACCAGTGGTGAATCGATACGCTGATCCGATTCGCGGCGACCAGCAGGTGCCGGTGGCCGCGGTTCCTGGCATCACGATCGGACTGGGCAGTGTGATCGAGTACATCCGCGCAGGTGCGCCGGTCGAGCGGGATTTGCCGATACGTATTCAGTCAGCGTACGACAGTGCGGCGAGTGTGACCGTGACGCTCGATCTGCCCGCCGGCCTCAAGGCGGATTCGGCCGCGCGTGTTCGTGTCTTGCCGGGTGGTGGCAGCGCGGTGGTGGTGTTCAGGCTGCGAGGGACGTTGCCGCCGGGGCGTCATCAGCTGGGGGCGTTTGCACGTCACGGGGGCACGACGTCGACGAGCGGCTACTCCACGATCAATTACGAGCACATCAATCCGCTGCGATTGTACGGCGCGTCGGGGATGTATCTGTCGGCCGTAAACGCGAAGCTGCCGCCACGTGCACACGTTGGCTACATCGTCGGCGTCGGTGATCACGGAGTCGAGGCGTTGCAGCAGCTTGACGTGAACGTCGAGAAGCTCGATCCCGCCGCGATCGCAGGAACGGACCTCATGCGCTTCACGGCGATTGTCGTCGGACCGCGCGCGTACGAAGCGAGCGATGAGCTGGTGAAACAGAATCCGCGGCTACTCGACTACGCGAATCGGGGCGGCACGCTCATCGTGCAGTACGGTGCGCAGGACATGAGCCGCTTCAACGTGATGCCCTATCCGATGACTTGGACGCGCCCTGCGGCGCGCGTGACGATCGAAGGAGCACCTGTGAAAGTTCTGCAGCCGACGTCGCCATTGCTGTCGCTGCCGAACAAGATCAGTGAATCAGATTGGGCGGACTGGGTGCAGGAGCGCGCGACGTATATGCCGAGCACGATTGATTCGCACTACACGCCACTGCTTGGGATGAACGACCCCAATGAGCCTGAGAATCGTGGCGCCTTACTGACGGCGCCGGTAGGCCGGGGCAAGTACGTGTACGTGACGCTCGCCCTGTTCCGTCAGCTGCCGGCTGGTGTGCCGGGCGCCGCGCGCATCCTGATGAATCTCATCAACGCCGCGCCGATGGTGACGGCGCCGAAGATGCAGTAGGTGCACCGAGGCTAAGCAGCGAACCCACGGCGACCACCGCCACCGCGCCGATGAGATTGTGCCAGAGGAACGACACCCTCGGCGCGCCGAACGAGACGGCCGCCACCGTCCCCATGCCGGCGAGCAGACCGACGAAGGCGCCGAGCGCACGCGTACGCGGAATCATCGCGAGCAGGAAGACGCCAAGGATCGAACCGTAGAAGAACGATCCGAAACGGTTCACGACTTCGATGAGCGATCCGAGCGTTGCCGCGTACGTCGCGACCACGCAGGCGAATACGCCCCATCCGGCGGTCGCCACGCGCGAGACCATCAGGAAATGCTCGTCGCTGGCTTCTGGACGCCACCACCGACGATAGAAGTCGATGACTGATGCCGTCGACAAGGAACTCAGCTCGGCCGAGATCGCCGACATCGCCGCGCCGAGTACGGCGGCGAGGAACAACCCCGCCAGACCGAGCGGCAGGTAGCCGAGTACGAAACGCGGGATGATGTAGTTCACATCACGCGACGGCTGGCCAGTGATACGCGCGGCCGCGTCGAGTGCGCCCGCGCGTACGAGGGTCATCTCCGCGTCGGTCGCTTTGAATGTGGCGAGCGCCGACTTGGCGGCCGTGGCGTCTCCCGCGTGCTGCGCGGTCGATGCGGTGCGGGCCGCGGCGGTACGTGCCGCCACGGCGGTAGCGTACCGCTCCTGCAGCGACTGATAAAACACCGGCTCGGCCGCGCGCACGCGCTCAGCGTGCACCGGATTAAAGAGCATCGGCGGCGGCTCGAAGACGAAGAAGAGGAACACGAGCACGCCCACCAGCAGTACGAGCGCCTGCAGCGGAATCTTCCAGTACGCGCTGATCAGCAGCGAGCTGCGCGCCTCATCGACCGACCTCGCGGCGAGATAGCGTTGCACCTGGCTCTGGTCTGTACCGAAGTACGAGAGCATCAGAAACGTGCCGCCAATGATGCCAGACCAAAAGGTGTAGGTCTTGCTGAGATCAAACGAAAAATCGAAGACCTGCAAGCGACCGACCGCGCCAGCAATGCGGAACGCGTCATCGATCGGAATCGGCATGCGCACGACGAGCACGATGACCATCGCGGCGAGAGCGGCTACGACGATGACCATCTGTTTCACATCGGCCCACGCGACGGCACGCACGCCGCCGAAGACCGTGTAGGTGATGGTGGGAATGCCGATCAGCGCGACCGACCAGGCGAGATTCCATCCGAAGATGGCCGAGAAGACAACGGCGGGCGCCGCGAGAATCGTGCTGCAGGACATGCCGCGCGAAAGCAGGAAGAGCAGACTCGTCAGCGAGCGCGTCTTCGCATCAAAGCGGCGCTCGAGGTATTCGTACGCCGTATACACCTTGGCGCCGTGCAGAAACGGCACGAGCGTGACACCAAGGATTACCATCGCGATCGGCAATCCGAAATAGAACTGCACGAATTTGAGACCGTCGGTCGCGCCCTGACCGGTGGTGCCGATCAGTGTGACGGCGGAGAGCTGCGTCGCCATGACCGAGAGGCCGACGGCCCACCACGGCAGACTGCGGCCGGCGAGGAAGTATCCCTCGAGGTTCGACGTGCCGCGCGAGCGGCGCAATCCGTCGAAGACCAGATAGAACAGGTAGAGCGCGACGACGAGCCAATTGATCCAATGCATGATGGCTCAGTCTGTATAGCGGCTCTGCAGCCACCAGAGCAGCAGCAGCGAAATGGCCTGGATCGCGAGCACGCGCCAGAGATTCGTTCTAAATCGGGAGGACATGGATAGAAAGTATCACGCGTTTGACCACATGGGACGATATGGCTAAGCTTCCGCAAGCGATTGCATCGCTTGGATCGCCAGAGCCGAGGCGATGTCGCCTGACCACTCGCTATCATTGCCGCGCAATCGCCCATGTCCGACGAACCAGACCGCAACGACGCGCCCACGCGTGTTGATCCCGTCGCCACCTTGGCGTCAGGAACCGGGCCTGCGTCGGCGTCGATCGTCACGGATCTTTTGGAGAGCATCGATGACGCCGTGCTCGTGCTCTCGGCGGACGGATGCGTGTTCGCCCTCAATCGGGCGGCACGGGCCATCGCGGTGATCGATCGGGTGGCGCCGCTCGCATCGCAACACGAGTCGGTGGTGCTGTCCATGGTGGCAGCGGAGGTACTCCCGCTGGTCTCGCAGGTCCGTTCGGGCGAACGCCCGGCCGCACTGCTCAGTTGGACCGAGCGGGGCTCGCAGTGCCTGGAGATTCGGGCGACGCCGTTCGCGGGCACGAAGGTGATCGTGCGTCTGGCAGATGTCACGAAGCGGGAGACGCAGCGCGAACGGCTGGTGCGTACCGAGCAGGAGCTTCGCGCGTATCTGGGGCTGACGCCGTCCTCGGTGCGTCTGGCGGACGTGTCCGGCCGGATCCTGCGCGCCAACGACAACGCGTTGGCGGAACACGAGGAGCCACGGCCAACGACGCTACGCGAGCTCTGGGAGCGCGATCGACCGAGGCGTGCCGATGACGATGCCGAGATGGCGTTCCCCGAATGCCCGGCGATGCGCGCGGCGGCCGGGCTCACGGTGCGGCGCGAATTGATCACCGTCCGGCGGGCCGGGTCTGCGGATCCGCGCTTGCTTGAGAGCAACGCCACGCCGATCGAGGACGCCACCGGACGCGTGATCGGCATGGTCCTGATCGATCGCGAGGTAACTGAGACTCAGCCTCCGGCGCGCACAGGTGCGCTCGAGATTCGCGAGGACTCGATGTCGCGCGATCGGCGTCTGGCGGCGATCGGGCGACTAGCCGCGGGCATCATGCATGACGTGAATAACGCGCTCAATCCGATCATGGCTGCGGCCTATCTGCTGCGTCATCACGCCGAATCACCGGACGCCGTCCGCGATTACGCTGATCGCATCAAACAGGCCGCGGAGGTCGGTGCCGCGACGGCGTCGCGTGTCGGCCGATTCATTCGGCAGGAACCCATGCATGCGGGCACCGACGAGGTGCTCGATCTCTCCGCGCTGGCCGAGGAAGTGGTGCAGCTGACGGAGCCGATGCGGCCGCGTCGCCCGGCCTCTACGTCGGACGTGCAAGTCGTACGTGAGTATGGTGCCGATGTGCTGACGCGCGGCGTCGCAGGCGAGCTCCGGGAGGCGCTGTTCAATCTGGTGTCGAACGCGATGGATGCGATGCCCACGGGTGGCACGCTGACCGTGCGAACCTCGATCGGCAACGGTGAATCGCTCATCGTGGTGCAGGACGACGGGTCCGGCATGACGGACGAGGTTCGTGAACGCGCGCTCGAACCCTTCTTCACGACGAAGGGGGCCGGCGGTTCCGGCCTCGGGCTCGCCGAGGTCTACGGGATTGCCCGTCGCCATCGCGGTTCCGTGACGATCGACTCGGCACCCGGAGCCGGCACAGCGGTCACGATGCACCTGCCGGTCGAACATGGCTTGCCGACAGTGGAAGTTCTGGCGGAGACTCCAGTAAAGTCGCCCCCCCTGCATATCTTAGTAGTGGAAGACCACGGGGATGGCCGTGAGTTTTTGTGTCGCCTGTTGCGTGCGGATGGCCATACCGCTGACGCCGTCGGGAGCTGCTCGGAGGCACGCGAAAGGCTCGCGTCGGATGCGTCTTCGACGTACCATCTGATGTTGACCGATGTCGGTCTTCCGGATGGTAGCGGGTGGGACCTGGTGGCCTACGCCCGGGAACGGATGCCTGCCTTGCGAGTCGGGGTGATCACAGGGTGGGAACCGATGGTCAGTGGTGGGGAGTCGGTCGGCGCAGAGTTCGTGCTACGCAAGCCGCTTCGCGCCGCAGAGTTGTTGGCTCACATCGCGGGTCGCAAGACGCCCGCTCTACCTGAATAACAATATGTCGGACGTTCCGTCGACAATTCGCGTACTCGTTGCTGAAGACAACGCACTCGAGCGATCCACGTTAGTGGATCTGCTGAACGCACTCGGGCATATGGTCGTCGCCGAGGTCGGGAGCGGCGCCGAAGCGATCGAGCTCGCTCAACAGCTCATACCGGATGCGGTGCTGCTGGATGTGCACATGCCGGGTGCGAGCGGCGTGCAGGCCGCCGAAGAGATTGCGAGCGCGCTGCCGGGTACGGCCGTGGTGCTGATCACCGGTGACCTCTCGCTGACGTTATCCGCTGCCGACGTGCTACGGAGTACGGCGGTCGCGCTGCTGGCCAAGCCGACGCCGCCAACGACGCTCGATGCGACGTTGCGTATGGCCGTCATGCGCGCGCGCGAGTTGCTGGCGGCGAAGCGTGAAGCGGCCGAAGCGAAAGAACAGCTCGAGGCGCGCAAACTGATCGAACGCGCGAAGGGCCTCCTGATGCGTCGCACCGGTAGCACCGAACAGGAAGCGTATCGCATTATGCAGCGCAGCAGTCAGGATCGCTCGGTGCGCATGGTCGATATCGCGAAAGCGGTAATCGACAGTGAGCCGGGCATGAAGAGTTAAAAACTAAAAACGAACTACGTTGCCGCGGAAACGTAGTTCGTTTTTTTTAGTTTTTGTGTTTATGAAATCGGCTTGCCCGTATTCGGACCGGCGACCTGCTTGACGAGCTGATACAGGAAGTCGAGGCCGTCGTAGTACGACTTGATGCGCAGCTTTTCGTCGCGGCCGTGGGCGTTGGTTTCGCCGGGTGCGGAGAAGATGCCGCTCACACCATACGTCGGGATGCCAGCGTTGCGCAGGAAGCGACCGTCGGTCGCGCCGGTCGACATGGTCGGAATCACCGGCACGTCGTTGAACATCTTCTTCGTCAGCATCGTCGTCGCCGCGAGTAGCGTTGGATCAATCGGGCTTGGCTTGCCGCCCGCGTTGTTGCGATCGCCGCCGCGCATCGTGATGCGCACCGACGTGTCGGCGATGACCTTGTTCAGCACATCCATCACCTGCGCGCCGGTCGACGTCGGCGCGACGCGGCAATTGATGTTCGCCGTCGCCGTCTGCGGCAAGGCGTTGTCGGCGTGACCACCAGCGAGACGCGTCGCGACGCAGCTGGTGCGCAGCATCGAAGCGTAGCGCGGATCTTTCGAGATCGTCGCGGCAGCGACCGAGTCGGTCGGATTCTTGACGATCGCCGTCATGGCCGTCGCGAGTGACGGCATCTCGACTCTCGCCGTCTGCGCGAAGAACGGACGCGAGACGTCGTTCAGTTCAACGGGGAACGTGTAGTGCTCGATCTTCGAGAGCGCGGCTGCGAGCGAGTAGATCGCGTTGTCCTTGCGCGGCACGCTGGAGTGGCCGCCGGTGTTGAGTACGGTGAGCGAGTAATTCACCGGCACTTTCTCAGCGGCCTGCACCGAATGAAAGAGCGGCTTGTCATCGGCGAGCGTACCGCCGCCGCCTTCGTTGATCGCGTACTCGGCGTCGATGAGTTCCTTGCTGTTCGCGATCAGCCAACCAACACCGTTCGCGCCGCCGCCTTCTTCGTCGGCGGTGAGGGCGAGGATCAGATCACGCGTCGGCACCCAACCTTCCGCCTTGTAGCGAAGAATATTCGCGACGAAGATCGACGCCATTGACTTGTCGTCGGCGACACCGCGGCCGAGGAAGTAGCCGTCCTGTTCGACCATCGTGAACGGATCCCGCGGCCAATCGGCGCGCAGCGCGGCGACGACGTCGAGGTGCGCGAGCAGCAGGATCGGCCGGCCCTGATTCTTGCCGCGGAGCCGGACGACCAGGTTCTGCTTGGTCGGCTTGTCGGCCGGACCGAGCAGGTGGATATCGGCCTCGGGGAAGCCGGCGGCCTTGAAGCGGGCGGCCATGGCTTGAGCGGCCTTCGTCACGGAGCCCACCGAGTCGACTGTGTTGATCTCGACCAGTTCCTTGTAGATCGCGCGGGCCGTGGCCTGCTCTTTGGTGAGCGTGGTCGGCGCGCCGGGGGCTTTCATCCCCGGCAGCTGGGCGCCGGCGGTGGCGGCGGTGGCAGCAGTAGCCGCGATGGACAGCAGGCCGAGGCGGAGGGAGCGACTGAGGAGGGGCATCGATGGTGTCGGCGAAGTGGACGGAGCAGGGTACGCTCGCCGAAGGTATGTCATCCCATCAGTGCGTCAACCGCTTACTTCGCGACCGTAATGCCAGCGCTGTCGATGGCGATTGCCAGCGCGGTGCCTTGCACGGGATATGACAACGCGACCGCGCCGTTGAACCAGACGCGCACCCATTGGCCGACGGTGAGCGCGCGAAAATCCCCCTCGGCGCGCGTGAGCAGCACAATCGTTGCAGACGCGGGAACGGTCATCACCGCCTTGGCACCGGTCGTCGCGCTGAACGGATTCGCTTCGACACGGATGGATCCTGAATACGCACCTGCAGCGGTCAGTGCGGTGATGCGGCCCGCCATGTCGGCGACGCGCGACGGCTCGAGCGCGGTGCTGCTTTTGGAGCAGGCGGAGGCGGCGAGACACATTATCGCGACCAACGCACTGACGACTCGGCGCACGCGAATGCGCGGACCAGTTGGCGCAGCGCCGATGGGCGCAGCGCCGACGGGCGCAGCGTCGAGGAGCGCAGCGCTGCGGAGCGCCGCATCGTATGATGTACGTGAAGGTGTGCGTGGTACGTTCGCCCGTGGTTGTGTCATAGCTCTATCTTACCCCGCCGGCCGCCCCATCGTTCGGGCGGTCCGACCCCTCCTCGCCCCTGGAATGCCCGTGTCCCGATCACGTCGCGATTTCCTCAAGGCCTCCGCCGCTGTCGCTGCCGGCTCGCTCGTCGCGGCCCAACGACTGCCGGCGGCCAGCCGCCTGATCCATTCGCCATCCGATGCGCTGCCAGTCGACGATCCGGCCGTCAAGGCGTTGATGCAGGTCGCGCTCGATACCGCCAAGTCGGGCGGGGCCTCGTACGCCGACGTGCGCGTCTCGGCGCGACGCCAACAGAACGTCAATGTGCGCGATCACATCGTGCAAGGTGTCAACGACGTCGACACGTACGGCATGGGCGTGCGCACGCTGGTCGATGGCGCGTGGGGATTCGCGGCGACCAGTCAGTTGACGAAAGACTCCGTCGCGGCCATCGCGCGCGCCGCACTCGATCAGGCGAAGGCGAATCGCGCCAGTCAACTGCGGCCGGTAATTCTCGCGCCGACGCCGGGCAATCAGATCGGTGAGTGGAAGAGTCCGATCACGACGGACCCGTTCACCGTGGCGATCGGCGACAAAGTGGCCGTGCTGCTCGCGGCCACCGATGCGGCGCTCAAGGTGAAGGGGATCCGCACCGCGAGCGCTGGCATGTTCTTCCTGCGCGAAGAGAAGTCGCTCATGACGAGCGACGGGTCGTACATCGTGCAGACGATCTATCGCACGTCGCCGACGCTGTCCGTCACGGCGGTGTCGAGCGACTTCAGCGACTTCCAGTCGGTCGACAGCAACGATATCGCGCCGATGGGGCTGGGCTACGAACATGTGCGGAACTCGCAGCTCGCCGAGCGCGCGCCACAGTACGCGGAGTGGGCGGTGCAGAAGCTGACGGCCAAGCCGGTCGCGCCGGGGCGCTATGACTTGCTGCTACACCCGTCGAATCTGTGGCTGACGATTCACGAAGTGATCGCGCACCCGACGGAACTGGATCGCGCGCTCGGCTTCGAAGCCAACTACGCCGGCACGAGTTTCGTGGCACCGCCCGACGCCGTACTCGGCAAGCTGAAATACGGTACCGAACTGATGAACATCGTCGGCGACCGTGACCAGAAGGGATCGCTCGGCGCCATCGGCTGGGACGACGAAGCGGTGAAGCCGACGAAGTTCGATATCGTGAAAAACGGCCTGTTCGTGGACTATCAGACGACGCGCGAACAGGCGACGCTGATGGCCGACTACTACAAGAAGGTCGGCAAGCCGGTGCGCAGCTACGGCTGTTCGTATGCGCAGAGTTGGGCCGATGTGCAGTTCCAGCGCATGCCGAACGTGAGCTTGCAGCCTGGCAACAATGACGACACGTGGGAGAGCATGATCGCGAAGATGGACAAAGGCATTGCGATCATCGGCGATGGGTCGTTCTCGATCGATCAGCAGCGCTACAATGGTCAGTTCGCGGGACAGGTGTTCTACGAGATCAAGGGAGGCAAGATCATCGGCATGTTGAAAGACGTCGCCTATCAATTTCGCACACCGAACTTCTGGGGCTCGCTCAAAGCTATCGGCGGTCCGCGCAGCTATCAGCTGGGCGGCGCGTTCGGCGACGCCAAGGGACAGCCGGGTCAGTCGAATTCGGTCAGTCACGGCTGCGTGCCGTCGCTGTTTCAGCAGACGAATATCATCAACACGGGACGGCGCGCATGAGCCGGCATGGAGCGTCGGTCGCGCCGAACAGTCTGTTCGCGCCCGTCAACATTCTCTCGCGCGCTGAAGCGCAGGAGATCGCGCAGCGCGCACTGAAAGTCTCGCCCGCCGAAGAGACGCGCGTCAGCATCAACAGTTCGGCGCGTGCGGATACGCGTTTCGCGTTGAATCAGGTGACGACGTCAGGTGAAAATCGCGACACGCAGGTGACGATCACGGCGTTCGTCGGCGATCGCAGTGCGAGCGTGACGACGAATCGTCTCGATGAAGCATCGCTGGCTGCCGCGGCGAAGCAGGCGAACGATATCGCCAAGCTGGTGCCACCGAATCCAGAACGTATGCCGGAGCTGATGCAGCAAAGCTATCCGGCGTCGCGTGAGCGCGTGATATCGTTGCCGACGCCGGCCGAACGCGCGCTGGCGTCGAAGCAGGTAACCGATCTTGCGCGCGCGAATGATCTGATCGCGACCGGGTTCATCGAGTGTCGGGCAGGTGCGACGGCGCTGGCGAATTCGAAGGGGCTGTTCGCCTACGATTCGAGTGCGAACGTGACGATGACGGCGACGGTACGCTCGACCGACGGCACGGGTTCAGGATGGGCGTGCAGCGATGGCTCGACGTTCGGCGATCTCGATCCGAAGCAGGTCGCAGCGACGGCCGTCGAGAAGGCGCGCTCGTCGCGCAATCCTGTGGCGATCGAGCCGGGGCGTTACACGACGATTCTCGAGCCGACGGCGGTGGGCAATCTCGTGCAGTTGATTGCTGGCGCGATGCAGGCACGGCCGGCCGATGAGGGGCGCTCGTTCTTCTCGAAGCAGGGTGGCGGCAACAAGATCGGCCTGAAGGTCGTCGACGAGCGCGTGACGCTCGTGACGGATCCGGACGATGCGCCGAGTACGACGGGCGGCTTCGATGGCAGCGGACTGCCGCTCGAGAAGGTGACGTGGATCGACAATGGCGTGGTGAAGACGCTCAACTACGATCGGTTCTGGGCGCAGAAACAGAACGTACCATCGACACGTGTGGGTGGCGGTGGGGGCTTTGGCGGATTCGGGGCGCGGTCTTTGCGCATGATGGGCGGCACGACGAGCATCGCCGACATGGTCAAAGACACCGAGCGCGGCATTCTGGTCACGCGCTTCTGGTATATCCGTGCGGTGGATCCGCGCACGATTCTCTATACGGGGCTCACGCGCGACGGCACATTCCTGATCGAGAACGGCAAGGTCACGCGGCCGATCAAGAATTTCCGGTTCAACGAATCGCCCATCTTTTTCCTGAACAATCTGCAGGCGATGGGCCCGACGATCCGGATCAATGCGTCGGAGAATCTTGGTGCCGGTGGCGCGGTGTACATGCCGCCGATCAAGGTGCGGGACTTTACGTTTTCGAGTTTGTCGGACGCGGTGTAAAAGGGAATCAGGTCGCGCGCACGTAGATGCAGCCGTTCTCCTGCGCGAGTGTCGTGGCGAAGACGCCAGACGGTTGCATGATGATGCCCGGGATCAGCATCGACTTCGCTTTCGCGGCCGCTTCGTCTTCCTTGATCTTGTCGGCCTTCACGATCGCGTCGACCACATCACGGAACGCGAGGTTGCAGGCGAGCACAATCACGCCGCGTGCGATCTGTTTATCGACCGCGAACTCGGCGAAGTTCTTTGGCACGCCGTCGGATTCACGAAGCAGCGCCGGATTGCGATCCGTCGGTTTCTCGGTGAGCGGATTCATCGCCTTGAGCTTCTTGCCGATTTTGTACGTGTCCCAGTACGTCTGATTCATCGCCAGTGAAATGCCATTGTGGCGCAGCACGATCACGGCGGAGAAATCACTCGCCGGCATCTTGAAGACGTCCATATACTGAGCCGCGACGATGCCAGCACGCATGACGCCCAGTCCGCCGTCGAGATCCGGCGAATCGAAGACTGCTTTATGCTTGCCGGTCAGCTTCTTTGTCCATGAGATATCCCACGGCTCGGTCTGCGCGGCGCCCGACAGCGACGAGCGGTACAACAGTCGCCCGGTCGGTTCCGCGTCGCGCATCGGCTCCGCCGCGTGGAGTGACGATGGTAGTGTACCGAGCGCTAGGCCGCCGAGTGTGAGACGCTGTATGAAGTCCCGCCGGTTGTCAGTCATCGTGCACCTCGCTGGAACGTGTCAAAGTGGCTCCACATGCATCGCGTGCGCGGAGCGGTGGACAAGCCGTGGACATCAGACCGCGTTGACGAATGCGCAGCCGTTGTGCTGCGCCATCGTCACGCCGAAAATGCCATTCGGCTGTAGGATCACGCCGGGGACCATCATGGTCAATGCTTTTTCGCGCGCCTCGGGGAACTTGAGCTTCTCTTCCTTCGCAACCATCGCGACCATGCCGCCGAAGGCGGCGTTGCACCCGAGCACGATCACGCCACGCGCGATCTGCTTGTGCAGCGCCATGTCGGCGAAGCTTGGCGGCAGCTTGTCCTCCTCGACGGTCATGAGCACCGGATTGCGCTTCGTCTTTTTGTCCGTCATCGGGTCGCGCACCTTGTTCTCTTTCGCGATGTCGTAGCGATCCCAGAACTCGTGGTTCATGATCAGTGGGATGCCCGCGTGTCGAATCACGATGACCGGGTTGATGTCGGCCGGCACCGCTTTCACAACGTCTTTGTAATGGCCCACCCACGACCCCGCGCGCCACACGCCCGCGCCGCCCTCGATTGAAGGGGTGTCGAAGACCGCGCGATACTTACCCGTCAACTTCTGTGTCCATGACGTGTCGAACTCGATCTTCGCCGGCGGTTGCTCGCCGTTGAGCATCTCGCCATCTCGCCACTCGTCCCACGTCGCTACCGGGGACGAACCGTCGGCCAGTTCGGACGCGCCGAGCACGGACGGGACCGCGCCGAGCGACAATCCGCCGAGCGACAGTCCGCCGAGCGACACGCCACCGATGGTGATGCGCTGCAAAAAACGGCGCCGGTTATGAAACACAGACACTCCACTGGGCGTAGGACGTGACAAAATGAACAGAACGTGAGTTTCTGGTGAGAGGACGGTAAACCCTCTGACCCGCTGATGCTGTCCTCTCCATGATGTCTCTTCGCATCGAGAATGTCACGTCTGAACCCCCTACCGCCCCGCCAATGCGCCTCCTGATTGCCCTCGCGTGCAGTGTTTTGCTGTTCGGATCCCCGATCGTGCTTCGGGCGCAGGCCGCCCCCGCGAAAGCGCCCAGTGCGGCACCCGACTCGGCGCAGGCCAGCGCTATTCGCGTCTTCGTCGACTGCGAGAGCATGGGGTGCGACTTCGATTTCTTTCGCGTCGAGTTGCAGTGGGCGAATTTCGTGCGTGATCGAAAGGTGTCGGACGTGCTGCTACTGGTGACATCGCTGCGAACCGGTTCCGGTGGCCGCGAGTACACGGTCGCGGCACTGGGTCAGGGACGCTTCGATGGCCGCGCCGACACCGTGGTGGTCGTGTCGGCGCCGAACGATGCCGACGACACTATCCGGCGCCTACTCGCCCGCACGTTTTCGCTGATGCTCGCCCCCTACGCGGCGAAGACGTCGATCGCGCCGCGACTCTCGCTCTCGTACGCGGCGGCCACCGCGCAGAACACGGCGCCGGCGGCGGTCAAGGACCGATGGAATTTCTGGGTTTTTCGCACGTCGCTAAACGGCTTCAGCAGCGGCGAGAAGCAGCAGAGTTTTACCAATGCGTATCTGAACACCAGCGCGAATCGCGTCACCAAAGACCTCAAGCTCAGCCTCAATCTGAACACGAGCTACAACCAGAATCACTTCGATTTGGGTGACGGGAGCGTCTTCAATAACATTCAGCGCAACTACGGCAGCAACATTCTCGTGGCAAAGAGCATCAATGGGCATGTCACGGCCGGTGCGACCGTCGATGCGTCATTCTCGGATTTCAACAACTACGATCTGAATCTGCGCGTGGCGCCAGCGATCGAGTGGAATCTGTTCGACTACAAGGAATTCACCCGCCGACAGCTCACCGTCTACTACGCGGTCGGTGTGGCGGCGATGCGCTACCAGGACAGCACGATCTATAACCGCCTCGCGGAAACACGACCGGTGCACAACGCGACCGTGTCGTGGAACGCGCGTCAGCCGTGGGGATCGGTGAACATGTCGGTGTTCGGGTCGCAATATCTGCACAACCTGTCGTACAACAGCTATGGCGTCGGCGGCTTCGTTGATCTGCGCATTGCGAAGGGGCTCGCGTTCAACATTGGCGGCAACTACTCGCGTGTGAACGATCAGCTATCGCTGCGCCGAGGACAGCTGTCGGACAATCAGGTGATCGCGCGGCAGCAGCAGCTGGCGACGAACTTTCGCTACTTCATCAATTTCGGTCTGAGCTACACCTTCGGCTCGATCTTCAACTCAGTCGTCAACCCGCGATTCGGCGGCGGCGGTGGCGGTGGGCAGATGATGATGATGTCGTTCTGACGCGACGTGAGCGCGGGCTCCGTGCTATTGACGCGCGGGTTCGGCGATCGCCGCATCGAGCGCTTTGCGCATACCGATGCTGTCGAGCAGAAAACTGCCGGTTTGTGTCCAGCGCACCGTGCCGTCGCGGCCGATGACGAGCGTCGTTGGCAGGCCGCGCACGCCATATAGCGTGTTGATGCGCGCGTCCTTGTCGTGTGCAACCGGAAAGTGCGTCCCCTGTGCCTGCACGAAGCGACGGACTTTCTCACTGCCGCCCTGATCGACGCTGACCGCGACGACGCGCACGCCCGACGGGCCGCGCGTGAGGCGCAGCTGCTCGAGCTCCGCAAACTCCTCCCGACAGGACGTGCACCATGTCGCCCACACATTCAGCAGCACGACGGAATCGGCGACACCGCCGAACTTGAGTGCGGCGCTGTCGAGCGTGGTTGCTTCGTAGACGGGTGCGTTCGAGCCGACCGTGAGGGATACCACGGGTTTCGACGGGGCGCTGGCGTCTGCCGCCGATTTGCGCTTGTCACCACCGCAGGCGGCTAGGGGCGCGGCCAATGCAACGGCGGCCAACGCCGCCGCACTAATCAATCGACGAACGATCACGGCTTCGCCACCGCTTTCGGTACTATCTGGTCTTTCGCGCGAACGCTGGCCTTCGCGCCGGCGCCGATACCGGCCTTCACCTTGTCCTGCAGCACCTTCGCGCGCGCGACATGCGATGAATCGCCGTCGATGTGTACGACGATCTTCTCACCGGCGGTGATCTTGACGGGTATGCGGTTCTCCGTCGGCGGCAGTGGGCACGTCGTGAACCCCGAGAACGCGCAGTCGGGATTGTACGCAAAGTTGAAATCGAGCGTCACGATTTTTGTCGCGGTGTCGAGCGCCGCGTGCAGGAAGCGGAACCCGTATGTTTCTTCGCCGCTCGTTTCGTCGCTGAAGGTGAAGTAGAGATCTTTCGGACCGGTCCCGACCATCGCCGTGAGTGAGACAGGCGCGCCGCCCACGATCGCCGCTACCCGTCCAACAATAATGTGCACCTCAGGAATGCCCGAACTTGTCGGCACGGCTTGCGTGTCGGGCTTCGCGAACGGCACCAGTTTGCCGGGAACGCGCCACGACATGTCGATCGGAAAGTACGACAGGGGCGCGATCGTTTTCGCGGCCGCCTCAGGCGTCACGCGATCGGCGTCGAACGTACGAACACCGACGGAGTCGACGCGGCGCATGACGCGAAAGCCCGCGCTGCCGGTGCGCACGGTCGCGGCGCCGCCCGAGTCGACATCGGCGCGCAAACGACCGGCGACGGCCGCTTGACTGTCGATCGTCGCGGCAATGCCGGCTGCGGGTTCGAAGCTGATAGTGGTTCCGTCGCGTGTGAGCACGCCGAGTTTCGCCGGCGCGTCGCGTCCCTGAAGCAGCACGTCGTTCGAGGCGTCCGCACCGATCGTGTTCGGCCCGGGCTTAAGCCACCGCAGGCCAGTGTACGACAGCGGGCGACCGGGGGTCAGCACCCATTTGGCCCGTGTCGCCTTCCACGCGGTCCACGCGGAGTCGTGCGCGGCCGCGGTGATCGCCGGCAAGGAAGGCACATCCTTGCTGCAGGCCGCGATGGCGGCCAGCAGGATTGGCGTGATGGCGACGAATCGACGGAACGGCGTGCGCAGCGAAGGCATCAGATCGGGGCCAGAGGCGAATGTCGAAGTGGTCCACGCGATCGAGCCGCGCCAGACGAACTCTCGATGAACACCCTCAAGGTGCCGCCTCGAACCATCGACGCGCAACTCACATGCCGATGGCGACCCCGAGACGGATCTGCCGTGGCTCCACCGGATGGAAGTGGACGTCCTCGACGCCGCCCGCCGGTTCTCCCGCGAGACGCGACGCATAGAAGTACTGAATGTCGCTCGCCCGAGCGCCAAGCACGTTCAGGAGACTGGCGGTGATGCGGGGCTTGCCGAGTGAGTACCCAATGGTCGCATTGACGAGGGAGGTCGCGCTGCCGCGCACGCTGTTGTCCTCGACCAGCGGGTGGCCGCCGAAGTGTCGCAGACGCAACTCGGCCAGCAGGCCGCGCGCCTTCGGCTCGAAGGACACGCCCGCTGCGATGACCCGTTCAAGCGCGCCGGGCACGAACTGCTGGCCAAGGGCGGCGTCGATGTAGCGCGCGTGGGTGAACGACACGTCCGCATCGAACGTGAGACGCGGATCCGGTCGCCAGAAGTTGGCGACGGTGATGCCAGTGCGATGGCTCCGCCCCTGCGGTTCAGTGGTGCCGGCATCGCCGACGAAGAGCAGCTCGCTGTCGAGCGCGAGATACCACAATGACAGCGACGACCGGAAGCCAGACTCCGTAGAGGTGCGCACCCCGAGCTCGCCGCCGCGTGAACGGACGAGCGGATCGACCTTGGTCACCGACGCACCACTCACGGGATCGACCGTGATCGTACTGCCGCGCGCGTCGTTGCTATGAAAGCCGAGTCCTGCGCCGACGTAGAACTCCGTGCCATCGAACGGGCCAAAGACGAGTGACACTTTCGGGCTCGTGATCGCGGCGTTGCGCACGCCGGAATTCGCCGCGCGGTCGCTGCGGACGTCGAAGTGAAACGCGTCGCCGCGCAGTCCGAGAATCGTGCGCACATGCGACTGCCAGCGCGATTCGATGCTCGTCCAGAGCGCGGCGCTGCCTTCGCCGACGTCATCAGCGCGCACAGTGCCGGTTGCCATGCGGCGCGTCGAGCGATTGAGCGCGACGTTCGCATCGTCGTAGCGACTCTGCACGCCGACGCGTACCGTGTGATCGGTGCCAAGCGCATGGGCCGCGCGCGTGTACTCCGCCTCCACGCCACCAATGCGACGATGATCGAGCTGTTCGATCTGGTCACCAGCGCTCGTATTGTCGAGAAAATACGTGAAGTTCGACCAGAGATTGAAGGCGTAGCGAATGCCGTAGGCGTCAACGCGTAACACGCCGTTGTCGAGTGCGCGACGCCACGAGAACGACAGGCTTTGGCGATCGGTGGTGCCGCCGAGTGTGGGATCGATCTGTCCGAAGCGCGACAGCCTGCCGTTGTTGACGGCGCGCAACGGGATCTGATCGGACGAATTCCACCGATTGCTGTAGGTGAGTGCGAGCAGTGAGAGTTCGTTGCGGCCACGGTGCCACGTCCAGCGACCCATACCGCTGAACTTGCGCAGTCGTTCGGAGACATCCCACGGGCCATCATAGTGCTTCGCTTCGCCGCCGAGCAGGAATGTGTTGTTGCCTTGCGTCGTGCTGGCGCCGAGGACCGTGCGGGCGTAGCCAAACGCGCCGGCTTCTGCATGTACGATCGGCACCGACAATGTGCGTGCGAGATGCAGCGTGGCGCCGCCAGCGCTGCCGAAGTCGCCGAGTTCTGCGTAATAGGTCCCAAGCTTGTAGTCGAGATGATCGACCAGCTCGGGAATCAGCAAGTTGAGATCTGTGTAGCCTTGGCCATGCGCGTGTGTCGGCATGTTGATCGGCATGGACTCGATCTTCGTTTCGAAGTCGGTGCCGTGATCGAGATTAAAGCCGCGCACGAACATCTGATTGGCTTTGCCGTCGCCGCTGTGCTGCGTGAGGATCATGCCCGGCACCGCTTCGAGAATTTCCCCTTCACGCACCAAGGGACGCAGCTTGAGGTCGGCGCGCCCCACGCGCCCTTGGGAGGCGCTCTGCGCGACGCCAGTCAGGTTGTCGGCGCGGCCGGTGACCTTGACCGTGGTGAGCGCCGTCACCCGTGACGTGTCACGCGCCTTCGCCGAGTCGACGACCTGCGCGGTCAGCGGGCCGGGTGCGATCGCGACCACAATGACGAAGGCGACCAGCCGTGCGCTGGCACGGCGGATACTGTCACGCGCATGACTATTCATGCTTTGGTTACGCCGCCCGCGCTCTGCTGGATCTCCCCTCGCCGCCCTACATTTCGTCATGCGTTTCCAGCCATCGCTCGACCCCGCTGACTCTATCGCGCTATACCAAGGGGGCGGGCCGCCGAAGGAACTGATCATGCTCGTCGTCGGGGGCTTGCTGTATGTGCTCCCGACGATGCTGGCGTGGAAGCGGCAGCGTCAGCGTCGCTGGACGATCACCGCGATCAACCTGCTCCTCGGCTGGACAATCATCGGCTGGATCGTCGCGATGGTGATGACCTACGCCTATGAGCCGCCGCCAGAAGGAAGCGAGCCAGACCGGCCGCACATTCCGGGGACTCCGCGCGGCGACTAACGTCCGGGCGTGCGTCCATTTCCATGCCTACTTGTTGGGCGCGCTCGCGGTTAGCGCCGATGCCATCGGCCATGCGTCCATCGACACAAGCTTCGCCGTGCCGCCTTTCGAAAAGAGCGCAACACCGGCGCTCGTGGCCGACGGGAAGAGCTGATCGGTGATGACGACTTCACCGTCGTCGGCTAATACCTCGACGGACGACCAATCGACCAGCACGCGGACGCGTGCACGTCCGTTCGTGAGGCGGATCGGTGCGTACTGGCGACTCGCAAAGGTGGGGTGAAACGTCGACTGCCCAGCACGCGTGCGATCGACGTAGAGTCGCTTCGTCGCGCGATCGACACCGATCACCGTTTCTTCATTCGTACCCGCGCGCACCACGAGTCCGAACTCGGCAGCCGTCCCCGCGTCGAATTCGGCGACGATGTCGATGGCGCTGCCGCTCACAGCGCCGGTCGCAGCGCTGGTCGCACCCGATGCACTCAGCAGATGCGTGCCGGCGATGATCGTCTGCGCCGCGACGTGCTGCACCGCGCCACGTAACTGCGTGAGCGCACCAACCGGTTCCTGTACGAGCCGCACACCGGCCGGTGTCGTTCGCAACGACAGCACGCGCGGGACGCTCTGTGCACTCCGCCACGGTGACGTCGGAATGAAGTTGGCGTAGCTCCAATTGTTCATCCAGCCGATCCACGTCCGGCGACCATCGGCGCGCGGGTCATTCGACCACGAGACCGCTGCGTAGAAGTCCTTGCCGAAGTCCGCCCACAGCGGTTGTGCCGTGCCCTGCGCCGCGAGGTCCATGGTGAAGCGCGTACCATCGAAGTCGCCGACGAAGTACTGTGTGCCGGAACCACCGGCGACGGCGCCGGGGTTGAGGTTGACCACCAACACCCAGCGCGTGCGCGTCGGGTCACCGTCGACGGGAAGTGGAAAGAGATCCGGACACTCCCACACGCCGCCGATCGCGCCGGCGGGGCCGAAGTCGCTCAGTAGTGACCACCGCTTGAGATCAGGAGATCCATACAGCTGGACGCGATGTTCTGGGGAGCGCACGACCGCCATGATCCACCGCTGCGTCGGCGCATGCCAGAACACTTTGGGATCGCGAAAATCTGCGAGACCGAGGTCGAGCACGGGGCTCTTCGCGTATCGCGTCCACGTGCGGCCGCGGTCCGTGCTGTACGCGAGCGCCTGCGCCTGCCGTCGCTTCACTTGGTTGTGCGCCGTGTAGATCGCGACGAGTGGTGCCTCGCCATTCCTTCCGAAGCCACTGCTGTTCGTGACATCCACGACGGCACTGCCGGAGAACACCATCTCGTCGCCGAGTTCCGGAATTGCCAGTGGCAAACGCTGCCAGTGTACGAGATCGCGACTGACCG
This sequence comes from Gemmatimonadaceae bacterium, assembly GCA_031366985.1. Lineage (GTDB taxonomy): Bacteria > Gemmatimonadota > Gemmatimonadetes > Gemmatimonadales > Gemmatimonadaceae > Gemmatimonas. The sequence goes on from JANLPE010000016.1 coordinate 27,635, forward strand.
CATGTCCCCAACTCATGTGTCCCCACGTGTTGCCGGAGGGATTGTATTGATAGAACAGGTGATACTCGCCTTGAAAAAACACGAGTCCATTCGGATCGTTCATCCAATTCACGGCGGGCGTGAAGTGAAATTGTGGTCGGAAGAGTTCGACGCCGGTAGGTGGAGTCGTGGTCTGTGCCTGTGAAATCGCCACGGTCGATGAGGTACTCATCACGACCACTATAGCGGCAGCGGATGCCACGAGCGTGCAGACCTTCATGCAATGACCTTGTGCGTTTTTAGAAGATGCAGCCGCTGCGCGCGGGAATGCTGATGGACGTCTTCGCGCCTTTCTTCACCGGCGCACCGCATACGCCCAGTACGTCTTTCACGCCAACGACGCCGTCGATGTCGACCGTGACCGCCGTCGTGTCATTGTTGAGCGCGACGACGCTGGCCCCGCGACGATACACGAACGTGTGGTCATCCACGAACAGGTGCTGCGTTGCGCGGCCGCGCAGATCGGCACGCGCGGCGCGCACGCTCGTCAGCTTTTGCACATGCGCGAACACATCCTGCTGCGACGGTGTGCGCCCGGACGCTTCGAAGGCGTTGCGTGCATCACCACGCCAGCCGCCCGGAAAATCCCGGCGATTGTCGGGATCGACCGCGCCCGGCAGCGCGATCTCGTCGCCGTAGTAAATGAGCGGCGTCCCACGCATCGTCAGCAGCATCGTAAAGGCCAGTTTGAGTCCGGCCGTGGTTGCGCCCTTTTCCTGCATGAATCGCAGCACATCGTGCGAACCAAAGAGCGGCATCAATGACGCCGGCGCGTCGCGATACAAGCGATCATGGCCGAGCATCTGCGCGACAGCGCGTATCGACTGACCGCGTCCGAACGCCGAACGCATCGCGTAATAGATCGGATAGTCGAACAACATGTCGACGCCTGTGCGGACGCCGTCGAACGGCGTGTTGCGCCCCTCGAAGAAGGCGACCTGCGCGGGATCACCGTCGAGCACTTCGCCGACGACCGGAACCGTCGGATATTGCTTCTTGATGGCACTCATCCAGTCGCGCCAGAAGGTGCGCGGCACGTACGGCCAGGTGTCCTGGCGAATGCCGTCCATGCCGCTGACGCCGACCCACCAGAGCGTATTCTGGATGAGGTAGCGGGCGACCTCCGGATCATCCTGATTCAGGTCCGGCAGGAGGTTGATGAACCAGCCGTCGAGTGTCGCGCGCCGCATCTCGGGCGTTGCGTGCGGATCGGCAATCGTCCACGTCTGCCAGTCGTTGTTCGGATGATTCGCTTCGGTGCCGTGAAACCACGTCGGCGTCGGCGAATCCTTCACCCAGGGGTGATAGGGCCCGACATGATTCGCCACCATGTCGAGGATGATCTTGATGCCCTTGGCATGTGCGGCGTCGACAAGCGCTTTGAACTGTGCCACATCGCCGAAGTGTTCCTCGACCTTGTACATGTCAATCGCGCCATAGCCGTGATAGTCGGCCATCGGCGTGCCGTCGTAGACTTCTTTGAAATTCAATCCGTTGTAGTTGTCGTAGAGCGGATTGAGCCAGATCGCCGTGATGCCGAGCGCCTTGAGATACGGCAACTTCTGCTGCACGCCCGCCAGATCGCCACCGTGGTAGTAGCGGCCTTTCGTGCGGTCCACGAGATCGGTCTGTCCCGCGGGGCGGTCATTCGTCGTATCGCCGTTCGCGAATCGATCGGGCATGATGAGATACACGACGTCGTTCGGGCCAAAGCCCTGAAAACGACCGACACGGGCGAGTGGCGCCGACACCGTGAATGGCACCGAAGCGGCACCGTTCGGTGTGCGCAATGTCAGCGGGTAGGCACCCGTCGTGGCACCCTTTGGTATGGTCACGTCAACGAACGCGTAGGTGCCGCTCGTGTTCGTCGTCACACGGCCGCATGACAGTCTCGGACATTCGAAGCGCGCACCGGTCAGGTGCGCGCCATGAACGAGCACCCGCACCGGATTGATCGAGTGGTTGCCCCACCAGTTGGGCGGCTCGACCTTATCGACCGTCGGTGCCTGCGCTGCCAGTGCGTGCGCGCTCAGCATCATCGTCGATACCGCCAGCACGGCGCGGCGACGCATGCCGAACCGCACACCGATGCGCATACGCATACGCATCCGCGTCCGCGTCCGCGTCACGCCGCCGCCGGCGCCACTTCCTTCACGCGCAACACGAGCAGCGCGGCGAGCGCCATGAACGCACCACCGGCGACGACCGCTGCCATGCGATTATTGTCGAGTAGGTGATTCATCACCCAGCCGAAGCCGAGCGACGCGACAATCTCGGGAATCACAATGAAGAAATTGAAGATGCCCATGTACACGCCCGTCTTGCCGGCGGGCAATGAGTTCGCGAGCATCGCATACGGCATCGACAGGGTGCTGGCCCACGCGATGCCAATCCCAGTCATCGACAGCAGCAGCAAACCGGGAGTGTGAATCACGGAGACCGACGCGAGTCCCGCGGCACCGGCGAACAGGCAGATGGCGTGAGTGCCGCGCGCGCCGCGCGCTTTGGCCAGCTTCGGCAGGAAGAACGAGAACGCAAAGCAGACGGCGGAATAGGCCCCGAAGCAGAGGCCGGCCCATTCGACACCCTGCGCATACAGCGGCGAGTTCGCGTCAGGGGCGCCGTACACATTGCGCGCCACCGCGACGGGGAAATACAGCCACATGCAGAAGAGGCCGAGCCACGTGCACACCTGCACGAGTGCCAGCTGCTTCATCGTCTCCGGCATGGCGCGCACCGCCTGCATGATGTCCTGCACGCCGTGACCGATACCGGCCGTCTGCTGCTTGGCTTTCTCGAACGCCGCGAGATCGGCCGGTGGCTTTTCCTTCGTCGTCAGAATCGTGTACATGACCGCGCCGAAGAACGCCGCCGAGCCGATAAAGAACGAGTAGCGCACCGCGTTCGGAATCGTGCCCGGCGTGCCGGCGGCGACGCCAAACCAGTTCGTCAGCATCCACGGCGCAGCTGACGCGAGCACCGCACCCAAACCGATGAACAGACTCTGCATCGCAAATCCGCGAGGCCGATCGTTCGGCGGCAGCAGATCGGCCACGAACGCGCGGAACGGCTCCATCGAGATGTTGATCGATGCGTCGAGAATCCACAGCAGTCCAGCAGCCATCCAGAGCGCGCTGACGTGCGGCATTGCGATCAGGGCGAGCGAACTCAGGATCGCGCCGATGAGAAAGAACGGGCGACGTCGGCCGAAGCGCGGCGACCATGTACGATCGCTGACGTGACCAATGATCGGTTGCACAATGAGTCCCGTCAGTGGTGCCGCGAGCCAGAGAATCGGAATCTGGTCGGCGCTGGCACCCAAGTACTCGTAGATGGCGCTCATGTTCGCCATCTGCAGCGCCCATCCAAATTGGATACCGAGAAAACCGAAACTCATGTTCCAGATCGCAGCGTACGGCGTTGCCGACGCTGAGTCGGAGGCCGAGTCACGGAGGGCCATGTCGCGGGATGCGCTCATCGGTCGTACAACCTCGTGAGATCGCGCAAGCGGGTCGCGATGTCGGGGGTGAGTTGTTCCCAGGTGAATCGGAACTTCCAATTGCCTGCCTGACGTCCGGGCAAGTTCATACGCGCCTCGTTGCCCAGCCCGAGGATGTCCTGCATCGGAATGAGCACGGTGGCCGCGACCGACGCGAGGGCGGCACGCATCAGCGTCCAGTGCATCTCATGCCCGTCGGTATTCAGATAGCGCCTCGCAAACGCCTGCTCCTTCTCGATGTCCTCGAGCGAGCGCGTCGAGTCGCCGCCGACGTCGGAGTTCCACCAGCCGACAGTGGTATCGTTGTCGTGCGTGCCCGTGTAGACCACGCGCTCATGCGGAAACGTGTGGGGCTGAAATTCTTTCGCCTGCCCGTCACCACCGAACGCGAATTGCAATATGCTCATGCCGGGATAGCCAAATGCCTCGCGCAACGCTTCGACCTCTGGCGTGATAAGACCGAGGTTCTCGGCGACGATCGGCATTTGGCCGAGCGCGTTCGTGAGCGCGGTGAACAAGTCGGCACCGGGACCTTTCACCCACTGACCGTTGATGGCGGTCGTGTCTGCGCCCGGTACTTCCCAGAAGGCTTCGAAGCCGCGGAAGTGATCGATCCGGACAATGTCAAACATCTCGAGCGAGGCGCGCATGCGGTCGATCCACCAGCGATAGCCCTGCTCGCGCAGTACATCCCAGCGATAGAGCGGGTTCCCCCACAGTTGGCCAGTCTCGCTGAAATAGTCCGGCGGCACGCCGGCCTGTACGATTAGAGAGCCGTCCGGGTTGAGCTTGAACAGATCGCGGTTCGCCCACACGTCGGCGGAGTCGTGCGCGACGTAGATAGGCACATCGCCCATCAGCTTGATGTGCCGTTCCTTGCACGCGCGCTTGAGCGCGTCGAATTGCCGGAAGAACGCGTACTGCTCGAAGTACACGCGATCGATCTCGCGCTGGTGCGCGGTGCGGAAGGCGGCGAGTGCGGCCGGGTCGCGCGACGCGAGTGGTTCGGGCCAACTCGTCCAGGATTCGCCGCCGTGCATCGTCTTGATCGCCGTGAACAATGCGTAATCTTCCAGCCACGCGCGCTGTTGCTGCACAAAATACCGAAAGCGGTCATCGGGCACGAAGCGCTCGAACAGCTGCGCCAGCTGCGCGCTCTTCGCGGCGATCACCTGTGCGAACTCCACCTCGTGCGGATTCGCGGTCGCGGTGCTCGTCGCGCCGGGGATGTGCACGAGCAACGGGTTCCCGGCGAACGCCGAGAAACACTGGTACGGCGAATCGCCGTAGCCGGTTGGTCCGAGCGGCAGCATCTGCCAGATCGTAAAACCGGCGTCGACCATAAAGTCGAGGAAGCGAACCGCGTCCGATCCGAGGTCGCCGATCCCGTTGTGGCCGGGGAGCGAAGTTGGATGAAGTAGGACGCCAGCAGAGCGGGGAAACTTCATGGATGCATGGGACTGGCCGACGATTGGCGCCGGTAGCGCTTCGCGAATCGTGATGGCGCGAGCACGATTCGGCGAGCACGCCGCGAGCGCGGAGACGGCTCAATGTCGTGGCGGGAAACAGCGTCGGCGGGGAAGGACAATCAGTGCCGACGCCGGAAGTGATGTTATGCCGCAAGCTCGCGCCGACCACATCGAATCGCCAGCGGTCCGAATGGCGGATTTACCCGCGAATGTGTCAATTCACACCCCGTCGTGTTCCCGCAATCGGTTGCGCCCGCAAAGATACACCTCGCGATGTGCTGACCCCGCGATATCATTGGGGGCGCCCACTCTCCCACCTCGGCGCCCGACTTTCTTCCGGAGCAGGCCTGTGATTCGTCCGACGTCCGTTGATTACGTCGTGATGGCGATCTATTTCGCCGTTGTCCTTGGCATCGGCTGGGCTCTGCGCCGTCGCATGCGCACCTCAAACGACTTTCTCGTGTCGGGACGATCGCTGCCGCCGTGGGTGACCGGACTCGCGTTCCTCAGTGCGAATCTCGGGGCGCAGGAAGTCATCGGCATGGGTGCGTCCGGCGCGAAGTACGGGATCGCGACGAGTCACTTTTATTGGATCGGCGCCATCCCGGCGATGGTGTTCGTTGGCATCTTCATGATGCCGTTCTACTACGGGTCACGGGCACGCTCGGTCCCCGAATATCTCAAGCTGCGGTTCGACGAGAAAACGCGCACACTGAACGCCGTCTCGTTCGCCGCGATGACCGTGTTTTCGTCCGGCGTCTCGATGTACGCGATGGGCAAGTTGCTCAACCTGTTGCTCGGCTGGGATTTTGACACCAGCGTACTCGTCTCGGCCGCGATCGTGCTGGCGTACGTCCTGCTCGGCGGGCTCACGAGCGCGATCTACAATGAAGTGCTGCAGTTTTTCATGATCGTGTTCGGCTTCGCACCGCTGGTCTGGATCGGGCTGCGCAGCGTCGGCGGCTATAGCGGCATGACCTCGAAACTGGCCGCGATCGCGACATCGCGCGGCCTGCCAGACTACGCCTACACGCATGTGTGGAAGGGCATGGGCTCGGCGGCGACCAACTCGATCGGCATCGAGTGGTTCGGGATGGTGATGGGGCTGGGCTTCGTGCTCTCGTTCGGCTACTGGTGCACCGACTTCCTCGTCGTGCAGCGCGCCATGGCTGCCGATTCGATGACGGCCGCGCGTCGCACGCCATTGATCGCGGCGGTGCCGAAGATGCTCTTCCCGTTTCTCGTCATCCTGCCGGGCATGATCGCGCTCGCGATGGGCGACAACGTGATCCCGGCCAAGCTGACGTCGGCGGGCATTCCGTTGCTGGACAGCGCGGGCCACGTGGTGCTCGACTACGACCTCGCCACGCCGATGATGCTCGTGAAGCTTTTCCCGAGCGGCCTGTTGGGGCTCGGTCTGACGGCGCTGATGGCGTCATTCATGTCGGGCATGGCGGGCAATGTCACCGCCTTCAACACGGTGTGGACGTACGACATCTATCAGTCGCACATCAAGTCGGGCGCGTCTGACGAGCATTACCTCTGGATGGGTCGCGCAGCGACTGTCGGCGGCATCGCGCTGTCGATTTTGGCGGCGTACGTCGCGAGCTCGTTCAACAATATCATGGAGTTCCTGCAGCTCGTCTTTGCGTTCGTGAACGCCCCGCTATTCGCGACCTTCGCACTCGGCATGTTCTGGAAGCGCAGCACGGGACACGGCGCATTCTTGGGGCTGCTCTCCGGGACGACGGCGGCGGCCGTGCACCATGGACTATCACTCGCGGCGGGCTCGTCGCCGGGTGTGAAGGGCGGCTACTTCGCGCCGATGCTGTCGTATCCGAGCGAAATGGCGCAGACGTTCTGGACGGCAATCGCAGCATTCACGACCTGTCTGGTCGTCACGACCGCGGTCAGCTTGGTGACGCGCGCGCGACCGGAAGAGGAGCTCAGAGGGCTCGTCTACTCGATGACGCCGCGTACGACCGACGACGTGAAGTCGTGGTGGCAGAAACCGGCGGTCGCGGCGGTCGGCGTTTTGACGCTGACGTTCGTGCTCAACATCATCTTTTTCTAGGAGCCGACGATGAGTGGAGCCGGTGACTTGGATCTACGCACCCCGATCGGGGCGCTGTTCGTCATGCTGGGCGTGATTCTCATGGGCTACGGCATCGCGACGAATGGCGATGCGACGATGTACGCGCGCTCGGCCGGTCTCAACGTGAACCTGATCTGGGGCGCGGTGATGTGGCTCTTCGGCGCCCTGTTCCTGCTCCTTGCACGGCGCGCCGCACGGACGCCGTAGCGTGTCATAGCGGGTCGGACCGCTCAGATTTCGATGAGTGGTCCGAACGGACGGTGCACGAAGACGTTCCACGGCGCGGCTTCGTCACCTGAAATGCCGAGATGCCACGCGACCGCGCCCCGCGGTGCTCGCGGCAGCGACTGCATCGCATCCGGCGGCACGCGGCGCGCGATTGTCGAGCGGCCTCCGTGCACGATCCGGACTGCGAACGACGCGGCGAGCGCATCGGTGCAGGTCAGATACAACGCGCCCTCAGGCGACTCGATGAGTCGGAAGTCGGCGGGAAGGTCTTTCGTCTGAGTCATAGTGCGGACGACGTGAATGCGAACGGCGAGAGCGGGGCGTCGACTGGGGGTACTGGCCACCGACGGACGCAGTATGCGACGGCACCGTCAATTGACCGTCAATTGACCGGCATTAGCTGACGCGCGCCCTCCAAAACGGTGCCTTTCCGGAGCGTCACGACGTAGTCCGCTCCCTCGCGGCGCACATCACGTCGATTCCACGCGACCTTCGCGCCACCGAACGGATCGCGCAGGCGCAGCACGCCGCCCGCCCCGCTGACGATTCGCACGCGCGTCGTCACGCCGCCAACGCGCGTGGCCGACACGCGCCACCCACCTTCGGCGCGCAGATCGTGATAGGACACATCGCGCCAGCGCGTACTGACGGCCGGGAAGATCCGGACCACGTCGCCCCAACTCTGCAACAGCATTTCGTGCGCCGCGTGCAGCGCGAGGAAGTTGCCTTCCAGCGTCACCGGCCGATACGTCGCTTTCGCGAGACCGCTGTGCGCTTGATCGCCATTCGCGTGGAACCCGTTGCGCAGGATGAAAGCGCGTCGGTAATCCTCGAGTTGCTTCAACGCCTCTTCAGTCCGCCCGGCGCGCGCCAGCATCGCGCTGTACCACGAGAAACTGTAGCCCACCCAGTTGTCGCTGCCGTACTGGCGGATCTGATCTAGGGTGCGTTGCACCGTGAGGCTGTCGGCTGATTCACTGGTCAGCAGGCCGAGTGGATGGATGGCCAGCGCGTGTGAGAAATGCCGGTGGGATTCGCTATATGGCAGTCCGGCAGCGAACGGCAGCGCGTGGGTCGTGCTGTCGATCACCAGCGGCTGCAGTTGGGCGCTCGTCGCGCGCCACTGCTTCGCCGCAGTCGAGTCGCCGAGCGCCGTCGCCATGTTGTCGAGTGCACCGAACAGCCAGTGCAGCAGCGCCAGATCGAAATTCGACATGCTCGGCAGCCACGCGCGCATGCTGTTGTCGAAGATCTCCGGGCTCGATGACAGCGGCAGTCGCCATCGTCCGTCCGGCGCACGCTGCAACAGCGCGGTCGTGGCGATGCCGAGTTCGGCGATGAACGGATAGGCCCGCGTGCGCAGAAAGGCGCGATCACGACCATAGCGCCACTGCAGGTAAAACGACTGCGCTACCCACAGTCCCATCGTCGGCGACAATGAGTACTGCCCCCAGCCGCCGAGTGGCTTTCCGTCCAGCGACATCACGCCGGGGATCGCGGCGCCGGAGACGCCGAAGTAGTTACGCGCGAACTGCCGATAAACCGGCAGCAGCGTCCAGTTGTAGTCCAGCCATCCCATCATCGCGTCGTCTGCGCCGGCTGCGTGCGCGGCGAGGTACGTCATCTGCGTGTTGAGATCATTGTGAATGTCGCCTTTCCAGGGCGGGAGCGAATTGCCGTCGGCGGTCCAGACACCCTGCAACGGGATTGGTGGCGCACCACGACGTGCCGCCGCGCCGTAGTAGTACTGCACGAGATCGAGGTGCGCCTGCAGCGCCGTATCGGGCACGGTCATCGACGACGTCGTCGCCCAGAACCGTTGCCACCACGCGTCGTGCGGTCGCTGCAGCGCGGCGTATCTACTGCGCAATGCGCGATCGAGGCGACGACGCGCGATCGCCACGGGATCACCACCGTCGTTCGAGGTCGCGATCGTGATCGCCATCAGCGACGACGACGGCCCATCCTGACGGCTCGCGACGGCCACGACATACGAGAGGCCGAGCGCGGCCTGCTGCACCATCCACTGATGCGCGACCCTGCGGACCGTGTCGTGCGAAAAGGTCGCGGGCCCATAGCCCAACGTGTTTAGCGACGCCGGTCGCACGATGTCGACGGCGCGAAGCGATGGGACGCGAAAGAGCGCGACGCTGTCCCGCGCACTGAAGAATCCGCGCATCACGTCATGCGCAAACTGCACGGAGGCTTCCGCGTGCGCGAGCGACAGGGTGAACGCCTGCGCACGGCGCGACGAGTCGACCGTGACGACCACGCGACCGCCCGGAATCTTCGTGGGGTAGGCAATGCGATCGTAAGGATCGTCGAGACGGATGTGCAGCGAGTCTTCGCGATGCTCGCGGACGAGTCGAACGACGTCGGCGAACCGATAGCCATCGCTACCGAACGGTGCCGCCGGCCGCAGATCCCACAGGTCGCCCCGATCGAGCGAAATGTTGATGCGCGACCCGCCGCCCCAAACGAGGCCGCCGAACAGGCCGTTCCCGAGCGGGATGGCTTCATCCCAAGTGCTGATCGGCGCCGACAGTCGAAGATCGGACGACGGGCGCGGTTGGGACTCGGCGGCACTGGCCGAGAGCGCACAGAGCAGCGCGCCGGCAATTCGGGCGGAAATGGGCACCCGGCAAAGAAACGGCCCGCTGGCAGCCTCCGCCATGATTTCGGCTATGGCTACGGCTCGGGGGTGGTGTGGATGAGCCCGTGCCAGCGTCGGCCAGCGGCGCGATAGACGCTGATCTGGATGATCTTGGAGGAAAACCCGAGCCGCGCTGTCAGGGAGTCTCCGTTTGCGCTTGTCGGTACCGAGCGGCACCGTTAGCAGGCCCCTCTACGACGACGCACGATGCGCCGCCCGGTACGCGCCAACGTTGCCACGCTGGGAGAACCGATGTCTGACCTCTTGACCCCCCCGGATTCCACTCAATTCCACGCGCTGACGGCGGGCGATGAGCACGCGCTCGCCAGCATGTATCGCTCGAACTACGACGCGCTCGTCGCGCAGGCGCGAGACAATCTCGGCGCCGACTTGGCGCAATTCAGGGCGCGTGTCGCGCAGCAGGCCATGCTGGACGTCTGGGTCAAGCGCACCACCATCGCCGACCCGCAGGCATTCATCGATGCGCTGAATGATGCCGTCCGCACGGAGTCGGATCTCCAGCGTCGGAAGCACGCCGCGCTGCACCATGGATCGCACGCGCCGTCCAGTGCTGCGCCGTCGCGCGATCAGGTACCGGATGCCGAAGCGGCGGTCGAGAGGTTGCTGTCCGACCTGCATGCGCCGGCCAGCAATCACGCGCAGGCGCTGACTGAGGCCGCCGAGGCTCGCAAACACGCCACCGCGGCACACGTGCAGACTGTCGGCAGCAGTCAAGGATGGGTCAAGCCGCTCGTCATCGTCGCAGTGCTGGGGGGAATCATCATTGCCGGGATGCGGTGGCTCGGCGACAGCAGCGCTGATGTGGCCGCGACCAAGGCACTGCAGGCCGAAAACGCGCGCGCCCTAGGCGCGCAACGCGGCCAGCGAGGGGCGGTCCGACTGAGCGACGGATCGCAGACAAAGATCGGATCGGACACGCACATCAAACTGCCGGCGGATTTCGGGGGATTGGTTCGCACCCTGCAATTGAAAGGCGCCGCATCGTTCACCGTCGCCCCTGGCGGCAAGCTTCCGTTCGAAGTGCGCGCGAAGAATGCGATCATCAGCGCGACCGGCACGGCCTTCACCGTGCGCGCCTATGACGACGATCCGAACGTGATTGTCGTTGTCGACGAAGGCAGTGTGTCCGTGCGATCGAAGGAGCAGGGCACCGCCTCGGACGTAGCCGCCGGTAAGGCGGTGCGCGTAAACAGCGATGGCACCGTGCAGCCGGCTGACGCGGGTCAAAAGGCGATGGCGAGCAGTTGGCTCAGCGATTCGCTGGTGTTCATCGACACGCCAGCCAGCGTCGTGCTGTCAGAGCTGGTCCGGTGGTTCGATCTCAAGGCACTGCTCGGTGACTCCGCGCTCGGCGCGCGCCCCGTGTCGATGCGCATCGGACTCAAGTCGTCCGGCGACGCGCTCAAGGCGATGGCGAGGGCGGCGAAGTTCACGGTGGGATTCGACAAGAAGCAGAACGTGGTACTCACCGATGCGCATAAGTGACGCTGCCGGATCACGTGAAGATGATCTGCCCGCCAGCGGCCATCTCGTAAAACTCACCGACGGTGATGATGGATTCGATCGCCTCGATGAAGTCTGAACGCGCGAGGCCGAACATCTCGACCGACGCCTTGCACAGATACAGCTTCGCGCCGGAGTCCGCGAGCAGTTGAATGAACTCGGGGATTGGTGGAATGTCCAAGGCCGACATCTTCTTTTCCATCTGCGCGGTGACGAGCGCGGATATTCCCGGTAAGCCTCCGAGTATCGTCGGCAGATGCAACCCGGGGTTCCCGACCGTCGCGACCTTGATGTGCTCCATGCGCGAGGTGGTGACGGCGTCCATACCAAAGAATGTGAAGAAGACATTGGCGTCGATACCTTCCATGCGCGCGCCATTGGCCATGATGAGCGCTGGGTAAATCCCTTCAAGCGACCCCTTCGACACGATGATCGACACTTTCTCGATTCGTGCCGGGGCAACTGTGGTTGCTTCGACTGGGGCAAACATCGGGCTGGTCATACGAGAATCCTCCTGCAGACGCGATGCGCTGCAGCATCAGAGTCAAATGCAACCATGGGGCTTCGGAATCCCGCAGATCTTGGCGGCCAGTTTGGCCGGGCCTTTCGGGAAGAGCGCGTAGAGCTCCTTGACCGGAACGCCCGAGTCCTTGCCGAGACTGCGAATGCTCGGCGCGTTACCGGTCGTAAGGAACGCGTTCCGCATGAAGTTCAGCACGCGCCAGTGACGGTCCGTGAGAAACGGTATGCCGTTTTCCGCAGCGATCGATTCGCCGAACTCCGCGGTCCACTGTGTCGCGTCGGTGAGGAATCCTTCGTGATCAACATCGACCGCGATGCCAGCCAAAGTCGTGGTGCTCATGACAAATACTCCATAACAGTGTGGGGACGGAACGTCATGCCGTAAAACGTGCACCGGACAACTCTTTGCCTGCCATCGACATCTGCGGGGGGATGCCGGGTAGGTCGTGCCCCGGTAGCAGCGCGTGCCAATACACGTACTTGAACGCCATCTTACCGAGATGATTGAGGCGGCTCTCCTTGAGCAGCGTCAGCGGCCCCACGCTGAACGGGAAGTGTCCCGGCATGGGCTCGACGTCGTAGTTGAAATCGATCAGCAAGGCTTTATGAAAGCCCGTTTCGATGAAACAGTTCGCGTGGCCGTCGTAGGCCTCGAGTACGGGCAGTCCCTCCAAAAAGCGAATCACATTCTGCTCGAGAACCTCGGCTTCGAAGTGCGCCACCGAGCCCGCTTTTGACGCGGGGATATCCGTGGCGTCGCCCAGCGCAAAGATCTCCGGGCGGAGTTGCGACTGCAGGGTGCGCGGATTCGTGTGCACAAAGCCCATCGCATCGGTCAACTCAGGGGTTTCGAGCAGACACGCGGCGCCCGTATGCACGGGAACGATGGCCAAGACGTCGAAGGGAACTTCACGTTCATCGAAGGACACGAGCGTCCCCGCCGCGCCGTCGATGCGACCCGTCGCGAACTCCGTGATCAGGTGGATGTTCTTTTCTTCGAGCAAATGCGCGAGCGCGGCAGCGGCTACCGGCTTCGTGAATGCGGCGTCGAGCGGCGTGACGTAGGAGATGGTGATGCGATCGCGAACGCCGCGCTCGGTTAAGAACCAGTCCGCGAGGAACACGAACTCCAGTGGGGCTACCGGGCATTTGATGGGCAGGTCAGTAATCGCAATGACGAGGTTGCCGTGGTCCATCGTGGCGAGTGCACGCCCCAATTCGCGCGAGCCTTCCAGCGTGTACCAATCGAAGACGCGTGTCTGCCAGCCCGGGCCCGTCATCCCCTCGGTCTCGTCCGGCGCAGTGCGCGTGCCGGTCGCAATGATCAGCACGTCGTACGGCAACACGCTGCCATCGCGCTGACTGACGGACCGATGTTCGGCGTCGAGGCTGGCGATCTGCGCCTGCCGATATCTGACCGTGCGCGGTAGCTGCGCCCCGCGAGGTTTGACAATGTCATCGGCGTCATAGATTCCAAACGGCAGGAACAACAGACCCGGCTGATAGACATGCACGTCGTTCTCATCGACGATCGTGATCTCCATCGTGCCGTCACGCAGGTCGCCAGCGTAGTGACGGGCGAGGCGATTGGCCATGATCGTGCCGGCGGTGCCGGCACCCAAGATGACGATCCGACGTGGCGAGTTCATCTGCGATCTCCCTCTTTCGCAAGGTGCTCACGAGGCCATAAATGCGTATATCTCTATTTAGTTATATTATCGACACGCACGGGGATCGGTATCGGGTGTTCGCGGGAGAGGTGCAAGGGATTCCCTGAGTCGTCACGCCGGCGTCAACCGACGAAGTCAACTGACTACTTCGGCGCGCGCGACCCCGGTCCCGCGAGTGTGCGCAGTCGAGCCACGTCGGGAATCACCAGCGTCGTGCGGTTCACGGCGATGACATAGCCCTTCTGCCGCAGTTGCCGCATCGCGCGCGACACGGACTCGCGCGCCGTCCCGATTTCGAGTGCGAGTTCTTCCTGCGTGCGCTCGAGCGAGATCTCGGTGCCGGCCTCGGTCGTGCGTCCGCCGCGATCGGCGTAGCCCGCGAGCAACAGCGCCAGTCGCGCCGCGACATCGCGGAAGGCGAGCGTGTCCGCGACCTGCACGAGATGACGCAATCGCTTGCCCAGAGCGCGAATGATGACGCGCGCGATCTCCGGCGAGCCCATGTAGACCGCTTCGAAGTCGGCGCGTGGCAGAAACACGAGGCGCGACGGCTCGAGCGTGATCGCCGAGGCGGGATACACGCCGCCATCGAACAGCGGCAGTTCGGCCACGGTGCGCCCCGGACCCTCCAGATGGAGCGTCTGCTCCCGGCCGTCGCTGCTGAGTCGGTAGACCTTCACGCGCCCGCTCGCGACGATGTACAGCCCGCGTGACGGTTCGCCCGCGGCAAACAGCAGCACGCCCTCGGCCACAGATCGCTCGACGCATCGCTCCGCGAGACGCGTGAGCGCATCCTCGCTCAGCTCGGCGAAGACCGGGATCCGACGGAGGAGGTCGACAGGGTTCACCGTCAGGATATAGGCTGCCGCGCACACCGGCGCTATCCGCATAAAAGAGATACGCGAATTGATCCCGCACCCGATGATGAGACAACCGTCACACCCGCCCGGCCGTACACCCCACAGCTTTCGCCTTGCGCGGCGCGACGGCGCGTTCTCTCGCTTCTGGAGTCAGTATGTCCAAGTCCCTCCCGTTCGATGGCGCATGGTCGGTCAATCAGACCATCGCGACCTTTCCGCAAACCGTCGCGGTCTTCAATCAGTTTGGCATCGATGCCTGCTGCGGTGGCGCCGCGTCGGTCGTTGACGCGGCCGCGCGCGACGCGGCCGATCCCGAGCAGATGCTGGTCGCCCTGCGGCTGCTGATCGACGCGCGTTCGGATGGCCGCAACCTATGAAGCAGTACTCACCCCATCGCATAGCGGACGCCGCCGTCTCCGCGCGACCAAACGCTCCAGCCACCGCGATCCTGCACGACAGCGAAGACGTACGCATGATTGTCTTCCGACTCGAGCCGATGCAGGTGGTCGCTCCGCACACCAGTCCCTCGAGCGTCGTGCTCACCGTTTTGAGAGGGACTGGCATCGTTCTCGGCCTCGACGGCGAAGTCACGGCGTCCGTCGGTGATGTCATCGCCTACGAGCCGCGTGAATTGCATGGAATGCGCGCCCTCGATGAGCGCTTCGACCTGCTGGCCATCATTGCGCCGAGACCAAGCGCGCGCACTTAAAGGAGTCAACAGTGGACTGGTTCGTTCGCGCGTTTCTCAAAGCCAGCCTGACGTGGCTCGGCCTGGGCGTCACGTTGGGACTGACGATGGCTGCGCTTCCGGCGCTCGTGATCTATCGTCCCGCGCACATGCACATGAATCTACTCGGCTTCGTCGCGATGATGATCTTTGGCGTTGCCTATCACGTCATTCCGCGATTCACCGGGCACGCCTTGTTCAGCACGCGACTCGCCGGCGCACACTGGTGGCTGTCGAACGGCGGTCTGCTGTTGTTGACCTGCGGCTTTCTCGCGATGCCGTACGGGAACCGCGAGGCGGTGATCTGCGTGGCGATCGGCGGCACGATGTCGGCGCTGGGCGCGTACGCCTTCATTTTCAATCTGTGGCGCACGATCGATGGTCGGGTGATGCCGCGGACCGTACGCCCGCTGACGCAGACGGTGCGGCCCGGCTTGCCGCTGGCGACGAACGGCTGATTCATGCACAGCCTGGTGCGCCGCTTCATCAAAACCGCCGTTGGCTTTCTCATCAGTGGTCTGTTGATCGGCGCGTCGCTGATGATTCGCCGCGAGTTCGGGACGAGTGCAATCTCCCCGTACGAGATCAGCGCACACACCCACGCCATCGTCGTGGGATTCATCATGCTGATGATCATGGGCGTCGCGCTCTGGCTTTTCCCGCGACCTTCGAAGTCTGACGCATGTTATCGCCCACCGTTGGCCGACGCGGCGTACTGGGCGGTGACACTCGGCACCGCCGCCCGCGTGCTCGGCGAACTCGCGCGTGCGCAGTCAGCAATTGTGGCATGGCGCTGGGTCGTACTGACCGGTGGATTGCTACAGATCGCCGGCATCGCGCTGTTCTTCGCCACGATGTGGTCGCGCATTCGCCCCGTCGGGAGTCAGGTGCGCGAGGCGAACGGTGAGCGATTCTGATAACGCGTCTCAGCGCCCGCGCAGCGCGCGTTACGTCGTCTTCACGCGCGGTGAATACTTCTCGAGGTCGCGCCCCAGCAGCAACGTCGCCAGCACCAACGTTGCGCTGATCAGAAACGGACTCGGCTTACCGATCGCATCGAACGCGATCCCGAACAGAATCGGGAATCCGATGCGCGTGATGCCACCGTACGTCTGCTGCACGCCCATGTACAGGCCACGCTCCGCGCTGCTGACGACGCGACTGAGCATCGCGGTTACGCACGGGAAGGTGAACGCGGTGCCCAGTGGCAGCAGACAGATCGCCGGTACCAGCGTGTAGAAGCTCTTGGACAGCGCGATCCCCAGCAGACCGCCGGAGAGCAGCAGCAATCCCCATCGGCTCAGCTTCGGTTCGCCGATGCGATCGACGAAGCGTCCCAGCATCAAGGCACGCACGATCACGCTGAGCGTGCCGATCAGCATGTAGAAGTACCCGATCGTCTTCGCGGTGACGCCAAAGCGATAACCGAGGAACAGCGCGAGAATCGCGTTCGTGCCCTGAAAGGCGCCGATCGCGATCGCATAGATCAGAATCAGTCGCGACGCCGGTTCATCGGGGTGCGTGGCGACGCGAAACACCGCTTCGCGACTGCCCTTCGGTTTCGCCGGCTTGCTGCCGTCGGCATTCGGCGCGCGCACCGTGCGCGCTTCGGGGAGATAGCGTGACGCGAACACAATGTTGATCGCGCACAACGCGGCCGCGATGAGCCCTGGCGTATGCGGGCCCCACGCACTCACGGCCGATCCGATCGCTGGACCGATGGCGACGCCAGCATTCGTCGCGGCGCTCAACCAGCCGAGTGACTTCGCGCGATCTTCCGGTTTCGTCGCGTCGGCGACGTAGGCCTGAATCACGCTCACCGTACCACCGCCCGCGCCTTGCACGATGCGCGAAAGAAAGAGCAGCCACAGACTGTCGGCATAGGCAAACACGACGTACGCGATCGCACTCGAGGCCAGCCCGACGATCAGGGCCGGGCGACGCCCATAGCGATCGGAGAAGCGTCCCCAGATGGGGGCGCTGATCAGCTGCGCAACGCTGAACGCACTCACCAGCAATCCGACGACGAAGCCGCCGGCGCCCATGCTCTTCGCGTAGAAGGGCAGCAACGGCAGGATCATCAACATGCCGAGCATGTCGATGAACGCCGTGATCATCAACACGAGCAGCTTGCCGAAGGCGCTTTTCTCCGGTCCTGCCGGGGTATTCGGATCGGTCACTCAGTCTTTCCCAAGGCAGCGGGTGCGACACTGCGACCGACAACACCGGCCAGCGCAATAATCGTCAGCACGTATGGAATCATCTCGACAAACTGGCTGGGCACGAGCTGCGCGCCCTGCAATTGAATCTGCAACGTCTCGGCCGCCGCGAACAACAAACACGCTACGGCCACCCGCATCGGCTCCCATCGACCAAAAATTACCGCCGCGAGCGCAATGAATCCGCGGCCTGCGGTCATACCATCAGTGAACTGATGTTGATCCAACGCGAGATACGCACCGCCGAGCGCCGCGAGCGCTCCCGAGAGTAGCAACCCCTTGAGACGCAGCGGACCGACCGCAATGCCAAGCGTCGTCGCCGCTTCCGGCTTCTCGCCGACCGCGCGCGCGCGCAATCCGAATGGCGTCTGATACAGCAGCCAACCAAGCGCGGGCAGTGCGAGCAGTCCAATCCACACGACCGGATTGGCGAAACTCGCCAGCATCGCGTTGGCTGTGCCTTCGCCGCCGAAGCCCGGCACGCGCGGCGAATTGCTCGCGCTGTCGAATACAAGGCGCAGAAAGAATCGCGTGACGGCGACGACGAGCAGGTTGATCGCCACGCCGACGACGACCTGATTGGCCTTGAAGCGCAGCGTCGCGACGGCGAGTACGCTGGTGATGATCAGCCCCGCCACCAGCGCGCCGACCAACCCCATCCACGGACTGCCGCCGTAATAACTGCCCAACGCCGCACCGAATGCACCGGAGAGCATCATGCCTTCGAGTCCAAGCGCGATCACGCCGACCCGCTCCGACATGACGCCACCGGCCGCCGCGAGCAGATACGGAATCGCGATGCGAATCGTTTGCAGGAGAAACGCGATCACACTCATACGCGGGGCTCCGTCATACGCGGGGTTCCGTGGCGTTGGCGCGCGTGAGTGAGGCGAGCGCGCTTGCAGCGGCAGCGCGTAGCTGCTTCTGCACTTCAGGAACGGCCATCACGACGGCGAGAATGACCACCGCCGTCAAAATGTCGGTCAGCTGCTTCGGGACGAGCGCGTTCACGGCGAGTCCGCCTTGCGAGAGCGTCGCGAAAAGCAACGCAGCGAGCAAAACGCCGAACGGATGATTGCGACCGACCAGTGCTACGGCGATGCCGAGAAAGCCGGCGCCACCGGCGAAGCCCTCTTCGTAGTAGCCCTTGTAGCCCAGTACGAAGTTGACACCACCCAGCCCGGCCATCGCGCCGGAAAGCGCCATCGTTGTGAACAACACCCGTGGCACCAGCACCCCGCCGTACTCGGCGGCATCCGGTTGCAGACCGACGGCGCGCAGCTCGTAGCCGGCTCGCGTGCGGAACAGATACCACCACGCCATGATCGCGACCGTGATCGCGATCATGATCGTCCAGTTGGCGGCGCTGCCATGGAACGCGGCAAAGAGCATCGACAGGCGCGGCACGTTGCCCGACATGATTGGCGGCGTATGCAGCGTCTCGGGGACGTGAATCTTGGCCGACACCAGCCAGTTGAGCAGCGCCAGCACCACGAAGTTGAGCATGATGGTCACGATCACTTCACTCGCGCCGAAGCGTGCGCGCAGGACTCCTGGCACCGCCGCGACCGTGGCACCACCGCACGCGGCCGCCAGCACACAGAGCAGCAGACCGATCGCTCCCGGAATGCTAGCGGGTAACAGCATACCCATGATGCCAGCGGCGAAGCCGCCCATCGCCAGCTGCGATTCGGCGCCGACGTTGAACATTCCAGCGCGGCCGGCGAGTGCGAACGCGAGTCCGGTGAATGTCAGTGTCGTGGCTTTGTACAACACTTGGCCGATACCGTATGCGTTTCCCCACGTGCCTTCGACGAGCAACCGGTACACCGTCGCCGGTGACTCGCCAAAGGTCAAGATGAGCAAGTCGCCGACTACGGCCGCGATGCTGAGCGCGACGAGAATCGGCAGGCCGTTCTCGAGCAGCGCACTTTCACGCAGAATGCTCCCGCGCCCCGTGGTCCCGTTGCTCGAGTCGCTCATGCCGCGGCTCCAGTCATATAGGGCCCGAGCTTCTCGGTCGTCGCGTCCGCGGCCGACATCACGGTGACGAATCGACCGCCGTACATCACGGCGATTCGATCAGAGAGCGCGATAACTTCGGGAAGATCGGCGCTGACGAGCAGAATGCCTCGGCCGGCATCGCGCGCTTTGCGCAGCTGCTCGTGAATGAACTCGATCGCACCGACATCGACGCCGCGCGTCGGCTGTGCGGCGAGCAGTACTGTGAACTCGCGTCCCATCTCGCGCGCAATCACAATCTTCTGTTGGTTGCCGCCCGACAGCGCGCGCGCCGCCAATGTTGTGATCGGGGGCCGGATATCGAACGCCTGCACCTGATGGGCGGCGTTCGCGGCGATGCGTGCCGTCTCCAACCCACTCGCGGTCGCGAAATGATGCTGACGGCCGAGAATCAGATTATCGGCGATCGAGTAGTCGAGAATGAGTCCGCGGCGGTGACGATCTTCGGGAATGTGCGACAGTCCGCCATCGGCGCGTGCTCGAACGCTCATGGTCGTCACATCACGCGCACCAAGCAGCACAGAGCCGGCGATCGGCTTGCGCAATCCCGCGATCGCTTCGAGCAGTTCGGTCTGGCCGTTGCCCTCGACACCGGCAATCCCGAGGATTTCACCGGGCGCGATATCGAATGACAGATTGTTGACCGCGCTCAAGCCGCGATCGGACTTCACCGTCAGCCCCGACACGCGCAAGCGTGCCGGGGCGGTCGAACGTACGGACGCCACGCGGGGGCGTTCATCGAGGGCCAACGTGACGTCTCGGCCCACCATCGCCCGCGCGATGTCGCGCGCAGTCGTGCCCGCCGTCGCGAATCGCGACACGGTCGTCCCGGCGCGCATTACCGTGATCGTATCCGACACAGCGATGACTTCATCGAGCTTGTGCGTGATCAGCACGACGGTGCCGCCATCCGCTTTGAGCGCGCGCAGCACATCCCACAGATCGCGGACTTGGGGCGGCGACAACACGGCGGTCGGTTCATCGAGAATCAAAATGCGCGCGCCGCGATACAACGCTTTCAGGATCTCGACGCGCTGCGCCTCGCCGACACTCAGATCCGCGACGATCGCCGAGGGATCGACATGCAGTCCGCACTTCGCGCACAGCGCTTTCACATCGGCCGTGGCCTTGTCCAGATCCACCCGGAACCCGCGCGTCGGCTCCATTCCCAGCACGACGTTCTCGGCGACCGTCAACGTCGGCACGAGCATGAAGTGCTGGTGCACCATGCCCACGCCTGCAGCAATCGCCGCGTGCGTCGACCATCCGGTCACGTCACGTCCGTTCACCTGCACCGTGCCGGCATCGGGCGTGTACATGCCGGCCAACACACGCATGAGCGTACTCTTGCCGGCGCCATTCTCACCGACGAGCGCGTGAATCTCACCCGTCGCAACGTCCAGCGATGCGTGGCGGTTCGCGACGACGCTGCCGAATAGCTTGGCCACGCCGTCGATATGCACCGCACTCGACCCGATCATGGCACCCGTCATCGCGTACTCGGCACGTTGATCCGGCCGGCGATGATGTCCGCAGTGAGCTTATCGAGACGCGCGCGCACCGAGTCGGGGATCATCGCCCTGTTGTTCTTATCGTAGATGTAGCCGACGCCTTTCTCGGCGAGACCGAATTGTTGAATGCCACCCTTGAAGCGGCCTTCTTTCACCGCTTTGACCGCCTGAAATACCGATTCGTCGATGCCTTTGACCATGCTCGTCAGCACGAAGCCCGGCGCTTCGCTGAACTGATCCGCATCGACGCCGATCCCGAGCTTGCCGGCTGAACGGGCCGCTTCGAACACCCCAAGGCCGGTCGAGCCGGAGGCGTGGAAGATGACGTTCACGCCTTGGCTGTATTGGCTGAGCGCCATCTCCTTGCCTTTGCCGGGATTACGAAATGCTTCGGGCGTCACGCCCGCATAGGCGACAAGAACTTCGCAGTCAGGGCAGACGTATTTCACGCCCGCACGATAGCCCGCTTCAAACTTGTGAATGAGCGCGATGTCCATGCCGCCGATGAAACCGACCTTTTTGCTCCGGCCAACCATCGCGGCGAGCGCGCCGACGAGGAACGAGCCCTGTTCCTCGCGAAACTTGAGCGCGACGAGATTGTTCGGCATCGGCAGCGGATTGCCGACGCTGTCCGTCGACACGGCGTAGTCGACGTCGGCGAAGCGCACGTCCGGATATTCCTTCGCCAGCGTATTCACGTCGTCGCTGAAGATGAATCCGACGCCGATCACCAGATCGAGCTTCTCGGCGGCCAGCAGACGCAACCCGGCCTCGCGGTCCGAGCCTTCACCCGGTTCGATAAATCGAACGCGTGCGCCAAGCTCCCTGGCGGCACGAAGGCCACCGAGGTACGCCCCATCGTTGAACGACTTGTCGCCTCGACCGCCGACATCGAATACGATGCCGACATCGAGGCCTTCCGAGTTGTCCGCTTTGGTGGCGCCCGACGGCGTGACCGTGAGCAGCACGACGTGGGCGAGGAGGAGCGCCCCGATCAGGAAAAGGGTACGACGCATGGCCACGAAGGTTCGCCGTCGACCCTCGGCGACGGAAGGGGTTGCGCGCTATCGGATCCGCTATCGGATCCGCTATCGGGTGGCGGGCGTGAGCCGCCAGAGGCCGGCCAGCATGTCGCTGGCAAATAGTCCACTGCTCGACCAGTGCACGCCCCAGACATACAAGCTTTGCGTACCCGAGAAGACGCCCTTCTCGCGCCCCATCAAGGTCAGGTCGCACCGACCATCGCTGGTCCGTTGATTCGCCAGACAGGTGCCGAGATCACCACGGACATCGATCGCACGCACGCCACCATTGTAATACGCCGCGTAGAGGATCCCATTGGCTTCATCGACGCTGAAATTGTGCGTCCCCGCGCCCGGTACGGTGTAGCGCGCGACCTCGACCGGTGCCGTGATCGTGCTGATGTCGACCACGTGTACATCGCCGACGGAACTCAGGCCGATCTGCCCCGGGCCTTCCTCGCCGACGAATAGGTACTTCTTCGAGTTGGTAACGGGATCCTGATACCACCACACGTTGTGCACTTTGCCACCGACGGTCGCGAGTCGTGCGACGCGCTTCGGCACGGCAACAGTCCCGCCCGTCCCGCCGCCGCCGATATCCCAGATGCCAACGCCATCATTCCATTCGGCGGTGAAGAGCAATCCGTCGCGAACGAAGACGTCGTGGATGTACGGCGCGCCCAGCTGGATCGATGCGACCGCGACGGGATTTGACGGATTCGCGAGACTCATGATGACGAGTCGCGCCGGAACGCCGCTCGCCGGATCGATTGAACAGAACGCGTACAGCACGCCATCGACGCGCGCCAGTTCGGCCGTGTGTACGCCATAGCGCAGGTCGCCACCGGTCGTGCGCGTCAGCAGGCGCGCACTGCGCGGCGTGTCGAGTTGATAGATCGCGAGGCCGCCGTTCCCGTTCGGTTCGATGCCTGCCACGAGCAACCGGCCGTCATCCGAGACCTGTACATCGCCGATTGTGCCGGCGTTTTCTACAATGATCGAGTCAACCAAAGTCGGCATGTTGCTGCTGACGTCCCAAATCTTGATCGCGTTGCCGCGGCCCGTTGCGCTGCGTGTGCCCCACGAGGTGGTGTATGCGGTCGTCCCGCGCACCCAGAGTTCAGCGGTGTAGCGATCCGGCACCAGTCCCACGCCGAGCGACGTCAGTGCGGTCGCCAGCGGCTGCGACACCGTGAGCGCGATCGTTGCCTGTGTCGTGCTGACGCCCGTGCCTGTCGCGAGAATGGTGATCGTGCTGGTGGACGCCGTGGCGTTTGATGTCACCGTCAACCTCAGCGTGCTGGTCGTTGCGGCACCGCTCAGCGTCACCGGATTGAACGAAGCCGTGACACCGGTCGGCACGCCGGTCGCCGACAAGGCGATGTCGCCGAGGTAACCCCCCGCGCGTGCAACCGTCACCTGGATGGTGCTCGAAGTGCCGCGCGATGCGGCGGCGGTGCTCGTTGCCGACACCATGATCGTTGGCGTTTGCACGACCGTAGTCGGGCCATCGGTAGACTCGCCACCGCAGGCGGACGTCGATGCGCCTGATAGCACCGTCCCCGCGAGCGAGAGCGCGCGCATGAGCGACAGAGACCGGAACGGTGGTAGTGCGAATCGCCGCATAAGGACAGCCAGAGGATGAGACACGTTACGGATCACGCGCGAGCACACCGTAACGCCCCATGCGACCGCGCATCTGATCACTGAGAACGTTTATGTGTACCCTGAACCCGACGCTGAGTGACCACAAGGTCGACGCGCCGTAGAAGTCGAGAGGAATGAACACGGCGGGCGTGCGCAACGCGACCGGCGTGGCGCGCGATACTTCGACAAACGGACGCAGCAGCGTACGCATATGCGTCGATGTGAGATGCGGGATGAACCACGTCGGGGTGTCGAGATGTGCGGTCGCCACGGTCCATCGCGTAATCCCGAGAATCTGAAAATCGATGTGCCCGTTCGCGGTGCGAAATGGATCGAGCAGCCGCTCGTTTTCCGGCCGATCAGTCCGCTCCGCCCGTGCCGCGACGCCCCAGCCCCGATGGTCGATCGCGCCTTCGGCGAGCAGGCTCGTGTAGCGAAACGCGCGCTGCGCGCCGAAGCCCTCGTCCGTGCGGGCAAACTCGAGCAGCAGGTAGCGCCGGGTGGTCGGCATGGCATGACCCGGCATCGAAGGACCTGTCATGGCGGTGGCGGGCGTCGACCGATCGATGCGTACCGAAATATCCGTCTGCGTGTGATCGAACGCACCGCCTTGAATAATGCCTGGTGAGCGCACGAACGCACGACTGCCTTGCACTTCGATGCCACGCGACGGCATCAGCGTCAGCCGCGTGGTTCGCGAGTCGCCAACGCGATGCCACTGTGGTCCGGCGAATGGACCGAGTGGCTCGTCGCCATTGAAAAACGCCTGTTCGAGCGTCGCGCCACGCGTGGCGTCACCGACGCGCAATGCACCGATCACCTGCACCCGCTCGATGATCTGTCCGTGATGATGATTGACCGGAAACTTTTCGAGCGGACGCATCATCGGATCGTCGGTGCCGAAGGGCGTGAACCCCTTGCCGGCCGCGATCGATGCGCGAAGCATGCGCGCAGGCGACGTCGCGGCCGAGAACATCAGCTCGTGCACGAGCGTGTGCGGGTGCCGGCGGTCGACGTAGCCTTCGCCAAAGATCCCGGCGTTCAGCTCGCCGCGGCGGAGGGTATAGCCTTCGAAGTTGAGCGCACTGATGATCGCGAACGGTCCGCGCCGGACGCCCGCCATCACGACGGGCTGGGTGAGATAGCCGTCGGTCACGTCGTTCCCGAAGACCCCTGGTGCGGCGCGCGTAACAGCGAACGTCCCCATCACCGACAGCTCACCGCGCGGCTGCGCCAGCAACGTGACGGCGGTCAAGGCGCACGTCACGACGTTCGACAACGCAACCGCAACGGCGCGGCTGACGAGTCGTCGACCACGTCGCGCGTCGAGGCGTCGCCCGAACAGAGACCGGCAGTATGGCCTTCGCTTCTCCATCATGTCATAAATCATCGGCACCGCAGCGCAGACTGGCCGCCGCTCAGGCTGGAAATGGAAGCGAGACCCGAGTTACCTACCGCTGATCGTCATGTCTATTCGGTTGATGTGGGATAAGCTAGCCGCTACCCGCGTGGGGGCGGGAGCGCGCACCATGGTGCTGGGTAATGGCCTCGGCACCTCGCAAGACACGTGGCGCTTCGTGGTCGCGGCGCTGGGGTCACGCGTGCAGATTGTCCGCTTCGACTACGCCGGGATGTCGCCGCACACCGAGGACGCGTTTGAGCCGGTGACGCATGCGACGTTGCACGGTTATGCGGATGATGTGCGAGGCCTGTTTGGGGAGGCCGGTCTTCGTGACGTCCTGTTCGTCGGTCATTCGGTCAGTGGCATGATCGGCGCGATCGCCGCGGCGGTTGCCCCGGACCTTATTGCACGCCTCGTGATGATCAATGCTTCGCCGCGCTATCTCGACGGCGAGGCGTATCAGGGTGGATTCACCGACGACATGCTCGCGGGTACGCTCGCAGCGGCGACCTCCGATTTTCGCGCCTGGGCGGCCGGATTCGCCCCGCTTGCGATTGGACCGGAGGCGACCGACGAAGGCATCGCGGAGTTTTCCGGGTGTCTGCGTCGCATGCGTCCGGATGTCGGCTTGAGGACCTTGCGCACGATTCTCGAGGGAGACTATCGGTCCGTGCTGCCGCGCGTGACTCAGCCGGTGACGCTGCTGCAGTCGCGGGAGGATGTCGTTGTGCCGTGGTCGGTCAGCGAATACCTGCAGTCGCATTTGCCGAACGCCGAGCTCTTCGCATTGAACTCGCGCGGGCACGTGCCGCAGCTGACCGCCGCAGGCGAAGTGATCACCGCGTTGGAGCATGTGCTGGACACGTGGGAACAGTCGACCGCCTGATCGATTAGATGCTCAGCCTTCTTCGACGCGTCGCGCGGGCTGATCTGTCCGTATACGGGACTTGGATCGACCCGCAGACCATTCGCGTCATTTCCGCTGAGTCGCCGGCGCTGATCGGCACACACCTGCGGCTGTCGCGTCAGTGGCTTGAGGAGCACGACAACGCCGTGCTCCAATACGAAGATCCGGCCGCCCTGTTGTCGAGCCATATGCTGCTGACGTTGCCGTCGCCACCGGTGGCCGCCGCGATTATGACGCTCGACTCGTCGGGAGATGAACCCAAGGGTGCGCGCACATCGTCGCCCATCGTGCTGATCCTCGTCTGGTGCAATTCGTCGAGTGTTCCAGACGCGTCGCGCGACAACACGCCGTCGCGGCAACCGGTCCTGACGGCGGAGTCAAGCACGCGGGCGCCCACACCGCGAGACACCGAGCGCTTGGCCACGATCGTCAACGTGCTGCCACAAGGTGTCGTATTTGTCGATGAGCTGCGGATCGAGTCGACGGTGAACCTCGCCGCGGCCCGCTGGCTCGGCCTCTCGGCGGGCGTGCTGCCCAGTGCGATCGTGGCGGATGCACTGCGCGCGTTGCTCGAACGCGTGCGGCCGACCGACGAGTACCGCGCTGACGTCGCCATCATCGCGAACGGTGTCGATATCACGCTGCACAACCGCGTATGGGAACTCACCGATCCGCCCGGCGTCGTGCTGCGTGTGGCATGCGTTCCCGTGCGTGGCGCACTCGAATCTGGTCGGCTTTGGACGTTCGAGGACATCACACTCGACCGCGGGATGCAGATCGAGGTGTCCCAGAACCGCGAACTCGAGCTGAAGCTGCGTCGTGCACAGAAGCTGGAGGCGGTCGGACGGCTCGCCGCTGGACTCGCGCACGACTTCAACAATCTGCTCACCGTGATTGGCGGCAGTGCGGAGGCGTTAGCCGACGCGAATCTGAGCGGGTCGCATCGCGCAGATCTGCACGACATAGGGATTGCGACGTCACGCGCGCGTCAACTTACCCGGCAGCTGTTGACGTTCACGAGTCAGCAGGTCGAACAGCCGCGCGTACTCGAGATCGATCGGCATTTGCGGGAGCTCAGTCCACTGCTCGCCAAGATCCTCGCACCGGGATGCAGACTTAAACTGTCGACGCAGGCACCAGATGTGCGCATACTGGCCGATCCGCGCTCCGTCGAATTGGCCGTGTTGAATCTGCTCGCGAACGCCCGCGACGCGATGGCGCAGGGCGGCACCGCTACGCTGCGCACTGAAGCGCGCTCATTGCACGACGCCGTCGTTCACGGATCCGCGGTACCGTTGAATGGCCCGCATCTCGCTATTGTCGTGCAGGATCGCGGTAGCGGGATGAGCGCGCAGACACTGAATCATGTGTTCGAGCCATTCTTCACGACAAAGGCAGAAGGCCACGGCACCGGACTTGGACTGGCCACGGTCATGGCCATCGCACAGCGGGCGGGCGGTGGCGTGACGATCCAGAGCGTCGAGGGTGACGGGGCGTGCGTGACCATCCTCTTCCCCAGAGTGTTTTCACCCGTGGAGCGAGTGGTCGAGAGTGTGCGGTCGCCGACACACGCTGTTACCCGCGCCCGCGAGATCCATCTGCTGCTCGTCGACGACGATGCCGGCCCGCGTCGCGCGGTGCAGCGCATGCTGGAACACGAGGGCTTTCAGGTTGTTACCGCGAGCTCAGGGCGCGAGGCGTTGCACCTGCTGGAGATCAGTGCCGTGCCGTACGATCTGCTCATCACGGATTTCGAGATGCCGTCGATGTCGGGTCGTGAACTCGTCGAGGCCGCTCGACTGCAGTGGCCAACACTTCCGGTGATTCTCATCTCCGGTTTCGCACCCGACGGCGCAACGGAAGAGATCCTCCGAACGTCGGCGATCAGTTTTCTCGCCAAACCGTTTTCGACCGCGGAAATCGTTTCGGTGATCGCACAGCAGCTCGGCGCGCGCGCAGCCGTCGGTCATTCCTGACGCGATGTCGCTGGAAATAGCGAAGGGCCGCACCGAATGGTGCGGC
>JANLPE010000044.1:0-1704 GCA_031366985.1 Gemmatimonadaceae bacterium
TCGATCATGCCGCGCACCGAGCCGACAAAGTCGTCTGGTGAGAACGGCTTTTGAATGAACGCCTCGCTGGATGCGAGGCCCCCACTCTCGCGCAGGACATCCGGCGCGTACCCCGACATATAAAGCACCCGAAGTCCGGGCCGCAGCGCGGTGAGGCGACGCGCGAGTTCGCGGCCGCCGATGCCCGGCATGACGAGGTCTGTCACGAGAAGGTCGATTGCGCCGGGATGCTGATCCACCACCATCAGCGCTTCGATGCCGCCGCCGGCATCGAGCACCGTATACCCATGTTGTGCGAGCGCGCGTCGTACCACCGCGCGAAACGTTCCGTCGTCCTCGACCAGGAGAATCGTTCCGCTGCAATCGGCGGGTTGCGTTCCCCGTGGGGTGGAACTGCGCGGCTCGATGGTTTCATCGATGGTCGGTAAATAGAGCCGCATGGTCGTACCAATGCCGCGCGCGCTCGAACCCGACAGCCCGCCCCCGACCTGTCGGACGATGGCAAACGCCGTGGCCAACCCAAGCCCCGGATTATTCCTGCGCTCCTTAGTCGTAAAGAAGGGTTCGAAGCAGTGCACAAGAACATCAGCCGACATCCCTACGCCATTGTCCGACACCGCGACCATCGCGTAACTGCCGGGATGTACCTGCGCGGTGATGGCTTCATCGCTCCGAAGGTCGACCACGCGCGTTTCCACAGTGAGCGTCCCGCCGGTAGGCATCGCGTCGATGGCGTTGCTGATCAATCGTAGAAGGGCTTCACGCATCTGGTCCGGGTCGGCGATCACATGTACGTTTTCCGCGCCGGACACAAACTGCACCTGTATGGGCGACGTGGCGGCGTTCGCTGCTTCCCGCGCGTCGATCTGCAATGCACCAACAAATCCGCCAAGATCGAGACGTCTGGTTTGTGGAGATTTCCGTCGTGCCAACGTGAGCAGCTGCCGGGTCAAATCACTTGCCCGTCGAGCGGCATTTATGATGGAGTCGGCATCTTCGCGCGACGGCGAATGTTCGGGGGTCTCGTCGCGAAGCAGTGACGCCGAGGTCATGATCAGGCCGAGCAAATTATTGAAATCGTGGGCGATACCGCCGGCGAGACGTCCAGTGGCATCGAGTTGTTCCGCTCGCTGGAATTGCCGTTCGAGGGCTCTCTGCACGGTGGTATCGGCGACGAGCTTAATCGCCCCTTCAATGCGCCCGTCGGCGGTGCGAATCGGCGCGAGCGATATCGACACGTCAACGAGGCGGCCGTCGCGTCGCTTGCGGCGCGTGTCATACGACGAAAACGTCTTCCCGTCTGCGATGGTCTGCGTCAGCCACTCGGTTTCTTCGGGAGAATCGGCCGGAAGAATGGGCAGTCGGCCGCCGACAACGTCGTGCGCCGACCACCCAAAAATGCGTTCGGCTGCCGGATTCCACGACGTAACCGTGAACGAGCGGTCGAGGGTGATAATGGCAATGGGACTCGTTTCGACAAGCGCTTTCGTCCACGCGAACTGATCGCGCAGCTGCTGCTCGGCGCGACGGCGCTCGCGCAGGTCACGGGCGTGAATGACCAGCCGCGGTGCTACCCCGTTCGGCTCGGCGCGGCCTTTGGTCTCGAGTGGAATCCAGGTTCCGTCGGCAGCGCGCATTCGCACTTCGATGTACCAGACTTCTGTGCGCCCTTCGATCTCGGCGGCAAGCGCCTGGAGTGCCGTC
>JANLPE010000046.1:0-7434 GCA_031366985.1 Gemmatimonadaceae bacterium
CACGGCACGCAGCATATTAGGCAAGAGAAACGTCGCGGGTGACTCTCCGGAAGGTCCCCGCTCCCAGCAGCACTGCTCCCCATGCCGCGCTCCACACTGATTTTCGGGTTCACGCTGGTGGCTGTCGGCTGCTCGGCGGCCGCGCATTCTACCCGCGGCGAGCCAACGCCCCGCGGGGCCGCCGGCTTTTTCTGGGCCGAACGGCCCGTGGGGAAGCGACATGCGCTGATGCCGTCGTCCACAACGGTGGTGTACGGCGGTTATGACGCCGATGCCAAGCCCGTATTGCACATCGCCTCGGGAGACGAAGTCGAGATCGGCGCGGTCTCCACCTGCGGCGCCCGACTGTTGCAGCCGGGCAAGGACACCGGAACCGTCGAACCGGCCTACCGCGAAATCACCAGCGCGGTGCGCGACTCGACGCTGCGCCGCGGCCCCGGCGGGCACATTCTCACCGGTCCCGTCTTTGTCGAGGGCGCGGAGCCGGGCGATGTGCTGGAGGTCCGCATCAAGCGAGTGGAGATGGACATTCCGTTCGCGTGCAACTCGTTTGGTCCGCGGAGTGGATTCATGCCGGAAGAATTCCCGGGCCAATCAAAGCAGCGCATCGTGCCGCTTGATCGCGAGCGCATGATCGGGCACTTCTCCGACTCGCTCGGCATCGAGATACCGCTTAACCCGTTCTTTGGCAGCATGGGCGTTGCGCCGTCGAGCGGACGCATCAACAGCGCGCCGCCGAGCACGCACGCCGGCAATCTGGACAACAAGGAGCTTGGCGCAGGCACGATTCTGTACATCCCGGTGAAGGCCCGGGGCGCATTGTTTCAAGCGGGTGACGGCCACGCCGCACAGGGCGATGGCGAAGTGGATATCACGGCTCTGGAGACGGCGCTGCGCGGGCACTTTCAGTTCATCGTGCGCAAGGATATGAAGCTCATCTGGCCCCGCGGCGAAACGCGCACGCACTACATCGCCATGGGCACTGACAGCAGTCTCACCATCGCCACGAAGATCGCGGTGCGTGAAGCGATTAACCTGCTGGCCGACGTGAAGAAGATGACGCGTGAAGACGCCTACATGTTGGTGAGCACGGCGTGCGATGTGCACGTGACGCAGTTGGTCGACGGCACAATGGGCGTGCACGTGATGATTCCCAAGCGGTTGTTCGTTCGCTCAGGACCCACATGAGCGCGCCCGTGTTGCGCCCTGCAGACTCGGCCCGGAATTCGCGCCCGGTCGGATGAACAGGACCCTCGATCGGCTCGCTGCAGCGCTCGCCGACAGATATCGCGTCGAGGGTGAACTCGGCGCCGGCGGCATGGCCACGGTGTATCTGGCCCACGACCTCAAGCATCAGCGCGACGTTGCCATCAAGGTGTTGCATCCCGACCTCGGCGCGGCGCTGGGCGCCGAGCGCTTCCTGAGCGAGATCCGCACTACGGCGCGATTGCAGCATCCGCATATTTTGCCGCTGTTGGATTCGGGAGAGACGCACGATGAACCGGAGGCGACCGGAACTGCAGGACGGACGGCGTCCGGGCTGCTGTACTACGTGATGCCGCTGGTCACCGGCGAGACGTTGCGCGCGCGACTGGAACGCGAACGTCAGTTGCCCATTGCTGACGCCGTGCGTATTGCCCGCGAAGTCGCCAGTGCACTCGACTACGCGCATCGCCAGGGGGTGATCCACCGCGACATCAAGCCCGAGAATGTCCTGTTGCACGATGGCCAGGCCATCGTCGCTGACTTCGGCATTGCCCTCGCCGTGCAACAGGCTGGCGGCCAGCGCCTGACGCAGACTGGGCTCTCGCTTGGCACGCCGCAGTACATGAGCCCCGAGCAGGCGATGGGCGAACGCGTCATCGATGCCCGCAGTGATGTGTATGCGCTGGGTGCCATGACGTACGAAATGCTGACAGGAGATCCGCCGTTCACTGGCAGCAGCGTCCAGTCCATCGTGGCCAAGGTGCTCGCCGACCGGCCGGCGCCCATTCGCACCACGCGCGATACCGTGTCGCAGGCCTTGGAGTACTCGGTGCTCACCGCACTCGCGAAATTGCCGGCTGATCGATATGCGACGGCGGCGCAGTTCGCCGACGCGTTGTTGTCCACCACGACGCCATTTCCCGCGCCGTCCTTCGGCGTGATGTCGGGACCGTCGCGCAGTGGGTGGCGTCAGTCAGCGATGGTCGCCACGGCCGCGCTTGCCGTCGTCGCGCCACTCGCCTGGTGGGTAGGCCGCGTAACGCCACCGCCAGCTGAGTCGTGGACGGCGTTCGCGCAGCTCACGGATGCATCAGGCGTCGAGACGAGCCCGGCGCTCTCGCCTGACGGTGAATCGTTTGCCTACGCCAGCAACGCGCGCGGGACGTGGGACATCTACGTGCAACGCGTTGGCGGCCGAAATCCCGTGTTGGTGGCCGGCGATACGGCCGCCGATGAGAGCTGGCCCGCTTATTCGGCAGACGGGAAACAGCTCGCATTCGCACGGCGCGGAGACGGCATCTGGGTGATGGGTGCCACCGGCGAAAGCGCGCATCGTATTACGTCGTTCGGCACCATGCCCTCGTGGTCGCCGGACGGGAAGAGACTCGTGTTTGGCGGCGAGGATTTTGAGTCGCCATACAACGTGAACACGCGCGGCGAGCTGTGGACGGTGGCTGCGACCGGTGGCGCGCCCCAACAGATCGTGATGGCTGGCAAGGAATGGGGGTACCAACCTGCCTGGTCGCCTTCGGGAAAACGCATTGCGTTCTTCGCCGTGACGGATGGCCAACGCGATATCAAAACCGTTGCCGTTGCGGGCGGCGCGCCGGTGAGCGTGACCAACGACGCCGCGCTTGATTGGACGCCCACTTGGTCGGCCGACGGGCGATTCTTGTACTTCGCGAGCGATCGTGGCGGCGCGATGGGCATCTGGCGGATCGCGATTGATGACGCAACTGGCGCGGTCCGCGGCGCGCCGGAGTTGATCGCGTCGGGTGCCGATGCGTGGTATGACCTGCCGCACGTGTCACGCGATGGACGCGCGATTCTCTTTCGATCCAAAATTGAGTCGGTCAACCCCGCGGCCGCGACGCTCGATCTACCCACGGGCCGTGTGTCCAATGCCCGCTTGCTACAGCACCGGACCGGCTCCCTGCTGCCTACCGACGTCTCGCGCGACGGCGAATGGCTGGCGCTCATGAGCCCGGAGGAACCCGGGTCCGATCTCTGGGTGATGCGCACCGACGGACGTGACCTGCGACGGATTACCGACGACACGCCGCGCGACTTCTATCCGCGCTTCACCCCCGATGGCCGTGCGGTCACCTTCTTTTCAAACCGCCTGGGCCGCTACGAAGGATTCCGAGTTGGTGTCGATGGCAGCGGGCTCACGCCACTTACGAATTTCAACAGCGGTGTGTTCTTTACCGTCTTCGCGCCCGACGGCAAGCGACTCGCGATGTCCGGCATCTTTGGCGGTCCGCGCATTGCCGATGGTCCGTGGCCGGTCACGGAAGCGCGCACCACACCCCTCGGACCCAAAACGCTCAACGGCCGCACTGTCAATCTGATCTCGTGGTCGGCCGATAGTCGCTACGTGGCCGGCTATCTCGACTTGCCCTCTGGTGACACCCGCGGCCACATGGTGCTGGAGGTCGCGACCGGTGTTGCGAAGCAGCTCAACGACGACTCGCGCGGGTATCCGATCGAATGGTTGCCCGACGCACGACATGTCGTGTATTTCACGAGCAACGGTACTCTTGTGCGGCAGAATGTCGTGACCATGGCACGGGACACCATTCGCGGTGACCTGTTGTATTCGCCGGACGACATCAGCACACTTTCGGTCGCCCCGGATGGACGCACGTTGTACTTCGGCGCGCGCGAAGTGCAGGCCAATCTCTGGATGGTACGGGTGGGTGCGGCGGCCGCCGCGAAAAAATGACGGGCCCTGCGCGACGCGAGACGACCGTAAGCACCCTCGCTCACACATGCGCTAATCGATCGGTAGTCGATCCCGACCGGCCAGCAGCTGTTCGATCGCGTCGGCGAGATGGTGTTCGGTGATGTGATGGTCGCTCCGCGCCACCCGCAACCGATGGGCGGTAATCATGACGTCGGCATCCCGGAATCCCTCGGGCGTCTCGAACTTGTAGCAGGCCAGTTCGACCTTGAGCCCATTCGAATCTTGCAGATAAATGGAGTTCATGAATCCGCGGTCACGCTCGATGAACTCGATGCCGCGTTCGCGCAACCGTTCGGGGGCCAGCACGAAAGTGGCGCGCGAAACGTTGAAGGCGATGTGTTCCACGCACCCGATCTCGCGCGGGGCCGGCCGTGCAGCGTCGGTGCGCGACTCGTTGGTGAACACGGTCAGCAGTCGCCCGTCGCCCGGATCGAAGTACAGGTGGTTTTCGTCGGCCTTGCCGAGATTGGGCTGCTCGAAAATGAAGGGCATGCCGAGTACGCCCTGCCAGAAGTCGAGCGTGCTCTGTCTGGTGGAGCCAACCAGCGTGATGTGATGGACTCCTTGCACCTGAATTTTCTTCACGGTCGTGCCCTCGGGTGAGCTGCGTGATGCCGACGTCATAAGGGCCATATGAAGTTGCGAGGCGGCGATTCGCGTCCCGGGGAATGCGGATGATCGGGTGGCGGAAGCCGGATGGCGGGGTGCCGGGGTCCGCTGGGTCCCGGCGGCCGCTGCCGAGTCGACACCGAAGCGATCAAGCCAGTCGGGCCGCATATTGATGGCATGAACTTGCCCTTCAACGCCGCTGGCCCGAGTGGCTCGGCGTGAGTTTGCCGCCGGAGCGCCTCACCGCTGCGCTGGCCGACCGCTACCGCATCGACCGCGAACTCGGCGCCGGTGGCATGGCCACCGTGTACCTCGCGCACGATCTCAAGCACGATCGTGATGTGGCCGTCAAGGTGTTGCACGCCGACCTAGGCGCGGCGCTCGGCGGTGGGCGCTTTTTGAGCGAGATCAAGACCACCGCGCGCCTGCAGCACCCGCACATTCTGCCGTTGCTCGATAGTGGTGCCGCCGACGGGCTGCTGTATTACGTGATGCCGCTCGTCACTGGCGAAACGCTGCGCGCGCGATTGGAGCGCGAGAAGCAGCTGCCCATCGAGGCCGCGCTTCTGATTGCGCGCGAAGTGGCCGACGCCCTCGGCGCCGCGCATGCCCTCGGCATCATCCATCGCGACATCAAGCCCGAGAACATCCTGCTGCAGGGCGGCCACGCGCTCGTTGCCGACTTCGGCATTGCGCTCGCCGTACAAAGCGTCGGCGGCGCGCGGTTGACGCAAACCGGCTTGAGCCTCGGCACGCCGCAGTACATGTCGCCCGAACAGGCGATGGGTGAAAGGACCATCGACGCGCGCAGCGACATCTACGCCCTTGGCGCGGTGCTGTACGAAATGCTCACCGGCGAGCCGCCGTTCACGGGTGCGACGTTGCAGGCTGTCGTTGCCAAGGCCGTCAGCGCTGATCCGGAACGTCCGTCGCTGATTCGCAAAGCGGTGCCGCCACACGTGGAAGCAGTGGTGCTCAAGGCCCTCGAAAAACTTCCGGCCGATCGCTTCGCCAGCGCGAATGATTTTACGCAGGCGCTGGCGAACACCGCCACGACACACACCGCAAGTCGTCGAAGCCCCGCTGCGCGCGCTGGCGATAGCGCGGGCTGGCGACGCACCGCGATGGCGGCCATCGGCATTGCGACGGTGGCGATCGCACTCAGCGTGCGTCAGCAACTGCGTACACCCAACGTGAGCGGCCCGAGCGAGTACGACGTGGCGTTCCCCGACAGCGTGGGCATGACGCTTGAACTGCACAGCGGCTTTGCGATTTCGCCGGCTGGTGATGCGGTCGTGTTTCCGGTGGTGAACCACGGCGTGCAGTCGCTGTGGGTGCGCTCGCTTCTTGATGGCACACTGCGACACCTGGAGGGCACCGAGGGGGCACGTCAGCCAACGATCGCCAGCGACGGTGCGCAGCTGGCGTTTCTCCGTGACAGCGCAACCGCCCGCACAATCGAAGTCATGCCGATCGCTGGCGGCAAGTCGACCGTGCTGGCCCGCGTCGCTTCACCCGCGGCGATGCAATGGTTGGCAGATGGTCGCCTGCTCTCCGTTGAGGACGACGGCAGGCTCGCGCGGTGGATGGACGCTGGCGGCGGACCGTCGTCGACGCGGCCGCTGGGCTTTTGTATTCTGCCCACGCTGCTGCCCGACCCGAACGCGCTACTGTGTGGTGGTGGGGGCAACAAGACGGCGTACGCGGTTGATACGCGCGACCCGAAAGCGCTCCACTATTTTCGTACCGGCGCCGGCGACAGTTCGTTGGTATTCGGCACGAATTTCCGTTTGATCGACGGGAAGTATCTCGTCTATTTGTCCAAGACCGGCGATCTGCTCGCGGCGTCGGTCGATCTCGCGAAGCGTCGTGTGGGGCGCCCGGTGCGCATGATCACGGGGCTGTCCGTGCGTGAGTACTCTGGTGCTGGAAGTTTCGTCATTTCGCCGTCCGGTACGTTGGCGTATGCGGTCGGCGCGAATCATGCCGTCGGGAATCTCGTGCGGCAAGGCGAACGCTCGCTGGATACGCTGCCGGTGAATCGTGACGCCTTCAAGGTGTTTGCCGTCAGCCCGAACGGTCGGGAGCTGGCGGCAGTGATCGACGTGATCGATGGAACGGAGCTGCGTATCTACGACCTCACGACGGGCAAGTTCGTGACGGTGGATCACGGCCTGTGGATCTTCCAGCCCGTGTGGAGCCCAGCGGGCGATCGGATTGTGTACTCTGCGGCCTCGAGCGGGTTCGACTCGGTCGACGTGTTCGTCCGATCGACCAATACCGCTCACTCGAGCCAGAGGATCTTTCGTGCGGGCGGATTTGAAGGCTACAACTGGTTGCCTGATGGCCGGGTCTTTGGCCAGTTGTGGTCGAGTGGGGACCTGACGACCAGCGCGGTCGCCGTTGCGGTGCACGTTGATCAAACGCCTGTCCGCATCGACACGCTCGTGCGCGATGTCGGATTCGTACGCGCCTCTCCCGACGGTCGTTGGCTCACGTACTCCGGCGTCGACCTCAACACACTGTGGCTCGAACCGCTGCCGGCGAACGGCAGCGGTTTCAGGTACACGGCGGCTCGCAAACTCAGGACTTTTTCTGGTTGTCGCCGACCGAGTTGGTGTTCATGGCTGGGCGCGGCGTCAGCAGCTTTGACCGCGTGACGATCAATCCGACCAGTGACAATCCCGTCACCAACCGGCGCCGCTGGATTGAGACACCGCGCGCGATAGATACCGACGGACTCTCCTCGACACCGACACCCGACGGCCGCATCATCTACATTCAAGGCGACATCGAGCCACCGGCCCGATCGCTGCGCGTGATTCCGAACTGGGTAGCACGGATGAAACGCATCGTGGACAAGACAAACAAAT
>JANLPE010000047.1:0-14340 GCA_031366985.1 Gemmatimonadaceae bacterium
AAGCGCGCATTCACTAGCTCGGCTGTCTACTGCAATCGTTTGTTAGCGAGCATCGCCTTGAAGGTGCGGACACTACAGAAACTCGCGAAACTGGTCGATGGTCAGCCCGGCATCACGGACAATCCCGGCCATCGTAAAGGCATTGACCGGGTTGTGCCGCGGACTGGTGAGAATACGCTGTCCGTCCGTAAGCACGATATGCTAGCCTTGGCGTGCGATCCGAAAACCGACCTTCTCCAACACCCGTACCGCATCCAAGATGGTTGACGCCGGCGAGCTTCGGCACAGGCTACGCGACTTCGACTTCACGTACGTCTGCATCGCTCAGCAGTTCGTCGCGCACCGCGAGGTAGTCGACGATGGCGTCTCGAATGTTCGCGAGCGCCTCCGTTTCATTGGCGCCCTGCGACCAGCAACCGGGCAAACCTAGCACCGAGGCCGAGACGCCTTCGTCAGAACGCGTGAGCGCGATTTTGTATCTCATCTGATCTCCGGTGTGACCTGAAGCATATCACCAACAGCCAAGCGTGCCAACCGGCCACGTGCCTCGCGGTGCCTTAGGGGTGCAGCAAAGGCGCTGAGTGGCCGCAATCGTCCGTCGCGCTACACCGAAAACGAATGCGAGAATCCGATTGCAATACAGTCTGTTTGGCTCCGCGAATTCACATACGAAGTGCAACAGGCACGAGAATAAGGACGGCGACCTGGCGGACGCTAGGCTTCAGATCTCCGCCAAGAGAAGGAAGCCGATGAATCCGTACCGCCAGATCACCGAAGCAGAAAGGTAGGCGATGCATGCCCTCCGGATGCAAGGGTTGAGCGCCGCCGCGATTGGGCGCCAGCGCAAGCGTCATCGCAGCACGATCACGCGCGAGTTCGAGCGCAACAGCAAGCCGTGCAATGGCTATTACCAGCCGTGCTCAGCGCACACCTACGCCGCCACGCGCCGCTCGCACTCGCGACGGAACACGCGGTTCACGGCCGTCGACTGGGCGTTGATCGATGTGTTGCTCTGTCTCGACTGGAGCCCGGAGCAAATCGCGGGCCGATGCGCGCGGGAGCAGGTGTTGTCGGTCAGTCACGAAACGATTTATCGGCACCTCTGGCGCGACAAGACGCAAGGCGGTGTGTTGCACGTGCATTTACGCCGCGCGAATAAACCGTTTCGGAAACGCTACGCGCACTACGACAGTCGAAGGCGACACCGTGCTCGGCGATAGCCAAGGCGGCGCGTGCATTCTGACCCTCGTCGATCGCAAATCACGGTTCACGCTGATCGGCAAACTCGCGCGGCGGACGAGCGCCGAATTCAATGCGCGTGCGCGCCAACTGATTCGCGCGGAGCGGCGCCCGGTGCACACGATTACCGCCGACAACGGCACCGAATTCCACGGCTACAAACAATTGGAAGCGACGTTGTCGACCCGGTTCTATTTCGCGACACTGCATCACTCGTGGGAACGCGCCACCAACGAGAATACCAACGGATTGATTCGTCAGTACTTACCCAAACGCGCCAGCATGGAACATCTCACGCAACGCGACTGCACGCGTATCGCCACCAAACGCAATCAACGACCCCGCAAGTGTTTAGGCTTTCGCACCCCGGAGGACTGTTATGAACGGTAACACGGATTGTTGCACTTCACAGTTGACTTCAGCGTTGCAACGCGTTGTTCGGCATCATGGCTCTCGACATGGCGCACGAGGTCAACGCGCTTCACGCGCTCAGGCGGAGCGGTTCGCGAATCACGGCGGCGCCAGCGAGATCTTCTTCGGCCATCGCGCGATTCGCCTCCATTACGAGCACCACGGCCTCGCGCAAATTGGCCCGCGCCTCCTCAAGAGTGGTGCCCTGGGTGTTGGCGCCGGGCAACTCCTCGACAAACGCGATGAACCCCTCTGGCACCTCTCGATATACCGCAGTCAGTTCGACGGCCAATGTGACCTCTGGATGAGAGAACACCCGAATCTACATGGATTCGGACGTGAACGTACGGGCGATTGGTCTGCTGGCGGACCGAAAGACCTTCGAGCGCCGTCTCACGTGCAATCGCTCTTCGAAATCATTTCTGGTATGCCACAGGTATTCACCTGCGTGCAATTGAAGCGTAGAACGGCAATAGCTCCCGAATTGGGCAGAATAAACTGAAACCTGCTTTCAATCGCCGCACCGTACAAGCG
The DNA here is from genome assembly GCA_031366985.1 of Gemmatimonadaceae bacterium. GTDB lineage: Bacteria > Gemmatimonadota > Gemmatimonadetes > Gemmatimonadales > Gemmatimonadaceae > Gemmatimonas. The sequence continues at coordinate 2,185 of JANLPE010000047.1, forward strand.
TCGTTGCAGCTTCAACTTGCCGGATCCAGTGGCGTTACGCCCGGAAAATTTATACGACGAATTGTGCTGCATAAGATCGCCGCGAGTAGAAAGGCTCCGCAGGGAGCATAGGTCAGAGAACTCGCAGCTCGGTGTCCAGCAAGTTCAGCACGCTCACCCCTCCGCAGTTGAGCACGCGGCGGGAAACCATATGTTATGCTGATCGCACGATGGGCACGGCAGAAGCCGAGGTGCAACCCTGAATCTCTCTCAAACCGCGTGGGCATGACAGCAGGCGCCGTACTCGGAATCTCTGCGTTCTTCCATGACAGCGCGGCCTGCCTCGTACGCGACGGCAGCATCGTGGCGGCCGCGTCGGAAGAACGATTCACTCGGCGAAAGGCCGACGAGCGCTTTCCGGCGCAGGCCATCGAGTACTGCCTGCGGCGCGGCAACCTCAAGATCGACGACGTGGCCCACGTCGTGTTTTACGACAAGCCGCTGCTCAAGTTCGAGCGCCTTCTCGAGACGTATCTCGCGGTCGCCCCCGCCGGCTTTCGGTCGTTCGGCATGGCCGGCCCGATGTGGATCAAGGAGAAGCTTTTCACCGACCGGCAGATCCGCGACGGACTGGGCGGATTCACAGGGTCGGTGCTGTATGCCGAGCACCATGAATCACACGCCGCCAGCGCCTTCCTCCCCTCGCCCTTCCGGGAAGCGGCGATCTTGACGATGGACGGCGTCGGCGAGTGGGCCACTGCGTCGGTCGGGATCGGCCGCGACGCCGACGTTACCCTGATCAGCGAGCTGCGCTGGCCCGACAGCCTCGGCATGCTCTACTCGGCGTTCACTTCGTACCTCGGCTTCAAGATCAACTCGGGCGAGTACAAGGTCATGGGCCTCGCCCCCTACGGCGCGCCCACCTACGCGACGCAAATCTTCGATCAGCTGCTCGACCTGCGATCAGACGGGTCGTTCCGGCTGGATCAATCGTACTTCAACTATCTGTCGGGCTTCACCACGACGAGCGAGAAATTCCATCGCCTGTTCGGCGGCCCACCGCGTGCACCCGAATCCCCCTTTACACAGCGCCACATGGATCTGGCGCGCTCCATTCAGGTCGTGACCGAGGAGATCATGCTGCGCATGGCCCACTTCGCACACGCGCAGACCGGCATGGACGCACTCTGCCTCGCCGGCGGCGTCGCCTTGAATTGCGTGGGCAACGGACGCCTGTTGCGCGAGTCACCGTTCAAGCAGCTCTGGATTCAACCAGCCGCGGGAGACGCCGGCGGTGCCCTCGGCGCCGCACTGCTCGCGTGGCACCGGCACATGAAGCAGCCGCGTCGTGCACCGACAACGGGCGACATGATGCAGGGCGCCTTGCTTGGCCCGTCGTACGACGATCACGAGATCGAAGCCGAGCTCACACGACTTGGGGCCGTATTCACCAACGTCGGTCTCCCCGCCGCGATCGAGGAGGCCGTCGTCGCGCTGGCATCCGAACAGGTGGTCGGTTGGTTTCAAGGGCGTATGGAGTTCGGCCCCCGCAGCCTTGGCGCGCGGAGCATTCTCGCCGATGCGCGAAGTCCGCGCATGCAGGCGCAGTTGAATCTCAAGATCAAATTCCGGGAGAGCTTTCGACCGTTCGCACCGAGCGTGCTTCGCCATCGCGTGAGCGACTATTTCGAACTCGATGTCGACTCACCATACATGCTGCTCGTCGCACCAGTGCAGAAATCCCGCCAGATCCCCGAGACGGAAGCCGATGCCGCACGATGGGGCATTGATCGTCTCAACGTAGCGCGCTCGGAGATCCCGGCCGTGACGCACATGGACTACTCAGCGCGCGTGCAGACTGTCGACGGCGTGTCGGATCCGGTGTTTCACGCGCTGCTCACTGCGTTCGAGGCACGCACCGGGTGCGCGGTGCTGGTGAACACGTCGTTCAACGTGCGCGGCGAGCCGATTGTCTGTAGCCCCGAGGATGCGTATCGCTGCTTCATGCGAACCGACATGGACCTGCTCATCGTCGGACCCTTTGTACTCCGCAAACAGCATCAACCGATCAATCAGGAGTCGACGGCATGGCAGCAACAGTTTCCACTCGATTGACGGCGGCGGAAGGCCGGAAGTTTGCGTTCACCCTCGTCGCAGCGTTCGGTCTGCTGGCGGTGATTTCGGCGCGACGCGGTCGTCACACGGGCATCATCGTGTTCGGCACGCTCGCCGCGCTCCTGGCACTGCTTGGCGCATTGGTGCCATCACGACTGGGGCCGTTTCAAAAGGCCTGGATGGGACTGGCGCATGGACTGTCGTTGGTGACGACACCCGTGACGATGGGAATCTTTTACTTCGCGATATTGACGCCGCTCGGATTTCTCCGTCGCCGGATCGGTGCCAATCCGCTGACTTCACCAGCGGTCAACGATTCGTATTGGAGACCGGTCGCCCAACGACCTGATCGAGACACCGCCATGACGCGGCAGTTTTAGCGCGTCGTATTCCGCGCCGAGAGCGTCGACGCCACGGACTGCGCGATGACGGCATACCCGATGGCGGTCGGATGGCCATCGGAATCGGCGGGATACAACGCCGCGCCGCGCTGCGCGGCAGCCTGCAGCGCCGGTAACGCATCCACGTAGGCAATCTGCTGGTTCGCGAGGAATCCGCCGATCCGTCGCCGGACCTCGGCCTCCATCGTCACAAGGCGCTGATGCGACGCCGTCATCGGCAAGCCCGCGGACGCCGCGTAGACGCTTTCCTTCGTGGGGATGAACACCACGAGCAGATGGCGTCCACGTTGCCGTACCAGCTGGTCGATCGACTGCATGAACAGCTCGGTCAGTCGTGCGCCTTCCGCGATGCGGGGATCGGCGAGGTCGAGCGCCAGCAGTCGCAATCCGGGCGTCAGCACTGTCGTCGCGGCACCTTGACCGGCCACCGCTCCCAACGCCGGCTCGTCGCTGGCCCATGCGCGATCGGCGGCGGCATAGGACGCTGGTGCACCGAGCAGTAGGCGACCGAGTGCAAACGTCCGAATCACGCGCTGCGCACGCGGCCACCGGCTCCGGTGCGCGTCGATGCCGGCTACAATTGCGAGCGATGCCGCAACCGACGGATCGCGCTGGAACTCGGAGGCAGGCGGTGCGAGACGAAAGCGCGCGAAGGCCGGAATCGTGTACACGATGTGATACGCATCCCAGAGATCGTTGCCGAGGTAGAGACCGACTATGATCGTTTCAGGTTCGTACGTCAGCGCCTGCGGAGTGAGCGACCAGTACTGTGCTGGACCGTAACCGCTGGTCGCCATGCTGTAGACGCGGCGTCCCGAAAGCCCCGCCAGGACTGACGGCCACGTCTCCGACGCGCGGGCGTTCTTCCCCCACGTCTGTGAATCGCCGATGGCGACCAGGTCCGTCGTCCCAAGGACTGCGGCGTTGCGAAAGCCGCTCGCGTCCGCGCCGAACGTGTTGGGCAGCGCGCGCCTCTCCAGCACGGGATCGGGAATCAGTGCGCCGCTCAGCTGCGTGACGACTTCCGACACGGGAGTGCGCGCCTGTCGGCGTTCGACGCGCTGCGCCGCCGTGTCGAGGAGCAGAAGACTCACCAGCAACGCGTAGGCGGCCACTGCGATACGTCCGCTGGCGCGCAATTTCGGCGCGCGGGTCACGATGTCGTCGTACAGTGCCGCAATCAGCAGCAGGGTGCAGCCGCCAATCATCGCTGCGACCTGCCAGAGCGCTCGGTCCCGAATGATCCCCACGATCGAGCCGCCCGCCAGCGGGGCGAGCAGCATCCCCGTACCAACCATCGACAGGCCGTACGGTACGCGACGACGTGAGGCGGTCATCGCGTCGAAACGCCCTCACTCCACACCGGCATACGACCGCAGTTCAAAAGAACGGGTAGATGAAGGGCGCGAGCGCCGAACCTTGGGAGAATACCAGAATGCTGCCCACGAGGAGCATCACGAACATGATCGGAAACAGCCAGAGCCGACGGCGAAACCGTAAGAAATGCCACAGGTCCACGAGGAGCTTCATGAGGATTCGTTCACTAGGTAAAAGATAGATCAACGACTAACGAAAGCTACCACCGCCGCCCCAATGCATAATCGTTTGACAACGCGCCATACACATCGTCCATTCATGGCATGATCCTCGTTACCGAGTCGCCGCTGGTCGGCGTCATGGTCGCCCCCGATGAGCGGCGACTGGTCGCCGTGCGCGACGTTCCATCGGGCACCCGCCTCTACGACCTCGATGGCCGCGAGACACCAGTGCCCACGCGCTACTCGGTGCAGATCTCTCGCACGATGCATCTCGATCAGGGCGACGGGCTCAGCGACGAGGCGATCGTTGCGCGGTTCTACTGGCGTTTCATGAACCACGATTGTGTGCCCAACACCGTCATCCGCGATCGCGCCGTATTCGCGCTGCGCGACATCGCCATCGGCGACGATGTGACGTTCGATTACAACACCACCGAATACGACATGGCCGAGCCGTTCACCTGTCGGTGCGGTCGGCTCGAGTGCGTGGGGCTCGTGCAGGGCGTGCGACATCTGACGGCCGCGCAGCGGGCGCGGATCGAACCGTGGCTCCCGGACTTTCTGCGCTAGGCCCGCGGTTTACCTTTCGGGTCTTATGCAAGACGTCGCCGCCCAACTGTCCGGGAATCCGCTCGCCGCCCTGCCGCTGCTCTTTGGCGCGGGCGTGCTGACGTCGCTGACCCCGTGCGTATATCCGATGATCCCGATCACCGCCGCGATCGTCGGCGGACAATCGGCCGCGGAACAGGCGGGAACCGTCATCGCGTCCAAGTGGCGCCCACTGGGACTGTCACTGACGTACGTCATGGGACTGGCGACCGTCTACGCGGGCCTCGGCCTGCTGGCCGGCCTCACCGGCACGATGTTCGGCACCGTCAGCGCGAACCCGTGGGCGTACTTCACGATGGCGAACCTGCTGCTGCTGGCCGCGCTCTCGATGCTGGACGTGCTCCCGGTCCGCGTCCCGTCCGCCATTCTGCAACGCGCCGCGAACGCCGGCACCGGCGGTCGGATCGCCGGCGCCTTCGTCATGGGCGCGGCCTCTGGCCTAGTCGCCGCGCCATGCAGTGCGCCAGTGATGGCCGCGGTGCTCACCTGGGTCTCGACGACCGGCAGCGCCGCGCTGGGCTTCGCCTACCTGTTCACGTTCTCGCTGGGCATGTGCACCTTGCTCGTGATCGTGGGTATGAGTTCGGGCGCATTGTCACGCCTGCCGCGCGCCGGCATGTGGATGGTCTGGGTCAAAAAAGGCTTCGCCTTCCTCATGCTCGGCATGGCCGAGTATTACCTGGTGAAAATGGGCCAGGTCTACTTCTGAGTCTCGCGACCCCCTACTCGGTACTTATGCGCTCTCGCATCCGCCTCGCCCTCGTCGCCGTTGCCCTGTCCGCGACCTCGCTCTTCGCCCAGGACACCGGCATCGCACTCGGCGAGAAAGGCCCCGGCGGCCCGATGGAAACGCTCGACGGCAAGATCGTCGACCTGACGAGCTATCTGGGCAAAGGGCCGGTGGTGCTCGAGTTCTGGGCGACGTGGTGCGGTAACTGCAAAGAGATGGAACCGTCGATGCGCGCTGCGATGAAGAAGTATGCTGGAACCGCGAAGTTCATCACCGTCGCGGTCTCGATCAATCAATCGCTCGATCGCGTAAAGGCTTGGCAGAAGATCAACGCCTTGCCAGGTGATCTGCTCTACGATCGCAAGGGCATCGTCAGTGCCGCCTACGATGCGCCGGCGACGAGCTACGTCGTGGTGCTCGACAAAACCGGCAAGGTGGTCTATACGGGTGTCGGTGGGGCACAGAACGTCGAGGCGGCGGTCAAGAAGGCGTTGTGAGCGCCGAACGACCGCCGCCTGCGTGGTTGGCGTTACATCCCCGGCAGCAGCACGCGATCCACGACGTGGATCACACCGTTTGACTGACGCACATCATACGTGCTGATGTTCGCCGTCTGGCCCGTCGCATCGATGATGATGATGTTGTGCGGGCCGTTCATCCTCGCAGTGAGTGCACCGCCGGCGACCGTCTTGAGCGTCGCCGCGCCGTGTCCGGCCTTGATCAGCGTCTCGACCGTGCCGGTCGGCAGCGCAGCGAATGCATTGTTCACCGGTGCGAAGACCGTAAACGGACCTTTGCTCTTGAGCGTTTCGACCAATCCCGCCGCCTTCACCGCCGCGACGAGCGTCGTGTGATCCTTGGAATTTACGGCATTGTCAACGATGTCCTTCATCGGATACATCGCGCTGCCACCGACGTCGGTAGTCATCTGCGCCGAGGCAGATGACGATACGCGCGTCGCCGCAATCCAGATGCATACCCACAAACTTCTGCGCTCGTCTCAGTCGTTTCTCCAGACTTTCTACTCGTGTCTCAGTACCCGGCGTGCGCCAGCACCGCCTTCCCCTCGGCTACGAGCCCGTCGACCAGCTTCGCGACATGTTCCTCACGTGTGCGTGCATTCATCACCGTGATGCGCAGCACCCGATGCTTCCCGAGCGTCGTGACCGTGATCCAGCCGCGCCCCGACCGGTTGTACCGCTCGCGCAGCAGGTCCGTGAACTCATCACGCTTCGCCTCCGGCACGCCCTTCGGCGTCCATGCAAAGCATAACATGTTCGACTCCGGCTCATGGAGCGGCGTGAAGTCTTCATGCGAGACCAGTATGTCGTGCAACGCGCGTGTCACGCGGCACAGTCGATCGTACAATGCGGCGAGTGCGTCCGCCCCATAGCGTTCGAATGCGACGTACAGCTTGAGCACATCCGCGCGACGCGAGCACTGAAAGCTGCGCGGTCCCGTGTCCCACGCGCGCGCGTCCTCGGTGGAGTTGAACAGATACGGCGCCTGCTGATTGAATGCCGCATTGAGATCCTTCTCCTCCCGAACCAGCAGGATCCCGGCGGCGAGTGGCAGCAGCAGCGTCTTGTGTGGGTCCCACGCAATGGATCGTGCGCGTTCGATGCCCGCGACGCGGTGGCGATGTTCCGTCGACATCATCGCCGCGCCGCCATGCGCCGCATCGACATGCAGCCAAAGGTCCCCGTGCGCATCCCGGAACTCATGACAGGCGTCGGCGATCGCGTTCAGATCGTCGAAGCTGCCCGTCGCCGTGCACCCTGACGTCGCCACCACCGCCATCACCGCGATGCGACCGTCATGGAGCTGCTTCAATTTGACTTTGAGGGCGGCCACGTCCATGCGATGATCGCGCGAGGGGATCGTGATCACGCGATGCAGCCCCAGCCCCAACTCACCCGCCGCGCGCGCGACGGCATAGTGCGTGTGTTCGCCACACACCAGCACCGGCGCGTGCGCCGGAATGCCGTGGGTCCAGACGTTGGGGATCGCGCGCGTGCGCGCGGCCAGCAGCGCCGTGAACGTGGCTTCCGTCCCGCCGGATGTCATCGTGCCACCGGCGTGATCGTCCCAGCCGATGAGGTCCGTCAGCCACGCGATGACCTGATGTTCCAGTGGCGTAAACGACGGTGACATCTCGCGCACCGCGAGTGACTGATTGAGTGCGCTGATCAGCGCATCGGTCCAGACCGCCGCCGGCAGTGGCGCGGACACTTGATGCCCGATGTACATCGGATGCGCGAGGCGATTGATGTCCTCGAGCAGCATGGTGCTCAGGCGCTTCGCTACCTCCGCCATCGAGCGACCGCGTCGCGGCATTTCGGCCTCGAGCCGATCCGCGATCGTCTGCGCGCTGTGCCACGTCGACACAGGGCCTTCGCCGAGTCGCGTCTCGGTCAGATACTGTGCCGCGAGCGCGAGGATCGGCTGGGCGGCTTCCAGTGTCGTGTCCGACTCGAGCGCCGCGTCGAGCTGCACGAGCAACTGCTCCGCATCCGGGATGGCACGCTGTGAGCCAGATGCGTGAAAGTGGTCAAGAGGCATGCGGTAATCTACGAGACCGCGGACCGGCAGCTACTCACGGAGGACGACTCCGACCTCGACGTCGCTAGCCCCTGAACACCGGTTTCTGCATTCGTCCGTCCCATCGCCAGTGCCGCGCGGTCGTCAGATGCGCGCCGCCGATCCACCGATCGATGCCGTTCCGGTCGATCGTGTTCGCCTTCGCCCTGACCACGTCCGAGCCGTACGGGGTCAGCATCACCTGGCGATCCCAGAACATCTTGGCGTCGCCCGTCGGCCCAACGGCGATCACACGCGTGCCATTGGTGTGACTGATGAGCGGATAGGTGCCGTCGCTCAAGCGTTCGACATACCACGCGAAGCTCCAGTCACCGAGCCAGATCCACGACTCGCTCGCATGATGCGACGCCTTGTAGAGCTTCGCCAGCGTCGTCGCACCCGGGGCCAGCGCTTCGCAAATCTGTCGTTCGCTGCGTGACAGCCCGGTGTCCGCGTCCGGATACTCCTCGAGCATGCGGCGCAAGGCGGCCGCGAGATGTGGCAGCCGCACGGCATCGTCGCTCGTGTACGTGCGCCCGGACACCTCGCGACTGAGTGCATCGACGAGCGTCATCAGCGCGTCCGGGGAGTCTGACGTGTATGCATCCCACGCGCGGCGTCCGATCGCGAGGTCGCTCTCGGTGATCGTGCGACGCACGTCGTACAGCGCCTTGAACTTTTCCGGCGCCAACGTCCCGAACATCAGATCTGCTGGCGCAATGAAGAGCTGCGGCCGAGCGGCCGGATCACGATCCGCCATGCGTGCAAGGACTTGAATCAGCTGCAGCTGATCGTAGACGTCGGGCTCGAACCACAACACGATCGCGTCGTCCGACGACGGATCATCCAATCGCGCATCACGGGCTGAGAAATCGTCTACGACTTCGAGTTCGGCCGTCCACCGCCGATCGGCGAGAAACGCCGCGCGCGTACGCCAGAACGCCGTCCGATCACGATCCGGTGGCACCGGACCGTCATGCAACACATCGCGCCACGCGAGGACGTCGCCCGGGAGCCCCGAGCGGGACAGCCCCTGCGCGGCACTATCGCCATTGGTTACGTGCAGGATCAGCATTTCTGTCCAGAGGAAAACCGTTTCGAGCGCACACGGAGCGACTTTCGCACGATCCGCGGCGTCGGTGGAGATGACGCGTCGCCCGCTCAAAGATATGTTGCGGGTCGGGGCCCCGTGCGCGCCAATCGAACAACGCCTCACTCCTCCAGTCAGTGGTCGCGATGACAGATCCTCGACATGCCGGACCTCCCGCCCTGCCAATGCTGCTCGAGGAACCTCTCGTCAGCGAGTTGACGCTCGACGAGCCCGAAGTTGCTCCGCTCATCGATACGACGCAGGGGCTCTGGGCGGTGGTGTTCGCCGGTGGCATCGGCACGCGCTTCTGGCCGTTGAGCACGACCCGACGACCCAAACAAGTGCTCGCGCTCGTCAACGAGCGGCCGCTGATTGCGGACACGATCCAGCGTCTGGCGCCGATGATTCCGCCAGAACGCGTCCTGGTCGTCACCAGCGCCGACATCGCCGATGCACTGTACGAGGCGATTCCGGAGATTCCGCGCACCAACATGCTGGTCGAACCGCGCCCACTCGGCACCGCCGCCGCCCTTGCGTGGGGCGCGATGGAGGTCTCGCGACGGGGCGGGCCCGATACGGTCTTCTGCGCGCTGCACGCCGATCTGACGGTGGCCTTTCCCGAAGCGTTTCGCCACACGGTGCGTCGCGCCGCTTCGATCGCCAGCGCGGATCCCGTACTGGTGGCGATTGGCGTCCGACCGACACGGTGCGAGACCGGCTTCGGATATCTGCAGCCCGGTGCGCCGATCGATCCGTTCGTGTCACGCGCGGAAAACGGCGCCTGCCACGTCGAGTATTTTGTCGAAAAGCCTGCCGCCGCGCTCGCCGACACGCTCATCGACCGGGGCGCGCTCTGGAACAGCGGCATCTTCGTCTGGCGCGCCAAAGTCGTGCTGCACGAACTCGAGCAACACACGCGCGAACTGTCGCGCGGATTTCCGTTTCTGAACACCGGTGATTTGCCGCAGTTCGCGGCCGAAGTTACCTCGATCTCGATCGATCGCGGCCTGCTGGAACGCAGCGAACAGATCGTCGTGTTGCCCGCCGAATTCGGCTGGGACGATGTGGGCACCTGGGCCGCACTGCGTCGTGTGCGTGAACTCGATGATACCGGCAACGGCATCATGGGTGACGTGCACTGTGTCGATGCGTCCGGCAACGTGATTCACGCGGAGGGGCACTGCATCGTCGTGTACGGCATCTCCGGGATGCTCGTCGTGGCGCTGGACGGATTGACGTTCGTGACGTCACTCGATCGCGCGACGGAGCTGGGGCCGTTGCTGAATGCCTTGCCGGGGAGCCTGCGGTTCAATCCAGGGAACAGACACACCACGACAGACGACAGCCACGATATCGGCTAAACGAAATCAGATATCCGATCTCCGACATCGTTTAGCCGATATCGTAGTGGTCTGTTGTCGCCGTTAGCAGTCTTCGCCGTCAGCTGCCGTTAAACCGCGGCACCCGCTTCTCCGCAAACGCCCTCATCGCCTCCCGCACATCCCCCGTCCCGAAACACGTCTTGATGTGCACTAGCTCCTCGCGCAGTTGCGCGTCGAGCGTCGCGTCCGCGCTCGCGAGCATCAACCGCTTGGTCAGCGCGAACGCGAGCGGCGGACCCGCGGCCAGCTGCGTCGCGTAGTCTGCGACCGCCGTCGCGAATGTCTCCGCCGGCAGCACCGCACTCACCAATCCGATACGCAGCGCTTCCTCCGACGTCATATCGCGTCCGGTCAGGAGGATATCCATCGCGCGCGCATGGCCGATCAATCGTGGCAGCATCCACGTCACGCCGGCGTCGGGCGACAGTCCCCGACGCACGTATCCCGCCGTGCACTTCACGTCGGCCTGCACGAGGCGAAGATCACACGCGAGCGCGAGACCGAACCCGGCACCGGCGGCGACCCCATTGATCGCCGCAATGACCGGCTTCTCGCACGACGTGATGCTCTGCACCCATCGACCGACCCAATGATACGGATCCGTCCGTGATGCCAACGATCCCTCGTTGACGGTCACCGGCTCACTCAGGTCGAGTCCCGCGCAGAACCCACGCCCACTGCCGGTGATCACCACCACACGGACCGCGTCATCGACGGCCGCCTCGCGCATCGCGAGCGGCAGTTCCTCGGCTAATCGAGGATTGACGGCGTTCAATCGATCGGGACGATTGAGCGCAACCGTCCGCACGCCGGCGTCCGACGTGGTGATCAGCAGATGGGCATACTCGGAGCGATGGGCAGTCACGAGAGCAGTCCGTTGAGGGTGGACAACGCGGGCCATCGGGAAGTGTACTTGCGTGCAATCACGAATGCACTTGCGTCCCCCCACTACCGCGGGGGCCCTCACCCTTACTAGATCACCCATCCCACGGGTGTGCTACTACGTACGGGTAGCGCGCTTTCGATCACCCGGCTTCGGTCGGTCCCTCCTCGTGTCCGGGTATCATGGCTCTTTCCCGTGCTGGCGCTGCCGTCAAAATCGTGGACGAACCGACCGCCACCGCGACCGGTCCGCTTGCAGCGGCCGATGCACTTGGCCGAACAGCAGCGGAGACGTGCCGTCAGCATGAGCGCTTAGCGCGTCTCAACGATCTCGGCGTGTCGAACTCTGAATTGGCCGCCGCGCACGCGATGGTGGATACGATCGATCTCGCGTTGGCTGAGTGCGTGCGGGACTTCGAGAAGTGCTGCGCGAAGCTGCCGGCGTCCGACGACGCCGACATCCGCCAGAAGGCGAATACGCTCTGGCTGGCCGCGCGCGAATACCTGCGCCGACATTCGATCGCCGAGAAAGCGTCGCACCACTTGACGCAGCATAACGCCGAGAAGTTCGGCGTACTCCAGTTCGAATACGAACTCGAGGCGTCCGCGATGCTCGCCCTACGTCAGGCCACCGGCGCCTTCGGCAAGATCCGCCCCGAAGCCAAATAACAGCAGCGAACAATGGTGCCGCGGAAACGCGCGGATCAGCAAGGAAACCACGCGGATACAACAAATCATTTTTTGTTGTATCCGCGTTTTTTCCGCGCAGTGCATCCGCGTGTTTCCGCGGCAAAGTCGTTTTTTGCTGTTGTCATTGTCATTGTCGTTGTCGTTGTCGTTGCGTTATCGC
>JANLPE010000091.1:0-5905 GCA_031366985.1 Gemmatimonadaceae bacterium
TGTCAGACTCACCAGCTGCGCACTGGTGAGCCCGAACCATAAATGGTCGTCCTTCACGCGGATGAATTCAATCGCGAAGCGCCAGCCGCCGTACAGCAGCAGGTACTGGGCAAGCACACCCAACGGCCGGTGCGCCCGGCGAGACTGACGCCAGAGCCAAAGTCCGATGCACAACAACGCGATCGCTTCGAAGAGCTGCACCGGGTACACCGCGAGGATCGAGTCAGCGGGCGTTCCCGGCGCCACGAACACGCCCTGCGCACGCAGACTCGCGGCCGTCGTCGGCGGCGTTCCGTGAGGAAATACCACGCCGAGCGGCCCACTTGTTGGAATGCCGTAGTCGTCACCGACGAGAAAGCAACCGACGCGACCGATCATGTGTCCGAAGGCGACCGGTGCGCCGGCGTAGTCGAATAGCCAATGCATAGGATAGCCTGAACGCGCAAAGCGCCACGCGGTCGCCACAATGCCGAGTGCGAGCCCTCCATACCAGACCTCGCCGAGTTGCGACAGCGCGAGGTCTCCACGCAGGAACCGCGGCAACTGAACGAGCAGCGAGTACAGCTTCGCGCCGATCACGCCGCCGGCCGCCGCCCAGGGCAACAGCTGCCACACGATGACCGTCGGGACACCGACGAACCGCGCCTGTCGAACGCCAACGCCGGTGGCGACGAGAAACCCTAGCAGCATCGTCGCGGAAAAACTCGACACGACGAACGGACCCACGTGTAGGAACGGATACATCGACGCAGTATACGGTGCGCGTCAGATCGCCGCTTCGACTCGAACCGCAGCGTGCCGGAGTGGTACGCTCCGTCGGTACGCTCCGTCGGTACCTTTCTACGGTACGCGCGTTCGCCACGCAGTGCCCCGACTGGGACTCGAACCCAGGACCTACGGCTTAAAAGGCCGCTGCTCTACCAACTGAGCTATCGGAGCGTACGGCTAAAGAGCACCGCACCCGCGGAATTTAGCAGGGTCCCGAAAAAACCAAGAGGGCACGGCGCAATAACGGCCCGACCCGATCAATTATCGCACGAGGACCTGCGCGCGCGTCGTGAAGCTGGCCGTGTCGCCACCGGTCGACGAAACGAGCTCCACACGGAGCGTGGTCGCATCCACCAACTGCACCAGTAGCACGCGCTCCGCCCGACCCATGCGCACCTCGTCGTCGATCGCATACAGGTAATACCGCACGGTACCACGCGCGACATCGACCTCGGCGGGATCCGCATCGTCCCACGCGACCGCGCGGACGCCCTGCAGACCGAGTGCGCGTGCCAGCCCGCGGCCGATGGCCACCCGGATCTGGCCAGGGCGCTCGGCGTCGTATACAAACGACAGGGCCAGCGGTGCGGCGGCTGCGGCAGGATCCAGCTCCGCGGCGTGCGCCGCGGTCATCTGTGGAGTCAACGGCATAGTCGCGGCATATGTCGCCGCCGACGCCGCGCTGGCGCTTGAACTCGTCGACGCCCCAGCGGATACCGATGCATCGAACCACGTGCCGACTAACCGGCCGCCACGATCGTAGTCGATACGGCCAGCGAGATCCGGCGCCGCGCGACGCACCAGCGCGAACACGTCAGAACGCACGGAGTCTGCGAGATAACGCGCAAAAAATGTCGCGTTGCGACGCGCGCCGTATCGCTCCGGGCGAATCCAGTTGGTGCGTTGCGTCGCACCATCGAGCACGCGCACCGCGAGCCCGTCGCGTTTCGTGCCGGGTGCGAAGGTGCCGATCACGTCGCCCGCGTGCACGACACGACCAACCCACAGCGCGCGCTGCACCTCCACGCCACCGATGCGCACGCGGACCGCATCACGCACGCGGATCGTAACGGATCCACCGGCCGTATCGAGCTCGGTGACTAGTCCATCCGCCGGCGCACGCACCATGAATCGTCCGAGCGACGCCGGCATCAGCAGCGCATCCGGCGAGGGCAATGCGTCGTCGGTGCTAAAGGTGCCGAGCGGCAGAATCGCCGCCACCGCGCGTCGATCGATCGGCAGGGCAGCCAGCACCATCGGCGTTGAGCCACCGAAGCGCGACAGATCGCGCCACGCACGCAGTACGAACGTCACGACGTCGCCACTACCATCGGCGATCCGCGCGACCAGGCGATGTGCGCGCACGACCGTGTCCGATGCCGGAAGCACCAACGCGCTGACCGAGGCGACGCCATCGGGGCCACTCGCGACAACGCTCGACGTGGCGACATCGCCATCACGCGCGACGCTGTCCGAATCCATGACGAATCGCACCGCGACGCCAGCAATGCCCTGTCCGTTAGCATCAACGACGCGGACGCGCGCCGCCCCTTCAACACGATCGCCCATCCACGCATCGATCGGCTGCGCCGGACTGCCAGCGTCATCGATCCGCACGATGGAGCGAACCGCACCCGCTCTTCCACCCTCGAGTGCCACTCCTGTGACGCCCTCGCGACTGGCGTCGCCACACGCGACCAGACTGCCACTCACCACGAGCAGCAGGCCGATTGTCAGCGGAACGCGAACACGGAGCATATTGCTGAGTGTCGGCAGCTTCTCGGCCAATAACCAGCGCGGAGCGTGCCATCATGGTGCGCCTCATCACACCGCACTCCCCCAATCACGCACAATCTGACCATCTGTGCCTAGAGTGTGACGGTGACGCCGTCGTCGGACGGCGGGCGTACGTCAGCGACGTCGCATCACGGACGCGTGCGGTGCAGGCGCAGATAGTCGGTGATCAGCGTGTCCCAGACGACCTGCCAGCTCTTCGACGCCGCGAACGCGAGCGACGCATGACCGGCTGCGGTGAGCCGCGCGCGGTCATCGATCAGCGCGATGAACGCGTCCGCGAAGGCCTGCGGATCCTCCGCCGGAACCAACCATCCACGATCAGGGAGCAGCTGTTCGCGCGTCGGTCCGACATCGGCGCCCACCACCGGCACACCGGACGCCATCGACTCGAGCAACACGTTGCCGAATGTGTCGGTGACACTCGGAAACAGAAAGACGTCAGCAGAGGCATAGGCTTCGCTGAGGGCGTCACCGACGAGCTTTCCGGGCAACCAACTGCCGGTAGGTGCGAGGCGATGGACCTCCGCCTCGAACGGCCCCTCGCCGACGGCGATGAACTTCACGCGACCCGGCCGAGCGTCGTGCACGCGGCGTACGGCCTCGAGTCCCACACGAAGCCCTTTCTCCGCAGCCAGTCGACCGACATACGCGATGACGAGCGTATCGTCCGTCGCGCCGATCCGCTCGCGCAGTGCGTCCGACCGATATCGCGGCGCGTATCGCTCACGGTCCACCCCGCGCGACCATACGGCCGAGCATTCGAAACCTTCGCGCGAGACCTCGTCGACGATGGCCTGTGTTGGGCAGTACGTGCGAAGCCCGCTGTTATGAAACCAGCGCATAAACGCCCATCCCGGACGGGCAAGCGCACCGAGCCGATAGTATTGCGCGTACGACGTAAAATTCGTGTGATACGATGACACGAACGGGACGTCTAGGGCACGCGCTGCGCTGAGACCCGCCAGTCCCACCCCGAACTCCGTTGCCGCATGCACGAGCGTCGGCGCGAACTCGGCCAACTCCGCTCGGACACGAGCATGGCTTGGCCATGCAAGACGCAGCTCCTTGTACGCCCAGAACGAGACGCTCGGATAGCGGTGCACCTGATCGAGCGGCGTCGACGCGGGATCATCGACAGTGAACACCCGCGCGGCACCGCCGCGCTCGTGCACGGCGGCGATCAGACGCTCCAAGGTACGGACCACACCGTTGACCTGCGGCGTATAGGTGTCCGTGAATAGCGCGAGTCGCAGCGCTGACGCGTCGACACACTCGCTCACTGCAGCGCCTCGTAACGCAGTGAAGGCCGTTCGGCCGCCCAACGCGATACGTCACGCATGACCGATGCAGCGGTCACCGGGTGCGCGAGATCCTGCGGATGCAACGCGAGTCGAAGCAGTGGCGTGTCGGCGCGCGTGCGCCAGCGGTGATCCGCGACGATGCGTGATCCCCAGGCGCGCACGGCGCCGCGCCCGCTCCAACGCAATGCGGGGGCCTCGAGCCGTTCTCCGTTCTTATGCAGTCGTATTGATCCGGCATCTTCACTGAACGCGAGCCCGGATGCACGCACCACGTCGTGTGTCGCCTCGCGCGCGAGCCAGGCCGGCGGAACAAATCCGGTCGGCTCGAGGTGCTGGTCACGCAGCCGGAGGAGGCCGCGTGCAATCCGCTCACGCGCCGCGTCGTACTCAAGCGTGAGAAACTCACCCTCGCGCGCCGTGCGCCCGATCGCGCGAAGCGTGTCGCCGATCGCACGCGGCGAACCCACTTCATCGTGGCGCTCGCCGTGCAAGATGATCTCGGCACCATCCCGCACACGCGCACGAACCCAGTCCATGAACAGCGCATGACGCTCGATCGGCCATGCGCCATGCCAGTCTGGAACGACAAGCAGTGCCGGCGTCAGCCCGTTGGCGCGGCACAGATCCCAGAGCACGCGGACCGACGCATCGAGTGCGGGCGTGACATCGTGGATCGAGGTGAGCAGTCCCGCCGGTCGTCGCGCCCCAGCAGCGGCACTCACTCGCGCGCCTGCCGGTCAGCCGTGCAGCACACGTCGGTACACATCGAAGAGCCGATCGA
Source organism: Gemmatimonadaceae bacterium (assembly GCA_031366985.1). Taxonomy (GTDB): domain Bacteria; phylum Gemmatimonadota; class Gemmatimonadetes; order Gemmatimonadales; family Gemmatimonadaceae; genus Gemmatimonas. The sequence goes on from JANLPE010000091.1 coordinate 4,648, forward strand.
ACACCGTATCCCACGCATGCTCGGACTCGGCGTACGCGCGACCGCGCGCGCCAAGCATCGACAGATTCGAGCCGAGCAGTGTCTCGGCCTCTGCTGCGAGCGATTGCGCATCGCCGGCGACAAACGTGCGGCCGGCCCCGCTGCGTTCGACCTGCTCAGTCACACCACCTTCATTCGCCGACAACACCGGTGTTCCGCTGGCGAGCGCTTCTAACGACGAGAGGCCGAAGGTCTCGATGCGTCCCGGCGCGATGTAGACGTCAAACGAGGCCAGCAAATCGGCAAGCGCGTCGCGATCGGGCTGGAATGGTACGAACGTTACACGCGCGCCATACGGATGCGTCCGCAACGCGTGCTCCATCGGGCCCGCACCAACGAGCGTGAGTCGTGCGCCCGTGCGTCGTTCGACCTCGGCCCACCCGTCGAGCACGACGCCCAGCTCCTTTTCACTGGCGAATCGCCCGACGAATCCGGCGAGCGGTCCGCCAGGCAAGCCGTATCGCGCGCGCGTCTCCGCCTGTAGCTCGCGTCGCGACGGATGAAAGCGCTCCAGATCCACACCAAGCGGCACCTTCGCGATGCGCGTGATCCCTTCGTTCGCAAGATCGTTCGCCGAAAAGTCCGACGTGACGATCGTCAGCGGAAATAACTGATCGAGCCGACGCATGTATCGCCACGACGCACGATACACGACGCGCTGCGCCAGACGCCGCGCGCGATTCGATTGATGCGCCCGCGGCGCAAACAGGCGCGGCAGATTCGAATGATAAAAACACACGAGCGGGACATCGAGCGCGCGCGTCGCGTGCCGCACCACCCATGGCACGATGAACGGGCTGCCGATCTCGATGATGTCAGGCTGCTCGTGTCGCACGATCTTCGAGACACTGCGCGTCGCCAGCATAAAGCGATACGGTTTCTGGCGCGGAATCGGCGGACCCTGCAGCCGATACATGCGAACGCCGTCCTGCTCGGTGATGGAATCACGGGCGCCTGGCACCGTGAGCACCTGCCGGAGCCAAGGCCTGGCGGCGACATATTGCGCCTTCTGCAGCAAGTAGGTGCGAATTCCGCCACTGGTGTCACCGAACCACTCGGTGATGTCCTGCACCGCGAGCGACGAATCGGAACGCAGGCGCGGTGGCAGCGGATCACGCCCAATATCGATCGGTGTCGTCCCGGCTTCTGGGAGTGTCAGCTGATCGACGAACGACCGTGTATCAGTCATGCCCGAAAGCTATCGCGGCTGGCACCGTGA
>JANLPE010000015.1:0-87320 GCA_031366985.1 Gemmatimonadaceae bacterium
GCTCACGTGGGATCACGGTGCCGAGAGGGCGCAACACGCACAACTCCGCGTCGACTCGGGACGGCCGATCTACTTCTGCGATCCTCACCGTCCGTGGCAGCGCGGCACCAACGAGAACACCAACGGACTGCTCCGACCGTACTTTCCAAAGGGCACGGACTTTCAACGCCTGACCATGAACGACTTGAACGCCGTGGCCTTGACGCTCAACACTCGGCCACGGAAGACCCTCGGCTGGCGCACCCCTGCTGACGCGCTGGACGAACTGCTGCCATCACATTCAACCGTCGGTGTTGCGACGACCAGTTGAATCCGGGCCTGAATCCACGCGCTGAATGGCGCAAGCATCTGAAGCGCTTCAGGTTGTGGGTCGCGACGGGCTATATCACGAAAGATTTATCCGGCGCTTTATGCTGCATAAGACGATCCGCCGCAGAGAGGCGCGCGAGAGGGTACCAGTCAGCGCGCCGAGACATCGATGTCGAGCGGGCTGCGAACGCCAAGGCCACCGCGGTTGAGGACGTGCGTGTACAGCATGGTCGTCGCCACGTCCTTGTGGCCCCGTTACTCCTGCACGGTGCGGATGTCGTAGCCGGCCTCGAGCAGGTGCGTGGCAAACGAGTGACGGAAGGTGTGGCACCCGACGCGATGGGTGAGCTCGGCTCGTTGACCGGCCTCGGCCACCGCACGCTGTAACACGGTTGGGTGGAGATGATGCGTGCGCCGCTGCGCACTCGCGATATGCCAATACTCGCGACTGGCCGGGAACAGCCACCACCACGCGAGGTGACGCGCGGCCAGCGGTGCCTTGCAATCCATCGCGCCCGCCAACGCGACGTAGCCGCCGTCGCCAACGGCGCGCACGGCCCGTAGTCGTTTCACGGCCTGCATCTGCGCCATGATGGGATCCCGCAGCGACTGCGGCAGCACTGTCACGCGATCGCGCCCGCCTTTCCCACATCGCACACGAATCTCGCCTCGCTCGAGATCGAAATCTTTGATGCGCAACTGACAGCACTCCTGCAACCGCAGCCCAGATCCGTACAACAAGCGCGCCATCAACTGCGGAACGCCGGACATGGCCGCCAACACTCGGGCGACGTCCCCTCGGCTCAATACATTCGGCAACCGATGCGGTGTCTTGGCGACCACGACGCCGGTCACACCGGTCAGCGGCTCGCCCAATATCTCGCGATAGAGAAACTGCAGCGCGGCCAGCGCCTGACTCTGCGTCGACGCCGCGACCTGTCGCGCTCGAGCGAGATACACCAGATACGCACGTACGGCGTCGGCGCCCAATGTCCGGGGATGCTGCAGACCATGATAGCGCACGTATGCACGCACCCAGCGCGTGTAGGCCTGCGTTGTGCGCGGACTGTAGCGCATCACGGCCGCCCGATCGCGCATGGACTGCAAAAGAGATGGCGTCGACATCTAAGAATCATGTCGACGCCATCTACGGTCCTACGTCATCATCTTCGCGCCGACGGTATCGCGTCGCTGCGCAGGAACGCCGACGAGCGCGCGTCGAGTGCGGTGCTACCGCTCGTTCATCCAGCGATCTTCGAGCACCTGGACAGACTTCACATAGTCCTTGCCGCCGACGCTGAGCTTCACCACGTAGCTACCCGGTGTCGCGCTCGCGGCACCACCACCGCGCCCGCCACCCCCGCCAGCGCCAGGCGCAGCTGTCGCACCGCTGCAGCTGTTGTCGGGCGGCTGCGCGGACTGGGCCTGCGGCGCTGGCGTCGCGACTGGCGTCGCGACTGGCGTCGACGCTGTGGCCGAGGACGCTGCGCCACCAGGCGGAATGGCACCGACACCAGCACTCCGCGCAAATGCGCCACCGCCCGGAGGAGTTCCACCCGGCACGCCCGCCACCGCAAGCATCGGCGTCACCAACACCCACTGCACGCGATGCATACCCGCCGTCGCCCTCACGGTCGACTCGCACACGCTCCGACCCGTGGCGTCGGCAATCGAAATCTTCGCGTCGCCGCTCATCGCAGATTTGAGATAGAAATGGATCGCCGAACCGCGCGCGACATTCTCGCCTTCGAACTGCTTGTCGCCACCGGTGTACACGTCGAGCCGCACGTCATTCGCGTACGCGACCGTCGTCCGCACATCGAACAGCGTCGCATCGGCGGCCGCGACGGCCGGCGTAAACTGCTGCAGCGGCGTGATGTCGTCGGCGATCCACAAACTGCGACCGTGCGACGCGATGATGAGATCTCCATCACGCGGATGCACGAGAATGTCGTCCGTGCGCACGGTCGGATAGCCGGTCATGAACGGCTCCCACGCCTTGCCGCCGTCCATCGACAGGAACAACCCGAACTCGGTGCCCGCGTACAACAGATGCGCGTTCTTCGGGTCCTCGCGAATAACCTGCACGTTGCCAGAAATCGGCAGCGCGCCACTTACGCTCGCCCACGTGCGGCCGTAGTCGCGCGTCACGAACACGTAGGGCTTGAGATCATCGCTGCGATGGCCGTCGATGGCGATGTACGCGGTCGCCGCATCGAAGTGCGACGCTTCAATGCGCGACATCCAATACGGGTTGTCACCCGTCAACGCACCATTCGGCAGACCACCGATATTCTTGCCGACTTCCGTGAATGTGGCGCCGTTGTCGCGACTGATCTGCAGGTTGCCATCGTCCGTGCCTGCCCACACAACGCCCGCGAGCACGGGTGATTCGCTCACGCTGATGATGGTGCTGTAGTTCGTCATGCCGTCATTTTTTTCGATCCACGGCTTGGTGCCGTCGAGACCCATCACGACGATTGTGCAGCGATCGACCTGCTTCGTGAGATCGGCGCTCGCCGTCCACAGGTCGCCCTGATTCGTGCTGCGGAACAGGCGATTGCCGCCCAGCCACACGACACTGGGGTCGTGCGGCGAGAGCAAGTACGGCGTGTTCCAGTTGAAGCGATACGTGTCGCCTGGCTGCGCATTGATAACGTTCGCCGCGCCACCTCCGCGACCGCCGAACGCTGCGCCACCGCCCGCCCCCGCGACGCCCGCGGCAGCCGTTGCGCTGGCGGCCGGCGTCGCGATGATTCGACCATCGATGCAGGCGCCCGGCGTCGGAGCGGCTGCACCCGGAGGCGCCGGCGGCGCGACGGGACGAATGCTCTTCGCGACACCAGTGCCCAGATCCGTCCGCTGCGTGTTGCCGTCCTGCGATTCCGAATACACGATGTGACGATTGGTCGGATCAGCCGCGGTCTGGAATCCGTCGCCGCCGCCGAAGCGGAACCAGTCGTGATCGCGAATGCCGTTGCGACTGCGCTTGCCACTCGGTCCCCCCCAGCTGTCGTTGTCTTGCAGACCCGTATACACGTTGTACGGCCGACTCATGTCAGCGCTGACCCAATACGCGAGCCCCGCGGCGACGGTGTGCACGTACTCCCACGTTGCGCCCTGATCCCACGTCACCGCGAAGCCGGCGTCGGCGCCGCGCAGGATGTGATCGGGGTCGCGTGGATCGATCCAGAACGCGTGCTGGTCGACGGTCTCGTTGCCGAAGCCCAATCCACTGTCCATCGGAGCAAACGTCTTGCCGCCGTCAAGCGATTTCGCCGCGCGCGTGTTCGCGATGAACAGCGTCTTGTCGTTGGTGGGGTCGATGCGGATGTTGCTGAAGTACATCGGACGCCCGTTGCAGCTGCTCGTCAGCGACCATGTCTTGCCTTTGTTCTCCGAACGATAGACGCCGGAACGATAGCGACTGAGTGCGGGGACTTTCTTGAGGCTGTCGGCGGTGTTGGCCCCGAATCCTTTGAGCGCGCCCGCATTGCTGCACCAGTCGTAGCCACCGCGTCCGAATCCACCGCCGGCGCCAGCGGCATTCGCAATGGTGGCCGCCGAGTCGGCGCCGTCGGTTTCGATCTGCGCGTAGACGACGTTCGGATTGCTGCGCGCCACGTCCACCGCGATGCGGCCGAGCATGCCCGGCGGCAGTCCGCCGTCAGCGAGCTTGGCCCACGATTTGCCGCCGTTCTCGGTCTTCCAGAGCGCGCTGCCCGGGCCACCGCCGCTGAAGCAGCAGCCGGTTCGACGACGCTGGTAGCTCGCCGCGTAGAGCACGCTCGAGTTAGACGGGTCCATCGCGATGTCGGTGAAGCCGGTGTTCTCGTCGACGTACTTGATCTTGTTCCACGTCTTGCCACCGTCAGCGGTCTTGAAGACACCACGTTCGGTGTTGGGGCCAAACAGATGCCCCGGCGACGCGACATACACCGTGTTGCTGTTGCGCGGGTCGATAACAATGCGCCCAATGCTCTGCGTTTCCTTGAGACCGATGTTGGTGAAGGTCTTGCCGCCATCAGTGCTCTTGTAAATGCCGTCGCCGAACGAGGACGTCTGCCGGTTGTTCGGCTCACCGGTGCCGACGTAGACGACGTCGGGATTCGATTGATCGACGGCGATGTCGCCGATGCTGGCACTGCTGTAGTGATCGAAGATCGGCGCGAACGTGGTGCCGGCGTTGGTGCTCTTGAAGACACCACCCATCGCGTAGCCCACATAAATGATGCGCGGGTCTTTCTCGTAGACCGCGATGTCATCGATGCGACCGCCCATCGACGCGGGGCCGATAGAGCGAAACCGGAATCCCTGCAGCACGGGGTTCGCGCTGCGATTCACCCAGTTGGTGTCGCGTTTCTGGATGCTGGATTGGGCGGTCGCGACGGCGGGAACTGCGGCGAGGGCGACGGCGAGGATACGGCGACTGGGGAAGCGCACGAACGGGGCTCCGAAAGGGGATCCCCGAATGTGCGGAGCTTGGCGGCTTTCGGCGAGGGCAGGGCACTTGGCGCCTTCTGAACTGCAATTGGACCGCAGGGGGCGCAGGGGTTCGCAGGGACGACACAACGCAGTTCCCCCTGCGACCTCCGCGGTCAAACGCCGTTCAAAGACTCGGCTACCTGGCGACAACCGCCTCGCCAGCGAGCGCCGGCGTCGTCACCGGCCGGCGCCGCGCCTTCGTGATCTGCTCGAAGCTGTAGCCGAGGGAGATGAGCCGACCCTCACTCCACGCCGCGCCCAAAAACGAAATCGTGATCGGCAACCGATTGTCGCTGAAACCGGCCGGCACGATGAGGTCCGGAAACCCCGTCAGGTTCGCGATGTTCGTCGCGTCGGGCGCGGTGCTGTTCTCGGGCGCGTCGATACGATCCGGTTTGACCGACTGCGTGGGATACACGATCGCGTCAAGCCGATCCGCCTTCAACATGCCGTTGACGACATCGCGCATCAACGGGATCGCGTGATCGTGCACCGCGCGATAGCGATAGTCGTCCACGCTGCCGCTCGCGTTTTCGTTGACGAACTTCGCCCAGCGCGAGGAATTCGGCGCCTCACCGTTCGCACCAAGCGACGGCATCGCGCGCGCCCGATCGATCATCTCGGCCAACGTCTTCGGATACTTCGCCGGTGTCGCCTTCAAGTACTCGGCGATCTGCACCGGGAACTCGGGAAAGCGCACGGCCGTGTACCACGCGCCCTTCGCCTCCATCATCCATTTGGGGAAGCGCACGTCGACGATCGTCGCACCGGCTCGGCGCATGGCGGCAAGCGACGACTCCATGATCCAATCGACATCGCCATCGAAGCCCATGAACTCACGCGCGACCCCGATGCGCGCGCCCTTGAGCGCGCCGAGCTGCAGGTACTTCGTATAGTCTTGCTCAGCGTGACCGACGCTCATGGCCGTCGCGCTATCGGCCGAGTCGACACCGGTCATGAGCCCGAGCGCGATCGCCACGTCGGTCACATTGCGCGCCATCGGACCGCCCGTGTCGAATGACAACGCGAGCGGAATGATCCCGGTGCGCGACAGCAGACCATGCGTCGGCTTGAGCGCGGCGATGCCATTCACGCTCGCGGGGCCACGAATGGACCCGCCCGTGTCAGTGCCAAGACCGAACTGCGCGAAGACGGCCGCGATCGCCGCGCCGGTACCGCCTGATGATCCATTCGGTGAGTACGCGAGGTTGTGCGGGTTGAGCGTCTGTCCGCCGAGCGAACTGTACGCGCCCGATGACGCGAACTCGGACATGTTCACTTTGGCGAGCACGATCGCGCCGGCATCGCGCAGCTTCTGCACAAGCACCGCGTCGCGCGCGGGAACGTAACCCTCGAGCAGCACGGAGCCGCCCGTCGTCGGCAGATCGCTCGTGTCGTAGTTGTCCTTGAGCACGAACGGAATGCCGTGCAAAACCGAGCGCTTGCCCTTCGCCTTGCGTTCGACGTCGAGGGCCCGCGCCGTCTCGAGTGCCTTCGGGTTAAGCGCAATCACGGCGTGAATGCGTGGGCCGTGCGCGTCGAACGCATCGATCCGCGCGAGGTAGCGCTTCACCAGCTGCTCTGATGTCAGCGTGCCTGCATCGAAGGCGGCATTGAGGTCGCTGATCGTCGCGGCGTCGAGGTCGATCGTGCGCTGGGCCTGCGCGCGCGAGGTGATCAGAAAGAGGGTCGTCGTTACAGCGACAACTGCCCGACGAGCACTGGCGAGCTGCATAGTGGGATCGCTTGCAAAAGGGAGTGGACGTCGCTTGTGCGACTCAATGAAAAAATCAACCACAGGGGTCTCGGAGGGCACAGGGGCTCGGCGCGGCAATCCGCTGAGGCCTCTGGGTCCTCTGTGGTGAAAAATGCTGTTGAAACTCGCGACCCGCCTACACTGCGAACCGTCGCGCCTCGAACATCCGCACCACAGCCGGCGACGCCATGCTCTCCGGCGACTCGTTCCACTGATTGTACGACTCCGCGCGCGTCGCGCCCGCATCGACCAGTAGGGAAACGATGGTAACGTAGTCGTCATCAACACCGTCATCACAGTTCGTCGACCCATGCGCGGCCCACGCGATCGGTGAACTGCCATACCACGAGTCGCGCACATTGACCGGCGCACCATGCGCAAGCAGCCACCGCGTCATGTGCACTCGACCGTGCCACGCCGCCCAGTGCAACGGTGTGCCGCCCCACTCACCTTCCGTCGTCAGCGGCCAGCCGAGGGCGATCATCAGTCGCGCTGCGTCCCCACGGTTCTCGCCGATGGCGATACCTAACGCCCGCGCATCGACCGATGACATCGACGCGAGCGCACCCGGGCCGCCGCGTCAAGGGCATGTGCAGCGGCCGCATCACCGGACTCGCACGCACCCAGCAAGCGATCCAGCGGCGTCACGGGAGTGACATCCGCGCCGACGCTCGCCAGGTAGTCGGCGACGTCAAGGTTTCCCGCGCGCACCGCCAACGCGTACGCCGTGGTACCGTCGGCGCGCGGCCCATCGACCTGCGCACCATGCTCGAGCAGCCACTGCATGCCGAGCGTGACGGTCGGAGTGAGCGTATTCTGCTCGCGATGGCCAGCCAGAAAATGGAGCGGCGTGTTGCCGAACGACGCGTGCCGTGCGCTCGAGTCGGCGCCGTGTGCGACCAGCAGCTCAAGACATGCGTGTTGATTGCGCTGCGCGGCATGAAAGACGCTCTCGCCGTCGTTCGGCTGCGCGCCGCGCTCGAGCAACAGTCGCGCCACGGCCGTGTCACCCGCATTGCATGGGAAGTACAGCGCCGGCACGCCCATCTCCGAACCGCTGGGGCATACGCTCGCGTTGGGGTCAGCACCGGCGTCAAGCAGCAGACGAACAGCTTCGACACGCGCCGATTCGCTGACGCCGAGTGCGGTCTTCACGTCAGCGACCACCGCGTAAATCAGCGGGGCCGTGCCGTCATCGGTTGGACGCGGAGCACTCGACGGATCCGCACGAAGGAATACCGCAAGGGCGTCCGTGTCGGCCACGGCGGCTGCCGTGTGTCCGCTGTAGCGTGCGAGTTCCGGGTGCGCGTCGAGCAGGGACTTCGCCTGCGTCGCGTGATCATCGCGCACTGCCTGCAGAAAGCGCTCGGCGTGCACATGCAGCGGGTCGCGTGGCTGGCTTTTCATGCGACGTCCTCCATAATGGCCAAGTCCGCAACCTCAAAAACTTTCACCGCAGAGGTCACGGGGATGCGCAGGGAACAACAAAACGTCGCAGCCCCAAGCGTACCCCTGCGACCTCTGCGGTAACATGCAGTTCAGCGCTCGGGCTCAGAGACTCACGTCGTTGCCTACGCTACGATCGCGACGCACGTACCACCAGCACAACGCTGTGAGCGCGAGTATCACGGCGGCGCCACCTAGCAACCCCGAACGCGCGGCCGGCGGCAGACCGAGTACCGGGCCGAGCGCCACGACGAACGCGGCTGAGTACACCCCCCCAACACGACGATCGCGATTGGCCGCCACGGCGAACGCCGGAGCAGACCGACAAGCACCGTCAGGCAAATCAGCGCCTCACTCACTTGCATCCAGAGCAGAACGGCCAACTCGCCCGTCGGATCTTGCGCGCGCTGCGTCGCCTCGAGCACCGCGTGCAGGAACAGGACGATGAACAACGCGATCACGGCCAGATGTCCGCGCGGCCGACGGGATGGAGTCTGCGGGTTCATATTCCACAGTGGATGGTTGCATTCCGACCGCCTCACCATGCGGGTTTCGCGGAGTCTATCACGCGGGGTCCATCACAAGGGAGACTGATATGTCACGTGCATTTCTGAGAGACGATGCGGAAGGGGAGATGCCCCGCCGTAACTACGACCTGCCAGACGCAACCGATCCGGACTACGATCGCGCGTGCGCCCGTGCGCTGCTCGAAGCCGCGCGCGTGGACGAGACGCAGTTGGCCGAGCGGGCCACGGGCTACTACTGGGGCGAGCCAAAGCTGCGTGCGTACGTCGAAGCGATTCGCGTCGAGGCTGAGAAAAAGGGCGACGATCGCCTCGAGCAACTGGCGCGTCGCTATCTCGCCTGATCGGGCGCTGCCATCGCCGGCATGCACATCACGAATACCTGATAGCGCGTCTCGCCGGCTTTGAGCACCACCGCGTCGTTCACGCGCATCTCGGCATCAGTATTCAGCATCGCCTCCGCGTTGATGTTGAACAGGCAGTCCGACCGCTGCCACCGAAAACGCAACGCGCCCTCGTTCGGCGCATCGCGCGGAACGGGCGTGCGCGTCCAGCCGGCCGCGCGCAGCCGCTCGTAGAGTTTGGGCGCTTCCGTGCGAAGGCTGACGCTCGTGCCGCCGGCCGACGTGATGCGGCAGCCGGCAACCCGTTGATGCGTGCGCCAGTCGTCGATCGTGTCCGTATCGATCGCGGTCACGAGATGCTGCGTATCACGCAGAAAACGCGCCGCCGCCGAGCAGTGGGTGGAATCGATCGGCGGAGCATCGACTGATGGTACCTGCAGCGTGGCGACGAGTGCCAACAACGACAGCATGGCGCTATTTCCGAGTGAAGATGTTTTTCGGGATCATCACGTGCGCCCCAACATTGCCATCGACGAGCTGCGTGATGCGCACATCGCACGACACGCTGACCAACAGTAGGCGTCGTCTTTCGACAGCCCCTTCTCCGTGACAAGAATGCTGATCGCTTCGCGCACCGCCGTCTTGGTCGCGGTGACGAGATCCTTGTCGGTGCCCATCGCGATCCAGTGCGTCGGCGTTTCGCCGCGCGGCCACGTGAGCTTCATCTCCTTACGGACGATAATGTCGAACGTGCCGATCAACGAGGTCTCGAGTGCCGTGATGTCGACCTCGCCATCGCCTTGGCCGGCGTGACCGTCACCGACTTCAAGCAGACCGCCGGCGACATGCACCGGGATGTACAGTGTCGTACCCGCGACGAGTTCCTTGTTGTCGAGATTGCCCGCGTGGATGCTCGGTGGCGCGCTGCTCACGCGACCGATCGAAGCCGGCGGGGCGACACCGATGCTGCCGAAGAACGGATGTACTGGCACATCGATGCCCGGCGCGAACCGCGCAATCATTGCGTTCCGACCGAGTGGGATGATGCGCATCTTCGCGTACGGGAAGTCTTCCGGGATAAAACCACTCGTCTTGCCGAACGCGTTGTACGCGTACGGAATCGCCAGCTCGACCTTCTTGATGCGCACCTCGAACACATCGCCGGGTTCCGCCCCCGCGACGAAGATCGGGCCCGTCAGGATGTGTCCACCGGGGCCCTTGTCCTTCACGCTGTCGACGACGGCGCGCAGCGATTGCTCGACGTCTTCCGGTTTGACGCCCGCGCCTTCAAGGCGTGTCGGGGTTGACGTGAGCAGCGTGCCGACCGTGACTTCGTCGCCCGACTGAATGCGCAACGCGGGCTTGGCCTCGGACCAGTAGTAGCCGTACGCGACCGTCGACGGAGCCGGCATCAAGCGATGCTTAGCCGGCTTGGCGCGGAGGGGTCGCTTGGTCGCCCACATCGCGGCGGGCGCGAGCCCGGCCAGCAGTGCGAGCGCGGCGACCGAGGAGAAAAGTGCGCGGTGGGAACGGGTGGTGCGACCAACGGGCAGAACGCGAGGCATGGACCGATCAGGAAGGGAGGCGCGTGAGACGCTCACCTTCCAATGTACAAGCCGCCGCCATGCTGTCTACGCAATTGCCGGCGCACAGGCGTGCTACGCGACTCTGGCCTGCTCCTGCGGTGCGTCGATGTCGATGCCTTCACCGCTGCCGATCGGCGATCCGTCCGGGCGAGCGGTGAAGATCCAGATGGTGTCCGTGCGTGCCGCGTAGTACATCCGGATCTGCACGGTGCGCGGCAGGTCCGAGTGCGTGAACGTGAAGCGGAACACGTCGTCGCAATGATGATGCGCGAAGGCGTCCGCAAAGCGTTCGAAGATCTCCGGCGCCGTCGACGACGGGGCGATGTCGCGGAAGTAGTCGCGGCCGATCGGACGCCCTTCGCGCCACCCCGAGTTCAGGATCTCGGCGCGATTGAACGACAACACCAGCCCCTGTGCATTCAGCTGGATGACGCCGTAGGGGACTGCGTCCAACTCCTCGCCCGTCAAACGGTCGAGAAACGGGGCCAATATCCGGGTCGTGGTAGCGAGCGGCATAGTAGCTGACGGGGATCCATCAGACGGTCGAAGCCGGCATCGGGTTCGGCGACGTCTAACACGAAGGTTCGGACCACCGTTCCGATCACTTGAGGTGTTATTCGAAGAAATCGCACGAAATCGGACGGAATGTCACGGAATGCCGCGGAACTGTTTCGGCGCGGGCGGGATAGCTGTGTCAGCATGGATGACGAGCGCGGTCGGACGATAGCCACGGACTTTGAGGGCGCCGCCATGGCGTGCTTGGAGCACGTCGCGCGGTTTGCCAAGTCGCTGGCGCGGGAGGAGTCTGATGCGGACGACCTCGTGCAGGAGACGTATCTGCGCGCCTTCCAGAGTCGCCATACCTTTCAACCAGATGGGGACATGCGGCGATGGCTGTTCACCATCTGCAAGCACGCGTTTCTTCGCGGTCTGGAACGCCGCGAGCGCGATCCGGTGTCGTTAACGGACGATCCAACTGACGAGACGCGCGACGCGATTCGGCTGCACAATCGCTTGGTCTCGTCGGGTGAGGCGGCGCTGTTCGATCGACCTGATCTGGCTCCGGCGATCGCGAACGCGCTGGACAACCTGTCCGTGGCCCTGCGGACGGCGGTCGTGCTCGTCGATCTCGAAGGCTATGACTACGCGACGGCGGCCGAGGTGATGCAGGTGCCGATCGGCACCGTGCGGTCGCGACTCTTTCGCGCCCGTCGCGAATTGCAGGAATCCCTGGTGGAGTTCGGCCGAGATGCCGGACTGCTGCCGATGAACGAACCACGAGGTGAACGATGACGCGTAGTTCCGTTGACGTGCGCGACGAGGTCCCCGTGTTCGACTGCGAGCAGACGGTGCGACGCCTGTGGGATTATCTCGATGGCGAGTTGGAGGCGGTCGATCTGGCCGGGGTCGACGCGCATCTCGCCGCCTGCAGCAAATGTCCTCCCCACGTCGAGTTTGAGCGGCGATTCCTCGCCGTCGTGCGCGACGTACGATTCACGGTGAGCGCACCCGAGTCCGATACGATCGGCGCCTTGCGCGCTCGTGTGGTATCGATGCTGTCCGACGCCGGCGAACTGCGTAACTCTGGAGCGCCGGAATGACGGAACGAAAAAAACACCTTGCGCGACATCATTGGATCGTGCGGGTGACGCACTGGGTGAACGCCGTCGCATTGACCATCATGGTCGGCAGCGGTCTGCGCATCTTTAACGCGCATCCATCGTTCGCGCGAATCGGCGAGACGTTTCCGCTCTATCCGTTCGAACACAAAGCGATCCCCGCGTGGCTCACGTTTGGAGCGTGGCTGGGCGGTGCACGGCACTGGCACTTCGCGATGATGTGGGTCTTGGTCGCTGCGGGCCTGACGTATGTCGCGTTCATCTACCTGCACGGCGAATGGCGCGATCTCGCTCCCCGCAAAGGCGATCTGCGTGATGCGATCGAGATGATCCGGTTCTATCTGTATGCGCGCAAGGATCATCCGCCGCATGGCAAGCACAATGCGCTGCAGAAGAGCGCCTACTTCATCATGCCATTCCTCGGTGCCGCCATCGTGATCTCCGGGATCGCGATCTGGAAGCCGGTCTCACTCGGCTGGCTCACCGGCCTGCTTGGGGGCTACGTCTGGGCACGATTCATTCACTTCAGCGCGATGGTCGTGCTCGTCCTGCTCAGCGTCGTGCACGTGTTCATGGTATTCAGTGTGGATCCCTACAGTCTGCGCAGCATGATCACCGGAGGACACAGCGATCGCCTCTCGCCGATCGCCCGCAACGCCCGCCCGTTTCAGGGACTGCTGCCCAAGGCGGATGCGGTTGCGGTCGTCGCGACCACGGCACCGCTGCCGTCGACGGAGACTACCTGATGCCCTCGCGTGTGATTCGCCTCAAAGCGATCGCCTTGATGGATCGCGGTATTGACGGGCTCGAGCAGTCGCCCGTGCAGAGACTCGATCGTCGCGCATTTTTCAAGACCAGCGCATCGACGCTCGCGTTAGCCTGGCTCGCCGCCTGTGATTCGGCGGGACCCGACAGTGCTGAGAAGGCGCTCGCGTATGCGACGCGCAAGAACGAATCGATCGAGATGTGGTTGCTGCGGCATACGCGCATGGATCACGGATCACCAAGCGCGGCGACGGCGGGCGACCGATTCCCGTCGTATTTCGTCTCCGATACGGTGCCGATGTACGACGGGACGGTGTCCGAGTGGGCGCTCGACGTCGGCGGCATGGTCAATCGACCGCTCAAGCTGCAGCTGAAAGATCTGATGGCGATGCCACGCACCGAGCAGCGGGTTGACCATTTCTGCGTCGAAGGCTGGACGGCGGTGGCGACGTTCGTTGGCGTGTCGATGCGCGAAATCATGAAGTCGGCCGGCGTACACACCGGCGCGAGCGTCGTTGATTTTCAGTCGTTCGACGACGGCTATCACGAAAGTTGGGACATCGACAGCGTGATGCATCCGCAGACGATGATCGTGGTCGCGAAAGACGGGAAGCCGCTGTCGCCAGCGTGGGGCGCGCCGGCACGCCTCCATTCGCCGATCAAGCTGGGCTACAAGAACACGAAGTATCTGACCAAGATCGTATTCATGAGCGAGCGCAACGGCGGCTACTGGAGCGATCGCGGGTACGAGTGGTTCGGCGGGACGTAACCGGCGTTACTTCGTGGACGTTCCCTGCACGCGGAACAGATAGCTGAATTTCACGAAGGCCCCGTCGCTGGTGCGCTGTGCGTCACTAGGGCGCATCGTTTCCGTGGCATCGAGCGCAGTGCCATAGCCGACGTACACCACGGTGCCAGGGCTCGGCAGGAATGACAGCAGCCAGTCTGCGCGGCCGAGCAGTGACTTCCTGGCGGCCAGCGTCGCAAACGTGCCATCGCTGTTCTTCGTCATCAGCGGCAACTCGGTACGTGGGTCGCGCAGCGCCGAACGCTCGCGCGATTCCAGCTGCCCGACGAATCGCAGGAACAGCGCGCGGGAAAACTGATACTCGAGTCGCATGCGTGGGACGATCTGCGAACTAAACGCCGTGCCGTCGCGATCGCGCGTGAAGCGCTGATACCGCAACAGTGTTCCGATGCGCACTTGCGGTGTCGGACGGACATCGATGCCGGCTTCCACATCGCGCCGATGCACCGTGCTCGTCTCGAAGAACTCCGGTTCCGTGCCGCCGATCGCCGTGATCGATGCCCCGATCATGCGCCATTGCGGCGTCGTGAGACCGAGAACGACGCTGCTCGTGCGCTGTTCGCCCGCCGGCTTGAACGGCGTCAACGTGACGCCGTCGGGCGCCTGTACGTACAGGCTCGCGTACCGACGTGGATCGAAACTGACGAGCTGAAGGTCGGGCGTCACGCTGACTTTCCACCCGCCACGGATCTGGAGCGAGTTGTCGAGTTGCAGCTTCGTCTCCAGCGGTCGTTCGCGCCGCCCGAATCCGCCGTACGTCCAGAGCGTCGAACCGGTGAAGAAGTGCTGTCGTTGATCCCACCAGCCGCCGCGCGTTCCGAAGAAGGTCAGTCGCTGGTTGATCTGTGCCTTTGCAAAATCGACGCGCGGCACGAAGCCGGACTTCGTTGCAAAGTCTGGCGAATAACCCTGCAGCGAAAATCGGTTGCCGTACATGCGACCGGACCGCCCCTGATTCACCTCCCACCAACTGCCAGTGCGCGTCGTGCTGTCGTGCGTCACGCTACCTGCCAGACGAAACTCCGCGCTGTAGTAGTTGGCGAACTGCAGCCGGGAGTCGATCCCTCCCACGCGATTGTACCGGGGGCCGTCCACCCGATCGGTGTACACGAGACCCGCAGTGCTCTGATCGCCAATGTCCCGGCGCAGCCGGATGATATTGAAAAGAGGATGTGATTTGCCGTCGGCGCTGCTCGTCAACGCGTCGAGCGCGCTCAGGAATCCGATGTCGGTGCGCGGGAGCTTTCCGGTCAGCTTGATCGCGCCGACGGGCTGCACGATCGAGCGGGTATTCACCAACTTGTTCGGCGCGTCGAACTGCTCGCTGCCTTCCACGAAGAAGGGGCGCAGTTCGGGATAGAAATTTGCGAACCGTACATCGCCCGGGATCTGGCCGACATCCGTCTCCACCTGGCTGAAATCGGGATTCGCCGTCGCGTTCAGTGTCAGATTGGGACTCAGTCCCCATCGCACATCGGCGCCCGCGTCCCCTTTGGTTCCGTAGCGCCATCCGGTGGCTGTCGGCGACCCCGACGTGGCCGTCGTCGTGGTCGGCGTCACATCGAGGACGAGGCCGCGCTTCATGCCGCTCAGGCCGCGCAGGTGACCCTCTTGCGCCGAGAAGCTTTGGTTGGCGCGTGACGTCGGCGTCCACGTGTCGAGATAACCACTGCGCTGGGTCTGCCTGACGATCTGGATGCCCCAGTCTTGCGTGCTGCCGAGCTGGAAGCGAATCGACTTGAAGGGAATCCGGAGTTCAACCTGATAGCCGTCGTCGAGTAGATGCCCGGACGACTGCCAGACGTAGTCCTGCGAAAGGTCGACGGCCTGCATTGCCGCTTTCGACACACCCGGACCGGCCGACTGCTCGCTGCGCATACCGTCCGCTTGCACCCCGAGCGGATTGACGATGAACACGAAGGATCGACGTTGATCGTTGAAGGTGTCCAGATGCAACGCGATCCAGTCGTCGTTCTGGATCCGATCGCGCTCGGCGAGTGTCGCGCGAACCGTGCCGGCTGGCGCCCACGCGCGAACCGCGACGTACAGCGCGTCTTCGGCATAGAACAGGCGCACCTCGGTCGAGTCCTGCGCAGCGCGTCCATCGACCGGGTTGTACGTCGAGAATCCAGTCAGGACACTGGCACGTTGCCAGGCGGGCTCATCGAATTTCCCATCGATTACGATGCGATCATCGAGACGAGGCGGCGAGACATCGAGCAGCCCAGAGCGGCCGCCATGTATCCGAACCGCGGCTGAACTCGGCGCGGGCGCCGGCTCAGACACGTTCTGACTGCCAGTGGCAGCCTGCATCAGGGCGAACACGAGGACGGGGAGCATCCCGAACAAAATAACCACGCGCGCATCTCTGAATTCGGCGGTATGCGCCCCTGCGAACTTCTCAGTTCGGCTTTTTCTTCCCCGTGGAGGTCGAACCGTTACCGGTAGCGGCAAGGCTACGATAGTACTCCTCGATCATGGCTCGATATTCCGCCGGCACCGGTGCATTGGCACCCAATGCCGGACGGCCGTCGCTGCCCAGTCCGAGTGAACGGTACAGGCCGAACTCAAAAGTCTTAAGTCCTTCGATCATGCCGCTTTGCAGCGCAGACAGCGCCTTCGGATCGTTGAAGACCTTCGAATTCTCGAGCTGCCGCAGGTTGTCGATCGCCCGATCGAGTTCCCGCGTGTTGAGCCCCTGCTGCGCGACCTGATTGCGCAGCGCTTCTGCGTTTTCGCGTCGCAGCCGGAACTCGCGCGTGAATTGCTGCATGTCGCCGGCAGGGAGCTGGCCACGCGAGCCTCCAGTAGGAGCACCGGTCGGCATGCCGCCGCCGGTTGTCATCGTCGGCGCGCCGCCCTGTTGTGGAGTTGAGCCAGTGTTGCCGCGTGCAGCGCGCTGACCGCCCTCGAGACGCTGCTTCAGCGCCTCGAGGTTCTGCACCAGCTCTCGTGTCTGGCCCAAGGCCTTCTCCTGCGCGCGTGCGGCCGATTCGCCCTGCATCGAGCCCGCCGCCGCACCCACGCGATCGGCGACGTCTTTGAGGTTTTCACCGATCTGTCCTTCGAACGCCTTCGCATATTCAGCCGAACCACCGCGCATGACGTTTTTCGAGAACTCGATTTTGTCCCTCAGTCGTGAGTCGCGAATGGCTTCAGCCGCGTCCCCCAACTTGCTCGCGGCCTTCGGCTGATCGCGTTTGCCGTCTCGCGAGAGCTTGTCCGCGTCGGCTTCGAGCTTCGCCACATCTTTCGCGAGCGCGTCTTTACGAGCCACGAGCTGACGCATCTGTTCGTCGCGCGACGCGCCAGCGGCGGCCTGCGCCTTCTCGACGTCGCCGGCGATCTCCTGCTGACGGGCCTCCATCTCCTTGACCTGCTGCGCGAGCTTTTGGATCCCGGAGTTCGTCGCATCCGTGCGCGCACCCTCGAGCTTGCGCGTCGCTCGATTCAACTCCTCGAGCGCCTGATTGCCCTGCGCCGCCGATCCGGTTGCGGCGCGGCGCATCGCATCGGCCGCCTGCTGCATCTGGCGCGCCGCGTCGGCCAACTCAGGGTTGTTCTGCTCACGCGACAGACGCTCGAGCCGCCTTGCCTCTTCGTCGGCCTGTCTGGCGAGTTCGCGCTGCGCGCCGGCGTTGCTGCCGCCGTCCTGAGACAGGCGCCGGCGCATCGCCTCAGCCATCTTTTGCAGCCGCTCGTTTTCCTGCTGTTGGCGGTTGGCAAGTTGCTTGAGCCGTTCGAGCGTCTCGTCGACGGCGCGCTGTCCCTGCGGCTGCGACGATTGCTGCTGCACGGCTTCGTACTGATTGCGCAGTTTGTCGGTCTGTAGCTCGAACAGGTCAGCAAGTTCTTCCGGGCGCTGCTGCGCGCCGCCGCCGCCGCCGCCGCCACCACCACCGCCACCCATCTGGACCTGCACATCGCGGTACAGCGCCTCGGCGCGCTGCAGGTGCTGCAGGGCCTTCTGCTCAGACGGCAGCGACGTCGCTCCCAATCCACGGCCTAACTGCTCTTCGGCGGATTTCATCTCCGTCGATGCAGTCTCCAGCTCCTTCTGAATCTTGGCGAATGTCGTGTCGGTCGTTGCGACGCCGCGATCGACCAAGCGCTTGGCCAGCGCTGACACGTCTTCGCGCAGACGACCCTGCGCGATGGTCAGCGTGGTGATGTCCTCGCGACGCTTCTTCGCCGCCGTCGTGCTGCTGTCACGCAGCCAATTGAATGTGCCCGCGACGACATCTTTTTCTCGCTGCACGAAGCCGTCGGGTGAATCCGGCTGCGGGTCGCCACCACCGCCGCCGCCACCCTGCTGCTCCGCCTGTTTGTAGTTCTTTGAGAACGGTCGCACGTCAAGGAAATACACATCGCTGCTGCCTTCATGACCGGCACCGTCGCGCGCGACGGCGTAGTACGTCACCAAGTCACCGGGGGTCAGATTCAACTCTTCCAGAAACAGCGTGTGCGTGCCGCGTGCATCGCGCGGGCGTCGAGTGGTGCTGTCCTGAATGGCTACATGCTTCTCTTCCCCGCCGTTCACGCGGTAACGAAGCTCCATCTTGGCTACACCAAGGTCGTCGCTCGCGCGCACCGCAATCGTTACCTCGTCTGTGTTGGTGACCTTCGTGTCGCGCCCCGGCTCCTCGATGCGCACCGTCGGCGCACGATCCGGTATGGCGTCTACGACATACTGCACGGCGCCGGCGACCATCGTGCCGTCGATGGTCTGCAGATCGACGCGATAGAACCCGCTGCGCTTCACAGGGAACGCGCCGGTCACCACAGAATCGCCCTGCGCCATGAGCGGAACCACGCTACCATCGTCGAAATGCAGTTGGCCGGCCTTCACGGCGCGCGTGATCTTCGCGTGCACGACGACCGTCGTCCCAATGATGGCCGCGACGTCCCCACCATCCTCGATGTGCTCAGCCGGGAGCCCGCTGTACGCAGGGAATCTCAGGTCGAGCGACAGGTGCGACACCGCCGGCAAATCCGTGATCCGCAGCGAGAACGTCGGCGAGCGCACATCAGCTGACTCGACGAAATACTCGGTCGGTTTCGTCAGGTCGAAGAGCCGCGCGCGAAATCCCGTCGAATCCGCATCACGGCTCATCGGAATGCGCGTCCACTCGCTGGCAGAATCGCTCCGGAAGACCAGCTCGGCGCCGTCCGCGGCGAACCCGACGAGGACGGCCTGCATTTCCATCGCTCCGCCGCGAGGCACCGACGCGTTGCCGGGCTTCACGGTGACGAGCCGGCGCGGGACCGCCGCTTCGGCCGTGCTCCATGGGACGAACAGCAGACGCGCCCCATCGCGGATGAACGCCGGTGCGAGCATGAAGAGCGATGCACTGACGAGCGCCAACCCGACGAGCCACTGTCCGGCGCGAATCATGCGCGGACGCTCGAGCGAGGCGCGCACCTGCAGAGGACGGATGGCGCTCGTCGCGCGTGTCATCAGACGTGCCGACAACGACGGAGACACGCGATCGGCCTCCGGCACGTGTGCTTCCTGAACTGCCGTCAGCAACGCCTGCCGCAACGCCGGTGCCTGCTCTTCGACATACATCGCAAAACGCTCATCACTCGCCCGACGCAGCAACGGCACGATCAATCCGCGCACGATCGCCGCGATGATCAGCGCATAGCCGGTGAGTCGAGCGCCCACGAGTACGTGCGCGCCATCCGCGTCCGGTCCGCCGAACATGCGCACCACCGCCATCGACGCGAGCACCGCGAGCATGATCGCGACCACGATCCAGACGAGCGATTCGAGCAGCACCCGCTGACGCCATTGGCGTCGCAGTGCGGCAAGGGTGGTCAACAGTTGGCGATCAGGACTCATCGTGCGCTCCTCTCCGGCATCGCCGGATCCGGAGTGACCGGATGGGTGCGTCTGGCGACAGCGCGCCAGCCGCGAGTGGCCATAACAGTCTCGCCGACGAGCGCGAGGGCGACAATGATCAAAATTACGCGCCACGGGCTTTGGCGACGTTCGAGCTCGGCCGCCGTCGGCGGTGCGTTGGATGCGGCGGCCGACGGCGCGGACTCATGCACGCCGAGCAGCAGCTCCTTGGGATCGATCGGGGTGAGATCCGACTCACCGGGCGGCACATTGACCGCGGCGAGCGCCTCCGGCGCGCCGGTCGCGCTGCCGGCGAACGCCGCGTACAACCCCGCGTCGGCGAGCGGCACGGCACGCCCGAGCGAATCGCCCCTCGGTCGCAGCAGGGTGCCATCTGGCGTGCGCACGACGGGATTCTTGAGACTATCGGGTAGCGACCAGCTTTCCGCCGTGGTACGCCAGAGTGGAACCGCGTCACGTCCGGACGTATGCAACAGCAGTTGACGGACGAACGGCAGAAATGCTGGCTGCAGCGGCAAGTCGCCGTTCTGCAGGTCGAGCGGCACGGCAAGGGCGATCACGCGACCCGCGCCGACGCGTCGTTCCATGATCGCCGGCAATCCGTCGTCGAAGCGCGCAATCACATCCGCGTCGCGCGGCGCATCGACGCGCGCGTAACGCAGCAGTCGTACACCGGCGAAGGCTTCTGATGTCTCGCGAAACGGCGCGAAGAGTGCGTGGTCGAAGCGCAGGTCACGCAGCGAGCCGCCGCGGTCGATCAGGCGATCCGCCATGCCGGTGATCTTGGCCGGCAGCAACGAGGGGAGTGTTCCGCGTGCCGCCGAACGTCGGCCGGCGTAGAGCACGACGCCACCACCGTTCGAGACAAATGACGCCAGTGCGGTGTTCGACGCATCCGTCGGCACGACGTCCCAGTACATCACTACCGCGTGCTGCTGCAACAGCGTCGTCGTCACCGCCGCTGCACGCACCCGATCGATCCGAATCTCCGGTGCGCGTCCGATCGCCACAGCGCGCTCGAGAAAGAGCGTTTCGTCGCCGCCGATGTCATCGGGGAGCACAAGCGCGACGTGCAGCACATCTTCGCTTGGCACCACGAAGGCGAAGCGATCGTCTGCCGCGAGCGCATCCGCCTCGAGCGACACACGTCCCTCGACGGCACCTTCCGGCGCCGCCACCGGCGCGAAGGTGATCACCGTCTCGCCATCGGGCACCAGCGTCACCGACTGCGTCGCGGCATCGCGCCCGCTCAGTGTCAGCGTCGCCGTGATCGTGCGCGGCGTGCCGAGTTCATGCGACAGCACCCGCGCCTTCACGGCGAGCATCGGCCGCCGGTCTTCGGTGATGCGACGGGACTCGACGGCGCGCACGGCGCTGTTGGCGCGCGACGGCGGTGCGATGGCGATGGCGCGCAGCGTCATGCTCGCCGGCAGGTCGAGCGCCGCCACACCGGAGACGCCGGCGCGCTGCAAGTCCGATATGAGCACAATCTGTGCGGCGGCATACGGCGCATCCAACAGCATCTGGCGGGCCGAACGGATTGCCGGCGCGAAGCGGGTGCCTCGCATGACGGGCTTCGCGCTCGCGATCACCGCCAGCGCGGCCGCTTTGTCATCGGTCAAACGCTGCGCGATCTCGGCGGCATCATCGAAGAACACGATGCCGACACGATCGCGGCCACTCAGTGCCCGCACGATCGCGCGTGCCGAATCGAGCGCGGCCGGCCACACGGCCGAGTGGCTCATGCTCAGCGAACGATCGATGGCGATGACGACGGCCTTGGTGCGCGTGTCGGTGGCGGAGGCATTGCGCTCGGTGAACACGGGACGCGCGAAGGCGAGCACGAGCAGGGCAACGGCGAGCGCGCGCAGCAGTAGTAGCGGCCAATCGGTGACGCGCTGCCGCGCCGAGCTACGAATCGGCACCTGCTCAAGAAACATCAGCGATGGAAACCGATACGGCGTCTCCTGGTCGCGATGCCGCAAATGCACGAGTAGGGGAATGGCCAGTGCGACCATACCCGCCAGAAACGCGGGGACGAGAAATCCGAGTCCCATGCGTTACCGCACCCGGCTGCGCGACAGGCGCGAGTCGAGATAGGCGTGCAGCGCCCGATCGAGCGGCTCGCTGGTGTCGATGCGCACGTAATCAGCGCCCGCCGCCGCGATACGGCGCGTCAACGCGTCATGGTGCGCGGTCAGCAACGCCTGATACTTCGCGCGCAGTTCACCTGGCTTGAGCGGCAGCAAGACGCCGCTCTCGGCGTCTTCGAACGTCGCCGGCATGTCGCCCGGCAGCGAGAGCTCGGCCGGGTCGACCAGATGAAACACAATGACGTCATGTCCGCGCACACGTAGCGCGTCGACCGCGCGGCCGAGTGCGTCGGCACGTTCGTAGCAGTCAGTGATCAGCACGATGATGCCGGCGCGCATCGTGAGCAGGCCGACTTTCTCGATCGCCGGAACGAGCTGGCTCGCGCCCGTGGCTTTCGCGCGCGCTAGCGTGTGCAGCATCAGTTGCAGATGTCGCACCGATGGCGGCACGACGTCGATCAGGTCACCGGTAAAGGTGGCGAGTCCCACGCGATCGCCCTGATGCTGCGACAACCATGCGAGCGATGCCGTCAGGAATCGCGCATACTCAAACTTGGTGACGGCGCCGCTGCCGAAGTCCATGGACCCCGACTGGTCCAGCGCGAAGACGACACTCGCGTTGGTGTCGGCATCGTACTCCTTGATGTAGAACCGGTCGGTGCGCCCGTACACGCGCCAGTCGATGCGTCGCAGGTCGTCGCCCGGCTGATACGACCGATGCTGCGCGAAGTCGAGCGACGAACCTTTGCGCATCGACCGATGCGACCCATGCATGAATCCATCAACGACCGTACGCGCCAGCAGCGCCAGATCGGAGATCCGGGCGAGCATGGCCGGCTCGAGGAACGCGGCTGGCGCAACGGCCACAATCAGATCCCGGACTTGGGAAGCGGCACGGACTCGACGAGCCGCGCGATCAGCTGATCCGTGGTCATCTTCTCGGACTGCGCTTGAAAGTTGATGAGTACTCGATGGCGCAGCACCGGTCGCGCCAACGCCTTCACGTCGTCGAAGCTCGCACTCGCGCGCCCCTGCAGCAGCGCACGTGCCTTTGCTCCCAGCACGAGCGCCTGCGCGGCGCGCACCGACGCGCCGTAGGAAATCCACTGCTTCACGAAGTCCGCCGCGCCATCGCCGGGACGCGTCGCGCGCACCAGCTTGACGGCGTAGCGCGTCACCGCATCGGCGATCGGCAGCCGACGCACGACGCGCTGGTACGCGAGAATTTCGGCTTTGCTCACGACCGACTGCACGGCCTCCGGCGGCAGCGACGTCGTTGCGCGCACGACGGCGACCTCGTCTTCTTCCGGCAGATAGTCGAGCATGACTTCGAGCATGAAGCGATCCAGCTGCGCTTCCGGCAGTGGATACGTACCCTCAAGTTCGATCGGGTTCTGCGTCGCGAAGACGAAGAATGGGGGATCGAGCTCATACGTGCGTCCCTGCACCGTCACGCGCCGTTCCTGCATGGCTTCGAGGAGCGCCGCCTGCGTCTTGGGTGGCGTGCGATTGATTTCATCGGCCAGCAACACGTTCGCGAACACGGGGCCGGGCATGAATGCCAATCGTCGATGGCCCGTCGTCGGGTCGTCCTGAATGACGTCGGTGCCCGTGACGTCCGACGGCATGAGATCAGGCGTGAACTGAATGCGCGAGAACTTGAGATCCAGCGCGCGGGCCAGCGTCGAGATCAGCAGGGTCTTCGCCAACCCGGGTACGCCGACGAGCAGACAGTTCCCGCCCGCGAAGAGCGCGATCAGCGCCTGCTCGACGACCAGTTCCTGTCCGATGATCACCTTGCGCAGTTCGCGCGTGATGCGATCACCGGTACCTTGCAGTCGATCGGCCAAGGTGGCATCGTCGAGCCGATCCAGTTCAGTCGCGGGAGCAGTCATGAGAAAACAGGTGGTGAGAGACGGAGTACGTCAGCGCGTGAGCGCGTCAATGATGTAATGCACACCGATCGTGTACGCTTCGTTCGAGGCTTCCATCGGGAACACGCCCGTATCGGCCTTACCCCGCAGTTCGAGCAGCAGCGCCTGCGCCTTCTCGAACGACGGCGCCTGCTCCAACACCTGCAACACTTCGCGCCGCGCCGCAGCGAACTCACCGGCCGCCGCGAGTGCACGCGCAAGCTCATAGCGTGCGGTCAGCAAATCGGCCGGCTGATTCGCGACAATCGCCCGACGTTCCCGTACCGCCACCACATGATCTCCGTTGGCTGCCGCCAGTGTCGCCAGTCGCGCATGCAGCGCGTTATCGTACGGCGAGATCCAGTTCAGCCGCTGCAGCGCCGCTATCGCCCCGACCGCATCGCGCCGACGCTCCCGCATGTCGGCCTCGAGCATATTCGGCGTCCACGCCGTCTCGTTGCGGCTCGTGATGATCGACAACTGGTTCAATGCGGTGGTCGTGTCGCCGCGATCGCGCGCCAGTTCCGCGAGATACCACGCCGGACTGTCGTCGCCCGCATACTCAGGGAACAGCGCCTGCGCGCGCTCCAGCCGAACCCGCGATGAATCGCGCTGCTTCGCTGCCATCGCTTCGATCGCCGACGTCATCGTCTCGATGAACGCCCCCCCCGGCTTGATCGCGCCTGGCGTCGTCGCCCGGCCACTCGGCGCGTCTGCTCCTGGAAACGTCGACGCCACCGTGCGCTCGGCCATAATCGCCGTGAGTGGCACCGCAAACCGCGCGCGCATCCACGCATCGAACTGCTTATCGACGTGATCCGCCGACGACCCAAGTACGCGCTGAAAGACCGCGGGCGTATCGAGTCCGTCGCGATACCCCGCGAGCATAGCCGGCAATGCCTTCGCGCCATGCAGCGATTCGACCATCTCGCAGAACAACGAGCCCTGATAGTAGCTGAACTGGAGCTCGTCGGGAAAGCGCGGGCGCATGAAGCCTTCGGTCAATTGGCTCATGGGCCGCAGCAGTCCCGCATTCAACGCGGCCAGGTACTGCACGCTCGCATCCGCACCCCAGCCACGCAACGCACGACGCTCCTCGAGCACCGACATTCCTTCGGACATCCAGCGTGGCACGCGATGCGCCGATGCACCAAGCGTGAACGCGTGCGTGAGTTCATGCCATGCCGTCGAGCCCCAGTTGAAGCTGCCGCGTTCGCGCGCACTCGGCGTATCCATCGCGAGCAGGCTGCCGAAGCTGACGCCCAGCGCGCCCAGCCCGGTCATGCCGACACTTCGCACGGAAAAGTCCGCGTGAAAGCGATAGAACTCGAGACGTACCGGCGTCGGCGGTGTGAAACCGTAGCGCACCTGCAACGAATCGAAGGCGCGCTCGAGCAGCGGCACGATGTAGAGCGATAGGAGCGCGGCCTCCTCCGTCGGCGCGACGACTTCGAAGCGCCCCTGCCTAATCGTGCGGAATGACTTCAGTTTGTCGAGCAGATCCAACGTATTCTTGTGCCACACGTTGAACGGATCGAGTTTGAACGCCCGATCGAGCGTGGCCTGACCTTCGGCCATGTGTCCGGTCCGCAACTGATTGGTGCCCAGCGTGCCCAACGCTTTCACCGACAGGCTGTCGTACGACACCGCCTGCTCGGCGAGACGAA
This sequence comes from Gemmatimonadaceae bacterium, assembly GCA_031366985.1. GTDB lineage: Bacteria > Gemmatimonadota > Gemmatimonadetes > Gemmatimonadales > Gemmatimonadaceae > Gemmatimonas. The sequence continues at coordinate 25,182 of JANLPE010000015.1, forward strand.
TCGCTTCGGTGTACCGGCGCTGATGCACCGCCGCATCCGCCAGCTCGGCGTAGAATTCCGACGGCTTCGGCTGCAGCGCGAGTGCGGACGTGCGCGCCGCGCGGAACGTCGCGGAGTCGCCGCTCAGCCAGGCCGTGGCACCGAGGATCGACCACGCGGACATCGCCGTGGAGTCGATCGACAAGGCGCGACGAGCGCCGACCGTCGCCGAGTCCCACTGTTCCGCTTCGAGATACATGCGTGCGACAAAGACGACCGCGCCGGTGAGTCGCGGATTCGCGGCGAGTGCGCGCCGAGCCGTCGCCAGAGCGGTCGGCTTGCCCTCGAAATCTTCGACCTGGGCGAGCCCGAGCAATGCGTCGGCATCATTCGGTGCACGCTTGAGCACAGACTCGAACGACAGTCGGGCATCCGGCGCGTTGTACTTCTGCAAAAACAGATCGCCCGCGCGTCGGGTCGCATCAAGATTGCTGACATCACGGGCGCCGGCATCGAACGCCGACAGTGCTGCGCGCGCTGCGCTTGCGTCGCCAGACGACAACAGTACGTATGCGCGCCCCGCGAGGACATGGTCGGCGCTGCTGTGCACGCCACCACGCATGTACTCGCCGACGATCGTCGACGCGAGCTGCGACGCGGTACGACGGTCTCCACGACGCGCCGCCGCTTCCGCCTGCGCAATCTGCGTACTCCAGCGTGCGCCGGCGCTTGTGACGGCGCTTGTGACGCTCGGCGGCGCCGTTTGTGCACCGAGTCGCGCATCACCCCGAGCACACGCGAAGATCAATGCCAGGATCGCTACGGGCCTGTGTCGCATCACGGCTTTCCCCCCGCGGCGCGAATCGCGTGCGTCTTCTCGGCGATTGCCACCAACAGTCGCTCCAGCGCCTTTTCGTACGCTGCCTCGTCCATCGTCGGCTTCTTCGCGCGCAGCGCCGCCACGCCGGACTCGAGCGCCTGTCGCTCCGCAATGAGGGCGGCAACCCTCGGATCGGCGCTGACGAGAGTCTTGCCAAACGAAAGTGTCGTCGCGCGCGTCGAGTCGCTCAACTGCGCATGCTCGGTCTGCATGCGGCCGGAACTGTCGTATACTTTGGCGACTTCGCGCTGCGCGTACCGGAACGCCTCCAACACCGAGACGCGACCGTCCTTGTCGTCGTCCGCTTCCTCGCTCGCGAGTGCCTTGGCGAACAGGCCGGCGAAGATGGACTCGTTCCGCTCGACCGCACTGCGCGTCGCCGTGATCACGACACGTCCGGGCGCTGCCATCGTCGAAAGAAAATCACCGCTGCCGGTGGCCGCATTGACGAAGACCACCGACTGCTTTGCAAACCCGCTCACCCACGTTGCGTATTCCGCTGCGGTGGCGTCAGGTCCCGGCAAATTCACCTTCGAACCCGCGCCTTCGCCGCTGCCATGCCCCAGCAACAGCACCAGAAAGACATCACCCGGCTTCATGCGGGTGCTGAGCGTGGTGAACGCGTTACCGACGGCCAAACGTGTCGAGCGGCCGTTCGACAACGCATTCGGCAATGAGTCTTCCATCAGCACGATCATGCTCGAGTCGGTCACACCCCATTTGACACGCGCGGCCTGCGTGACGGTGCCGACGATCTGTTCGAACGACTTCTTGAACGCCGGATCGCCGGACAACCCCGAGACGACCAGCACGTGCGTGCGCTGCGCCTCGACGCGGGCCGCACTCGCGGCTACTGCTGTGGCGAGCAGCATCCCAGCGCGCACGAATCCGGTGATCGTCATGACAGCCCCCGCCGGCGTCGGTAGCCCCACTCGACGCCGAGCAGCAGCGCGAGCAGCACGAAGACGATCGGCATGTCCCACAGATCGTTGGCTTCGCGCACCGTGACGCCGCTTTCTGTGAACATCGCGTCATCGGCCAGCTTGGCGACGTCGTCCAGCGTGTAATAGCGGCCACCGGTCTCCTGCGCGATGCGACGAAGCAACGCCGGTCGCTGTTCCGCGTGCGCGACGTCCGCACCGCGATCATCGACCAGCAGCGTCGCGGTCGCAGTCCGTGTCGAATCTGTCCCGCGCTTCGCCGTGGCGACGATTGTGTATCGACCGGAGTCCGTTGCTGTGAAGCGCCCCGCGTAAGAGCCATCCTCGCGCAGCGACCACTCCAGCGGCACGGTGGTCGTCGTGCCGCTGGGCCGCGTAATCGCGGCTGAGATGTTCGCATCATTGATATCGGCGAAGAACCGATCGGCGAGCTGTGCGCGGAGCATCACTGGCTCACCCGGCGCCACACGTCCCGGCGACGCGCTCACTTCAAACGACGCAGGCGCATCGTCCACCAGCCACCGGACCATCTGGCGCCAGAACGTCTGATGCGTCTGATCGTCGACGGCGATCGTCGCATCCATTTTCCACAGCCACGAGTCCTGCACCGCGAATACCGCGCTCATCCCGCGACCGTAACGCTGCCATGCCAGCACGGGGATGTCGATCTTGCCGCCGTCGACCTGTCCCGCGAGCAAGACGGTGGCGCCAGCCCGTAGGGTGCCGGCGCGATTCACTGAGGTGAGCGCCGGCAGTGAATCCCACTTCGAACGCGACGCCATCGTCGTCGCGCGAAGCTGCAGTGCCGGCAGTGCCTCGCCGGCGCGCGTCGGGTGAACGGTGAGCGACGTCGCAGGGCCGTCTTCGTTTGGCGTCCCGCGGGTCAGCGTCAGTGGCAACACGTCAGCGAGCGGCGTATCGGCGAAGCCGCCTTCCGACAGCGATGAACGTCCGCCCAGCACGAGCAATCCACCACCGCGCGTGCTGACGAAATCAGCGATCATGCGCAGCTGATCGGCGGTGAAGAACGATGCTTCGATGCTGCCGAGAATGATTGCACGGTAGGCGAAGAGTTCTTCGCGGCTGGTCGGGAACCCGCCCAACAACTCTAGGCTGTCCTTCACGCCCAGTCGGAGAAACTTCTTGTCGGCGCTGCGCATCAGGCCCACGACCTGCACGCCGCTGTCGGTCGCGACCGCGCGACGGAGGAACGGAAACTCCGGACGCGGTTCGCCTTCGATATACAACACGCGGTCTGGGCCGGCGCGCACGTCGATGCTGGTCTGCCACTCGTTGTTCTCGCTCACGATCTCATGCGCCAACGGCTTCGCACGAACCGCGAGTCGATGAACGCCAGCCGTAAGCGACGGTACACGCAGGCGGACATGCACGAGATCGCCACTCGATGGCGCCTTCACGGAATCGGTGGCGACGACGCGGCCGTCGGCTTCAACATCGATCGTGGCCACATCACGACCGATTCCGCGTACGCGGACATCGGCCTCGACGACAATGTTGGCGCCGACCAGTGCACGACGTGGCGCCTGCACGTGCTCGATCGCGAGATCGCGCTCGAAGCGCTCGCGGCCGACGCCGACCGTGTACACAGGAATGCGGCGCGCGCGCAGCGCGAGCAGTGCGTCGTCGTAGCGCGTGCCACCGTTGTCCGCGCCGTCGGATACGAGAACGACTCCAGCCAACGGCAGGCCATTCAGATCTTCGCGCACGTCGTCCAGTGCGCGGGCGAGATCGGAGCGTGTGCCCGCGCCGGTGAGATCATGCGCGCTCGACAAGGGCGACGCCTCCGCGCCGAAGCGAAATCGTCGCAGGGCAAAGCGCTCGCCGAGTTTCTTCGAGAGCGCGCTCGTGTCGCTGAACGCGCGCTGCACCAGCGCGAGACGCGTCGTGTCCCCGACATCATGAATGCGCATGCTACGCGAGTCGTCGAGCAACATCGCGAAGACGTTGCGCTGCGGAACGGCTGAGGCAATCACGAGGCCGGGGCGCAGCAGGCACCCGATCACCAACAGTACAGCCAGCGCACGCAGCAGACCGAGCACCATCCGATCGCGCATCGACAGCGTGCGCACGCGCGCATACAGCACAAAGACGACGAGGGACGCGATCAGCGCCGTGGCCGCCAACGCACTCGCCGGCACCACGGGGGCGAACACCAAATCCCCGCGCGCAAACACGCGCAGCGGGAACTTAAAGCAGAACGTGACGATGGCGTCGATGACCGATGTCACGAGGCGGGGCAGGGGATGAAAAAAGACGGGTTGCTCGACGACAGTGCATCACGGAACGAACATCGTCTACCCCGAGACGCGGATCCCGGTCGCAACGTTGGGAACACTCGGACCAAACGACACGCCGACTCGCGCGGTACACCATAGCAGAACGCGACACGAGACTTCTACCATCTGCTACAACCTTAACGTCATTCGGTTCGTGCCGTCGCAGTAAACGAAGCACACGCTGAAGCCAATACCTGACTCGGCGAACGCTGATCACCTCAAGGGACACTCCAATGCGCGCAATCAATTCGACCGCGTTCGCCGTGCTGGTGACTGCCATGACCTCGGCCGTCGCCGTCGCGCAGACACGCCCTGCTACGCCGCCGCGCCCCGCTCGTTCAGCGCAGCCCGCGAATCTCGATGGTCAACCGCCTCGTCCCGGCGCGCGGCGCCAAATCACAATGGACCAGCAGGTCGGACCCCGCGGCGGCGGTCCGGTCGGCAACCTGTTGCGCATGCGTCAGCAGCTCGAGCTGACGGATGATCAGGTCAAGAGACTTGAAGCGCTGCAGACTGCACCGATGCCGCAGGTGAACCCCGCTGACATGATGCGCGCACGAGCCGATCTCATGGATGCGACGCGCGGCGATGTGAATCTCGAAATGGCCCGCGCCGCGTTCGATAAGATGTCGCGGCTCCGTACGGACCAGCAGTTGGCGCATCTCAAGGCGCGTCGGGACGTCCGAAACGTGCTCACGTCGGCGCAGCGGGCAAAAGTCGACGCGTTCCAGCAGAACATGCGAGGCCGGATGCGGGGCGAGATGCGGGGCCGAATGCGCGGCGAGATGCGCGGCGAGATGCGCGGCATGGGCCCCGGCGGCCAAGGCATGGGTCACCGTGGCCGCATGATACAACCTGGCAGTCGGCCGCATGGTCCCCAGGACGGTCCGCCAATGGCGCCGCCAAGCTCCCCAGCCGACACGATTCGCTAAGCGAGCGCCGCCGCGCGCAGCAGGCGGGTGCGTCGGCTGGACCGACGCACCCGCCTGTACTGTCTCCCGACTCGCCGTTGTCTCCCTACTCCCTACGCGCTACTCCCTACTCATCGCTGTTGCCACGATCAGCCGTACCAGCGCATCGACATCGCGCAAATCGAGCACCTCGCCCGGCGCGTGCGAGTACCGCCCCGGCCACGACAGCCCGACGTTCGGTCCACCGAAGGGCGCTACCGCCGATCCATCCGTTCCGCCATGCGTCGTGCCAACCTGCACCGGGATGTGATTGGCTTTCGCAATGCGCAAGACGCGCTCGCGTTCGGCCCGCGGCGTAATCGCCGCATCGTCTAGGCCACGCAGCACCGCGCCACGCCCGAGTGGCAGAAACGCAAACATCGGTTGCTCGAGCGGCGTGTCTGACGATACGAACGTGTCGATGCTGTACACGCGCCTGAGATTCCGGCCGTGCTCCGCGCCGAACGCGCTCGCGCCCAGCAGTCCGCCTTCTTCGCGCGTACTGAACACAAAGATGACCTTGTGCGTCAGCGTCGCCGGATCAATGCGCTGCATCGCATGCAGCAACGCCGTCGATCCCGTACGATCATCGCTGCCACGTCCCGTCAGTCGCGTGCCCGCCAATCGTGTTGCGTGCTTGTACGCGGTGACCGCCGAGCCGACGCGCACACCACGTGCGGCAAGACCGGCTGAATCCACACCGAACCACGCGGTCACGACTGGCAGCGGCTTGCTGCGCGCCGAATCGCGCGGGACGAACACGCCACGCAGCGACGCACTCGCACGACCGGACGCATCCTTGTCAAAGTGCAGCATTGCCGGTTGACCTTCCCACGCCGTCACGACCGGTCCGCCCATGCGGCGTAGCGACACGCGTCCATCGGCCAGAATCGTTTCGACGTCGAAGCTCACTTCATCCATGTGCGCGATGTACGCTACGGAATCCCTGTCCGGTCCGGCCGCGATCACGAGGTTGCCAGCGGTATCGACCACCGCACGCGCCTTCGCCCACGCCGGCAGCATCGACGTGATCGCCTCACGCACGCGCCATTCGTGCCCAGGCACGCCAGCCAGGTCCGCAATCGACAGGAACGTGCGATCGATCGCGTCGTACGCATCCGTGCGGGCGACACGACGCGTCGTTGTATCGAACGCTGGCGTGATCCATGGCGCCGCACTCGCACGACTGCCAGCCGCTGACAGGGCGGCCGTGAGCAACGCGCGCGCCTCGTCGGCGTGCACCGACTCAACCAGCGATCCGGCAAAGCGCACGCGCGGCGTTACCACCTGCACACTGTCAGGCTTGAGCGCTGATGGCAGCACCCGCGCGAGCGCACGTTTCGTGTTGCCCAGTCGCGACGCGGCCATCATCGTCGTCGTGGTGCGCGCGGACGCACGGCCTTCGTCCAGTAGTGTCAATTGATCGATCGAACCTAGTCGAGCAACGACAGCGCCAAGTCCCACCCAGCCGAAACTGCGCTGTGTTGACAGCACGAATATCGTCTCGCCGCTCACCGCGCCCGCCTTCAGCGAATCCGCGCTCAACAACTCCGCCGCACTCGCCACCGCCGCACAACCCGCGCGTGCGCCAGCCGCCGGGCCGGCCGCGAATCCTTCGTACGTCCACACTGGACGCACCGCGACAACCGGATCGAGCAGCGCCACTCCCAGCGACTCGGCCTGCGCGCGCGTGTCCACGCCAAGATCGACCCACAATTGATCAACCGTGACGATCGCCGTATCCGCACGATGCTGTCGCGCAAAATGCCCGTTCGCGATGGCGACCACGCCGGTCACATCGCCGCGCACCGTGTGGACATGCACCTGTTGCGCTTCGTGGAACTGATCCCACAGCGGATGCGCCGCGACGCCGGTGCGATGCAACCGAACGAAACCGTCAGCCGTGATCTGACTGACGACGAAAGTCGGCACATCCATCGCGCATGCCACGACACGTCGCGGCGCGCCGCTTCCAACGCGCTTGATCAAGTTGCCGAACGCGTCGCTCTTCCAGCCAGACATGACCGCCGAGAGCACGCGCACATCATGCAACTCACTGCCCGGTGGCGCCTCGAGGTGAATCCATGCGGCGACCGACGACGCGATCGCGTCGTTGCTGGCTGCGCTCTGCGCACGGAGAGATCCTGGCCACCAGAGGCTCACCGACAGCGACGACGCGCACGCAATATTCCATGCATCCCATCGACGACGCGGCATCTACATCTCGTCCGCGCTGGGGCCATACATGCCGGGCATCGGAAGCCCAAGCGTGCGATAGTACAACGTCAGCTGCGCGCGATGGTGCACGAGGTGGTTGATGATCATCACGCGCAGCCAGGTCAGTCGCGGCATGTCCATAAAGACGGTCTCGCCGGCGCGCATGATCCAGTGTTCGCCGAGCTGCGCGTCGGTCGCGTCCGCGAGCAACGCCTTGAACGTGACCACCTTTTCATCGAAAGCCGCGACGAATTCTTCGGCCGTGGTCGGCTTCGGCGGTCCGGCGGGGTGCGGTGCTAGGTAGTCAAGGTCTTTCGACGTGAGTACCATCGCGCCCAAGCCGATGATGTCGATCAGATGAAACGCGAGCTTGCCGAGTGTTCCCGACTTCGGATGCGGCGTGTACTCCAGATGCTCTACCGGGATTTGGCTCAGCACGGTGCGCGTGCTGGCCACTTCATGGTCAAGGTCCGCGAGCGCGATTGCAGCGTTGGAAGAAATCATCGGGCCGTCCTGAAGAGGTGTGAGAGAGGGATCGGTGCGCCAACGTTCGACATCGGCCGGCGTATCAAGATCAAATGCGCCGTGGTCGAGTACCACCGAACGGGTCTCGGCGCGCTCGAACAGCTCACGCGCGCCGCGATCACCGTGCAATGCGCGAAGTGCCGGCCAGTCTGCCCGCGGAAACAGCGCGGGGATACCACGAATCTGCCGGTCATTTGCAGAAGCGTAAGATGACGCCACCCGTTCATGACCGATCCGCCACGCGGCCACGAGATCCGTCAGGTGTGAGGTCGAGACGCCGGGCATATCGCACGCCGCGATCAGTACGGCGTCACATTCGATCGACGCCAGCATCGCGTCGAGCTGGGCAATGGCGCAGCGGATCGACGAACCCACCCCCTCGGCCCACTCGGTGTTTTCGCCGATCGAGACCCCTCGCGCGCCGAGCGCCGTACTGACCACGGACGCGATAGGTTCGTGACCCGCTCCTGTGATGACCACGACCGGCGAACAGCCCGCTTCAAGCAATTGCTCAGCCGCGCGCACGACCATCACGCGTCCAGTCGCATCGGTCAATAATTGCTTCGGCGTCCCGAGTCGACGCGAGGCGCCCGCAGCGAGCACGACGCCGGCTACACGGCGGTCCTGCGCGTGCGCGTTCACGGAATGATGTGCGGCGTCGGCGTGCGCGTGTGAATGGGACTGTGCCGCTCGCGCAGTGAGCCGCCAGGCCGAGCGTGCATGATGGCCTCGATCTCGGCGATCGAGGCGAGTGCGATCGACTCCGGCGACTCACCGCCAAGATCAAGCCCGATCGGCGCGTGCAGCATGCGCTCCATGCGGGGCGTGATCGTCAGGCCACCATCGCGCAACGACGTCATCAACTCGTTGGCGCGATGCCGCGAACCTAGCACGCCCACATAACCAATCTCCAATGGCAGCAGTTGCGCGAGCCACTCGCTATCGATCTCGAACTGGTGCGTCAGCAACGCCACCGCGACGCGCTCGTCCCGCGACAGGTGCGCGATGCCATCGCCCGCGCGCGCGCTGATCCGCACGACCGCATCGGGCAACGAGAGCGACTGCAACACGAACGGCCGATGATCGATCAGCGCGACGTGCCACCCTAACGTGTGTGCGATCGATGCGAACGACTCCGCCCCGCGGCCAGCGCCGATCAACACGAGCGACACTGGCGGAATGACTGGATCGGCAAGACAGCGCACGCTGCGCTCGTCGAGCGAGATAAAGCCATGCACGGGAAACGCGGTGGCCGTGGCTGCCTCGACGAGCGCGTGTGTCGATGCACGCACAGCGTTGGTGCAGGACGCCAATAAGCGCGTGCCGCCCTGCGCCGAGTCATCGAGAATTGTAACGAGCATGCCAGGCACACGCGCGCGGCGCATGCGATGTACGTCCTCCAGCCACGCGCCATCGCCGAGCGGTTCGACGAACAAATGTGCGACCCCGTCGCACATCGTGCCAAAACCCCAGATCGTTTGCAGATCATCGCTCAAATCGTACGTCAGCAACCGCGGCACACCGGATGCGCACACCGCCTCCGCGTGTACCGCGACGTCACCTTCCAGACAGCCGCCGCTGATCGCGCCTGCAAGCACGCGCGCCTCGGCGTCGACCAACAATCGCGCTCCCGGCTGCCGGTACGACGAGCCGTCAACCGCAAACAGCGTGGCCAGCGCGAGCGGCACGTGCGGCCGCTCGCGCCGGGCCTGCGCCGCCGCCTTTGCGAGTTCGTCGATGCCGGACATCGATCCGTGGCGCTTTCGGCTATCCGCGCTCAGCCCAGCAATGCGGCCGAGTCGACCGGCAACGAACGCAAGCGCTTGCCGGTCGCTGCGTAGATCGCGTTGATGATCGCCGGGGCCACCGCTGGCACCGGCGGTTCACCGGCGCCACTCGGTGGGTAATCGGGCGACATGAGATATGTCTCGATCGTGGGCGTATCGGTCAACGTGGCCAACTGATACTCGGCGAACGTCGTACGTGATGCCCGACCGCGCGCAAACCGCATGTCGCCGCGGAGCGCGGCCGTCACGCCCCAGAGTACAGCGCTCTCCACCTGTCCCGTGATGCCGAGCGGATTGATCACGCGTCCGACATCGAGCGCCGTGACGATCTTGCGCACCTTTACCCGACCACTGACGACTTCGACTTCCGCGACCTGCGCACAATACGAGCGGTCGTCGTACGAGAGACACGCGACGCCGCGGCCGATGCCCTTCGGTGTCTTCAGCATCCAGCCGGACTTGTTCGCCACGGTGTGCAGCACGCGCCGCAGGCGGTCGACATTGAACACGCCCGGCGCGCCGGCGACAGCGTCTTTCGGTTGCAGATCGCGCAGGCTCGTCTCGTCGAGCATGCGCATGCGATACTCAATCGGGTCGATCCCGGCCTTCGTCGCGAGTTCGTCGATGAAGCATTCGCGCGCGTACACGTTTGGCACGAAGAGCACCGCGCGCCACCATCCCATCGTCATCGGCGTCGGGACATGCGTGTACTCGACACGCACATTCGGCATCGCGTACGGTACGTCACGCGCGCCGAGCGACTCGGCTTCCATCGAGACCTTGCCGCCGTCCGAACCGGTCACCGCCGACGATGCGACGCGATGCCGCCAGGCGATCGGCATGTTGTTCGGGCCCAGCGCCGCCGAGAGTCGCGACACGAACATCGGCTGATAGAGATCGTGCGAAAAGTCATCGGCGCGCGACCACACCACTTGCACGGGAACGCCGGCACGTTGCGCGAGCAACGCGGCGTCGACGGCGTGCGTCTGCTGGATGCGTCGTCCGAATCCACCACCAAGTAACGGAATGTTCACCGTGACGTTCTCGACGGGTAGTTGCAGCGCTTTGGCGACGTCGGACTGCACGCCAGCGGGATTTTGTGAGCCAACCCATAGCTCACAACCAGTGGCCGAGACGCGTGCGGTGCAATTCTGCGGCTCCATCGTGGCATGCGCCTGAAATGGAAACTCATAGACCGCGTCCAGTCGCTGCGATGGTGGGGCGACCGCAAGCGCCGCGCTCGCGTCGCCGATACTGCGCGCCTCCATGTCGCCCGGCGTCCTCGTGCGCTCACGCAGCTTCGCGCGATACGCCTGACTGTCGAACGGGCCATTCGCGCCGTCCTTCCAAACCACGGCAAGCGCGTCGCGGCCCTTGAAGGCGGCCCACGTCGAATCCGCGATGACCGCCACGCCGGCGGAAATCTTGATCACATCGCGCACGCCGTGCACCGCTTTCGCCGCGACGGCGTTGTGGCTCACGTGCGACGCGCCCGCGACGGGCGGCATGGCGATCGCCGCGAACTTCATCCCTGGCACGCGCACGTCGAGGCCGTAGGTCGCCCTGCCGTGCACGATTGCATCGCCATCGACGCGACGGCGCGGTGTGCCGATGATGCGATAGTGCATCGGGTCACGCATCGGCGGATCCTGCGGCACCGGCAGCGCGGCCGCTTTGGCGACCAGATCGCCGATCGGAATGCGCTGCTGACTCTCCGTGTGCGTGACCACGCCGCCCTCGACCTGTAGTCCGTCGCGTGGGACACCAAGCTGTGTCGCGGCGGCGCTGATCAACATTTCGCGAGCGGCGGCGCCTGCTTTGCGCAGCGGGTGCCACATGCTGCTCACACTCTCGCTGCCGCCGGTGACGAGTCCAGTGAACGTGGCAGACGGCGACGCTTGCACGACACGCACTTTCTGCCAGTCGGCGCCCAGTTCTTCGGCGACGATCATCGGCAGCGACGTGCGCACCCCTTGGCCCATCTCCGATCGCGCGACGACGATCGTGACGGTCCCGTCCGCATCGAGGCGCAGATACTGGCTGCCCAATGCGTCGGCGATCACCGCGTCCTTCGCCACACCGTGAAGGTCGAACGCGCTCTCGTGCAAGTGCGAGGCATCGAGCCGACGCAGCGGCGCCACCATCGCCGCAGGGATGCCGATGAAGAGCGCGCCCATGGCCGAACCACCCACACGCAAGAAGTCGCGACGCGTGGTCCCGACGGTGGCCTCTGATTTCGGTCTCATTCGGCGCCTCCATTCGAGCGCATGCTCGTGGCCTTCAAGTCTGCCGCCGCCGCATGCACCGCACGGCGAATGCGCGGATAGGAGCCACAGCGGCAGATATTCGTCATGGCCACGTCGATCTGTGCATTGGTCGGTGACGAATTTGCGCGCAGCAGCGCCGACGCCGTCATCAGCATGCCGACCTGACAGTAGCCGCATTGCGCCACGTCCTCGGCGAGCCACGCGCTCTGGCACGCCTGCATCACGCGATCCGTCGCTCCCTCGATCGTGGTGATCTTGGCCGTCGTTGCCGCGGACACCGGCACCTGACAGCTACGTGTCGGTGTTCCGTTGACATGAACGGTACAGGCGCCGCACTGACCGGCGCCGCAGCCGAACTTGGTGCCGGTCAGATCGAGATGGTCGCGCAACACCCACAGCAGGGGGGTGTCCGCATCGGCCGTCACCGTCTCGGGCCGACCGTTGATTCGCAGCGCGTAGCGTGGCATGTGAAGAGTATGGCGTAGCGAGTAGCGAGTAGGGAGTAGGGAGTAGGGAGTAGGGAGTCGCGAGTCGCGAGTAGACAACGCCGGGGCGGCTACTCGAAGGTCAGCGCGACCTTGCCGATGGTTTGGTTGGTTTCGAGTAGCGCCTGGGCCGCGGCGATGCGCGCCAACGGAAACCGGCGGTCGACCCGCATCTGTACCGCACCGTTCGCGAGCCACGGAATCACCTCGCGCGCGAAGCGCTGGGCGACGGCGATGCGTTCCTCGAGCGGCCGGCTGCGAAGCACGGTGCCGCGGACGGTCAGCCGTTTCATCAGCAGCAGCCCCAAGTCCAATGCCGACTCTCGACCGGCAAGTGTTCCCACTACAACAATGCGCCCTTTGAGCGCCATTAACGGGACAGTAAGGCGTAGATAGTCTCCGCCGACCAGATCAATCACGACATCGATGCCGCGCCCGTTCGTCCACCCATTGACCGCCTTTGCAAGCCAGGCCGGATCGTCGGACGGCTGCACACCATCCTCGAGACCGACCTCGCGAGCGGCGTCCAACTTCGCCGCCCCGCGAGCCGTGCCGAAGACCCGCGCCCCCAGCTGGCGGGCGATCTGGACCCCAGCAAGCCCGACGCCGCTGCCGACAGCGTGAATCAGGACCGAGTCGCCCGGCCGGAGATCGGCCTGAAGCAGCGCGTCATGGGCGGTGATGCACGCCTCCGGCGCCGCACCCGCCTGCTCCCATGACAGTGACTCCGGAACCGCCGCCACCGCTCTTTCGTGCGTCACCAAGTACTCGGCGTGCGCGCCGCCGCCGACGAGTCCACAGACGCGTGACCCCGCGGGCCAGAGCGTTGCACCCGGGCCGGCCGAGATGACCTCACCGGCGAACTCGAGCCCCGGAATGTCTTGAGGGACACCGGCGGGTGGCGCGTAGCGGCCAAGTCGTTGGATCAGATCCGCGCGATTGAGCGCACTGCCGCGGACTCGCACGAGGATCTCGCCGGCACCGGCGTGCGGTATCGGGCGCGACTGGATCTGGAGCACATCGGGACCGCCGGGTGCCGTGATGACGGCGGCGGACATGGTCGGGGCAGGAGGCATGACAGGACAGTAGCGAACCGACCATCGCCGCGAAGGGGGAAGCCTTTTCGTGGGAACGCGGTACTGAAAGCAAGTACCCACTTGCGAGCAAGCATTCACTTGCATTACTCTCCGTTCATGATTGACGACCACCGCCAGCGCATCCTCCACGCCGCCGCGCGCGTATACGCGCAGCACGGCTGGCGCGGTGCGACCACGCGCCGGATCGCCGAAGAAGCCGGCGTCAATGAAGTCACGATCTTCCGGCAGTTCGGTTCCAAGGACGCGCTGCTCGAGGTCGCCATGCGCGAGTGCGCTCGCATCGAACACGCGGCCGTGCTTCCGCAGCAGCCGGTGCATCCAGAGCGCGAACTCTTTCAATGGGTCCACGCGCATCATGCGTCACTGGCGTCGATGCGCGACATCGTGCGCCAGATGATGAGTGAAGCCTCCGAACGGCCCGAGACGGCGATGTGTGCGGCCGAAGGACCGAGCGGAGCCTTTGCGCAACTGCGCCAGTATGTCGTCCATCTGCGCCGTCACGGCTGGATGGGTGAGCAGGTTGAAACGCGCCCCGGTGATGTGCGCGGCGCGGTCACCATGCTGATGGGTGCGGTGTTTGCGGATGCGATGAATCGCGAAATCATGCCGGCGATGTTTCCGCAGCCCGTCGACGATTCACTGCACGCGTACGTGCGGATCTTCTTGCGCGGAATCGGCGTGGCGTCGGCACCTTCCCCGACGGCCACTCGTACAGTCCGACGAAGCAACGTTGCGAATAGCAATACTTCTCACACGACCTCCGAATGATGGCCAAACATCTGAAACGGCTCGCCACACTGATCGTGGTGTTGGGACCAGCCGCCGTGCACGCGCAGTCAGGCTCGGGCACATCGGCCGCGACGAATCCGTCGCCACCGATGGCGTTGTCATTGAGCGAGGCCCTGCGGCTGGCGACGGGCGCCAGCGAAAGCATCGCGATTGCCCGGGCGGGTGAGCAGCGCGCACGTGGGCAGCAGGCGCAGGCCCGCTCGACGCTGATGCCGCAGCTGGGCACGACGCTCAACTGGCAAAAGACCCTGCAAAATCAGTTCGCCGCGATCTCGAAGAAATCTTCGAGCGGCAGCACCAGCACGCCGAAAGACACCTCGAGCGCCGCGAGCGCGACATCGTCGATCACGCGCATCTTTGCTTCCGAGTACACGACGACCTTTGGACTCACGGCCTCGCAGCCGCTGTACACGGGTGGCCGCGCGACCGCGAACATCAAGGCGGCAACGCTTGGGCGTGAGTCGGCCGAAATCGGTATCACCGCGGCGCAGGCGCAGGTGCAACTCGACGTCACGCAGGCGTATTACGACGCGCTGCTGTCGGATCGACTGCTCACGATCTCCGACTCGTCGGTCGTGCAGGCCGAGCGCACGCTCCGTCAGGTGCAGCTGACGCGCAACGTCGGGTCGGCATCGGAGTTCGAGTTGATCCGAGCGCGCGTGACGCGCGACAACCAACGCCCCGCGTGGCTGCAGGCGCGCACGACGCGCGAACTCGCGTACGTGCGCTTGCGTCAGCTGCTCAACATCAGTGAAGCGCGTTCGCTCGCGTTGACGGACAGTATCGTCGAGACGACCGCGACGCCGGCACCGATCACCACTGGCCCGATTACGACCATCAATGTGAACGCGACCGAGGTGCTCTCGATCGATCCCGCGGTGCAGGCGCGCATCGCCCGCACGCTTGGTGCCGTCGATACGACGGTCAGCGTGCGCGCGCCGGTGCGGCAGGCGCTCAAGGGCGTGGAAGTCGCGCAGCAGCAACTCCGGGCCAGCCGGGCGTCGCGGTTGCCGTCGATCTCCGCGGTCTCGACGTATCAGCGACTCGCCTATCCCACCAATGTGCTGCCGAGGAGTCTTGGCGACTTCTTCCCGAACTGGACGATGGGTGTAGGCCTGTCGTATCCGTTCTTCACTGGCGGTCGCGTGAAGGGCGATATCCTCATCGCGGAGGCGTCGGTCGTCGAGGCGCAGCAGCGCCTCCGGCTCGCGCAGGAGGGTGCCGCGCTCGACGCGCGCGCTTCGAGCGCGAAGTTGACGGAAGCGGAAGCGGCGTGGCAGGCCAGCATTGGTACCGCCGAGCAAGCACAGCGCGCCTACGAAATCGCCGAAGTGCGCTTCCGCGAAGGGATCTCCACGCAGCTCGAACTCTCCGAAACCCGCGTGCAGCTGCAGCAGGCGCTGGCCAATCGCGCCAGAGCGGCACGCGATCTCCAGATCGCCCGCAAACGACTTGAGTTGTTGCGCGATCTTCCGCTGTCATCCGGCTCCAACACGTCAACCGGCTTTACACCATGATGACCTCGACGCGCCGCATGGCGCTTGCCCCGACCTCGATGGCCCTCGCGGCTGGCGTGCTGTTGTTCGCCGCGTGCACGAAGGCGCCTCCCGCCGCATCTGCATCGGCGACTGCCGTGCAGATGATCGGCCCCGACAACATTGCCGTCGCGCGCACCGATACGTTGCGCAGCGGTCCGCCGATCTCCGGCACGCTCGTCGCGGATCGTGAAGCGCGTATTCGCGCCGAAGTCTCCGGCGCCGTGCTGCAGACATACGTCGACGCCGGTCAGCGGGTGACTACCGGTGCCACGCTCGCACGGATTGATGACGGCGTGCTGCAGGATGCCGCGCTATCCGCGCGTTCCGGCGTCACACAAGCAACGGTCGGCGCGGATCAAGCGGCGCGCGAATTGAAGCGCGCCAAAACGTTGGTCGCCGCGGGTGCAATCGCCGAACGCGACGTCGAAGGCGCGGAACGGGCGACTCTGGCCGCACAAGCGCAGTTGGCCGACGCGAAGGCGCGGCTCGCCTCGGCAGAAAAGAATCGCAAGAATGCGACGATACGCGCGCCGTTTGCCGGCATCGTCGCCGAGAAGTCCGTCAGCCCGGGCGATATCGTCTCGCCGGGTGCCGCACTGTTTACGATCATCGATCCGAACAGTTTGCGGGTCGAAGCATCGGTGCCGACGTCGGCACTCGCCGACGTGCGCGTTGGCGCGCCGGTGCTGTTTACCGTGAACGGCTCGGATCGGCAGCTCGAGGGACGCATCACCCGTATGAGCCCGATGGTGGACCCGCAAACTAAGCAGGTCAAGCTGCAGGCCTCGGTGCCAAACGCGAAGAATTCGCTGGTCGCCGGACTGTTCGTGCAAGGGCGTGTGGCGACTGAAAAACGTTCTGGGATCATGGTACCCGAGAAGGCCGTTGATCAGACGGGAGTCGTCGCCGTCGTGATGCGGCTCAAGGGCGGCAAGGTTGAGCGCGTCGAAGTGACGCTGGGCCTGCGTGACGACGGCGCCGAAGCACTGGAAGTCAAATCAGGACTGGCCGGCGGCGACACCGTCCTGCTCGGCGCCGCCCGCGGCATAACCGTGGGTGCGTCGGTGGCCGTGTCGTCTCCAAAGGATGCGCCGGCGACGCGCGCTAAGAATAACTAATCGAGCCGACGCCATGTTTATCTCTGATTTTGCCATCAAACGACCCTTGATCACGGTCGTCTCGATGCTGACCCTCGTGGGCTTCGGCCTCGTCTCGCTCTTTCAGCTGAAGACGGACGAATTCCCTGAAGTGCAGCCCCCGATCGTGCTGACGACGATCGTGTATCCCGGCGCGTCGCCTGGTCAGGTCGAGCGCGAAGTGCTCGAGCCGATCGAAGAGGCGATCCAGTCGATCGCTGGCGTCAAATCGATCAACGGTGAGGCGCGCGACGGTTTTGCGCAGATCACGACGGAGTTCATCTTTTCGAAGGACTTACAGGCCGCGACGCAGGACATCCGGGACGCGATCAGTACGAAGCGCATGGATTTGCCGCAGGAAATGGAAGAACCAATCCTGCGCAAGTTCAGTCCGACCGATGCGCCGATTGTCACGTTGGCGCTGTTCTCGACGTCGCTCACGCCCGCGCAGCTGACCCAGATTGCCGACCCTGGCATCACGCGCGAGCTGCGTTCGATTCCTGGTGTCGCGGATGTGCAGGTGACCGGTCAGATCAAGCGCGAGCTGACCATCAGTCTCGATCCGCAGCGCTTGCAGTCGGCCGGTGTCAGCGTGCCGCAGGTCGTTGGCGCGCTGCAAACGGGCAACCTCGCCGTGCCGGTCGGTCGTGTGAACGGTGCCCTCGATGAGCGCACGATTCGTCTGCAGGGTCGTCTGGACACCCCGCAGGACTTCATGCAGCTGGTGGTGTCGGAACGCGGCGGACGCGTCGTTCGGCTGGGTGAGGTCGCGACGGCCGTCGATGGGACGGAGGAGCCGCGCTCGTTGGCGCTCTATAAAAACAAGGATGCCGTAGGGATCGAGATCAAGAAGGCCAATGGTTACAGCACCACACAAGTCTCGACGGAGATCTATAAGAAGGTGTTGGCGCTCCGGCCGACGCTCCCGAAGGGCGCGCAGTTGGACATGGTCAAGAACAAAGGGGAACGCGTTACCAATTCGATTGACAACGTGCAGAGCGCGCTCATTGAAGGTGCGCTGCTGACGGTATTGGTCGTCTTTCTGTTCTTGAATTCGTGGCGCAGCACGGTGATCACCGGACTCGCGCTGCCGGTGTCCGTGTTGGCCAGCTTCATTGCCGTGTGGGTCTTCGGGTTCACGCTGAACACCATGTCGCTGCTGGGTCTGTCGCTGGCGATTGGTATTCTCATCGACGACGCCATCGTCGTTCGCGAGAACATCGTGCGACACATCGAGATGGGCAAAGATCATTACACCGCCGCGCGCGAGGGCACCGATGAAATCGGACTTGCCGTCGCCGCGACGACGTTCTCGATCATCGCGGTGTTCGTGCCCATTGCATTCCTCGACGGGGTGTCCGGTCAGTGGTTCAAGCCGTTTGCGCTGACGATTGCGTGCTCTGTGCTGGTCTCGCTGTTCGTGTCGTTCTCGCTCGATCCGATGCTGTCGGCCTACTGGCAGGATCCGCATGTCGAGGAGGACAAAAAGTCGTTTATCACCAAGCAGCTCGACAAGTTCAATCATTGGTTCAATGGACTGGCGAACGGCTATCGCCGAGTCATCGGCTGGGCATTGGATCACCCGAAGTCGATGGTCTTCCTGGCGATGGCGAGCTTTATCGGTGCGATCGCGATGCCGGCCACCGGATTGGTCGGCGGCGGATTCTTTCCGCTCGAAGACAACGCCGAGGTGTCGATGACGATCGAGACACCGCCAGGCGCCAATCTTGATTACCTGCGCGAGAAAGTTGTGGAGACGTTGCGCCAGATTCAAAAGTACGAAAACAAGGACTCAACCGACCAGCGCAAAGAAGTGAACTACACCTTCGTGACGGCCGGCGGCGCCAGCGGTGCGGTCGACAAGGCGAGCGTGTTCATCAAGCTGCAGCCCAAGGGCGAGCGCCTGAAGCGCGGCCTGCTGGGCGCCGAAGAGCTGGCTACCGCGCTGCGCCGCGACGTCGAGCACATCGGCGGCTCCAGTGTGTCTGTATTCACCAGCGATTTCTCCGGTCAGCAGAAACAGCTGTCGATCGAACTGCGCGGCAACGACAAGGCCGCACTACAAGTCGTCGCCGACCAGTATCTCGCGGCGATGAAATCCACACCGGGCGCCGTGGACGTGGCCCTCAGCACAAAGGGGCTGAAGCCGGAACTGGCCGTGAAAATCGATCGTGGCCTGGCGAGCGCACTAGGGCTCAGCGTTGGACAGGTCGCCCAAGCGCTCCGTCCGGCATTCGCCGGCCTGCACGCCGGTGACTGGGTTGATCCGTCGAACCAGACACGCAAGGTGATGGTGCGCCTGTCGCCAGAAGCGCGCTCACGCAGTTCCGATCTGTCGCAAATGCCGGTCTCGGTCGGGGTCGGACCGAACGCGCAGCTCGTGCCTTTGCAGCAGGTCGCCACAATACGGAACGAGCTCGGACCCGCCGTGGTGAATCACCTCGATCGCGATAACGTAATCAAAGTCGAGGGCAATATTGCCGGTCGCTCGTTGAGCGAGATCAATAAAGAACTCGATGGCAAGACAGCGGGCATCGTCATGCCGCCCGGCGTGACGAAGACGCAGGGCGGTCAGGTCAAGCAGCAGAACGAAACGTTTTCCAACGTCTTCATTGCCTTGGGCGTCGCCGTGGCGCTGATGTACCTGATCCTGGTGGTGCAGTTCGGATCGTTCCTCGATCCGATTGCGATTCTCATCTCGCTGCCGTTGTCGTTGATCGGCGTCATGGGGGCGTTGGCCATTACAGGCAACACGATCAACATCATGAGCTTGATCGGCGTGATCCTGTTGTGCGGCATCGTCGCCAAGAACGCGATTCTCTTGATCGACTTCGCGAAGTGGGCCCGTGAACGGAACGGACTGCCCCTGCGCGAAGCGTTGATCGAAGCGGGTGCCATCCGACTGCGGCCGATT
The DNA here is from genome assembly GCA_031366985.1 of Gemmatimonadaceae bacterium. Lineage (GTDB taxonomy): Bacteria > Gemmatimonadota > Gemmatimonadetes > Gemmatimonadales > Gemmatimonadaceae > Gemmatimonas. The sequence goes on from JANLPE010000015.1 coordinate 44,984, forward strand.
CTCATGACCACGTTTGCGCTGATCGCTGGCATGATTCCCGTGGCGCTGGGCCGCGGTGAGGGCGCGCAGTTCCGCGCCCCGCTGGGTGTGGCCGTCATCGGCGGCGTGATTACCTCGACCGTCCTGACGCTCTTGGTGATCCCGACGTTCTACGAGATCATTGACAACATCCGGACTAGCTTCGCCCGTCGCGTCGGATTGTCGGCGCCGCATACGGGGCAGTTCCGCGCCATCGACCCCGTGCCCAGCATCGGCGACTAAGCCGCGCGGGACTCTTGCCACCCCTGCTAGTTTGCCAATGGGGGCCGGCGACCGATCGACGGTCGAGGCCCCCGTTACCGCGTCTGCGCCGCTGCTGCGTCGCCCTTCCGTCCGCGTCCCTCCGTTCCCGCCCGCCGATCGCGCATGTCTGTCACGCTCGCAGTGCTTCCCCTCATGCTCGCGGTGGTCGCCGCGCTGCGTGGCGATAGCGTGATGGATCTGAACTTCATCGAAGATCTGTCCGACAGCTTCTGGACGTATGCGTTCCTTGGCGCATCGGCGATCGCCATTGAAGAGCTGTCGCCGATCTTTGGCGGAATCGCGTCACACGAAGGTGAACTGAAGATCGCCAGTGTGATTGTCGGCGTGACGCTCGGCGGCTGGATCTGCACCTCGCTGCTCTATATCGCCGGCCGCCTCAAATGGGAGTGGATTCGCCGACGCTTCCCGCGTTTCCGCGCCGCCGGCACGGTCGCGCTGCGGGTCGTCGGTCGCAATCCGCTCACCGCGTCCTTCCTGGTGCGATTCGCCTTCGGGCTTCGCATTGTGCTGCCGCTCGCGTGCGGCGCCGCGCGCGTACCGCTTGCCATGTTTCTCATCGCATCGCTCGTCGGCTCGATGCTGTGGTCAACGCTGTTCACCGTCATCGGCTACGCAGCGGGCGAAGCGGCGGTGCAGATGGTCGGGCGACTTGGGCGGGTCGGCGAAATCGTTGGCGCCGTCCTCGTGACCGCCGCCGTGGTGGTGTTCATCCGCTGGAATGGACGCCGGCAGGCGAGAAAAGACGAGCGCAAGCGGCGCAACGCCGCGCCGTAGTCAACGCACCCGTCAACGCACCCGTCAACGCACCCGTCAACGCACCAGCGTCGCCGCCTCGCGCAATTCCCGCCACACCTGCTCGATGTGTGGACGATCAGTGCGAATGTTGCCGATCGCCAGTCGCAGCGTGTACTTGCCGTTGAGCTTCGTATGCGACAGGTACGCTTTGCCGTTGGCGTTCACGCGCTCCATAATCGCGGCATTGATGCGCGCAAGGTCGTCTTCAGTGGCACCGGCAGGGGCGTAACGGAAGCAGACCAACGACAACGGAATCGGTGCGGTGAGTTCCCAGTCGCCTTCGAAATGCACCATGCCGGCGAACTCGCGCGCCAGCTCGCAGTGGAAGCGAATCCGTTCAGCCAGTCCGTCCGCGCCATAGGCGCGCAGGATCATCCACAGTTTGAGCGAGCGAAAACGGCGCCCCAGCTGGATGCCGTAGTCCATCAGGTTCAGCACATCATCCTGCCCCTCCGTCACCAAGTACTCCGGGAGCAGCGCGAACGCCCGCTTCAGCGCGTCGGGTCGCTTGGTGTAAAGCACCGAGCAGTCCATCGGCGTGAACAGCCACTTGTGCGGATTGACCACGAACGAATCCGCGTCGTCCACGCCATCGAGGATATAGCGAAGCTCGGGCACAATCGCCGCAGGTCCGGCATAGGCCGTGTCAACGTGCACCCAGCACCCGTGGGCCTTGGCGATGCGTACGATGGCCGGAACGGGATCGATACTCGTGGTACTCGTCGTGCCGATGCAGGGCACTACCGCGAGTGGACGATAGCCGCGTGCGATGTCCGACTGTATCGCGGCCTCGAGCGCATCGGGCCGCATGCGGAACTGTGGATCCGCCGGAATCTTGACGAGATTATCGTGGCCGAGTCCGAGTGCGATCACCGCCTTGTCGATCGACGAGTGCGCGTGCTCGCTGCAGTACACACGAAGCGTCGGCAGATCATCGCGGGCCGCCATGCCGCGCGCGCGGATATCGAGCCCCGTGGCCTCACGCGCCGCCGCGAGCGCATAGAACGTGCTGACGCTGGCGGTGTCGGTGATTTCGCCGAACCACCCATCGCCCAGTCCCATCAGTTGCCGCAACCAGTCGAGCGTGACTTGCTCGAGTTCCGTCACCGCGGGACTGGTTACCCACAGCATGCCGTTCGCATTCAGGCCCGCCGTGAGCAACTCGCCCAAGATGCCGGGATACGATGCGGAATTTGCGAAATACGCAAAAAATGACGGATGATTCCAGTTCGTGATGCCTGGCAGGATCGTCGTCTGGAAGTCCTGCATCATCGCCGCCAGCGGCTCGCCGTGTTCAGGCGCTGATGTCGGCAAGGCACGCGCGACCTCGCCCGGCCGCACACGACTCTTGACCGGATACCGTTCAGGGTGCTCGAGGTAATCCGCGATCCAATCGACGGCGGCGTGCGCGGCGGCGCGGAATTCGTCCGGTGAGAGATCGCCGATTGACGATTGGCTGCGTGGCGGGTCGCCTTCTGATGGCGCCAAAATAGAAGCGTCGGAAGTCATGTGTGAATGTAGTGCGCGACCGACATCACCGGAAACCTCGCGCTGCGCCGCTGCGTACACTCCGCACATGCCCACGCCTATTGCCGCTTCGCGCTCCAGCGCTGAAGCCATCGACCCCGAGCTCAGTCGGAAACTCCACTTCTGGAGCCTGATGGCGATGGTACTGCTGGTGTATGTCCACGCGTTCAATCTGCAGCCGCGCTATCTGCAGCCGATGACGCTGGTGGAAGCACCGGCGACCTGGGACAACGTGATGCAGTACCTGTTCGCCAACGGACTGCTGCGTTTTCGCATTCCCATTCTCTTCGCGATTTCCGGCTATCTGTTTGCGCGCCGGGACACCGGTGCAGAGTCACACCGTTCGCGACTGTCGCGTCGCGCAAAGACGCTGGGGATTCCGTATCTGGCGTGGAGCGCCATCGCCATCGCGTTCACATGTGCGCTCGAACAGTGGAGCAGCACGCGCGAGCTGGTGCGGTCGGCGGCACTCAGTCCATTCCAGCCAGAGAAATTCTTCGTCGACCAGTATTCGGTCGGTCAGCTGTTCACGCGCTGGCTGTTGATCCCGGCGGCGTTTCAGTTGTGGTTTCTGCGCACGCTGCTGCTGCTGACGGCGCTCTATCCGTGGCTCCGCACCGCCGTGACGCGCTGGCCGCGCGCCTCTTTTATCGCCGCAACGCTGTATTGGATTCCTGGCGACGGAGTACCTTTCCTCGAAAGCGAAGGACTACTGTTCTATGCGCTTGGTGTCTGGCTGGCGTCGACGAACGTTGACGTGATGCAGAAGCCGGCGTGGTTGCGCATCCGCGTGATGGTGCCGACATGGCTGCTGCTCTGTGGCGTCAAGACGTGGATGGCCTTTGTCTACCACGACTACTCGGGTCCGCAGGTGCTCGTCATGACGCTGCTGCATCGCGCGAGTGAAGTCGCCGGTCTGCTCGTGGGCTGGTACGGCATCGACGCGCTCATCCGGTCCGCCATGGCGCGTGCGTGGTTCCGCGGCCTGACTGGCCTCTCGTTCATGATCTACGCCCTGCATGTGCCGATGGTGAATTACGCCACCGAGGCCGCACTCAAATACGGAACGGGGATCCCGCATCTGCCATTGCTGACGTACCTCGTCGTGCCGTTGGCGGTCATTGCCGTCGCCGTCGTCCTCGGCGTCACGATGCGCACCGTCGCGCGGCCCGTGTACTCGGTACTCACGGGCGGGCGCGGCCTGTAACCGCGCGTCACACGCGCTACGGCGCGCGCGTCGCCGCGGTGAGACTGAGACCCCACTGCGTTCGAAGGAATTCCTGCAGCACGGTGGCGGTCACGTCACCGAAGCGGTCGCGGCTCGCGGCGTTATCGCGAACGCCGGTGAAGTTCGATTCGATCTGCACGCCGCAGATCATGCCGTTGGTGACGCCGCCGAGCGCGCTCGCATCACTGCCGCAGGTATGGCGGCGCGTATTGTCGCCGCCGTTGAAATAGTCGGTGCCGGCCGGTCGTGGGTCCTGCGCGCTGGGAATCGCCGCGAATCCGTTGTTCGCGTACAACGTGCCGAGGCTTGCCGGACCGCGGAGGAGCGCCGAGAACGGCATCGTCGCGTATTGCGAGAGCGTGCGGACGCTGGCCGTGTTCTCGAAGGCGACTGACGCATCCAGCGCCGCATCCGTACGGTCGAGATCAGCGCCGGTAAGTAGATAGCCAAGTTCGAGGCGTTGCAGCGCATGGCCATGTCCGTGCATGTCCATGTACCAGCCTTTTCCGCTCGACTTGAGCACCGCACGCTTCGCGTCGTCGATGAAAACATGCCAATCCTCGAGCGACGCGGCGGCCTGCGCGTTCCCGCAACTGGCTTCCGGTTCAACACGATTCGCATCGAGCTTGCGGCGCGCGAGGTGTGCGATGATGACGTGCGGATACACGCCGAATCGCGCGAAGAATCGCTGCTGCATCGCCCGCACGAGTTCGACGGTGTTCAGGTCCGTCACGGTCGTCGCACTGCCACCGCAGGCCGTCGCCGTCCGATCCGGAATCGTCGGCGGCATCATCGATCCGCCATGGGGCGCCGTGATAATCACCGGCGCATTCCCAGCCATGTACTCGATGTAGCCATTGCGTCCGTAGTAGGACGTCCCCGCGACATAAGCCGGCGGCAAGACGGCAGTCGGCGCCGACCCCGCACCGTCACCGCATCCCACAGCGCAGGCCGCCATCAGCACCACGCGCCGGCAGCCGCGCTGACGCCCTCGTCTCAACGGTCTCCCGACTCGCGACTCACTACTCACTACTCAATCCGTTCTCGCGCGACCAACGATGACCGTGATGTTGTCAGTGCCGCCCCCGGCCAGCGCGTCCTCCAGCAGCTGTTCACAGACCTGACGCGACGACGTCATCGTTCGAAGTCGCTCGGTGATCTGCTCGTCGGTCACATGCTTGGTCAACCCGTCGCTGCACAGCAGATGCACATTGCGCCAGTCCGCGCGCAAACGCGTTACAACGGGCGTGGTCGTCGTGCCGCCGATCGCGCTCGAGAGCACGTTGGCGAATCGCGAATTCGCCGCGACGGCGCGCGTAAAGACGCCTTGGTCGACGAGATCCTGCGCCAGCGTCTGGTCGCGGGTGACCTGCGTCAGCGTCCCTTCGCGATACAGATAGTAGCGCGAGTCGCCGACCTGCAGCAGGAAGTACATCGGCCACACGCCGAGAAAGAGCGTCAGCGTCGTGGCCATCGAACGTCCGCCTGGCTCCTCCTGCGACCGCGCCACGACCGCTTCATGACTTTTCATCGCGGCGGCCTGCAGCTGCTCGATGAATTCATCGTCGGATGTTTCGCCGCGATCATACCCGTGCAGACTGGCGGTCAGGTACTGCATGACGTTCTCGAGCGCGATCGCACTCGCTTTTTCACCGTCAGCCAGACCACCGACACCATCCGCGATCATGGCCACAATCGCCAACCGCTCGTCGGCGACTTTCAGCTGCTCGAGGTCGGGCAGACTGGTGTACATCACATCGACGCGTCGCCGGATCGAGGCCAGTAGGAAATGATCCTCGTTGTTCTGGCGCACCGTGCCAGGATGCGTCAGTCCGAAGACGTCGACCTCCGAGTCGGTCGGTCGACGCTCGACGTCCGGCGTCAACGGCGTGCTCACGGGCGCGTTCATGGTACCGGCTTCGGCGCGCCGCCCGAACGCAGGAAGTCCATCGCCATGCTGGTCATCGCGCGCACGCCAACTGGCAACGCCCGGTCATCGCCTTGGAACAGCGGCGAATGGTTGCTGGCGACCGTCTTCCAATCGAGATTTGGCGGCGTCACGCCGAGGTTGAAGAAGAAGCCCGGTGCCAGCTCGGAGAAACGCGAGAAGTCTTCGCCCGCCATGGTCACGCCACCGACCTCCGCGCCCGCTGATCCGGCCACGCGCTTAAGCGTCGGGAAGAACTTGGCGACCATGCCATCGCTGTTGACCGAACTCGGATAGCCGATGTCCACCTTCACGTCAGCCGTGGCACCGTGTGCCAGCGCAATGTTCTCGGCGATGCGCTTCATGCGCGCGTGAATCAGCAGGCGCTGCTTCGAGTCGAACGCGCGAATAGTGCCGATCATCCACACCGAATCGGGAATGATGTTCTCGCGCAGACCGCCGTGAATCGCGCCGACCGTGACCACCGCGGGCGCGACCGACAAGTCGAGCTCGCGCGACACGATAGTCTGCAGCGCCGTCACGATCTCGGCGCTTACAACAATCGGATCGATGGCGTTCGCCGGCATCGCACCGTGCCCCTGACGCCCATGCACGATGATGCGCCAACCGTCGGCACTCGCCGAGATCGCGCCCGCGCGATAATGCATCGAGCCCAACGGGCCCGGACCGACATGAAGACCGAAGACGCCGTCGACGCCCTTCATCGCGCCCGCGTCGATCATCGGCTGCGCACCACCACGCGGCGGCACTTCTTCCGCGGGCTGAAACAGGAACACGACCGTGCCCGGGATGCGCTCCCGCATTCCCGCGAGCACTTCCGCGGTGCCCATCAGCATCGCTGTGTGCATGTCATGACCGCAGGCGTGCATGACGCCCGTTTCCTGTCCGTTGTACACCGTGCGGACCAGCGACTTGAACGGCACATCGACAAGTTCCGTCACGGGCAGCGCGTCCATATCGGCACGCAAGGCAACCGTCGGGCCGGGCTTCCCGCCCTTCAGTCGACCGACGACACCGGGGATACCGCCGACGTTCTCCTGCACTTCAATGCCGAGTGACTTAAGATGCGCGGCAACGAGCGCGGCCGTACGCTTCTCCGCGTAGCCGAGCTCGGGGTGCTGGTGAATGTCGTGTCGCCACCCCGTAATCTTGTCGGCGATGGCGGCGGTCCGCGCATCGATCTCGGCGGCAAGCGCCGGATCGGCAGTGACCTGCTGGGCCGCTATCGGTGAGGCGACAAGGAACACGGCGACGAAAGCACCGGACAGACGCATAGGCGACTCCTGAAAGAGGACACCGGGAAAATACATCCGTCGACTGCGTCCGGCTCGCTCCCTGCGCTCACAGCGTGGCGCACTTCCGGATCGCCGCCGCAAACCGCGGCGCATCAGCCACGCGCAACCCACACACGCCGACCCGCAAACCTTCGGGAATCGGCACGACGAACACGCCTTCGTCCATCAGGCGATCGCTCACCTCGAACGGCTCGCGCATTTCGAGCGTGATGAAGAACCCGCCGTCCCACGGCGCGCCCGCCAGTCCTTCCGCCTTCAACGCCGCGTCGAGCGCGTCGGCCCGTTCTATCAGCACAGCGCTCCAGTGCGCATGCTCCTGCGCGAGCCGGGCCTGCGCGTGGTCATCGGCCTTCATGCGATTCAGCACACTCATCGGCGCGCGCGCGCAGTTGGAATACGTGCCGCGGCAGCTGGTCGACATGGCGGAGAACAACGACGGCGCGGTCGACCACGGAAACACCAGCGCCCCCGCGCGCGCACCGTACAGCGTGAACGCCTTGCTGAGACTCAGGCTCGCGCCCACCAGCACGGCACCTTCGGCGCCGAACGCGGCGTAGTCGTCGAGGGCCTCGCGCACCGACTGCGCATCCCGCGTGTAGTCGAGATATGCAAAGTCGAGAATCAGCGTCACTGGCCCGACGTTCGATAGCTCGCGCAGCATCTGCAGCAGTGCGCGTCGATCCGTGGCCGATAGTGTACGTCCCGTCGGATTGTGGCACGGGTCATTGAGCCACAACACCAGGCGCCCCTGTGACCGGAGCAGCTCCTCCGCCTGCGCACTCCATGCGTCGACGTCCAGTGAGGCGTCGGCCGCGGGGTAGGGCACCGTGACGAGTCCGACGCGGTTTTCGACCGCCAACGTGGCGTACGGGCCCCAGTACGGCGCAGCGGTGAGCAGCCGATCACCCGGCTGCAACAGATTACGTAAGCTCAAGGCGAGTGCGCCCGTGCCCCCTGGCGTTGCCACGCCCATGCCGTACGATGCGAGCGACGGCCAATGTCGTTGCGTCAACGCCAATAGGTACGCTGGATCACCGGCGATCGGCGCGTATGGCGCGATTTCCATCGGCGTCAGTTGGCGGTACTGATGCATCACGGACTCGAGCACCACCAGCTTGCCCTGATCGTCGAGTAATGCGCCGACCGTGGCGTTGATCACCGGCACACCGGCGGCCGCGCGCTTCTGCGCGGCCGAGTTCATCGTGAAGATGATGTCGGCGCCGTCGAACTCGCGCCGGCCCGGAATCAAGTACTCGCGATCGCGGCTCACGGCCCCTTTGGCTTCGCTTCCAGCGGACGCACCGTCGGATACGCGATGCCCAGCTGATCCAGATACGTTTTGAACTTCGTCGGATCGTAGTAGAACTTCTTCATCTGCTCACGATACCGCGCCATGATCTCGGCGTTCAGATACGTCGGCGGCATGTCCGCCGGACGGATGAACGGCTGATACTTGATATCCTTTGTCTGCACGTCCTTGAAGTACGTCCACGCGTCAGCCACAACCTTCGGCGTCAGAAAGATGTCGAGCATCGTCAGCGCCTGAACCTTTGCACCCGCCAGCGCACCCTTGTGCGCAATCGGTGTCGCCATCGAGATCGCGTTCGCCCAGTTGTGTCCCGGCAATCCCGGGATGTTCGACGGATAGCGCAGCGTGATCGTCGGCACATTCCACGACACGTCGCCGATATCGTCCGAGCCGCCACCCATCCAGTTCAGCGGCACTTCCGCGCCACGGAGCTGCTTGTTCACCTGCATCTCGAGGCCGAAGTCGGGCGAGCCCAATTCCTTCTGGATGCCCTTGGCCAGCGTCTGATCCTTGTCATCCCACTTCGGCATGCCCACGGTCTGAATGTTTGCGTGCATCGCCTCCGCGATCGGCTTGCTGAAGTGGCCTGACCAGCCGGATCCGAGAATCAACACGGTGTCGAGCTTGGTGTCGGTCATCATCGCGGCCCCCTCGGCCATCTTCTTACCGGCTTCGAACAGCGCCATCGTGCGCGGATAATCCTGCTCACGGAAGTAAAACCAGATGCTCGCCGTGCTCGGCACGACGTTCGGCTGATCACCACCGTCCTTGATGACGTAGTGCGAACGCTGCTGCAGACGCAGATGCTCACGCTTGTACTCCCAGCCCGTGCCCATCAGCATCGCGGCGTCGAGGGCGCTCTTGCCGCGCCACGGTGCACCGGCCGCGTGGGCGCTCTCGCCCTTAAACTTGAACTCGGCCGAGATCAGCGCGCTCGAACCGCTCGCGCCCCACGATACGCCAAGGTCGTTGCCAACGTGCGTGAAGAGCGTGACATCGGTGTTTTTGAAGATGCCGGCGCGAACGAGAAACGCCTTGCCGGCCATCTGCTCTTCAGCGATGCCCGGCCAGAGCAGCAGCGAACCGTTGATCTTGTCGCGCATCATGAGATTCTTCACCACGATCGCCGCGACGATGTTCACTGCCTGACCCGAGTTGTGGCCTTCGCCATGACCGGGCGCGCCGTTGATCATCGGCTCCTTGTACCCCACGCCGGGCTTCTGTCCGGCCTGCGGGATGCCGTCGACGTCGGAGCCGAGCGAAATCTCGGGCCTGCCCGTACCGTAGCTCCAGCGCGCCGTCCACGCGGTCGGAATGCCGGCAACGCCCTTCTCGACTTTGAAGCCCTCTTTTTCCAGCAGCGTCGTCAGATACTTCTGCGATTCGAATTCCTGGAAGCCAAGCTCCTGAAACGAGAAGAGCATGTCGACGATTTCCTGGACCTGTTTCGAGCGCGCCTCCACCAGCGTCAGCGCTTCAGCCTTCAGCTTCTCGAGACGCGGGTCGGCCGGTGTCGCCGCGGCGGGTGGCTGAGCCGTCGGCGCTGTTGCGGCCTGCGCTGCGGCCTGTGCCCGCAGCACGGCACTCGGTGGGGCGACCGCGAGTATGAATGCAGCGGAGAGGAGGGTGCGAACGGTTGGATGGACGGGCACGATGCAGCTCCGGTATGCGGTCAGGATGGCGCGAGAATCGGACGGCGAGGATCGGACGTCAGCGAAGTTACGTTTCACGCGCCGTCGCGCCACCGGAAACCGCTCCGAACATCGGCCCGTAGGGCCCTCAAGTCAGACTACCGCGCCTCGCACGACCCCTTAGCTCCCGCCTGTGTCCTTATTCCGCTCCGTTCTGTCGGCCCGCACCACTCGCATCGTCGCCACGCGCATCCTTGCCATCGCGTTGTTGGCGCCGGCGGGGGCAGCGTCTGCGCAGCAGAAGCCACCCGCGAAGACGCCGCCGAAAGACACGCTGACGCAGTCCGAGCGCGAACAGCTGCGCGAGGCTACGCGCGACGCCCGATCGATCGCCCGTCGCCGTTTGAGCGGTGACAGCACCGTGCGCCGCCTCCGCGCGGATTCCGCCTCGCAATCGGCATTCGGCTCGCCCGAAGCCCGGGCGATTCTGCAGCGCGCGCGCGAGGCCCGTGAGCGGCAGGACAGCGCGCTCAAATCTTATCGGGCAACGACGACACAGCGGATCTCGGTCAACATGGGCGTCCGGCGCGTCGGACTGGAAAAGCTGCTCTTCCGCGGTGACAACGTCTCACAGATCTCCTGGAAGCGTGGCGTGGGGGTGTGGGTCACGCCCATCGGGTCGCGCATGACCGTACCGATGGCCTCCAAAGTTGACGGCGACATGGTCAGCGCCGTCAGCATTCCGTATTTCCCGGGACGCGAAAGCCTGTGGTTCCCGTCGTCGAACTTCGGCGTTGTCAAATCGGACGTCGATGAGCGGGACATGATTCACCCGCTCGCGCGCGGCGCTGAGTACTACTACCGCTACGAAACCGGCGATTCGGTCGACATCAAGATTGTAGGCGGTCGCGTCATTCACATTCGCGAACTGCGGATCACCGCGCGTCGTCCGGATTGGAAGCTGTTCGTCGGGTCGTTCTGGTTCGATCGGGACGGCGGACAGCTGGTTCGCGCCGCGTATCGCATGGCCGTGGATCTCGAGATCTGGGATGTCGCGAAGCAGGAAGAGAAGAATGATGTCGTCGAAAGCCGGGAAGCGGCGATCGTGCGCGATTCGATCGCTCGCGAGCGATTGCCGCGCGCCTTATACGTGAAGGACTCGACTACTCGTGCCAAAGCCGCCGAAGCGCGTGCCCGCAATGGCAACAGCGAGGACGACGTCCCGGCGTGGGTCAGCGCGACGTTCCGGCCAGCAAAGGCCAAGCTGGATGGCATCACGGTCGAATACGGTCTGTATCAGGGCAAGTTCTGGCTACCGCGCATGAATAGCGCCACGGCCTCCGCGCAGTTCGGCTTCATGCGTGCTCCGCTTCGCATCGACGAGAAATTCACATACGAAGACGTCGATGGCGATTTCACGCTCCCCGCACTGCCGGCCGCGCGTACGCGCGTTGCGGACTCGGCGCTGCGCGATTCCCTGATCGCCGAAGAGCGCGGCAGCAACGTGCAGGTATCGGTCAGTGTCGGCAGCGGTCCTCGCTCGGCCGCGAAAGACAGTGCACGCGTCAAACGCGACAGCGTTTTTACCCTCGCCGATTCGCTGCGCACCCGGCGGATCTCGGTATCCAAGGCGCGGCAATGCAAGACGGATTCCGTCTACACGCGGGTCGAAACACGCTATGAAGGCGGCTTGCGTGTCGCGTACTCGATGCCCTGCGACGAAACCAAACTCACCAACTCGAAGGCGCTCCCGCCGGCGTATGCGGCCGACGAGGAATTGTTCGACACGAAGGGACGCGACGAACTACTCGCCTCGCTCGACATGTCGCTGCAGCCCTCGTTTGCGCCGCAAATGCCGAAAATCCGCACCGGGTCCGACCTCTTTCGCTACAATCGCGTCGAAGGACTCTCGGTCGGCGTGCTCGCGACTCAGACACTCGGCGCCGGCTACACACTCTCGGCCCTCGGTCGCATCGGACACGCCGATCTGCACGCGAATGGAGAACTATCGCTCGCGCGGACGAACGGCGTCCGCACCGTGACCGGCACCGTGTACCATCGCCTCGCCGCCGCCAACCCGGAATGGGGCGGCGCACTCACACTCGGGCCGTCGCTTCCGGCGTTCCTGTACGGTCGCGATGAAGGCTTCTACTATCGCGCATTCGGCGCCGAACTCGGCGAAAAGCATGAGCAGCGTCACGGATCGATCGAGTACAGGCTTTTCATCGAACACGAGTGGACGGCGGGCGATTCGAACGTCGTCAACACGTTCTCACTCGGGAAGGCCTTCGGGAACTACCGCTTTCGGCCGAACATTCTCGCTGAGCCGTTGTCGATCACGGGCGTGTCGGGCGCGTGGTTGCATGCGTTCGGGAGCGATCCGAAGGGCTTTCGTTTGACGACCACCGCGCGCGCAGAGGCGGGCACTGGCACGTTCGAGTATGCGCGCGGTTCCATGGAGGGCACCGTTACCCGGCCAGTCGGACGGCTCGCCGCGGCGGTCACTGGCGCCGTCGGCAGTTCACTCGGCAACGTGCCCGTGCAGCGCCTGTGGTATACAGGCGGCCTGCGCACCATTCGCGGTCAGATCGCTGGTACACAGGCGGGTGACGCGTTCTGGATCGGACGCGTCGAAGTCGGCATGCGGAATGGCGTGGTACGACCAGTCGCGTTTTATGACGTTGGATGGGCCGGCAGCCGCGACAAGATCGGCCGGATTCAGCCGCAACGCGGTGTCGGCGTCGGGATGGGATTCCTCGACGGACTGTTCCGCATCGATCTGTCGCGCGGCCTGTATCCGACGAAACGCTGGCGCACCGACATCTATCTCGAAGCGCCTATCTGATCCATCACGCGCAGCTGCGGCGACTCGAGCCCGCGTTCCAGCCGCGTGATCCACTGTTCGCGGATCCGCGCCACCGGCTCGGCCGCGCCGCGCGGCTTCACTTTGCGCCAGCGAACGCGCACCGCATCCCAACCGTCGAGCATCGAGCGCCCGCGCGCGCTCGCCGTCCGCAGCACGTGCGTGCGCAACAGCAACATGAGCAACGACTCGTCGTCCTGATCCAGTTCACCGAGTACCACCATGTCGTGATTGACGCGACTGGCAAAGGTGTCGGTTTCATCGAAGACGTACGCAAGACCGTTCGACATGCCCGCGCCGAAATTGCGACCGGCGCGGCCGAGTACGGCAACCACGCCGCCAGTCATGTACTCGCACCCGTGATTGCCGACGCCTTCGATGACGGCGCCCGCACCGGAATTGCGCACCGCGAAGCGATCACCCGCTTGACCGGCGGCACACAGCAGTCCGTCCGTCGCGCCGTACAACACCGTGTTACCGACGATCATGTTCAGATGGCCAGCGCCGAGATACCGCGCGTCATGATACGGACGGATGCTGATCTCCGCACCATTCAGCCCCTTGCCGACGTAGTCGTTCGCCTCGCCTTCGAGTGTCATGCGCATGCCGTGCACGCCGAATGCGCCGAAGCTCTGACCCGCGCTACCCGTGAAGTGCAGCGTCAACGCGCCCTCGGGTGCGCCACGCGCACCGAACCGCTTGGCGAGCGTGCCGGCGACGCGCGCGCCGACCGTAAGATGGTGATTACGGATCGCGTACCGCCCGACGTATGGCGTCCCGCTTTCAATCGACGAGCTCGCGTCCGCGAGAATCTGCGCATCGAGTGACTGGAGACCGTGCCGCTCGTTGCGCGCGATCATGCGGCGGCGCGGGCCGTCGGTCGATGGCGGCGACAACACCATCGACAGGTCAAGCATCGCCGAACGCGGGACTTCCGGACGCTCGGCGCGCTGCAGACGCTCCACGCGGCCGACGATCTCGTCGATCGAGCGGGCGCCCATCTCGGCCAACAGCACGCGCACATCGTTCGCCAAGCGCGTGAAGAACGCGACCACCTGATCAGGGTTGCCGCGGAACTTCGCGCGCAGCTCTTCTTTCTGTGTCGCGATACCCGTCGGGCAACTGTTCAGATGACACTGGCGCGCCATGTCGCAGCCGATGGCAATGAGCGGGCCGGTGCCGAACCCGTACGACTCAGCACCAAGCAGCGCGGCGATGACCACGTCGCGCGCCGTTCGAAGACCACCGTCCACACGCACTTCGACACGATGCCGCAAGCCGTTCGCCACCAGTGTCTGCTGCGCTTCCGCGAGTCCCAACTCCCACGGCGCCCCCGCGTGCTTGATGCTCGACAGCGGTGAGGCGCCCGTGCCACCGGAGTGGCCGGCAATCAAGACATAATCGGCGAACGCCTTCGCGACGCCGGCGGCGACGGTCCCGACGCCTGATGAGGCGACCAGCTTCACGCCGACGCGCGCGCGTGGGTTCACCGTCTTGAGGTCATGCACCAGCTGCGCGAGATCTTCGATCGAATAGATGTCGTGGTGCGGCGGCGGCGAAATCAGTTGCACACCGGGTGTCGCATGACGCAGGCGGGCGATCAGATCGGTCACCTTGTGCGCCGGCAGCTGCCCGCCTTCGCCCGGCTTTGCTCCCTGCACGATCTTGATCTCGAGCTCCTCAGCGCGCACCAGATACTCAGTCGTCACGCCGAACCGTGCCGATGCGATCTGTTTGATGCGACTGTCGGAGCGCGCATCGGCCGCACGGAGATAGCTCGCCGGGTCTTCGCCGCCTTCGCCGGAATTCGAGCGGGCGCCCATGCGGTTCATCGCGATGGATATCGTTTCGTGCGCCTCCGGTGAGAGCGAGCCGAGTGACATCGCCGACGAGACAAAGCGCGCGCGGATGGACTCCATCGGTTCGACGGCGTCCAGCGGAATCGCGTGGCCCTCACGAATCGCCAAGAGATCGCGCACGGTCGTCGGTGCGCCGCCATTCGCGCGCTCGTTGAACGTGCGCCACGCATTGTCCGGCGTCATCGTGGTGCGCGAAGCGCGTGCACTGCCGACCGCCTGCTGCAATGCTTGCACTGTGGTTGGCGCCCAGGCATGCGGCTCGCCGTCCTTTCGGAAGCGCATGCGGCCCATGTCGGCGAGCGACGTGTGCGCGGCCGCGTCACTGCCATAGGCGCGCCGATGTCGGGCCAGCACATCCTCGAACAGCTCGCGAAACGTCAGCCCGCCCAACGGCGAGGCCGTACCGGCGAAGCAGCGATCGATCACCTCGCCGCCGAGACCGATGGCGTCGAACATCTGCGCGCCGCAATACGACGAGAGCGTCGAGATGCCCATCTTGGCGAGCACCTTGAGCAATCCCTTCTCGACCGCCGAGCGATAGCGCGACTGCGCTTGCGCCGGACCCGGGCGATCGGTGTCGGCGTCCGACTTGCCATATGCCTCCGAGAACAACGTCGCGACGGTTTCGAATGCGAGCCAAGGATGCACGGCTTCCGCGCCATAGCCGATCAACGCGGCGACATCATGCTGCTCCATCGCATCGCCCGCCTCAACGACAAGCCCGACGCCCGCGCGAAGCCCGGTGCGTACGAGATGCAGACGGACGGCGCCGAGTGCCAGCAACGCGGGGATCGGCGCCCGTTCAGCGCCCGCTCTGCGATCACTGATGATGAGTAACCGCGCGCCCTTGCGGGCTGTGACTTCCGCGCGGCGGCAGAGCGTGTCGAGCGCCGCCTCGAGCGCTTCCGGGCGCGAATGGATCTTGCACGTCGCATCGAGCGTCGCCGACGCGAAGCCGGGGAACGCGCGCAGCGCCGCCATTTCGCCCGGAAGCAGCACCGGATGCTCGACGCGCAGCATGCGCGCATAGGCCGGACGTTCGAGTAACGGCGAGCCACGACGGCCGAGATGCATGCGCAGCGACATCACCATCGACTCACGCAGCGAGTCCATCGGCGGATTCGTCACCTGCGCAAAACGCTGGCGAAAAAAGGCATACAGCGTCGGCGCCGTCGGGGAGAGCACCGCAAGCGGTGCGTCGTCACCCATGCTCCACACCACCTCGGCGCCGCTGGTCGCCATCGGTTCGAGCTGCAGCCGCAAGTCTTCGTGTGTGTAGCCGAACGCCTGCTGCAACGGTCGCAGCGTATCGCTCGAACGCACCAGCGGTTCTGCGCCATCGGTCGTCGGCAACGTCGACATGTACTGCGAGATCCATCGCGCATACGGACGACGCGTGCTCACCTCTCGCTTGGCGGCCAAGTTGCGCACGATGCGACGGCCCGCCGTATCGACCACGAACACCCCACCGGGTCCCAGCTTGCCCGTCTCCACGACGTCACGCGGATCGAAATCTACGATGCCCACCTCCGAGCCCGCGACGACCATGCCGTCCGCGCGGATCTTGTACCGACACGGGCGCAGCCCATTCCGGTCGAGCGAGACGGCGACGGTGATGCCGTCGCTGTACGCGAGCGCGGCCGGCCCGTCCCACGGTTCGATGACGCACTGGTGGTATTCGTAAAAAGCTTTGACGGACGGATCGACGTCCGGATACTTCTCCCACGCCTGCGGCACGAGCATCATCGCCGCGTGCACCGGCGAGCGACCGGCGTGCACGAGCAGTTCGAGCGCATTGTCGAGGCTGGCCGAGTCGCTGCCCTTCGGGCGGATCGGCTCGCGCACACGGTCGGCGCGCGCGCCAAACTTCGGCGCCTCGAGCAGCGATCCACGCATCGCCATGCCGTTGCGATTTCCCCAGAGCGTGTTGATCTCGCCATTGTGCGCGAGGGCACGGAACGGCTGCGCGAGCTCCCACCGCGGCATCGTGTTCGTCGCGTAGCGCTCGTGGAAAATCGCGATGGCGCTCTCGAATGACGGCTCGCGCAAGTCAGGGAAGAACTCGCCCAGTTGGCCACCGGTCAGCAGCCCTTTGTACACGAGCGTGCGGCAGGACAGCGAGCAGAGATAGAGCGCGAGATCACGCGCCTGCGCCCGGTGTTCGATCTCGCGTCGCGAGAGATAGAGCTGCCGCTCCCAATCCTCATCGTCGGCGCCGTCGGGACGCGCGATCAGCACCTGGCGGATAACGGGCATCGCCGACCGGGCCGACGGACCGAGGACGTCCGGACGCACGGGCACGTCGCGCCAGCCGAGCACAGTGAGTCCGTCCGCCGTGAGCACTTCCTCGACGAGCGTCACGGCCGCCGCGGTCAGCGCCGGTTCGACCGGCAGGAAGCACTGTCCGACCGCAATCGTCGCATCGGCGCTGACGTGGATACCAAGGCGCGAGGCCGCAAGGATGAAGAACCGTCGCGGAATCTGCGTCAGGAGGCCGGCGCCGTCCGCGCTGCTGTCCGTCGCCGACGCGCCGCGATGGGCGAGTCGCGCGGAGGCCTCGAGTGCGAGCTGCACTACTTCGTGGGTGCGCTCGCCGCTCTGGCGCGCAATGAACCCCACGCCGCACGCGTCACGCGGTGCGTAGGGAGATCCGGTGTCCGTGTCGTCGAACGAGCCGCGCTTATCCGTGCCTGATGCCATCGCTGCCTCGGGAGGGTTCCGGGTAAACATGCAATACTTTCGCATAAGTTCCCAGTCGCTCCAGAGGCGCCATTCAGCGCAATCGATTGCGCGCCGCCGATCGACAGGATGCGTGCCAACCGCGCGGGTCGGCGCTATCATTGCGCATGCCCACTGACAGCCCCCGCTCGGAACAGGCCAACGCGGACGTCCTGTTGTGGCAGACGGGATACCGTGTGGCCCTGGCGTTGTTTGCCGCGGTGCTGGCCGTCACCCTGCGCACCGCAGGCGTATTGATGGTCTCCCCAGTGGTCGACCGCACGATCGGCCGGGACGCCGCCGACTGGACGCTGGGGCTCGTCAGTGTCGCATACGTCGCGCTCGTCATGGTGATGCGCGCGTATGTCCGGCGCACGCGCCGGGCCGGCCGCACGATGTCGACGCTGATGGTCGTGGCCGATCTGGTGGTCGTCTTCTGGCTGACGTTCCTGCTGGCCGAGCCGCCCGATTATGACCGTGCACTCCTGATCGCGCTCTTCTCACTGCAGCTGACGCACGTGTATTTCGGCCGCGCCCCCGCCGTCCTGATGCTGCTGGCCATCGCGGCGAGCTACCTGCTGTTGACCGATGTCGCCATCCGGCACGGGAACGCGCTCACGTGGCCCGAAGCGTTCATTACGCTCGCCATCTTCGGCATCGGGGCGACGTTGGTTATCGTCGTGCAGAGCAATCTGCATCGGCGTCTGGCGACGATCGTGTCGATTTTCGAAGGCGCCGAGGAGGGCGATTTCGCCGCGGAATACGACGTGTCGGCCGATCGTCGGCCCGATGCCATCACGACGGTCGGACGCGCGTACAATCGCATGCGCACACAGTTGGCGTCGATCGTGCAGAGTGATCCGCTCTCGGGCTGCTACAATCGTCGCGGCTTCGAACTGCAGTTCCGGCGTGAGTTGGCCCGTGCGGCCAGAGCCAAGACGGACCTCGCGTTCATCGCACTCGACCTCGATCACTTCAAGCTGGTCAATGACACATACGGCCATCTCGTCGGCGATCAGGTGATCAGCGAAACCGGTGAACTCTTACGCGCGAGTGCGCGCACCGAAGACATCGTCGCGCGCACCGGCGGCGAGGAATT
The DNA here is from genome assembly GCA_031366985.1 of Gemmatimonadaceae bacterium. GTDB lineage: Bacteria > Gemmatimonadota > Gemmatimonadetes > Gemmatimonadales > Gemmatimonadaceae > Gemmatimonas. Next base: position 63,559 of record JANLPE010000015.1, read on the forward strand.
CGTCATTCTCGCACCCAACACATCGCAGGCCGGCGCGCAGCATCTGGCGTTGCGAATCGTCGAGGCCTTTCGCCGACGGACATTTGGCGAGCCAACGGCGAAGGTGACGGTCACCGTGAGTGTCGGTGTGGTCTCGGACACGATACCGAATGAAGGCATGGCCGAAGACCTGCGCGCGCGCGCGGACGAGGCGCTGTACGCCGCGAAGCGCAGTGGGCGCAATCGGTTGGTGTTATGGACACACCGTCTGGAGAGCCTCAGGTTGGGCCAGCCCGATCCTGTCAACAACGTCGGCCCGTAGCGGGCACCGCCTCACGCGTCGCGCAGCGTCATCGTCCCTTCACTAATCAGGACCGTCGCGCCGCCTACGCGAATGGCGTCGATCACGCCACCGGTCTTCGACGCTTCGATCGACAGACGGCTCGCACGACCCATCTCGACGCCTTGCGCGACTTCCCAGCGCAGCACGCCATCGCGCGGCGTGCGGGCGGCGAGATACCCGGCGAGACACGCGTTGGCCGAGCCGGTCGCGGGATCCTCGGGCACCGCCGCGCCTGGCAGGAACGAGCGCGCGCGAATGTCGACACCATGCACGTGCGCCGGCGCGGTACTGTCGTTGACGCCCTCGGTCATCGCGAACACAAAGGGCCATGAACCCCACTGTCCTTTGACGTAGCGCTCCCAAGGATCCACGCGCACGCGTGCCCGGCGCACGGCATCGAGGCTGGCCAGCGGGATCATCAACCACGGAATGCCACAGCTGACGGCAGCCGGCATATGCGTGCCGCCAACAAAGTCGCCGGGTTCCAGCGACAGCACCTCGGCCAGCTGTTCGATCGTCGGTGTGATCGCGCGCTCGTCCGGCAGCATCGCGGTCGTCAGCTGCGCATGCACCGGGACGCCGTGCGCAAGGCGCACACGCACGGGCACCGGCCCCACTCCCTCACCGAGGATCACGGTGACCTCGTCGCCGGTCGCTTTGACTTCGCCGACTGCAACCAGCACATGCGCCGTGCCCACAGTCGGGTGCCCGGCGAACGGCAACTCCTCTTCCGGCGTAAAGATGCGCACGCGACGTGTCACCGACGCATCATCCGCCGGAAAGACGAAGACGGTCTCGGCGTAGTTGAACTCGCGGGTGATCGCCGCCAGCGTCTCGGTCGGCAGCCCGTCGGCACCGAAGACTACGGCGAGCGGGTTACCGGTGAACTGGGCCGGCGTGAACACGTCGGCGGTGACGTAGCGGAGTGAGACCATCGAGAGTAGCGGGTCGGGAGTAGCGAGTAGGGAGAAACCGCCGAGTCGCGAGACGGCTTTCGGAAATTTGTACCGAGTCCCGCCCTCTGCCCACTCCCCGCTTCTCCCTACTAAGCAGTTTCTCTCTACTCTTTACTCCCTACTCCCTACTCCCTACTCACTACCCAAGAACGGATACTTCCACTCCAGCGGACTCGAGAACGTCTCCTTGATCGTCCGCGCGCTCGTCCAACGCATCAGATTCATCTTCGAACCCGCCTTGTCGTTCGTGCCCGAGCCGCGCGCACCGCCAAACGGTTGCTGACCCACCACCGCGCCCGTCGGCTTGTCGTTGATATAGAAATTGCCCGCCGCCTGCCGCAGTGCGGCATTCGCTTCGCGCACCGCGCGGCGATCACGCGCGAACACCGCGCCGGTCAGTGCGTACGGTGACGTCTCGTCGACGATTTTCAGGATCGCGCTGTACTGCTCGTCGTCGTAGGGATGCACCGTCATCACGGGGCCAAAGATCTCCTCGCACAGCATGCGATGTGCCGGATCATTCGTCTCAACGATCGTCGGTTCGATGAACCAGCCCTTCGAGTCATCGTACCCGCCGCCCGCCACGATCGTCGCCGACTTCTTGGCGTCGTCCAAATATCCCGTGATGCGATCGAACGCCTTCTTGTCGATGACGGCCGCGACGAAGTTCGTGAAATCGCGCACGTCGCCCTGCTTCATTTCCTGCATCATCGCGATGCAGCGCGCCTTCACGTCAGGCCACAGCGACTTCGGCACGTACGCGCGGCTCGCCGCCGAACACTTCTGCCCCTGATACTCGAATGCGCCGCGCACGATGCCGACGGCCACCGCCTGCGGATCCGCGCTCTCGTGCGCGACGATGAAGTCCTTGCCGCCGGTCTCGCCGACGATGCGCGGATACGAGCGGTACTTGCCCATGTTGCGGCCGATCGTCGACCACATGCTGTTGAACACGCCGGTCGAACCGGTGAAGTGCACGCCAGCCAGATCGCGGTGTGTCAGCGCGACGTCGGAAATCGTCGCCGCATCACCCGGTACAAAGTTGATCACGCCCGGCGGCAGGCCCGCTTCCTCGAAGATCTGCATGATGTACCAGGCCGAGAGCATCGCCGTCGCGCCCGGCTTCCAGAGCACCGTGTTGCCCATCAGCGCCGGGGCGCTCGGCAGGTTGCCGCCGATTGCCGTGAAGTTGAACGGCGTCACCGCGTACACGAACCCTTCCAGCGGGCGGTACTCGAGCTGATTCCACGTCGAGTGATCCGACAGCGGCTGCTCGGCGTACAATTCCTGCGCGAACTGCACATTGAATCGCCAGAAGTCGATCAGTTCACATGCAGCGTCGATCTCGGCCTGATGGACCGTCTTCGCCTGACCGAGCATCGTCGCGGCCAGCAGCGTATCGCGCCTCGTCGTCGTCAGGAGTTCGGCGGCGCGCAGGAACACCGCCGCGCGGTCCTCCCAGCGCCAGCTCGCCCACTCCTTGGATGCCACCGCGCACGCGGCAATCGCTTCGTGCACCAGCTCCGACGTTGCCTTGTGAAACGTAGCCAGCACATGCTGATGGTCGCACGGCATCGTCACCGTGCCCATGGTGCCCGTATGGATGCGCTTGCCGCCGATCACGATCGGAATCTCGACCTGCTCCGTCTCCATCGCCGCGATGCGCTGCTTCAGCGATACGCGCTCTGGGGAATTGGGCGCATACGAGCGGACGGGCTCATTGACTGCGGACGGCACACGGCGCGTGCCATCGAACGCGGCGAAAGACATCAGGATTCTCCGAGAGGTCAGGGAAGGTGGCCCGACGGAACCGCTCGTCGGACAGGCGTAAGCTAGCGCGATGTGGTACCCTTCGCGCATGACCGATTTGTCGCGAACGACCCGTCATTCCCGCCGAGCGTCGGCGGTCGCGGCTGTCCTTGCTGTCGCGACCCTCGTACTGCTCGCCGGTTGTGAGACCGCCGCCGTATCGTGGATCGATCAGGCACCCGTGCCCACCTCGTCTCCGTCGCCGCTCGCGCATCCGCCGTACGTCCCCATCGACACGACGATGCAGGACGGCACCCCGCAAGGCGAGTTCCTGCTCGTGCAGGATCTCTTGCGCGAAGCGGGAGCCGGCACGTTGCTCGCCCGAAGCCTGCTCGACATGGCCGAGGCGAAAGACAGCGTGCCGGACTCATCGCAAATGCAGGTGTCCCCAGTTGCCGCGGCGCCACTGACGACGCTGGGCGATCGCGACGAGCCGATCGATTCGACCCGCTGCGTGCGCTCGATGCGCGTGTCGCTCGCGCGTGGGCGTGGTCGCGTCGCGGTGTGGTGGTCGCGACGTGCCAATCATCGCGCGTGGCTCGTGGCCGCGTGGCGCGATACGATTCCCGCTGAGGGGCGGCTCGCGCCGTGGCGCGGCCCGATCGTGGTCGATTCCCTGGATCAAGGCCCCGACGACGCGCGCGCCGCCGAGCACGGAGCGGCCGGATGCAACCGTCCCGCGCCCAGTCTCGCGGTGGACGATGCGAGCGGATACGTGCACGTCGCGTACGCGCTCGTCGGTCCCGAGGGGCCCGGGGTGTTTTACGCGCATCAGATGGATCCTCGCTCCGCCTTCGAGATGCCGCTGGCGATCGTCTACGGGGAGCAACTAGGGGTCGCGCGCGTGGCCGTCTCCGGTAACGTGGTCGCGGTCGCGTACGAGGATCCCAACGGTGCGGGCGCCAAGTCACGCGTCGGGCTCGCAGTCTCGCGCACGTCCGGACATCTGTTCGAGGAACGGCTGATCGCCAGCGGTACGACAACGATGGCGCGCGATCCGTATGTGGTCGTGCGCGGACGGGCGATCGTCGAAGGCTGGAGCGAGATCCCGTCGGGGGCGGGCGAGCCGAGCTTCCGGTTGCGGCGCGCGCGGGTACGCTGACAACCGCATCACCGCCGCTCTCCCACTTGCTAATGTCAGAACTTCTCCTCGGCGCGCACTGTATCGATACCGGCGGCATCCCCATGGCCGCACGGCGCGCCGGTCGCGGCGGCATGCAGTCGTTGCAGATCTTCAGTGCCGTCCCCAAGTATTACAACGACAAGGTCGGCGTGAAACCCGACCGCGTCGCCCGTTTCCATGAAGCACTCGCGACGGCGGGCATCCGCGCGGAGCATGTCATCGTGCATGCGGCGTATGTTCTCAACTGCGCGACGCCGGACGAGGAGAAATGGGCGCGCGCGGCCGGCGGTCTCGCGAAAGAGCTCGAGCGCTCGACTGCACTCGGCGTTGGCGGCGTCTGCTTTCATCCGGGCGCGGCGACCGATGGCGACCGCGATGCGGCCATCGCGCGCGTGAGCGAGGCGATGTGTCGTGCACTCGCGGCGGTCCCGCCGAGCCATACGCGTCTCCTTATCGAGAACACGGCGGGCGCGGGCACGACGGTCGGACGCACCGCGGAGGAAGTCGCCGCGATGCTGCGGGGGATTCCATCCGACCAGCGCTCGCGCACCGGCTATGGGCTCGATACCTGTCATCTGTTCGCCTCGGGGCACGCGATCGGCGACTCACGCACCGAACTCATTGCCGTGCTCGACGCGTTCGAGCAGGCCACTGGCGAGCCACCGGCGTTCTTCCACTTGAACGACAGCGAAGGTGCGCTCGGCTCGAACAAGGATCGTCACCGTCGCGTCGGCGACGGATTGATCGGCGCGAACGCGTTCGGTTGGCTTGTGCAGGATCGTCGCGCGCGCGGCGTGCCGCTGATTCTCGAGACGCCGCAGCAGGTCGCCGACATCGCGGAGGATGACGACACGCCCGACGCATGGGACGTCGAAACGATTGCGCAGCTGCGTGCATTGGCCACCACGCCGATCGATTGACGTTCGCGGCTTTCATAGGGAAATATCACGCGCGTTCCGCATGCACATGCTACTGAGTGGGCGCGCGCGATGTCGTTTTCAGAGGGGAAACGGTGCGGTGCGCGAACTGCGTCAGAGGAGAAATGATGCGTCCTCAGAGGAGAAATCACGAAGTCCCCTATTGCGCACGCCATTGGCGATTGTAGTTTGTGCCTCGTCCGCGTAGCGCGTCCGCGCATTCGCGCGACAGACGGAGCGACATGTCCGCTCGACGCGACCCTACCGGTCAACACCACCAGGAGACCCTATGGCCCCAGCGAAGAAGTCCGCAAAGAAGGCTGCGAAGAAGGCTGCCCCGAAGAAGGCTGCCAAGAAGGCCGCCCCGACAAAGGCTGCCAAGAAAGCCGCCCCGAAGAAGGCTGCCGCGCCGAAGAAGGCCGCTGCCAAGAAGCCGGCGAAGAAGGCGACCAAGCGCGCGCCGAACGCTGCCTTCATGAAGGAAATGAAGCCGTCTGCGGATCTCGCTGCGGTGATTGGCGACAAGCCGCTTCCGCGTACGGCGGCCGTCAAGAAGCTGTGGGACTACATCAAGAAGAACAACCGGCAGGATCCGAAGAACAAGCGTGAGATCATTGCCGACGACAAGCTGAGAGCGGTATTCGGTGGCAAGAAGTCGATCAACATGTTCGAGATGATGAAGGTCCTCAACGCGAATTTGTCGTAACCTCCGGAACGCTTCCGGCGTATGAAAGGGGGCGTGTCCCGACGGGATACGCCCCCTCAGCGCACCACCCCACTTCTCTGATCACTCGCCTCTCGTGGCTTCGAACAAGCAGTCTGCCAAAGGATCCGGCTCCGTCGCCGCGCTGCGCAGCGGCACGTCGGGAAAATCCAGTGGGTCGTCCAACACCTGGGAAAACGTCAAGGCGATTCTCGTCACCGTGGCGTTCTTTCTGATCTTCCGGACGTTTCTGATCGAGGCCTATCGCATCCCCTCGGGCAGCATGATCCCGACGCTGCTCGTCGGTGATTGGTTGTTCGTGAACAAGTTGGCCTACGGTCCCAACGTGCCGTTCACGGACATCAACCTTCCCGGCTACACGGATCCCAAGCGCGGCGATGTCGTGGTCTTCAAGTCGCCCAATCAGGTCGATCAGCCGGAAGATCCGAACCCGACGCTCGTGAAGCGCTGCGTCGCCGTTGCTGGCGACACGATCTACATGCGCGGCGGACTGCTCTACGTGAACGGCATGCCGCAGAAGCAAGGCTATCCTGCATCCGAGAACCTGAAGGGCGACGGCACGTTTTCGCATCCGCTCTTTCAGTGGCAGAAGAACTTCGAGCTGAAGGGCTCGCGGTTCGGCGAACCGCCCGCGCAACCCGCCCTCGACGACTGGGGCCCACTCGTCGTGCCCGCCAAGCACCTCTTCATGCTCGGCGACAATCGCTATGATTCAAAGGACGGTCGATATTGGGGCGTGGTCCCGCGCGAGAACGTGCGTGGGCGTCCCATCTTCGTCTACTACTCGTACAACGCGGACAACAGCGATCGTCCGCTTCCCTTCATCACGGATATCCGGTGGGGACGGCTCGGTACGATCATCCGCTGATGCGCGCATGGGTCGCGGCAACGGCGCTCATGCTGAGCGCCTGTCACGACCCGATGTCGCCGGCTGAATCGGCGCTCGCGTCGGCCGAGTCGCGCTGGAACGCCTCGCGCCCCGCGTCGAACAGCTACGTGTTCTGGCAGTCGCGGGCCTGCTTCTGCATCATCGGTGGCGTGTCCCATGAAGTCACGGTGGTGAATGGCACCATCGCCAGTGTGAAGAACCTCGCGACCGGTGCCGTGCTCTCGGCCGATCAGTTCGTGTTGTTTCGGACGGTCGCCCAGCTGTTCGACGACCTGCGCGCGGCGATCAAGTCGCCCGGGGTCTTGCAGGCCGCCGAATATGACGCGACGATGGGGTATCCAACCGTCGTGTCGCTCGATCCCATCAAGAATGCCATCGACGACGAAATCAGCTATCGATCCAGTCACTTCGTGCCGAGTGGTTGAACACGAATAGCTCGCCGCCCCACCCGGTTCACTGCAGCGTGATGCCCCTGCCCACTATCCGGACGACGTTCTCAGCAGGCGCCGTGGCGGCATTCTGCGCAGCGGCTTTCTGCGCGGCAACCCTCTGTGGCGCGAGCCCAGTGGTCGCGCAGTCGATCTTGCACGGCGTGGTCCAGACCGACTCGCTTTGGTCGCAGTCGCTCGGCCTGCGCAAGGCGCTCACGGTCTACCTGCCGCCGTCATACACGACCGACCGCGCGCGACGCTATCCGGTCCTCGTGTACTTGCACGGCTTGACTGGCAACGAGCGCAACTGGGTGGATGCGGGGCACATCGATCGGACGCTCGACTCACTCTTCGCGGCCGGTCGTCCGGAAGCGATTGTCGTAATGCCCGACGGCGACGATGGCTGGTACACCACGTGGAATTCGCTGGCGGATATGGGCGTCTGTCGCGCCGATACGACGCGCAAGGAGCGCGCGGGTAGCTACTGCGTGCCTTGGCAGCATTACGACGACTACGTCGCGCGTGACATCGTCAATCACGTCGACCAGCGATACCGCACACAGCGCGGTGCACGATATCGCGCGGTCGGCGGCCTGAGTATGGGAGGCTACGGCGCTATTACGCTCGCGCTGATGTACCCCGACGTGTTCTCCGCGGCGGCCAGCCACTCGGGCGTGCTCTCACCGGGATTGGTCGGCCCTTCGCCCTTCGTTCCGTCGGCGCGCTTGGCCGCCAACGAAGGGGAACTCAAAACCGCCTCGCTCGGGCTCTGGAAGTACCTCTGGCCGGCGTTCGGGCGCGATACCATCGGATGGGCCGCGCGCGATCCTGGCCGCATGGCAGCGCGTCTCGTGCGTGAGCCGCGTGCCGGTGTGGCGACCCCGAAGCTGCGGTTCGATTGCGGCGTCGACGATCAGTACATCGGACAGAATCGGGATTTCCACGAAACACTCCGCACGCTCGGCGTGTCTCATGAGTATGTCGAGTGGCCGGGAGCTCACACGTGGACATACTGGTCGACGCATGTCGCGGAGAGCCTCGACTTCCTGCTGCGCTTCGTCGGCACACCTTGACGCTGGGACGAACATCGACCGCGTCGCCGTGACGATCAGCACCGGTGGAGTAAGGGCTTCCGCCCCTGAACTGCTGGCGCCCAGCGAGCCCGGGCGTAGCTTGCAAGCATGAGTCGGTTCTTTCCGCGAGACGTGATCCACTGGGGCGAGGAGCGGTTGCATCCGCTGCGCGCGTTTGCCGTGCGCTCGCTCGAGCCAGCGGGGATCACCGGGATCGTGCTTCGCATCTATCGCGCCGTGGTCCTGAGCGCGACCCCGACGGCCGACTGGATCGCCTTCGTCGGTGGCCTAACCCTTGGCGCGCTGTTCGTCTGCGGCATGCTGACCTGGCACCTCGGCAACTTCCCCGTTCGCCGATGGGCGTGGCGCGTGGTCGCGTTCATCGTGATCGAAGTGTCGGCGGAGCTTGGCATGAGTTCGCTCCTGATCGCTTTTCATCGCGAGCGCTTCGGCGCCCGCGTCGCGACGTGGGGAGACTGGTGGCCCATGGCCGGACAGACGTTGATCGAGCGGACCGTCATCCTGGTGCTGTTCGCGCTCGCCCTGGCCGGAAGCGTCCAGCTTGTCCGCCGCGCCCTCGACAAGCGTCAGCCGCATCAGGTCCATCCGGCCTGAGCAGGGCCGTGCATCGGCCTCGTCACGGGACCCCGCCAAATGCCTGCCGGGGATCAGTGGTACTCTCTCGTGATGACCAGCTCGACCGGGCGATGAGCACGTTGCAGACGCCGTCGCGTCCATGTCAGCCTACACCTTGGCGTTCGAATCGGCGGCCGCATGCGCGGTGACGACGAGGCGGACGGCGAGCCTGGGTCCGACGCCGAACGTGATGCGGCATTGGTGGCGCGCGCCATTGGTGGCGACAGCGACGCGTTTGATGCGCTCATCACACCCCTCCTGCCGCGCGCGCTTCGGCTCGCGCGGCGGCTGTTGAACGACGAACAGGATGCGGAAGATCTTGTGCAGGACACCTGTCTGCGCGCGCTCGATCGCATCGAGCAGCACGACCGGCAGCGCGCGTTCGGACCCTGGTTCATGCGCATGCTGGTGAACCTCGGGCTCAATCAGCAGAAGTCGCGCCATGTCCGGCGCCATCAGGAATTGAACGAGTTCACGCCGTCGACGGTTGCTGGGCCCGACCGCCAGGTGGAAGATGCGGAAACCCACGACCGGTTTACGAACGCCGTGGCGGCGTTGTCGGCTCGCCAGCGACAGGTCGTGATGCTGCACGAAGTCGAAGGATGGACAACGACGGATATCAGTGAGGAGTTGGGGTTGTCGCCGCAGACCGTGCGCTGGCATTTGCACGATGCGCGGCGCACCCTGCGAGAGGCGTTGGATGTGTTGCGTGATCCCACGCATGGCACGACTCTGGAGAAACGATGAACGACGCGGAACAGCACAGCAATCCCGATCGCGAACTGGCGGCGCGACTGCGCGCGATGGACGTTGAGCTTTCGCCCTCGACGGTGTCGGCGTTACGGGCGCGGATTCTCGACGCGGCCGCTCCGCGACTGACGGTCAGAGCGAACGCACACGCCCGACCCCTGCGACTCGTCTCGTGGGTCGATGTCATGAGCAGTGTCGGTCGGGTGGCGATTCCGCTTAGCCTCGCCGCCGCGCTGTTGGCGATGGCCCTGTTGCCGAAGTTGCCGCAAACGACGGCCATGGACGAAACAAGTACGGCGCTCGCGTACGACATCGTCAGCGACAGCGTTGCGACGCCGCGCATCACCGACGAGCTCTTGCTGCCCGAGAACGCCGATGCGGTGCTGCTGGCAACGACCACTACGGTGAGCCGCCCATGACCAGTGATGTGAGCGGAAACGGTCGCGCCTCGCGGTCGCGCCTTGTCGCGGCCGTGGTGTTGTTAGCCGTCGCGTTGGCTGGCGCTGCAACCGGCGTCGTGTTCGACCGGGCGGTCCTCCTGCCGCGTGACGGCTACCATCGAGGTGGTCCGTCGACTTTCATGCGCGATCGTGGCCCGTCTCCCCAAATGCGTCACCGGTTCTCTGAGCGCATGGCGAAGGAACTCGACCTGACGCCCGCGCAGCAGGTGAAGATTGACACGATCATGACGCGGCAGTTCGAGGGCATCTCGCGCGCCTCGGCTGTGGTGCGTCCGACGATCGATTCACTGACCCGCGCGGCGCAGGCGTCCATGGATTCGGTGCTGACGGCAGAGCAGCGCGTGAAGGTCGCAGAAATGCGCACCCGCAATCGATCGCAAGGCCGTGGCGCGCCGCCCATGCGCGAGCCGTCCAGGCGCGAGCCGCTGCCGCGCGGGCCGCGCGGGGATTCTGGCCGGTAACGTCGTCGGGTTTGCTGCGGTTTGGGTGTGTGTGCTAAGTTCGGCGCGTGCTCACCCTGACCCCGCCCAGTATGTCGCCACGTTCACTCATCAGCATCGCCGCGGCAGTCTGCGCATCGGCGACCACGGTGCTCGCGCAACCGGTCGTCGTCCCCGCGACGCCCGGTGCCCGCACATCGGGTTCGTTCGCAGCGGACACGCTGCGCCCGTTCGGCACGCTCCGTGATCAAGCGTTCAAGCAGCAACGCTGGCTCGAATTGCGGATGGAACGCACGCTGCCCGCGCTGATGCGTCGCGCCGGCGTCGAGATGTGGGTCGTCCCGATGCGAGAGTACGCCGAAGATCCGCTGTTTCCTGCCATTACATCGCCCACGACGTTTGCGGCCCGTCGGCGCACGATCTACGTCTTTTTTGATCGCGGGCCCAAGGAAGGGATCGAGAAGCTCGCCCTCGGAGGCACGTCGCAAGGCAACGTCTACAAGGCCGTGCGCAGCATGAAGCCCGTCTCTGCGCCCGCTGCCGGCAGTAATTCGAATGACCGCACGGCCGAGTTATGGGGGGACGAGCAGTGGAGTGTGCTCAAGCAGGTGATCGAAGAGCGCAAGCCGAAAAAAATCGCGATCAATACATCGCGCACGTTTGCGTTTGCGGATGGTCTGTCATCCGGCGAACGCGACGGCATGCAGCAAGCACTCGGACCGCAGTGGGTCTCGCGCATGGTCCCCGCCGAAGCGCTCGCCGTCGACATGATTGCGGTGCGTCAGCCCGAAGAAGAAGCGGAGTTCAACAACCTGAATCGCGTGGCGTGGGAAATCATTCAAGAAGCGTTCTCCAACACGGTGATTACGCCAGGTGTCACGCACGCCGAAGATGTCGTCTGGTGGATGCGGCAGCGACTCGCCGATCTCGGTCTGAGCACATGGTTCCAGCCGAGCATCGAAGTGCAGCGGCAGTTCGGCACGAGCACCGAGCTCGTGGGTCTGAACCCCGTCATTCTTAAGGGTGATGTGCTGCACTGCGATTTCGGTGTGACGGCGATGGGGCTCAACACCGACACCCAGCACATGGCGTACGTGCTACGCGATGGCGAATCCGACGTGCCGGCCGGGCTCCAGAAGGCGCTGCAGAATTCGAATCGGTTGCAGGACCTGACAATCGATGAGCTCAAGCCCGGACGGACCGGTAACGCCGTGCTCAAGTCAGTGCTGTCGCGCATGAAAGCGGAAAAGATCGACGGGACGCTGTATTCACATCCGATCGGACTGAACGGCCACGGCGCCGGCGCACTGATCGGCCTGTGGGATTATCAGGACGGCGTGCCGGGTCGCGGCGACCACACGATTGTTCCAAACATGTGGTACTCCGTCGAGCTGCAGGCCACGACGCCGGTGCCGGAATGGAACAACCAGCAGGTCCGGTCGATGCAGGAAGAAGACGTGATCATCGACGCCGCAGGGAAGGTGCGCTGGGGCTTCAAGCGCCAGACGACATTTCACCTGATTCGCCCGAACGCGACCACGCCATAAGCGCGTCACGCCACTGCCGACGACTCGAGTCGTCGCACCATGCTGTCGCGCGAACTCGCTCGACGCTTCCCGCTGCTGTACGCCCTCGCCACGCGGCATCGAGTCTGGTTGTTCGGCGGCGTCGCGCTGCTGTTCGCGGCGACAGCATACGGTCGCTACATCGAATTGATTCTGCACTCGACCGGTCTGGTCACGAAACTCGGCCCGATGATCGGCGGTGATTTTCTGGTGTTTCGCACCGCCGGTGTCGTCGCCGGAACGCCGGAGATCGTGCGGATCTACGACATGAATTATTTGTCGACTGTGCTGCAGCGCGAGTTTCCGGGGCAGGGGTTGAAGAACTTCGGCTGGTTCTATCCGCCGACGATGTACTTGGTCGTGGCACCACTGGCGCGACTGCCGTTCACGGTGGGCTTCGTGATCTGGGAGACGGCGTTTGCGGGGCTGCTAAGCGTTTCGCTCTACGCTGTTTGGCGAGACCGACGCGCTTTGGCCTTCGCGATGCTGTCGCCGGTTGTTCTGCTGGCCGTCATGACGGGGCAAACCGGCATGCTGACCGGCAGTTTGCTCGCGTCGGGCGCGTACTTTGCGGATCGACGACCGATCGTCGCTGGAGTTGCCATCGGACTGCTGACGGTCAAGCCGCAGTTCGGGCTGCTCATTCCGCTCGCGTTTCTGGCGTCGCGCAGTTGGCGGGCGATAGCGATCGCGTCGGCCACGTCGCTAGCGATGGCGGCTATCAGCGTCGTCGCATACGGGATGGCCCCGTGGCGCGCATTCGTTGACGCGATGCGAACGCACGGCATGCGAATGCAAGGCAGCGGCTTCCCGCTTAACAAATTGATTACCCCATTCGGCGGGTTGAGAGCGATGGGGATGTCATCGGACGTCGCCGTGTGGGTCCAAGCCGCGTGCACGGTGCTGCTTGCGGCATATGTGATACTGGTGTGGGCGCGTGTGAAGAACTCGGCGCTGCGAGTGATCGCGCTCGCGACCGCCGCGCCGCTCGCGACGCCGTACGCGTTCTACTATGAGTTGGTGATCCTCGTCATACCGATGGTGCTGCTCGCGAGGTACGCCGAGACGCATGGGTGGCTGAAGGCCGAATTGGCGTCGCTTGTGCTGCTCTGGCTCGTCTCGTTCGCTCCACCGGGGACCGATCAGCTGCCTGCCTTTCCCGTCTCGTTCGCGGTGGCCGCGATGGCGTTCTTGGTAGGCGCCCGCCGAGTGGTTCCGGCGGCGTTTCAAGCGACGCGGAACACAGGCCGCGTGGTCGGCGACCTGCGTGACGACTTTCACACAGCAATTCCGATGACTTCTCTCGGCACGTAGATTTCGCAGATGAGCAAGAAGAACAAACGCCTCTTCGTTGTAGGCGACCGGGTCCTCGTAAAGACTGAAGACGGGGATCAGCGGACAAAGGTCGGACTGTATCTCCCGCCGAGCGCCATCGACAATCAAGCGGTGCAGGGCGGCGAGATTGTCTCGACAGGGCCGGGGCTCGCACTTCCTGACCTCACCGATCAAGGCGAAGAGCCTTGGCGCGTCGGGGGGTCCAATCGCGAAGCACGGTATGTGCCGATGCAGGCGCAGGTGGGCGATTACGCGCTGTTCTTCCGCAAAGCCGCCGTCGAAATCACGTTCGAAGGCGAACAATATTTGGTCGTGCCGCAGGCGGCGATTCTCGCGCTCGTGCGCGATACCGCCCGCGAGGATCTTCCCGAGTTTTGAGCCGCGTTTCAACCCGTAGCCCCAAGGTGAAGCCATGATGTATCCCGAACAGTTGCTCATTCCCATGCGCCAGGAACTGACGCGCTTGGGCATCGAAGAATTGCGTACCGCCGATGCGGTCAACGAGAAGCTCGCCGACCTCAAAGGCACGGCGTTGGTCGTCGTGAACTCGGTCTGCGGATGCGCCGCCCGCAATGCGCGCCCGGCCATCGCCATGGCGATGTCGCACGGCATCACGCCGGACATCGCGACCACGGTATTTGCCGGGCAGGACGTCGAGGCCGTGCATCGTACGCGTGAACTGTTCGTCGGATATCCGCCGAGCTCGCCCAGTATCGCCTTGATGAAGGACGGCGACGTCGTGTTCATGCTGCCGCGCCACCGCATCGAAGGACGGAGCGCGCAGGAGATCGCGGCAGACCTGACGAACGCCTTCGACACGTTCTGTGCGCCGGCCTCGCCAGCCGCATCAGCGGAAGCCGCGACGGTCTAACGTACGATCGAAGGCTGGCTGACACCAGCAGGCCGTGGTTGCCGTAGTGCTCGCACTGTCCTAACATAGGGCTACCACAAGTGCGCGCCCCGCTCCGGACGGAGTGGGGCGCGTTCTCGCGACCAGTCGATGTGCACGGCACACCGGCAACCATGGAGACTGTCATGTCGCTCGGCGACTTTCTGCGCAAGCAGTTCATCGATGTCATTCAGTGGACAGAGTCGGGACCCGGGGTACTCATGTACCGCTTTCCGATGCGGGACATGGAAATTCAGAGCGGCGGCAAACTCACCGTGCGTGAGTCGCAGATGGCGCTCTTCGTCAATGAGGGAAAAGCGGCGGACCAGTTTGCTCCGGGGCTGCATACGCTCATTACGAACAACTTGCCGCTGCTGACGAACCTTCAGAACTGGGACAAGGCTTTTCAGTCTCCGTTCAAGAGCGACGTGTATTTCTTCTCGACGCGCATTCAGACGGCGCAGCGGTGGGGCACGCAGCAGCCGATCACGATTCGCGATAAGGAATTCGGCGCCGTGCGCCTTCGCGCCTTCGGCGTGTACAGCTTCCGCATTGCCAATCCGGCGGTCTTTCAAGCGAACGTCGGCGCGACGGATGCCGAATACACCGTCGAGCAGATCGAACCGCAGCTGCGCAACGCCGTGATCACCGGGTTCACCGGCGCGTTCGCGAATGCGCAGGTGCCGTTCCTCGATATGGCGGCGAATCAGGCCGAACTCGCCAAGCAGATCGCCGCTGGCGTCGCGCCCGCATTTGAACAGCTCGGCCTCAAGCTCGAGTCGTTCACCGTCGAAAATCTGTCGCTGCCGGACGAGCTGCAGAAGCGCCTCGACGAACGCATCTCGATGAACATGATCGGCGACATGCGCGCGTACACGCAGTTTCAGGCAGCGCAGAGCATTCCGATCGCGGCGGCGAACGCTGGTGGCATCGCCGGACTGGGTGCCGGACTCGGCGCAGGAATGGGCATCGGCGGCGCGATGGCGGATGCGATGCGCGGCAGCATGGGCGCGCCGGCACCGGCGGCACCGCCAGCCGCGGCAGTCCCCGTTGCAATAGCTGCGGCATCGTCTGCCGCATCATCCACAGAGGCACCGATCGGCGCCACGAAGTTCTGCTTGCACTGCGGCAAATCCGTTCCGGCGCAGGCGAAGTTCTGCCCCGAGTGCGGCGGCGCACAGTCGTAATCCCGCGTATCAACGCGGAACACCGTCGATGAGCGGTCAAGAGTGGATCGTCGAGGCGTACGGGTGTGATCCCGTGCGCCTCGCCGACGTGTCCGCGATGCGCGCCGTCTTCGACGCGATGGTGCACGAACTCGTGTTACATCCCGTCGGCGATGCGTTGTGGCATCGTTTCCCAGAACCCGGCGGCATCACCGGCCTCTTGATGCTGGCTGAGTCTCATCTGACCGTGCACACATTTCCCGAGCACGAGTCCGCCTGTCTCAACCTCTTTTGCTGTACAGCACGTCCCGAGTGGGACTTCGAATCGCGCCTGTCTCACCTACTCGGCGCGAGCGATGTCCGTGTCACGCGCGTCACCCGCGAGTACGTCAGTCTCCCGACTCCAGACTCACTACTCCCCTACTCGAAATGACCGCGCCGGCGGCTCACGCGACCGCATGTCCAAATTGCGGTGCCCAAATTCGTTTCTTGTGGGCGCAGGCCGTGCAGACGACGTGCGCGTACTGCCGAGCGATTCTCGTCCGACGTGATCTGAATCTCGAGACGGTCGGAAAGCAGGCCGAGTTCCCGGTGACCGGCTCGCCTATTCAAATCGGAACGGAAGGGAAGTGGCGTGAGACGCGATTCTTGGTCGTTGGTCGTCTCACGTACGAGTGGGCGCGCGGTCGCTGGAACGAGTGGCACTGTCGCCTGAATGACGGCGGCAGCGCCTGGTTGTCGGATGCGCAACTCGAGTACGCCATGACCGTCGCCGTGCCCGCGAGCGGCACGCTGCCAAATCCGAACAACGTGCACGTCGGCGAGACGTTCTATTGGAACGACCACGCGTACGATGTGTCGACGATGACGCACGCGAATTACTTGGGTACTGAGGGTGAGCTGCCGTTTACGTCGTCCACGCGTGAGACGTGCCTGTTTATCGATCTGCAAAACGGACTTGGTGAACTCGCCACGGTCGATTTCAGCGAGACGCCGCCGCTGCTTTACCTTGGTGAGTACTGCGACTTCGAGTCGCTCGCGTTCACGAATCTTCGACAGTTCGAGGGCTGGTGACCAGCCCGCTCGATCCATCTGCGCGCGTACCGCGCGCGGCGTCGCTGTCCTGTGCGTCCTGCGGCGCCGCCATTGCGCCGCGCGCGAACGGTTGGGCCGTCACGATCGTCTGCGGCACCTGTGGTGCGGTGCTCGATGCGACCGATCCGAATCTGCAGGTGCTGCAGCGTCAGCAAGCCGCCATCACGGTCACGCCAACGCTGGCGCTTGGCACGCGTGGTACGTGGCATGGTACGCTGTGGGAGCTGATCGGATTTCAGGTCGTGACAATCGAAGTCGACGGCACCGAGTACTCGTGGTTCGAATATGTCGGCTTCAATCCATATCGCGGTTTTTTGTATCTCTCCGAGTATCAGGGACACTGGAACGTCATCGACAAGCTGCACCGGCGGCCAGCCGAGTCGACGGAGCGCGACAGGCCGGTCGCGACGCTTGATGGCCGCGTCTTCAAACACTTCCAGACGGCGACGGCGCGCACGACGCTCGCGCTGGGTGAATTCCCGTGGGCGTTGCGTGTCGGTGACGCGGTGCAGGCTCGCGATTTCATTGCGCCGCCGTTCATCCTGAGCGCCGAAGCAGCGGACGGCGAGATCACCTGGTCGCTGGGCACGTACACGTCGCCGGAGTTGATCGCAAAAGCGTTCGCGCCGTCGACAAAATTACAGTCGCCGGTCGGCGTCTTTGCCAATCAGCCGAATCCGCACGATGGCGTGGCGACGCGCGTGGGGAAGCGGATGCTCGCGTTCGTCGCCATGCTCATCGTGATGTTGCTCGCCAACATGGCGATGTCGCGCGGTGAATCGGCATACGCCAGAGCCTATTCGTTCGCGCCCGGCACCGACGACAGCGCGGCGTTCGTGACACCGGCGTTCGTGCTGGAAGGGCGTTCGTCGAGCGTCACGATCACCATCGATTCGGATCTCGAGAACAACTGGACGTTCTTCACGTTCACGTTGATCAACGAGACCACCGGCGACACGCGCGATGTGTCGCAGCAGGTCAGCTACTACTCGGGTCGCGACAGCGATGGCAATTGGACGGAAGGCTCGAAGCGTGAAAGCGTTCGGGTCGCGTCAGTGCCGGCCGGTCGCTACTTCCTTCGCGTGGCGCCGGAGGGCGGCGAGTCGGGCTCCCCACCGGTCCACTACTCGTTAAGTGTGAAGCACGACACGCCGAGCTTCGGGTTCTATCTGATCGCGCTGATCGCGCTGATCGTGCCCGTGGTGCTGTCTTGGCTGCCCAAGCGCGCATTCGAAACGCGTCGCTGGCAGGAAAGCGACTACGGCGCCGAGACGAATTCCTCTGCGAGTGACTCCGGAGACGACGAATGACCGCGCGCCTGTATACCCTCTGGGGTTCGGCCGTCCTCGTGCTGCTCGGTGTCGCGCAGTACCGCGGCTGGTCGCTGTCCTCGTCGACGCAGGGCAAAGCGAATCCCACGTCCGTTCGCGCCAATCCCGGCGCCTATCGTTCACCCTACTACTTTCCCGGTCGCACGACGCACGGGAAGTGACGGAGACTGCCTGATATGAATTCGATCTGGACCAACGTTGCCAGCGCGGCGGTCTTCTCGGGACTCGGCGTCGTACTGTTTCTCGCCGCGTTCTTCATTCTCGACCTGCTCACGCCCGGCAAGTTATGGGATGAAATCGGTGAGAAGCGCAATCAGGCGGCCGCGACGCTGATGGGCTGCGTGGCGATTGCGTTGGGCATCATCGTCGCCGCGGCGATTCATTGAAGTCTCCGCACTCCGTACTCAACACTGAGTACGTGCGATGAACGTTGCGCTGTTCGTGTCGGTCTGTCTCATCGCGGCGTGCGGGCTGATCTACGAGCTCGTGGCAGGCGCGCTCGCCTCGTATCTGCTCGGCGACAGCGTCACGCAGTTCTCGACGATTATCGGGACGTATCTGTTCGCAATGGGCATCGGCAGCTGGATCTCGCGATTTATCACGCGCGGCGTCATTGCGCGATTTGTCGTGATCGAGCTGCTGGTCGGTCTCGTCGGCGGATTCTCGTCGCTCGTGCTATTTCTGGCGTTCGCGTACACAGAGGCGTTTCGCCCCGTGCTCTACGCCATGGTGACGCTCATCGGCACTCTGGTGGGGCTCGAGGTCCCGCTGTTGATGCGCATCCTGAAAGATCGATTTGCCTTCAAGGATGTTATCTCAAACGTACTGACGTTCGACTACATCGGTGCCCTGTTTGCGTCGCTGCTCTTTCCGTTGCTGCTGGTGCCGAGGCTCGGCTTGGTGCGGTCGGCGCTGCTCTTCGGTATCGTCAACGTGCTCGTCGGCCTGTGGAGCACATGGCTGTTTCGAAACGAACTGCCGCGTCGACGCAGTCTGCAGCTGCTGGGTGTCGTCTCCCTGGCCGCCCTCGGTATCGGGCTCTGGCAGGGGCAGCGTATCACGTCGCTCGCCGAAGAGGGCATGTATGCCGATCCGATCATCCTGTCAAAGGACACGCGCTATCAGCGCATCATCCTGACCAGCTGGAAGGATGATCTTCGACTGTATCTGAACGGGCATCTGCAGTTCGCGTCGCGCGATGAATACCGATATCACGAGGCACTAGTGCATCCCGGACTCGCGGCGGCGCGATCGCGCGCGAACGTGCTGGTGCTCGGCGGCGGTGACGGGCTCGCCGTGCGCGAGATCCTCAAATATCCTGACGTGCAGCACGTCACGTTGGTCGATCTCGATGAACAGATGACCGCGCTGTTCCGCACGCATGCGCGCTTGACGGTACTCAATAACGGCGCGCTAAATGACAGGCGCGTGCAGGTCATCAACGCGGATGCATTCACGTGGTTGGACGCGCAGACGACGCAGTACGACTTCATCGTCGTCGACTTTCCCGATCCGTCCAACTACCACGTGGGCAAGCTGTACACGAGCGCGTTCTATCGGCTGGTGCAGCGGCATCTTGCGCCCGGCGCCTTTCTGACGGTGCAGAGCACGTCGCCGATGTTCGCGCGCCAGTCGTTCTGGAGTATCGTCTCGACGCTTGATCGCGCGGGCCTCAAGACGTTCCCGTATCACGTCTACGTGCCAAGTTTTGGTGAATGGGGCTTCGTGCTTGCGGGCGGTATGGAGTACGCGCCACCGCGATCACTGCCGCAGGGGCTCCGCTTCCTCACGCTCGCGGCGGTCCCGGCGCTGTTCGATTTTCCCGCCGATATGGGCAAGGTCGCGGCGGAACCGAATCGACTGAATGATCAGGTGCTGGTGCGCTACTATGAGCACGAGTTCGATGCGATCAATCGGTGAACCGGTGTGAGCAACTCCGACGTCACGCGCCGGGAGTTCGTGGCGGTGTTGCTCGCCGCACCCGCGCTCGTCGGCCTGTCATGTAAATCCGGACCGACCATCCGCGGCGGGTACGTCGATGACAACAGTACGGCGGGCCACGCGATTCGTGATGGCCTCGCATTCGCGCCGGCGCGCGAACAGCGCAAGGTGGCTGTGGCGATCGTCGGCGGCGGCATTGGCGGACTGAGCGCCGGTTGGCGACTTGACGCGAACGGCATGCGCGACTGGCTGCTGCTCGAACTCGCTGATGTCACCGGCGGCAATGCTCGAAGCGGGCAGAACATCGTCGGGAAGTTCCCGTGGGGCGCGCACTATCTGCCTGTGCCGAGTGCGGACGCCGAGCACGTACGCACGCTGATGCGTGAACTCGGCGTGCTGAACGCTGACGGCCAGTGGGACGAACGCACCCTCTGCCATTCGCCGCAAGAGCGCCTCTGGCAACACGGACGCTGGCATGACGGCCTCGAGCCATTCGACGCGCTGCCGCGCGGCGAACGCGCGCAGTTTGCTCGGCTCGACGAGGCGATCGCGGAATGGCGGTCCAGTGGCGCCTTCAGCGTGCCGTCGGCACAGGGCCATGCGCGTCTGCGCTCCGGACAACTGCCGCCTCGGACGGCCACCGCGTTGCGCGCGCTCGATGCGCAATCGGCCGACGCGTGGCTGCGTGCGCAGGGCTTCACGTCGCCGGCGCTGCGGTGGTGGGTCGAATACGGCATGCGCGATGACTACGGCTGTTCGCTGACGCAAGGGAGTGCGTGGGCCGCCGTGCATTATTTCGGCGCGCGCACTCCCGATGAACAGGGACCGTTGACTTGGCCCGAGGGCAATGACTGGATCGCGCAGCGACTGGCCGCACGTGCGGGCGCGCGTATCGTTACCGGAGCGCCGGCGGTACGCATCGAGGCGCGTGGATCACAATGGATCGTTCGCACGCCACGTGTGGACGTGATCTGCGACGCCGTGATCTGGGCGGCGCCGCTCGTCGTACTGCCGAAGGTACTGCATACCGCCACGGTACCGGTGGAGATCGACTACGCCTCGTGGGTCGTCGCCAACATCACGCTGCATCGTCCTCCCGACGAACGGCGCGCGCCCACGGCGTGGGACAGTGTGATCTACGACAGCCCGTCGCTCGGATATGTCGATGCCGGTCATCAGTTGCTGACGACGCGACCTGCTCGGCGTGTGTGGACGTGGTATCACGCGGTCGTCGATCGATCCGGTCCGGAAGGGCGCCGGTGGCTGCAGCATCGATCGTGGACGGCGTGGCGCGATCAGATCATCGCGGATCTGTCTCGCGCGCACCCGGACATCGCCGAGTGCATCGAGCGGATCGACATCATGCGCTGGGGACACGCGATGGCTCGTCCCCGGCCCGGCGTGATCGATCGGGTGGAACGACTACGAACGTGGACGCCCGCGCCGCGTGTGTATGTCGCGCACGCGGACTTGAGCAGTTTGAGTTTGTTTGAGGAGGCCCAGTGGCATGGCGTGCAGGCGGCCGATGCGGCCGTCAGCGCGCTCGGTGGCCGTGTCGCCGTACCGCATTCCTGATATCCGCACCGTGAAACCGAGACTGACCGCATGACCGAAGAGATCAACGACATACGGACGGTGACGCAGGAAATCGCCAAGGACGTTACCGCCGAGGCGCTTCGTCGGGCCATCGCCGGTGATTTCCGCGTGGAGCGCGAGATCGGACGAGGCGGTATGGGCGTCGTGTACTGCGCATACGACTCGCAGTTGGAACGAGAGGTCGCGATCAAGACGTTACCGCCGCATCTCGCAGCGGATCCGTTGGTTCGCGGTCGGTTCCTGCGCGAAGCGCGAACTGCAGCGGCGCTGTCGCATCCGAACATTGTCCCCATCTTCTCCGCTGCTGAGCGCCAGGGCGTCGTGTATTTCGTAATGGGGCTGGTGAACGGCGAATCGCTGGCCGAGCGCATCGCACGAACCGGTCCGCAATCGCCGCGCTACGTCCTCGATCTGTTGCGGGAACTGTGTGACGCATTGGGATTTGCGCATGCACGCGGCGTTGTGCATCGCGACGTGAAAGCCGAGAACGTGCTGCTGGACCGCGTGACCGGCCGGGCGATGGTGACCGACTTCGGCATCGCGCGCGTGGCCGAGACGGCACCGCTTACGGCCACCGGTACGGTGCTGGGAACGGTGCAGTACATGAGTCCCGAGCAGGTGTCCGGCGAACCGCTTGACGGGCGCAGCGATCTCTATTCGCTGGGCGTGTTGGCGTTCTTCTCGCTGACAGCGCGTTTTCCGTTCGAGCGGTCGAGTGCGTCGGCAATCGTCGTCGCGCACGTCAACGCGGTGCCGCCGTCCGTGCGCTCGTTTAACGCGGCGGTTCCGCCCGGGCTCGATGCGTTGGTCGCGCGGTTGCTGGCCAAATCACCAGACGCGCGCTTCGCCGACGCATCGGCGTTACGTCAAGCGTTGGATCCGTCGCTGCTTGACGCATATACTGGTGCCCACGTGCCGGTCGGTGCGCCAACTCCACCCACGCGCGGCAACGCGTTCGCCGATACGCCGGTGATGTCGAGTACAGACGCCCAGCAGGTGTGGTCGCGCGCCGCCGAGTTGCAGGCGAATACGGGGATGATCGTACCGCCGCCGTCGTTCACGCCGCCAAACGACGCACCGCTGGTGACGCGCGGCATGGATGCGGCGCTGATTCGCGAATCGGCCGTCGAAGCCGGCATCGATGCGAAGTACGTCGACCGCGCGCTGGTCGAACGCGCATCGATGGCGGCGAGTGTGATCGAACCCGGTGAGCTGATGCAGAAGTCCGCGAACCCCTTTGTCGGCGCGCGCACGAAGGTCGAGTACGTCGGCATGATCGACGGCGAAATGACCGGCGATGACTTCGAAGAGATTGCGGATGAAGTGCGTCGCGCGCTGGGAGAAATGGTGAACGTCAGCGCCGTCGGTCGCACGCTGACCATCAACACCTCCATCGGCGCGTCACGTCAGGGCGGTGTCGTACGGGCCGTGCAGATGAATGTCACGTCACGCAACGGTCGGACGCAGTTCCGCATCTACGAAGACCTGTCGCAAACCGCCGTTTCGTGGATGGTCGGCCTTGGCGTTGGCGCGGGCACCAGCCTGAGCGCGTTGCTCGGCGGCATGATGGCGAACCTGACCCACAGTCCGCCGATTGTGATCGGCGCGGTGGCGTTAATGGCCACGCTCAGTTTCGGCACCGGGCGTTTCTTCTTTGTGCGCAGCGCCAAAAAGAAGGACGCGCAGTTGCAGGAAGTACTGCGGCGGGTGATCGCGCGGGCGCGAATGTTGAAAGGATATTCTGGCGGCGGCGACGCGCGTCTTCGGCCGTAATCGCGCGGCGAGCGGGTGGAATCGGTGCCTGCTCTCACTGGCGAAGCGATGAATACCCCGAATTCGCCGCCGCCACGGGTCGTTCCAGAGTTGGGAGAAAGTGTATTGTCACCACGCCATGTTGTTGCATAAGTGCTACAATGGGATAATTCTATCTACCTCGCAGGTTACAGGGCTGGCACGATGTGGAAGGCGAGCCGACGCGCGAAGCTTATCCACAATTCTGCAACGGTATGGTAATGCAGGAGATATGACGAGACGGTAGTTCCGCTGCCTCGACTCTTCGTCATAAAACCGTCAAAAGCGTCGAACGCGCGCAACATCGGCGAGCTCGAGCGTAAGATGGCTCGCAGCTTGCGATGGATGGTACCTGTCTCATTCGCGCAATCGGCCTCTTGACATCGGCCGTCGTCCGTAACCACACGTACTGAGGAGTCTCTCCATGTCCAGCATTACGCACGCCATCCGCCGCTTCTCCGCTGAAGAATCAGGCGCGACGATGGTCGAATACGGCATCATGGTCGCGCTGATCGCGGCGGT
>JANLPE010000050.1:0-124967 GCA_031366985.1 Gemmatimonadaceae bacterium
CAGCGCAGCGGCGCCGCCACGACACGCCAGCTGGTGGATTTTCTGCGGTGGGCGCTCGTCGACGGCGGAGATATAGCCAGTACGACCGGCTACGTCGCGTTACCGACGGTAACCGCGGCGCGAGTGCTACGGCTGCTCGACCAACTCGCGCCACGCACCGCGACGAACCCCTGATCCACCGACCGCAGAGGGGCCGTTACGCAACCGATACACGCGAGTGGGGAATTCGTGACCGAGTGGGTGGTGATTTGTCCTGTGCGTCGGCTACGCTGCTTGCGCACGACGCGCCTGTCTCCTCCCAATACACGATGAACCCGATGATCACGGTGCCGCGCTTCTCGGTCGCTACTGTCGCAGTGCTCGTGTCGCTTGCTGCCGGTGTGTCCCCCGCGCGCGCCGCCGCGCAGGACTCGACCACGACGATTCGCTATAGGGGACTAACCGTGACACCGATCGGGTTCGTCGCGGCCGAAGGCGTCTGGCGTCAGCGCAACATGACCGCCGACATCGGTTCGTCGTACAACGCGATCCCGTTCGCCGGTTCAACCAACGGGCATCTGTCGGAGATGCGGCTGACCGGTCGGCAGTCCCGCCTCGCGGTCGCAATCGACGCCAAGGTCGACGCGACGAAGCTGAACGGCTTTTGGGAGTCCGACTTCCTGGGCGTGGGCACCTCGTCCAACAGCAACGAAAGCAACAGCTACGTGCTTCGCCTGCGACAGTTCTACGGCGCCGCCGCCTTCAGCAATGGCTGGACGGTCTCGGCCGGCCAGATGTGGTCGCTCGCGACGTCGAACAAAAAAGGCATGGCCAATCGGTCCGAAGCAGTCCCGGTCACGATCGAAGCGCAGTATGTCCCCGGATTCAACTGGGCGCGCCAGTTTGGCTTCCGCGCCGCGAAGACTATCAACGACGTTACGACTTTTGGCGTCGCGATCGAGGAGTCGCAGACGACGTTCAGTGCCCGCAACGCGCCGACGAACTTCGTGCTGGGACAGGCGGGCGGCAGCCTGCTCAATGCCACCACCAACTACTCGACGGATGTGACGCCGGACATCGTCGCCAAGGTGGCATTCGACCCGAAGGGCCTTGGCCACTGGGAGCTCAAGGCGATCGGACGCGAAATGCGCGATCGTGTCGTCGATCCGACGAATGCCGCCGGTGGATCGCGCAACCGCACGACATCAGCCTACGGCGTAGGCTTCGGTACGTACTTCCCCGTCATGCACGGCAAGCGAGATGTGCTCGATATCGGCCTCACCGGGCTCTATGGCAAAGGCATTGGCCGCTACGGGTCCGCGCAGTTACCCGACGCCACCGTCAACATCGATGGGGCGCTCGAACCCATTCGGGCGACGCACGCATTGCTGTCACTCGAGGCGCACCCTTCGACCACGCTCGACGTGTACGTCTACGGCGGCGTCGAGTATGCCGACCGCACCGCATTCGTGAACAGCGCCGGCAAGGGTGTCGGCTACGGCTCGGAACTCAACAACAACTCCGGCTGTGAGACGGAGGCGGCGCCGACCAATCAGACGACACCTAACTCCGGCACGTGTAACGCGGACACCCGCGCGATCTACCAGGGTGCGCTGGGCTTCTGGTATCGCTTCTACAAGGGCGCGTCCGGCACCATGCAGTGGGGCGTGCAATACACATACACCAGCCGCAACACTTGGAGCGGACTGTCGGTTCAGCCAAAGGCCACCGACCACATGCTATTTGGATCGTTCCGCTACGTGCTGCCGTAACTCACAACACCCACTCACTTTCTCGAAGAGCATACCTTTTATGAGCGTTCGCACAACTCGAATGACAATCGCGGCCGTTGCCACCGCGATGATCGGCATGTTCGCGCGACCAGCGATGGCACAGGAACTCACTGGCGCCGGCGCCACGTTCCCCTATCCCATGTATTCGAAGTGGTTCATCGACTACGCCGCCGCCAGCAAGATCAAAATCAACTATCAGTCGATTGGCTCCGGCGGCGGGGTGCGTCAGATCTCGGAACAGACCGTGGACTTCGGTGCGAGCGACGGCCCGATGTCTGACGATGAACTGGCCAAGGCGAAGGGCGGCCCGCTGCTGCACATCCCGACCGTCATGGGTGCGGACGTCGTGGTGTACAACGTGCCGGGTTTAAAGGGCACGCTCAAGCTCAGCGGTGACGTCATTGCCGACATCTTCCTTGGCAAGATTACGAAGTGGAGCGATCCCCGGATCTCTGGCCTCAACACGGCTGAGAAGCTGCCTAGCAGCGACATTCTCGTTGTGCACCGCTCCGACGGATCGGGCACCACGTACATCTGGACCGACTATCTCAGCGCCGTCAGTCCGGCGTGGGCCGCTGGTCCGGGTAAGGGCAAGGACGTGAAGTGGCCGGTCGGGTTGGGCGGGAAGGGCAACGAAGGCGTCGCGGGCCAGGTGAAGCAGTTGGTCGGCTCCATCGGCTACGTCGAGTTGATCTATGCGCGTCAGAACAAAATTCCGTACGCCTCGATTCGCAATGCGTCGGGCAACTTTGTCGATGCGAGCATCGCCAGCATCACGGACGCTGCGGCGGGCGTGGCGAAAGGACTGCCGAAAAACACCGATTTCCGCCTGTCGATCGTGAACGCACCAGGCAAGAATGCGTATCCGATTTCGTCCATGACCTGGTTGCTGGTGTACAAACATCAGACGAACGCGACCAAGGGCAAGCAGCTCGTTGATTTCCTGAAATGGATGATCACCGAAGGACAGAAGTCGGCCCCGGCACTCGACTACGCGCCGCTGCCGGGCGCCGTCGTCAAGCAAGTCCAAGCCCGCATCGCTGAAATCAAGATCGGCTGAGCCTCGTGACTCTTCTACCGCCGCCGTCGAAGACCGGCACTGTGGGCGTCGAATCCGAGAGTCCATCCACGGTCGATGGCGAGAGACTGCGCGGCGGTACGCTTGTCGATCGTGTGTACGACGGTGTCACCACAGGCTTCGCCATGTGTGTGCCGCTGCTCTTGGTGGTGTTGCTCTACGAAGTCGCGAAAGCGGGGTGGCCGGCGTTCGTCGAATTTGGATTCGGTTTCCTGTTCACGAGCGACTGGGATCCGGTAAATATGAAGTTCGGCGCCTTGCCGGCGATCTACGGAACGCTGGTATCGTCGCTGGTCGCGCTGCTGATCGCTGCACCATTGGCGATCGGCGTCGCCATCTACATTGCGGAACTCGCGCCGCCCTGGCTTCGCCGTCCGCTCGGTTTCTTTGTCGATTTGCTCGCGGCCATCCCGAGCGTTGTCTACGGTCTTTGGGGCGTGTTCGTGCTTGTGCCGGCACTGCGCGAGTACGCCATGCCGTTCCTTCGCGACACGATGCACCTCGGTGCCACTCCGTTCTTCAGCGGGCCCGCCTACGGCCCAAGCATGCTGGCCGCCGGCGTAGTCCTCGCGATCATGGTGCTGCCGTATATCTCGTCGGTCTCCCGCGAGGTGTTACTGGCCGTTCCGCGCTCGCAACGCGAGGCCGCACTCGCGCTTGGCGCGACCCGATGGGAAGCGATCCGCGGCGCCGTGCTGCCGTTCGCCCAGTCAGGCATCATCGGCGGTATCATCCTCGGGCTTGGCCGCGCACTCGGCGAGACCATGGCCGTCACCATGGTCATCGGTAATCGCCATGAGCTGGCGGCGTCACTATTTGCGCCCGGCTACACGATTGCATCGTTGATCGCCAATGAGTTTGCCGAAGCGTCCGGCGATATGCACCTGTCCGCACTGATGGCCATCGGGTTTGTGTTGTTTGTCATCACGCTCTTGATCAACGCCATTGCGCGTTGGCTCGTGTGGCGCACCGCCGCGCAGGCGAAGCGCACGCGATGAGTCCGGTGACGCGCGAACGCGCGAAAGACAGCGTGGCGACTGACAACGACCCCCAGCAGAGTCGCCGACAGACCATGTCGGCTCGCCGAACGCAGCGCACGCTGCGCCGGCGACGCGTCGTCAACGGTACGATGGTCGGTCTGCTGGGGCTCTCCGCGATCCTCGCCACCGTCCCGTTGGTACTGATCGTCTGGCACCTGCTCAAGTCCGGCGCATCGTCCGTCACCCTGACGTTCTTCACGCACGAACCCGCCTCGGTCGGCACGCCAGGCGGCGGCATGTACAACGCCATTGTCGGCACCATCCTCGTCGTGGCGATGGCAAGCGTGATCGGCTTGCCAGTCGGTGTCGGCGCCGGGCTCTATCTTGTTGAACGTCGCGGCACGACGCTCGCCAATACCGTAAGATTTCTCGCCGACGTCTTGAACGGGCTGCCATCGATCGTCATGGGCATTTTCGCCTGGCAATTCCTCGTCAAGCCCTTCGGTCATTTTTCGGCAATGGCGGGAGCGGTCGCGCTGGCCGCGATGATGATCCCGATGGTGACCCGGACGACCGAAGAAATGGTATCGCTTGTGCCTACGTCATTGCGCGAGGCGGCCCTCGCGCTGGGTTATTCTCGCGCCCGCACGTCGCTGACCGTCGTACTCCGCACGGCGACTGCGGGCATCGTCACGGGTGCGCTCGTCGCGGTCGCACGCATCGCCGGTGAAACGGCCCCACTGCTTTTCACGGCGCTCGGCAACCAGTTCACGTCGTTCTCGCTCAACAAACCGATCGCGGCGTTGCCGTTGCAGATCTTCACGTACGCAGTGAGTCCCTACGATGACTGGCACTCTCAAGCGTGGGCCGGAGCCCTCGTACTTATCACACTCGTCCTACTCATCAGTCTCGCAGCGCGAGTCGCAACTCGAGGACGCATCGATGTCGGCGGGGACTGAGTCACGCCGTGCTTCCGGTGCATCCACGTATCTGCGCCCCGCCCGCGTCGACGCCACACCGGATACGGCCACGCGCCCGCGTGTCACGGTCGAGCATCTCTCGGCCAGCTTCGGGAGAATACGGGCCGTCAAGGATGTCTCGATTACGCTGCTTGATCGCCGAGTCACGGCGATCATCGGCCCGTCTGGCTGCGGCAAGTCGACATTCCTGCGTTGCCTCAATCGCATGCATGAAACCGTCGGTACCGCGTCGGTGGACGGTCGCGTCTGGCTGGACGGCCACGACATCTACGCGCCGGCGATGAATCCGGCGTCGGTGCGGAAACACATCGGCATGGTGTTTCAGAAGCCGACGCCGTTTCCGACCATGTCGATTCGCGACAATGTCTCCGCGGGCGTACGCGTGGCGGGTGACAAGCGGCTGTCCAAGGCCGACATCAACGTCATCGTGGAGCGCGCCCTGCGTCGCTCGGCGCTCTGGGAGGAAGTCAAAGACCGGCTCGATGCGAGTGCCATCGGACTGTCGGGTGGCCAGCAGCAGCGACTCTGCGTCGCACGCGCACTAGCAACCGAGCCGGCGGTGCTATTGCTCGATGAACCCACTGCGTCACTCGACCCGATCAGCACGCAGCGCATCGAAGAACTCGTGTGGGAACTGCGTGCCGATATGTCGGTTGTGATCGTCACGCACAACATGCAGCAGGCCGCTCGCGTCTCCGACTCGACAGCGTTCTTTCTGCACGGCGAGATGATCGAGTTTTCGCCGACGGCCAAGATCTTCACCACACCGCGTGACGAGCGCACCGAAGCGTATATCACCGGACGATTCGGATGACCGTCGCCACGGAGGTGATACCGGCCGGAATGCTGTCCGCGCGCAACTATTCGTTCTGGTACGGGCCGAAGCAGGCGCTGTTCAATATCGATCTCGACATTCATGCGCGCTCGATTACGGCGTTCATCGGGCCCTCAGGCTGTGGTAAGTCGACGTTCCTCCGGTCGATCAATCGGCTGAACGACACCATCCTCGACACCCGTCACGAAGGCGAGATCCTGCTGGACGGCGTCGACGTGTTTGATCCGCGCCGAGATGTGGTCGCGCTTCGTCAACGAACCGGTATGGTCTTCCAGCGCTGGAACTGCTTTCCGAAATCGATCTACGATAACGTCGCCTTCGGCCCTCGCATCAATGGCGAGTCCAATCGTGCCGCCCTCGACGACATCGTGCAGAGCGCACTCAGACGCGCCGCCCTGTGGGATGAGGTGAAAGATCGATTGCGACAGAGTGCCATCGGACTGTCGGGCGGGCAGCAGCAACGACTCTGTATCGCCCGCGCGCTCGCCAACGAACCGGAAGTCTTGCTGCTCGACGAGCCGTGCTCGGCGCTCGACCCGATCGCGACGCAACGAATCGAAGAGCTCCTCGTCGAATTGAAACGCGAGCTGACCGTCGTTATCGTCACGCACAACATGCAGCAGGCGGCACGCGTCTCCGATCGCACGGCCTTCTTCTACATGGGTACGCTGATCGAGTGCGCCCCAACGACTCAGTTGTTCACACGTCCGCAGCAGGAACGCACGGAAGCTTACGTCACGGGGAGGTTTGGATGAGTCCTGCATCGGAGAACAGCACGCCGGGATCGATGGGCGACGCCAGCACAGCCGCCGACGCACCGACACCCGTCTTCCGGCATTTCCACGACCAGCTGAACGATCTGAAGCAGCGGCTCTTCGAGATGTCCGAGCGCGCCGAATCGGCCGTGGAGATGGCCGTCGACGCGCTGCGGCGTCGCGACGCCGCCCTTGCGGAGACCGTGCTCGAGGGCGATGCGATCATCGATGATCTCGAACTCGAAGTCGAACAGTTGGCGATTTCGTTGCTCGCGCTGCAACAGCCGATGGCGCGGGACCTGCGCTTTCTGGTCAGCGTGATCAAAATCTCGAGTGATCTTGAGCGCGTCGGTGATCACGCCGTGAACATCGCACAATCGGCACGACGGCTGGCCGACATGCGTTCCGATCTGCCGGCGCAGCCACAGTTGGATGACATGGCATCCCGGGCGCGACGCATGCTCAGTGACGGGCTCGACGCCTTTGTCCGCGCAGACGGCGCGTTGGGTCGCGCGGTGTGCCAGGCGGACGATGCCGTCGACGCGCTCAACGGTGCCGTCTTTCGCGTGCTGTTGACGCATATGATGGAAGATCCACGCACGATCACACCGGCGATCGAATTCCTGCTCGTCAGTCGCAATCTGGAACGTGTCGCCGATCTCGCGACGAACATTGCCGAGGACGCGGTCTTCCTCGCCGAAGGGACGCAGATCAAACACCACGCGGAGCGGCGCGCCACGCGCGGCTAGACCGTCGGGGAACCCCTCGGGCACCTGCCGCCGCCGCGGGCACAACGTATGTTGCAGGTGGACGCAGGACAGTCGACGGAGGCTTCTACCGGAGGGGATCGATGGCGGATGGGGCTGGCGGCTACCGGCATTTTCATGACGAACTGGCGACGTTGAAACGGCGCCTCCTAGAGATGTCCGAGCGCGCCGAGTCGCTGGTAGATCTGTCCATGCAGGCGTTGCTGGACCGTGATCGCGAGAAGGCGACGATTGTGATTGAGGGTGACCGCGAACTCGATCACATGGAGGTCGAGACCGAAAACCTCGCGATCTCACTGCTCGCCTTGCAGCAGCCGATGGCGCGCGATCTGCGATTCCTCATTGGCGCCATCAAGATCACGAGTGATCTCGAGCGCGTCGGTGACCATGCGGTGAACATCGCGCAATGTGCGGTGCGCGTGATCGACGGGCGCAACGCCATGCCGCCGGTGCCGGCCCTCGATGATATGGCCCGACGCGCCCGGTCGATGCTGAGTGACGCACTGGATGCGTTCATCCGTCAGGACGGCACGCTCGGACGCGCGATCGGCAAGGCGGACAAGCACGTCGACGCGATGCACGAGGGGATTTTTCGACTCCTGCTCACCTACATGATGGGCGATCCGCGCGCGATCTCGCCGTCGCTCGAACTGCTGCTCGTCAGTCGGAACCTCGAACGGGTCGCTGACCTCGCAACCAACATCGGGGAGGACGCGGTGTACCTCGCCGAAGGAAAACAGATTCGGCACCAGTTCGACGAGTCGTATGCCGAAAGCGAGGTGTCGGCGAGCCGTGCGGCCGGCCAGACGGAACGGCGCCCGTGAACGTCCGCCCGACCGCGCCAACGGCCGGTTCGGCACCAACCGCCGACCAGCGCATCGCCGCGATCGACATCGGCTCAAATTCGATTCGCCAGATCGTCGCCGACGTCTCGCCAACGGGGCAGATTCGCGTGGTCGACGAAATGAAAGCCATGCCGCGCCTCGGCGAGGGCCTCGATCGCACCGGTGCCCTCGGTCAGACCGCGCTCGACGCAGCGCTCGCGTCGCTGCAACGCATGGTCACGCTCTCGCGACAGCTCGGCGCCTTGCGAATTGAGATCGTGGCCACCAGCGCGGTCCGTGATGCCAGCAACGGTCTCGAATTCACCGCGCGCGCGCAGGCGTTGACCGGCGTCGACGTCCGCGTGCTGAGCGGTGAGGCTGAAGCGCTGCTCTGCTATCGAAGCGCGTTGGCGCACTTCGAGCTGGGCGCAGGACGTGCGCTCGTCATGGACATCGGCGGCGGCTCGCTCGAAGTCGTGCTGGCGAAGGACGGACTCATTGAGCGCGTTGCATCGATGCCATTCGGTGCCGTGCGCATGACCGAACGCTTTCTTTCACCGGCGGTCCGACCGCGGGGCGTCCGACAGCTTCGTGAGCACGTGCGCGAGGGACTCAGGAAGGCGGCGCCAGTGAAGGACTGGCGCGGCGTACGCACCATTGGTTCGGGTGGAACATTTACGAATCTTGCCGGCATCATGCTCGCCCGTCATGGCATGACGGCGCGCTCGCCTCACGGCACCAAGGTCTCACGCGTGGAGCTCGAGCACGTCCTCGACTGGCTCCAGCGCCTCGATCCAGAGGAACGCGCGCAAGTTCCGGGACTCAATCCTGCACGATCCGATATCATCGTCGCCGGACTGGCGACCGCCGCGGAGGTGCTCGCGCGATTCGATGCGCGCGACGTCGTCAGTTCAGGCTATGGGATTCGCGAAGGACTATTGCTCGAAGCGGCGCGCGTCACGCCGATCGTCGCAGATCCCGGCGCCGCGCGTGAGCGTTCGGTACGCGAATTCGCCGAGCGCTGTCACTACGAAGAGCCGCATTCGCGACAGGTGCAGATGCTCGCGTTGCAGCTGTTCGATGCGCTCGCACCGCGCATGGGACTCGGCGCCGTTGATCGCCGCATCCTGTACGACGCGGCGTTGCTGCATGATGTGGGTTACCACATCAACTACGAAAACCATCACAAACATTCGTTTCATCTCATCTCGCATGGCGAACTGCTCGGCATGACGCCCGCGGAACAGATCGCGATTGCCCATGTCGCGCGCTATCATCGCGGTGCGCCACCCAAGCGAAAGCACCGCGGTTTTTCCCAACTCGATCGCGTGCTACGGCAGCGCATCACGAAGTTGTCGGCGCTGTTGCGCCTCGCGGACGGGCTCGACCGCGGGCACGTGAGCGCGGTCGGGCGAGTGAAAGTCCGCTGGTCAGCTGACACCGTGCGCGTCGGCATCATGGAGGCGAACGGTGCGACAAACGTACGCCTTGAATGCTGGGGCGGTGCTCGCAAACGCTCGCTGCTGGAAGCCGTGCTCGGGCGACCGGTCGAAGTCGTCGCCCCCGACGGCTCCGTGGTGACGTTCGACGAAGGCGACGGCGAGTAGCGTGACCATCCGGACATCCCGGATCAGCTGGACATGCCGTCTATGCAGCCGCGATGCGGTACCGACATCGATCCTCACGCATCATTCCACGCGTTGAAAAACCCTTCGTGTCCGTGATTCCACCAATGATTCTGCGCAGAGTCGCGCACGGCCTATCCCGGCTCGCGTGGTGCGTGGTTCTGCCGATAGCGGCGGGTGCCCAAACACCCTCCCCCGCTCCCGTCGCGTGGTACGACAAGATCCGCCTTCGCGGATATGCGCAGGTTCGCTACAACCGGCTGCTCGAGACCAACGATTCGTTGCAGTGCGAACAATGCGACCGCAGCTGGGGCGCCAATGGCGGCGTGTTCATTCGCCGCGCCCGCCTCGTGATTCAAGGGCAAGTGCACCCTCGGGTCTTCATCTATCTGCAACCTGATTTTGCGAGCACCGTCGGCACGTCTGGCAACGTGGCGCAGATGCGCGACTGGTATATGGACGTCGGGCTCGACCAAAAGAACGAGTACCGGGTGCGGCTAGGGCAAAGCAAGGTGCCGTTCAGCTACGAGAATCTGCAGAGCAGTCAGAATCGTCTCCCATTGGACCGTGCCGACGCCACCAACAGTGCATCGGCCAACGAACGCGACGTCGGGGCGTTCTTCATGTGGGCCCCCAAAAAAGTTCGCGACCGATTCGCCAGCCTGGTGAGCGACGGCTCCAAGGGCAGCGGCGACTACGGCGTGTTGACGTTCGGCGCGTATAACGGCCAAACCGCGAATCGACCCGAAGCCAACAATTCGCTGCACGTCGTTGCGCGCGCCAGCTATCCGGTGGTGGTCGGCAAGCAGACGATTGAACCATCAGTCGCGGCCTATCGCGGCGCGTACGTCGTGACGTCCGATCAGCGCAGCCCCGGGGTGAACGGCACCCGTGATTTCAGCTACCGGGACGAACGACTGTTGGGCACCATCGCGATCGCCCCCAAACCGTTTGGGCTGCTCGCCGAGTACAACATCGGCCGCGGGCCCGAATACAATCCCGCCACCGACAGCATCGAGACGAAGTCGTTGCACGGTGGGTTCATCACGGCCACGTGGCAATTCAAACCCGGTCGGCAAATCCTGTTCCCGTTCGCTCGCTATCAAGTCTACGACGGTGGTAAGAAACACGAGCGGGACGCCAGGAGCTACTCCGTCAACGATGTCGAGGTGGGGATCGAGTGGCAGCCCAATTCGAGCTTTGAGTTGGTGGCGGCGTTCTACCATGGCGATCGTCGATTCGAAGATCGACAGCGCCCAGTCAATCGACAGCGCGGCGAGTTGATGCGATTGCAGGCGCAGGTCAATTTCTAGCGAACGGCCTCGCAGGAGTTGCCGGGTTACTCCTCGAGTGCGGGATTCGTTCGTCCCCGCCCTTCGGTCCTCGCATGGCCTCGGGCGCGCGGCGAGCGCTTGCGTGGACTGACCTGCGGCTTGGGCTCCATCAGAAGCCCCCAAGGGTTCCGCATCATGATCTGCTGCGTCGCGAACGACGGCGCGTCCTGCGAGGTGCGACGGCGATACTGCCCGTCCGCACCGAGTGCCCAGGCCTGCCGGTTGTCGGCCAGACATGTCTCCAGCACGCTCTGCAGCCGGCGATGCCATTGCACATCCTCGATGGGTACGATCGCTTCGACCCGCCGATCAAGATTGCGTGGCATCCAGTCCGCCGAACCGATGTAGTACTCCGGGCGCCCGCCATTCGCGAAATAGTGCACGCGCGAATGTTCGAGAAACCGTCCGATGATGGACACCACACGAATGCGGTCGCTGATACCGGGCACCCCCGGCAACAGGCAGCAAATGCCACGGATGATGAGGTCGATGTCCACTCCGGCCGTCGATGCGCGATACAGGGCGCTGATGACCTCCGGATCGACGAGCGCGTTCATCTTGGCGATGATGCGGCCATGGCGACCCGCACGCGCGTGCGCCGCCTCACGGTCGATGAGTTCGAGCGTGCGCGCACGCAAATTCGCCGGCGCCACGAGCAGTTTGCGGTAACTCCGCTGTCGAGACATCCCCGTCAGGGAATTGAACAGATCCGTGCAGTCCGCACCGATCTGCGGATTGCACGTGAACAATCCCATGTCCGTATACAGACGCGCGGTCTTCGAGTTGTAGTTGCCGGTGCCAATGTGCACATAGCGCCGGATACCGTCCACGTCACGTCGCACGACCAGCACCGTCTTCGCGTGGGTCTTGAGACCCGGCAAGCCGTACGCCACGTGGATGCCATAGCTCTCCATGGTGCGCGCGAAACTGATGTTGTTTTGCTCATCGAATCGCGCCTGCAACTCGATCAGCACCGCCACCTGCTTGCCTTGCTCGGCCGCTTCGGTCAACGCGCGGACGATCGCCGTGTCGCCTGATGTGCGATACAGCGTCAGCTTGATCGCGAGCACCTGAGGATCGTGAGCAGCGAGTTCAAGAAACGCCTCGACTGACGAGGAGAACGACTCGTACGGATGGTGCACCAACAGGTCGCATTCGCGAATCGCGTCGAAGATGTTGCGACCGTCTCGGAGCGCGGCGGGAACTACCGGTGTGTAAACCGGATCGTGCAACTCCGGAATCTCGAGACTCGCCAGCGTCATCAGGTCACCCAGTTCAAGCAACTCATCGACGTCGTGCACGTCACGTTCGCTGAGCGGCGCAACCGCCTGTGTCTCGCTTGCGCCGAGCTCCTCGAGCAACAGTTGTCGCATCGAGGCCGGCATCTCGCGGTGAACCTCCAGTCGCACGACCTCTCCAAATCGCCGCTGAAAAACCTGCTGCTCGATCGTCTCGAGCAGATCCTCCGGTTGATCGATCTGCCCGAGGTCGAGATCAGAGTATCGCGTAATGCGGAACGTATGCCACCGCGCGATCGTCATGCCGGGAAACAGCGCGCCAAGATTCTCGCCGATCACATCCTCGAGCGCGATAAATGAATGCGGCCGGCCGATCGGGATCCACCGGGGCAACGAACGCGGAACCTTCACGCGCGCAAAGTGGCCTGCGTTCGTGATTGGGTCGCGAATCTCCACGGCCAGCGATAGCGACAGATTCGAGATGTACGGAAATGGATGCCCTGGATCGACCGCGAGCGGCGTCAGCACGGGAAAGACCTGTGTTTCGAAAAATGCCCCGACCGTGTCCGCCTCGCTCGCCGAAAGGTCCCGCATCTCCACAAGCTGAATGCCATGGGCGGCCAGCGTCGGCCAGAGCTGGTCGCGCAGCGCACTGCGGCGACGCTCGAGCAGCGCGCGCACGCACACGTGAATCGCCTCCAGCTGCTCCGCGGGAGCAAGAGGGTCCGGCGGATACTGCGGCGCGCCCGCCGAGACTTTGCGCCGCAATCCGGCGACGCGCACCATGTAGAACTCGTCGAGATTCGTACTGAAGATTGCGAGGAACTTCAGGCGCTCGAGCAACGGGACACGCTCGTCCAATGCTTCTTCAAGGACACGCGCGTTGAAGTCGAGCCAACTGAGCTCGCGATTGAGATAGGGCAGCGTGATCGACGGCAAAATGGGCTTCCCGAAGGCCGGCGGTGAGTGCACCGTCGGCGGCAGCGCGTCAGATGGAAACGAACGTCGCAAGCAGCTTGTACGATACGGCGGCCATCAGCGCCGATGCCGGGATCGTGATGACCCATGCCCACACGATCCGGCTGGCCAACCCCCAACGCACCGCAGACAGGCGATTCGTCGCGCCGACGCCGACGATGGCGCCGGTAATCGTATGCGTGGTGCTGACGGGAATACCGAACTTGGTGGCCGACAGAATAACGAGCGCGCCACCGGCTTCGGCACAGAAGCCCCCCACCGGCCGCAGCTTCGTGATTCGCGTGCCCATGGTGTGCACGATGCGCCAACCGCCGGACAGCGTTCCCAGTGAAATACAGGTGTAGGCGCTCAGCTCGACCCACAAGGGGATCGTCTCGAGCGACTGAACGTACAGGTGACTCTGCCACCCGGTCGCATCTACGAACAGTGACTTCGAAGCGACGAGCAAACCCACAATTATACCCATCGTCTTCTGGGCATCGTTGCCGCCGTGCGCCAGCGACAACAGCGCGGAACTCGTCATCTGGGCAACACGAAAGAACCGCGATGTACTGCTATTGGACGCTTTGCGGAAGATGGTCATGACGATGATCATCAGCAGAAAGCCCATTAACAAGCCGAGGGCCGGCGAAATGACAATCGCCGACAACGTTTCGATCCACTTCTTGCCCCAGAGCAGCGCACCAAAACCGGCCTTGGAAACGGCCGCCCCGGCGTACCCGCCTATCAGCGCGTGAGAGGAACTGGACGGAATCCCGAACCACCAAGTGATGAGATTCCAAACGATGGCACCTAGGAGCCCCCCGAGAATCACCGAAGGGTCGACGACCTTCACATCGATGAAGCCGCCGCCGACCGCTTTCGCGACCGACGTGCCGACCACGAACAACGCCGCAAAGTTGAACGCGGCCGCCCACATCACGGCAGCCAGCGGACTCATCACACGCGTGCCAACGATTGTGGCGATCGAGTTGGCAGAATCGTGAAACCCGTTGATGAAGTCGAACGCCAGCGCCACGATGACGATAAACAGAACGAAGGAGACCACGAGTCGTCAGCTGTTCTTGAGGGCAATGCTTTCAAGCACGTTCGACACGTCATCACACTCGTCAATCGCATGTTCGAGCGCGTCGAAGATCTCCTTCCACTTGAGCACTTCAATCGCCGGCTCGTCGTGCGCAAACAGTGCGCCAACGCATTCCGCATACAACGCATCCCCTTCCTCCTCCATCACCTTGATCGCGCGACTGTGCTCCGCCATGCGTTTCGGCTTCGTGACGTCCGCAACCGACTCGAGAATCTCTCGGCTCGCGCGCACGATAACGTCCGCCATCCGCACACCTCCTGCGCGCGGAACGGTCACGCGGAACATCACCACACGACGCGCTGCGCCGTTGATGAGGTCGATAACGTTGTCGAGCCGCTTCGCGAGCAGGTGAATGTCCTCGCGATCAAGCGGTGTCACGAAGCTCGTGTCGATCCGCTGATTGATGAGATGCACAATGGCATCCCCGTCGGTTTCGACCTTCTTAATCTCCGCCGCGATGCGCGCCGCGTCGGCCGGATGTTCGAGCAACTGCTTCAGGAGTACCGCCGAGCTGCCGATGTATTCGGCCAGTTGGCGGAAATGATCGAAAAACGTTTCGTCTCTGGAAAACAGCTTCACGGCAATTAAGAGGCTGAGGAAAACATCCACATCGCGCCGAAAGGCCGTGTGGCGAACCGTCACCGCGCGAAGCGCCCCAGAACGGATCTCGAAGGCATGAATCACGCGCCACCAGTGAACTCGCAGAACGCAGACAGCTGTAAGGATCGCGTCGACCATCCGTCCGCGCCATGCCTCTCACGGAAGGCACCGCGATTCCATCGCGATGGATCACGCACGAACCGTTCAGGACCAAACCAGTTTCGCGTCTGCACCGGCACGACGACGCCGCAAGAACTCCATGTTGCGGAACAGTCGAACCAACACGACGCCCGCGAGGAACCCGCCGATGTGCGCCCACACGGCGACACCACCGCCGACGTCACGATCGAACGGCCGCAGCTGCGGAAGACCCGCCAGCACCTGACTACCGAACCACAGGATCAGTATCGACCACGCCGGTACGCGGAACAAGAAGATCGGCGGGAAATACGTCCGCACCGCGACGCGGGGATACAGCATCAAATACGCACCCATGATTCCCGAGATCGCGCCCGATGCGCCGACCGTCGGTATCGGTGAGGCCGGCGAGACTGCGATGTGCGCCGCCGCCGCAATCAGTCCAGTGAGCAGATAGAACGCGAGAAACCGCGCGCGGCCCATGCTGTCTTCCACATTGTTGCCGAAGACCCACAAATACAGCGAATTTCCGATGATGTGACTCCAACTTCCGTGAAGGAACATGGCGATAACGGGGGTCAGCCAATTGATCGCGTCGTTGTCGACGACACAGGCCATCGGCTGACCGTTGATCACCCCGAGCGGGACGCCATCGCCGATGCGAGCTAGATGCGTCAGCTCGCCCGGCACCATTCCGAGATTGCAGACGCTGATAGCCAGCGACACCGGATTACCGGCCCCCTGCACCAAAAGCCAGACCGCCCATGTGACCACCAGGATGGCGATGGTCATCGCGGGCGTGCGCAGAGTCGGATTGTCGTCGGCGATCGGAAACATGAGTTCCTAGGGTCGGCACCAGTACGATGACGCGGCAGCCGTAAGCTGTTCACTATACAGCCCGCGGCGAAACAGGTCGGATGAGTCCGCCATCAGCTTCCGCTCCCTGCTGAAACGGCAGACTGTCATGGAGTCAGGCGCAATCGGTCGTGGACGAGCTCAATTCCGCCGGTCCGGCAGATGAATGCTGGCCCATCCCTTGCCTCATATCGAATCTATCCGGCGGCCGCTCGGCCGTTCAATAGCGCGACACGTACTCCAATACTCACGAGACAGCCATGGCTGAGAAAGTTATCGGGATCGACCTCGGCACCACCAACTCCGTCGTTTCGGTGCTCGAAGGCGGCGATCCGGTCGTTATCCCCAACGCAGAAGGCGGCCGCACCACGCCGTCCGTGGTCGGCTTTACGAAGGACGGGGAGCGCCTAGTTGGCCAAATCGCCAAGCGGCAAGCCGTGACCAACCCGCAGAACACGATCTTCTCGATCAAGCGCTTCATGGGGCGCCGCGTAACCGAAGCGCAGAGCGAGCAGTCGCGCGTGCCCTATAAGATCGTCGCCGGCCCAAACGACGTCGCGGCGGTCGAAGTTGGCGGCAAACGCTACACGCCGCCCGAAGTCTCGGCGATGATCTTGCAGAAAATGAAGCAGACCGCCGAAGACTACCTCGGTCACTCGGTGACCAAGGCGGTCATCACGGTCCCCGCATACTTCAATGACGCGCAGCGCCAAGCGACGAAGGACGCCGGCAAGATCGCCGGACTGGAAGTACTGCGCATCATCAACGAACCAACCGCCGCGGCACTCGCCTACGGTCTCGACAAGAACAAGAAGAAGGATGAGAAGGTCGCCGTGTTCGACTTGGGCGGCGGCACATACGACATCTCGGTGCTCGAGTTGTATGACGTCGACGGCACGCGTCAGTTCGAAGTCAAGTCGACCAACGGCGATACACATTTGGGCGGCGATGATTTCGATCAGCGCGTGATGGATTGGTTGGTCGCGGAATTCAAGCGTGATCAGGCGATCGATCTCTCCAAAGATCCGATGGCCATTCAGCGCCTGAAGGAAGCCGCGGAAAAAGCGAAGATGGAACTATCGAGCGCGAATAGCACCGACATCAATCTGCCGTTCATCACCGCCGATCAGTCGGGCCCGAAACATCTAAACTACTCGCTCACGCGCGCCAAGTTCGAGCAGCTCGTGGACGATCTCATTCAGCGTACGCTCGAGCCGATGAAGCAGGCGCTCAAGGATGCCGGCATGCTGCCGAGTGAGGTCGACGAGATCATTCTCGTCGGTGGTTCGACGCGCATTCCGAAGATTCAGCAGGTCGTGAAGGAGTTCTTTGGCAAGGAGCCGAACAAGGGCGTCAATCCTGATGAAGTCGTGGCCGTCGGTGCGGCCATCCAGGGCGCGGTCTTGACCGGCGAGCAAAAGGATGTGCTACTGCTCGACGTGTCGCCGCTTTCGCTCGGCATCGAAACCCTTGGCGGCGTGATGACGACGTTGATTCCGCGAAACACCACGATTCCGACCAAGAAGGCTGAGACATTCTCAACGGCCGACGACAATCAGACGACGGTCGAGATTCACGTGCTGCAAGGTGAACGCGAACTGGC
Organism: Gemmatimonadaceae bacterium; assembly: GCA_031366985.1. Classification (GTDB taxonomy): domain Bacteria; phylum Gemmatimonadota; class Gemmatimonadetes; order Gemmatimonadales; family Gemmatimonadaceae; genus Gemmatimonas. Next base: position 17,450 of record JANLPE010000050.1, read on the forward strand.
GATCTACAATCGGACGATCGGCAAATTCCAGTTGACCGGTATTCCGCCCGCCGCGCGCGGCATGCCGCAGGTCGAAGTCACCTTCGACATCGACGCGAACGGTATTCTGCACGTAACGGCGCGCGACAAGGCGTCGGGCAAGGAACAGAAGATTCGCATCGAAGCCTCGAGCGGCCTGTCCGACGCCGATATCGACAAGATGGTCAAGGACGCCGAAAAGAACGCGGCGGAAGACAAGAAGCGTCGCGAGGAGATCGACATTCGCAATCGCCTCGATTCGCAGACGTACGAAGTCGAGAAGAACGTGAAGGAGTGGGGCGACAAGGTTGCGGCGCCGCTGAAGGAACGGATCGACGCGTCAATCGAGCGTGCCCGCAAGGCACTTCGTGGCGATGACCTGAACGAAATTCGGGCCGCGCAGGAAGAGCTGAGCAAGGCGTACAGCGAAGCCGGTCAGGCGTTCTACCAGCAGTCGGCGTCTGAAGGCGCTGGGTCGTCGGGAGCCGAAGCTGGCGCGGCGGGAGCCGCCGCCGAGCCAAAGGCTGAAGAAGTCGCTGAGGCAGACTACGAGATCGTCGACGACAAGAAATAGGTCGCGGTTGGAAACAGCCGAGGGCATTCCGGTGTCTCACTATATGGGGGCCGACCTGACAGATTAGGTCGGCCCCCTGTCTGTCGCTCGAGAGGGGTCGGCCATCGCGCCGCAGCCTCTCGATATCAACGAACGATCCTCTGATCGAACGGTTCACACACATGTCTGTGCGCTTCACTCGTTTTCGTTTTGCCGCCGCCGCCGGGCTGAGCTTCGTCCTCGGTGTGTTCTTCGCGTCGAGTATGGACTGGACCAAGTTGAGTTGGGCGCAGAATTCGCCCGCCGCGCGCTCGGTCGCCGTTCGCGGCCCTGGCGGCATGGCCGACGGTGCGTCCTTTGCCGACATCGCCGAGCGCGTCACACCGACGGTCGTCGCGGTCAATACCACGAAGAATGCGAAGCCGTCACCCAATCGCATGCGCGGCCGCGCACCGCAGGGGATGGAAGATTTCCTGCAGCAGTTCGGAGACCAGCAGCCACGTCAACAGCGAGGCGAGGGCTCCGGATTCATCATGTCATCCGACGGCTTCATCATCACGAATAACCATGTCGTGGCCGATGCCGATCAGGTGCAAATCCTGCTTAGCGACGGTCGCGCGTTCAAGGCGCGAGTCGTTGGCACGGACTCGACCACGGACATCGCGGTCGTGAAGATCGACGCGAAGGGCCTTCCCACGTTGCCCATCGGCGACGACGAAGCCACGCGCATCGGCGACTGGGTGCTCGCCATTGGCAATCCACTCGGTCTCGACTTCACCGTGACGGCTGGCATCATCTCGGCGAAAGGACGCGGTCGGGAAATCGATCTGCCCCGCGCCGGCGGCTTCACGATTTCGGACTTCATCCAGACCGACGCCGCGATCAATCCCGGCAACTCGGGCGGCCCGCTCATCAACGTGCGCGGTGAAGTGATTGGGCTGAACAGCGCGATTGCGTCGCAGACCGGCTTTTACAGTGGTTACGGGTTTGCGATTCCGATCACACTCGTGAAATCGGTCGCAGACGCCCTGATCAAAGACGGCCGCGTGCGTCTGCCCGTGATGGGCGTGCAGGTCGCACCGATCGATCCCGAGGACGCGGGCATCAATGGATTGATGAAGGTCGCCGGCGTGAAGATCGGCGCGTTCAATCCACCGGATGGTGGGCCGGCCAAAGCGGCCGGACTCGAAGTTGGTGACGTGATCGTCGCGATCGACAGTAAGTCCGTCGATCGGGTCAGCGCCCTGCAGCGCATCGTGCGATCGCATCGGGTCGGCGACATGGTCAGTGTCGATGTCCTCCGATACGGCAGCAAGAAGGCGTTCAAGGTCAAGCTGGTCGAGGCGGAAGCGATCGCCCGGGTGGCGTCAGCGACGACACCGAGTTCGACGTCGAATCCGTCGGCCGGAAAGCTCGGTATCGGCGTCGAAGCGATCGCCGCGGCAGTGGCCAAACAGATGGGCCTTGGTGCGGAAAAGGGCGTACGTGTCGCCGAGGTCGCGCAGGACGGTCCGGCGCGCGACAAGCTCTTCGCTGGCTCCGACGTCATTCTCGAAGTGCTGTATCCGACCCCGCGTAAGGCGATCAGTCGGGTCAGCGACTTGCAGTCGGTCGTGAGCGGGCTCAAGTCGGGCGACTATGTGAGCCTGCTCGTGTTCGCGCCCGGGCCGGGCGGTGGAAATCGAGTCGTGAATCTGCGCGTCGGCGAGTAGCGGGGCGAAAACCCGGCGAGGTTCGCCCCCAACAACGATATCGGACGAACGAGATCAGAGATCGAATATCTGATCTCGTTCGTCCGATATCGTTGTGTGTTGTTCTTCATGGTCTATGTTTGTAGCTCCCCCGCGGACGTGGCGAAATTGGTAGACGCGCCAGCCTTAGGAGCTGGTGGGACACCCCATCCCGGTTCGAGTCCGGGCGTTCGCATTACGTTTCGACGATCCAGCACTGTAACGTTCCCTTGACACCCTAGGTGTAACGACCTGCGGACAGATGGTGAGACTGACGGTCGCATAGGCTCGAACCGACGGGGCGATGATCGCTTTCGAAACCACGAGGGAACTCACCGTGGTTGGTGGCGTTCAGACTTTAGTGGTTGCTACCGCAACGCTCCGTCCGTTCGTGTTCTGGTACCGCTTCAGTGTTTCCTCGCGTGAGGATGATCCGTTCTCCACCTCACGGCTCTGTCCGAGTCCCGTATGATTCCTGCTTATCCGCCGGTGCGACCCTCCGCATGATTCTTCGCGCACCAGATGCCGATGCGCGTGAATGCGAACAGATCACGCTCGCACACGCGCGTACGTTCTCGCTGGCCAGCAAGCTGCTTCCTGCTGACAAGCGACGCGCGGCCTTTGCCCTGTACGCGTTTTGCCGCATCGCTGACGATCTCGTCGATCAGGCCGACTCCGGAAACCGGTCGGCACTGGCTCAGCAGCTTGATGACTATCGTGGGCAACTGCAGGCGGCGCTCGATGGTCGCCCAAGCGATCCCATTTTCCGCGAAGTCGCATGGGTCTCCCAATCGTATGCGGTGTCCCCGGCACCGCTCTTCGAACTTCTCGACGGCGTCGGTCGCGATCTCGTTGTCACGACCTACGAGACGTGGGCAGACCTCGAGCGCTACTGCCAGGGCGTTGCCAGCTCCGTGGGTGAGATGTGCACGTATGTGTTTGGCGTACCGGCGGGACCGGCAATGCGCACGCACGCGATCCAGTATGCCCGCACGCTCGGTACGGCGATGCAGCTGACGAACATCCTGCGAGATGTCGGCGAGGATGCGCAGCGTGGACGGTGCTACCTGCCGGCCGAAGATCTTGCGCGCTTCGGGTTGGCCACGCATGACGTGCTGACCAATCGCCAGCTCGCGCGCCATGCGCAGTGGCAGCCGATGATGCAGTACGAGGTCGGTCGCGCTCGCGCGCTCTATGCCGCCGCGTTACCGGGCATCGCACTGCTCGCGCCGGATGCCCAGCGCTGCGCCGCGGCGTGTGCCACTGGGTATGCGGGAATTCTGTCCGCCATCGAAGCACAGGATTACGACACGATTTCGACGCGCGCACGCGTGGGCAATCTCGCGCGCGTCGGAATTCTCTGGAACGCGTGGCGCTATCGCGCGACCAACCCGGATCTTTCGACACTCGGTCGCGGCCCGCGCATCGTGTGGGTACCGAGCGAGCACCCCGCGACCGATTACCTGGTTCCTCAAGCCTGAATCGTATCATGACTGCCAGTTTATTTGCCGCACGCGCGGGCATGAGCGGCGTCCCTGACGAACCGCGCGGTGCGCTCCTGCGTATCGCCATGATCGCGTTGGTCGCGCATGCATTGTTGAGTGCATTCTCCGCCTTCGCGTTTTCGACGTTTCTGATTCCGCCCTACCCGGCCTGGCTACAAACGCCGTCAAATCAGACGGTCATGCGCATGGGCTATAGGTATGGCGGACAAACCACCGTTGTTCTCGGTGCGGTGGCGGGCCTCGCCTTTCTCGCATCGTGCATCGGTTTCGCGCGCACCGGGATCGTGTTCACTGTCGCCTTCGTGTTGTCACTCGCCTCGGAACTGACCGGCACCAGTACGGGGCTGCCGTTCGGCGTCTACGGTTATACGGATCAACTGGGGTACAAAATTGCCGGGTTGGTCCCGTTCAACATCCCGACGTCATGGTTTTACATGCTGGTCGCATCGCTCGCGATCTGTGGACGCGTCCTCGCGCCGAAGGATGACCAGGCGTCGAAATGGTGGTGGTCACTTGTCGGTGGACTAGTCTTGACGGCGTGGGACGTGTCGATGGACCCCGCGATGGTGAAGACCACGCATTGGGTGTGGTCCGTTCCTGATTTGTCGCACGCCTCGTCGGTCGCGCGCATAATCGGCACCCCGTTCTTTTTCGGCATGCCCCTGACGAACTGGCTTGGCTGGTTGCTCACGGGCATCCTGGTCGCTCGCGCTATGCTTGCGCTGGTGCCGCCGTCGACGTGGGTGCGGGCCGTCGCACCGTCGAATCTGCCGCTGTGGCTCTATGCGGTGAACGGTCTGCTGCCGCTCGCGATTTGCTTCGCGCAGGACATGCGGCTGGCTGGCGTCCTCGGGACGATCGCGATGGCCTTGCCATTGATCGCGGCCCTCCGTGCAACGCCCCGCGTTCTCCCAACCCGCAACGCCGCGACACTTCGCCCCGTTTCCGTATCGGGCCGCTGAATGATACGAGTCCGGGCACTTTCGCCGCCGTCGCGCGTTTCCGGTAGTGCGGCGGAGGGCATCCCCGCTTCTCCGTCATCGGGCGTATGCGCATAGTTATCATCGGCAGCGGATTCGGCGGCATCTCCGCCGCGATCCGTCTTCAGGCGAACGGCCACGACGTCACGATCGTCGAAAAGCTCGATAAGCCGGGCGGACGCGCTTACGTGTTCGAACAGGATGGATTCACGTTCGACGCTGGCCCGACGATCGTCACGGCCCCGTGGATCATCGACGAGCTATTCGCACTGACGGGCCACAAGACGGCCGATTACGTCAAGCTGGTGAAGCTCGATCCGTTCTATAACATCCGCTTCGAGGATGGATCGGTCTTTCACTACAACGGCGATCGCGAATCGCTGATCCGTCAGGTGCGCGAGTTCTCGCCAGTGGACGTCGCGGGTTACGAACGGTTCCGGGAAAAAGCGTGGCAGATTTTCAATGTGGGCATGCCGCTCATTGACAAGCCGTTCGTGACGATGGCGTCGATGGCTAGGATCATCCCCGACCTCGTGCGCCTGCGCGCTGATCGCTCGGTCGCGAGGCTGGCCGAGCACTACATCAGGGATCCGCGGCTCCAGCAGGTGTTTTCGTTTCATCCACTGCTGGTCGGCGGTAATCCGTATCGCACCACGTCGGTGTATGCGCTCATCCACAAACTCGAACAGCAGTGGGGCGTCTTGTTTCCCATGGGCGGCATGGGTGCGCTCGTCGCGGGGCTCGTGCGCGCGTTCGAGGATATCGGCGGAACACTTCGCTATGAAAGCGAAGTGTCTGCGATCACGGTGGCGAACGGACAGCGTCGTGTGACGGGCGTACAACTTGTCGATGGCGAAACGCTCACGGCCGACGTCGTGGTCTGCAACGGCGATCTGTCGCAGGCGTATCGGTCGCTGCTCCCCGAGGCGGTGCGGCCCTCGATGAGTGACAATAAAATCGCGCGACTGCGCCATTCGATGTCGCTGTTCGTCATATACTTTGGCACGGACCGGAAGTACGAAAACATCGCGCATCATGAGATCATCATGGGCCCGCGATACAAGGCGCTCCTTGAGGATATCTTCGAGAAGAAGATCCTCTCGGAGGACTTCTCACTCTACCTGCATCGTCCGACCGCGACCGATCGGTCGCTGGCGCCCGCCGGCCACGATTGCTGGTATGTGCTCTCGCCTGTGCCGCATCTCGGTGGCGACGTCGATTGGGAAGCGGTCGGCCAGCGCTACCGCGACCGCATCATGGCGTACCTCGAAGAGCGCTATTTGCCCGGACTGTCTCAGCACATCGTGACCGAACGCCGCATCGACCCGCGCTACTTCGAGACTACGTTGAACAGCTTCATGGGCAGCGCATTTGGCCTCGAGCCCGTGCTGACGCAGTCAGCGTACATGCGCCCGCACAATGTGAGTCGCGACCTGCCCAACCTCTACTTCTGCGGAGCCGGCACGCATCCTGGGGCCGGACTGCCAGGCGTGATGTCCAGCGGCAAGATTGTCGCCGACATGATTGGCCCGGCCACGGCGGGCGCCCGGTCAGTGTCGCTAATTCCGGCACTCGTTTAGGGCGGGAAAGGGGGAATCGCAGTTCCCCCCGTCCCAGCAGTTATTAGTTTGCTTGCCATGAACATCACAATTACTCCGACCGAGCAGACTGGCATATCACGCCGTCTGCGGATCTCGGTGCCGACCGAGACGGTCGCTTCATACGAAGATCAGGCGGCCAAGAAGTACGCCACACAGGTGCGACTGCCGGGGTTTCGCCCGGGCAAGGCGCCGCCATCAATGGTCCGCAAACGTTTCGCTGAGGCGATTCGCCAAGAAGCGATCGAGCTCGTCATCAAAGAAGCGTTCAAGGAAGCCGTCGAGCGCGAGAACCTGAAACTGGCGTCGCAGCCGCATGTGCACGATCTGAAGGCCGAGCCTGGGCAGCCGCTCGAGTTCGAACTCCATTGCGAATTGCGTCCGGAGATCGCGCTGAATACGATCGACGGGTTCGCGATCACGAAGAAAGAAACGATCGTGAACGACGAACTCATCGACGAGCAGATCGAGAAGCTCCGCGAACAGAAGGCAGATTGGACGCCGCTCGAAGAGAAGCCCGCCCCCGGTGATATGGTGACGGTCATGCTGTCGACCGCTGAAGCCGACGGCTCGATGCCGGAATCGCGGGAGTATCGCCTCGTGCTCGGCGGCGGACAGGCGATCGCGGGGATTGAAGAGCTGGTGATGGAAGCGACCCCGGGTCAGACCGTCGAGCGTACGGTCCGGTGGCCGGAAGATTTCCCGGATGAGGCGCAGCGCGGCTCGACCAAGAACTGCCGCGTCACGCTGAAGGATGTCAAGCGCAAGTCGATGCCGGCGCTCGATGACGCGTTCGCGCGTGAAATCGGCGATTTCGACACGCTCGACGCATTGCGTGCGGCGGTACGGACCGACATAAGTGCGCACGGCGCGCGCGAAGCCGATGCCGAGGTGCGCGGCCAGCTGATCGAGAAGATCGCGGAAGCGAATCCGTTCGACGTGCCAAGCAGCTGGGTCAATCAGTTGATCGAAGGCTACATGCAGATGTACGGCGTGCCCGATGCCGAGAAGCTGCGTTTCGCGGAAGAGTTCCGCCCGATGGCGCAGCGTCAGGTGGTCCGCGATCTGATCATCGACACACTGGCCGAGCGCGAGTCACTCGCGTCGAGTGCATCGGACGTCGATGCGCGGATTGAAGAGATGGCGCAGGCGAGGAACGTCGATCCAGGGCAGGTGTACGCGCAACTCCAGAAGGCCGGTCGTCTTCAAGAGATCGAACGTGAACTCACCGAGAATCGCGTGTTTGCGTGGTTACTCGAGAAGAACCCGGTGTCGGCGTAACGCCGCACCCACTAGGCTCGTTTCAAATCATCACTACTCACGATCAGTCGGGGCGTCACATGGCATCGATTTACATGCCGTACATCATCGAGCGGTCCAGCCGCGGCGAGCGCACGTACGACATCTTCTCGCGTCTGCTCATGGATCGCATCGTGTTCCTGGGGTCGCCGATCAACGACGACGTCGCGAACATCATTATCGCACAGATGCTCTTTCTCGAGTCGGACAACCCCGAGAAACCGATCCACTTGTATATCAACTCGCCGGGCGGCAGCGTCTCGGCCGGTCTGGCGATGTACGACACCATGCAGTTCATCAAGGCGCCGGTCTATACGACGTGCATGGGCATGGCGGCCAGCATGGGTGCGTTCCTGCTCTGTGCCGGCGCCGCGGGCAAGCGTGCAGCGCTTCCACACTCGCGCATCATGATCCACCAGCCGTCACAGAACGGCGGCGGCGGATCGGCGTCAGACATCGAAATTCAGGCGCGCGAAATTCTGTATCTGCGTTCGAAGATGAACGAACTGATGGCCAAGCATTCCGGCCGTCCAGTCGAGCAGGTCGAGCGCGACACGGACCGTGACCGTTTCATGTCGGCCGAAGAGGCCAAAGTGTACGGTCTCGTCGACAACGTGATCGCGAATCAGGCGGAACTCGTCAGCGCGCGTTGAGCTGACCCCACCCGACCGTCGCGCATCGGGCGCGGAGCTAGCAATGGCTCCGCGCCTTTTTGGTCCGTAGCGCCTTCGACGGCACGCGCCGGACGCGCCGCTGAATCTCCGCAGCCGGACGCGTGGTCAACCGAGCAGAGGGCCGCACGCGGTCCGGTGCGAGCGCCTCGAAATCATACCGGCGAACCAGTCGAGCGAGAATGGGTGCCCGTTCGATTGTAATGAAGAACGCCCGATGTCGCGATGCGCGTCTCCACGATCGCCCCCTGATGGTGCCGGACCACGGCTTGTCCAACAGCAGGCGCTTGACATCAATACTGCCGACCTGTCGTTCGAGCTTCAGGACATCCCTGAACCCGTCGTGCGACGTGTGGCCTTCGAGCGGCACCGAGAAGATCGTGCGCGTGATTGATGCGCATGGGCGAGCATGCGCCCGACCCACGCCGGATCGTTGATCAGATAAATTCCGCGACGTGACTGCCGACGCGGCGCCACCATTCCCCCGTACGCGACGTCGGGAAGCCGTCAGAGGAGATCCTGCTGGCGGCGCGAGCGTAGCCGAAGCGATGGCACCGGCGCGCGGGGAACGCGCGCCGGCGGATGACAGAGTTGCCGCGGATCGGATGACGCGTCGGCCATGGTCGAAGGAGCAGCGATCTCAGGCCTGGACAGCGTCGGATGAGGGGCGCTGGACGGTCGACGAGCTCTTCTGCGCGGGCCGGATCGGGGTCTGACGCCAGATGATGAGCGTCAGCCCAATCACCAGCGGAATCGCCCACATCTTTGGGTTGAGCGCGAGCCCGGGATTCCGTCGTACGAAACCGAACGCCATGCCTGCGGTGTACACAGAATTGCCTGCGCCAACCGCCACCTTCACGTGTTCGACCTAGTCCGAAGTTCGGTGGAGTAAAATGCACTAAGAGCTTATCCGTAAATAATGTGTTACCTTGGCGACCGCGCGCTGCACGAGATCTGCATGCAAGGGTACATACCGCATGTGCGGCCGCGCGGCGCGGAACGCACGGAACGCGATCAAGGCAAGCGCGCCCGGCGCTGGGTTGTAGAAGTCGCGTATTCGTGGTGCAATCGCTTTCGCGAATTACTGGTGCGCTACGAGACGTTACATCGCGCCTACCTCGCCCTCACCATGTTCGCCGCCGCCATTATCACGTTCCCAAATGTGCCGAGCCGTATGAACATTATTTACGGATAAGCTCCAAGTACTTTTAAACTGCTATTGCAAGCTTTTTACATGGCAACAAATAATCACTGGCCGATCACGTACAACGCATGATGACGCAACAGGATCCGTCCCACAACCACCTCATATCTTCTCCGAACTTCGGCCAAGTACGCGATCTTCGACGGTGCGTCGGTGTAGATGGAGTACAGATTCGTCAGACCGGACGCGATTCCAACGATCGAGATGCCCATCATCAGCAGCTCCTGGATCAGCCAGCCCGATAGGCGCACACGAGTGCGGCCAGAATGACGAGGACGTTGCTGGCGACGTTGGGCAAGTGCCGATTGGCGAGATGCCGCCGCGTGTTGCGAATCGTGATGAGGCCATGCCACACCACCTGCACGGTGAGGATCGCGAGCTCCATTATCATCCACCCAAAGATCCCCTCAAAGCCGACTTGCGTTGGGTCGGTCTCCACTGGTCGCAGCAGCGTCGTGCGGCCCATGAAAAGCGCCATGGAGGCGGTGACCGGCATCAGACTACGAGAACACTTTGCCGGATTTTCGGTGATTCTGACCGCCTTTTCGAGCGACGACCGGCTCCCAGAAGAGCACGAGGTCGAGCGGGTGGAACGATTGATACGGATCACGGGTGTTGTCCGAAGCCGTTTCTTACGAGCGCCGCCGGGCGGCAGGCGGCGCACCGAACGGCGTCGAAATCCCGCTGTTCGGTGACGGTTTCCATGTCATCTGCCGACACTTCTTCGCGAGAGTCCAGCGGCGATCAGCCGCCGGGGCCTCAATTCGCTTGACCCTGCCCCTCTGGTTGGGTTAACTACGGGAGGGGCTGCCCTCGCGGCAGCCCGTCGCCCACCTGCTTGGATCGACATGTCCCACGACAAGCACCTGCGCTGTTCGTTCTGCGGAAAGTCCAAGGACGCGGTCCGGAAGTTCATCTCCGGTCCGTCCGTGTACATCTGCAACGAGTGCATCGCTCTCTGTAATGAAATTCTGGCGGAGGATGAGGAGCGAGAGGTCGCGGAAGCGATCACTCAGGTCCCCACCCCCCGCGAGATCAAGGCTACCCTCGACCAGTACGTGATCGGGCAGGAGCACGCCAAGAGAGCCTTGTCGGTGGCGGTCTATAACCACTACAAGCGCATCAACGCCGCCGGATCGGCGCGCGAGGACGATGTCGAACTCGACAAGTCGAACATCCTGCTGATCGGCCCGACCGGCGTCGGCAAGACGCTCCTCGCGCAGACGCTCGCGCGTACCCTCGATGTACCGTTCACGATCGCGGATGCGACGACGCTGACGGAAGCGGGCTATGTCGGTGAAGACGTCGAGAACATTCTGGTGCGGCTGCTGCAGGCCGGCGACTTCAACGTCGCGGAATGCGAGCGCGGCATCGTGTACATCGACGAAATCGACAAGATCGCGCGAAAGTCGGAGAACCCGTCCATCACGCGCGACGTGTCCGGCGAAGGCGTGCAGCAGGCGCTGCTTAAGATCCTCGAAGGCACGGTCGCCAGTGTGCCGCCGCAGGGGGGCCGAAAGCATCCGCAGCAGGAATACATCCAGATCAACACCAAGGACATCCTGTTCATCTGCGGCGGTGCGTTCGACGGTCTCGAAAAGATCATCGAGTCGCGCACCGGTCGTCGGCAGATCGGCTTTGGCGACGAAAAGCACGGTGACGCGAAGGTGACGCCCATCGGCAAGACCACAACCAAGACGCCGTTCGCGGAAGTCGAGCCGGATGACCTGCTCCGCTTCGGCATCATTCCCGAACTCGTGGGCCGCCTCCCGGTGTGCGTACCGCTGGAAGCGCTCGACGAAGACGCCCTCATGCAAATCCTCAAGGAGCCGAAGAACGCGCTGACCAAGCAGTACCAGCGCCTGTTCGACTTGGAAGACGTCAAGATCACGTTCGAGGAAAGCGCGCTGCGCGCGGTGGCCTACAAGGCGCTCAAGCGCGGCACCGGCGCTCGCGGACTCCGGGCCATCCTCGAAGAGACGTTGCAGGACACCATGTTCGACCTTCCGTCACGTGATGACGTGGTGGAGGTTCGCGTTACTGAGGCGTCCGTGAATACCGGCGGCCCGCCGCTCCTCGAAATCGCGCCGAAGCGACAGAAGAAGGAAGCCTGAGTCCGAGACAGACCTCGAAGACCGTAGCCAAGCGTCTCCGGCTGCCGGTCCTCCCGCTCCGCGACGTGGTGTTGTTCCCCCACGTCGCTATGCCCCTCCTGATCGGCCGCGCGGGCTCGCTCGCCGCCGTTACGGATGCCACGGATGGGTCCAAAGAAGTCCTGATCGTCACGCAGCGATCTGCCGATGCGCACACGCCGTCGGCATCGGATTTGCACCGCATCGGCGTCGTCGGCCGACTGCAGCAGGTGACACGGCTGACCGGCGGTACGACCAAGATTCTCGTCGAAGGCATGTCGCGTGTGAAGGTGCATCGATACTCAAGCGCCAAGGGCAGTCCGTTATTCGAGGCCCACGTCACGCCGTTCCCGCTCGAACCGGCACATGACGAGACGACGCATGCGCGCATTCGCCATGCGCTGACGCTCTTTGAGGAGTACGCCGGCCTGCAGCGTCGTCTGCCACCCGAAGTGGTTGGCCTGTTGCAGGGTCTCGATGATGAAGAGCGCCTCGCGTTCGGCATCGCCGCGCACCTGCAAGTGACGATCGAGCATCGTCAGCGCCTGCTCGAGGCGCCGACGCTCAATGTGCTCGCCGATCGGCTCGTCCAACTGCTTGGCAGCGAACTCGAATTGCTCAAGCTCGAACGCAAGATCGACGAGCAGGTTCGCGGGTCGCTGTTTCAGAATCAGCGCGAGTTCTTTCTGCAGGAACAGCTTCGCGCGATTCACAAGGAGCTCGGTCAGGACGAGGCAGACGAAGGCGAAGCGATGGCCACGGCGGTCGTGACACGTGGCCTTCCCGAGCCCGTCGCGCTTCGTGCGCAGCGCGAGCTGCGCAAGCTCCGTCGCAGCTCGCCAATGTCCCCGGATGCCGCGGTGGCGCGCGGTTGGCTCGATTGGGTGCTCGGTTTGCCGTGGAACGCACGCAGCGATGACACGATTGATCTCGACCATGCGCGCGCCGTACTCGACGGAGATCATTACGGCCTCGAAGACGTCAAGGATCGCATTCTTGATTATATCGCCGTCCTCGGTCGGGTCGGTACGATTCGCGGACCAATCCTCTGCCTCGTGGGTCCGCCGGGTGTGGGTAAGACCTCACTGGGCCGCTCGATCGCGCAGGCACTCGGCCGTCGATTTGTGCGCATGGCGCTTGGTGGCGTGCGCGACGAGGCCGAGATCCGCGGTCACCGTCGGACGTACATTGGCGCGATGCCGGGTCGCATCATTCAGGCGATGCGCCGTGCCGAGACGGTGAACCCGGTGATTCTGCTTGACGAGATCGACAAACTCGGCAGCGACTGGCGCGGTGATCCCGCATCGGCGCTGCTGGAAGTGCTCGATCCTGAGCAGCATCACGCGTTCAACGATCACTATCTCGAAGTCGACTACGACTTGTCGCAGGTGCTGTTCATCACGACGGCGAACTCGCTCAGTGGTATTCCGGAAGCCCTCCGTGACCGCATGGAGATCATCCGCCTGCCGGGCTATCTGGAACCCGAGAAGGTGGCGATCGCGCGTCGGTTCCTGCTGCCACGTCAGTTGTTGGCACACGGCATCACTCCGGAGTTGGTCTCGGTGGAACCCGACGTCATCCAGGCCGTGGTTCGTGGTTGGACGCGTGAGGCGGGCGTACGCGATCTCGAGCGCCGTCTCGCGCGCCTGTCGCGCAAGATCGCGCGCACGAGCGCGGCGGGGACACCGGTCGGCTCGCAAGTCGACGGGGTCACGGTGATCGCCCGCGAAAATCTGTCAGCGATGCTCGGACCGGCCACGCACGACGCGGAAGATCTCGTGTTGGTCGATCAGGTCGGTGTCGCTTCGGGACTCGCCTACACGAGCGTTGGTGGCGAACTGCTCGAGATTGAAGTGAGCGTCGTGCCCGGTCGCGGTCGGTTGCAGCTCACCGGCACGCTCGGCGACGTGATAAAGGAATCGGCAGCGGCGGCCCTGAGCTACGTGCGCTCACGGGCAGCTCAGCTTGGCCTGCCCCCCGACTTTCATCGCACACGCGACATTCACGTGCACCTGCCGTCGGGCGCGATACCGAAAGACGGACCATCGGCCGGCATCGCGCTGGCGACGGCACTGGCGAGCGCGTTGACAGGCATCCCGGTCCGCGGCGACGTCGCGATGACCGGCGAGGTGACGCTACGTGGGCGCGTGCTGCCGATCGGTGGTATTCGTGAGAAGGGCGTCGCAGCGCACCGGCACCGCATTGCCCATGTCATCGTCCCCATGGCGAACAAAAAGGATCTCGCCGAGCTGCCCGCCGAGGTGCGAGATGCGGTGATCTGGCATCCCGTGCGCACGATGGATGAAGTGCTGGCACTGGCACTACGCACGCCCATCGTTGCCTCACGAACTGATGTCACCACGATGACGGCCACGCTCGAGCGTCCGACGTGACCGACGATCCGCTCGTCATCCGGCATTTGGAATATCTGGGTCCGATGGCGACGAAAGACGGTTGGCGCCCTGAGCCAACCTTGCCTGAGATCGCGTTCGCTGGACGCTCAAACGTCGGCAAGTCGTCGCTCTTGAATCGTTTGATGAAGCGTAAAGCGTTCGCGCGTGTGAGCAACACGCCGGGACGAACGCGAGAGATTCACTTCTTCAACGTCAACAAAGAATTCATCTTGGCGGATTTGCCAGGCTACGGGTACGCGCGCATTTCAAAAACGCGCAAAGCCGAATGGCGCCCGCTAATCGAAGGCTATCTGTCAGAGAGCCCGATGATCCGCGGCGTCGTGCAACTGCTCGACGTGCGTCATGATCCTACCGACGACGATCGCGTGATGCTGGATTTTCTGGCCGATGTCGGGGTACCAACCATCGTCGCCGCCACCAAGGTCGACAAGCTGCGAGCGACGGAAGTCGAACCACGGATCGCTCAACTGGCGCGGCATGTTGGACTCGATCCCGAGCAGATCGTCGCGTTCAGTGCGACGACGGGGCGCGGGCGCGACGAACTCGCCTCCGCCCTGATGGAACTCCTTGCGCAGCCGGACTGGAGGGCTGCCGAGTCGGACGATGATGACCCGATGGACAGCTGACCGGAGACACGTCATGAGCCCTTGCATCACTCGCACTCTTCACCGTCCGCTGTTGACGTTCGCGTTGTTGGCTGGCTGCGCGAGTATGCGAACGACGTCGGCGCAGGTACCGCCGGCCGGCCAGACGGGAGCGGTCGCGGATACGCTCGATCCGAACTACGTGCCGGCTGGCTTCGGTTCGCTGAAGCAGGATGATATCTCGCTCAAGGTCGCGCCGACGTCAGGTCTGCAGGTACGGGCGACACCGTTGGACGAACGCGTCATTCGATTGCTATCGCCGGATTCGTATCGCGCACTACGCGAAGTGGTCGCCAGCAAGCAAGGGGCGATGAACGCCGTGAAGGAGCGCAATCGACTCCCCTCGTATTCGCTCTGGTATGTGATGTTCTACGCGCTCGAGCAGGGTGAGACGCGCTTCTCGCCGCAGGAGTTCATCATCAGCAATACCGGCCGTGACTTTCGTCCGCTTGACGTGTTGCCGTTGACGGCCGGATTTGGCGAGTATCGACTGAAGCAGCGCGAACAGCAGGCCGCGATCTTTGTCTTCGATGGCGCGATCGACGTGAATCAACCCACGACCGCGCTGATGGAAGGCACGGCGAGCGCAACAGACTGGGGACGCGTCCTGCAGTTGATCGAGCGTGAACGGGCGCTGATTCGCAGTCGTGCTTCGGTTGCCGCGAAGAAGGGCACTCCATAGGAGAACGTCAGGACACGCGCAGCACATCCTCCGCCGCGCCCGCGTCGCCGGCGCGCAGCAGGTGCATCGCATATTGCACCGCTTCGTGCTCACGCGGCCACGCGAGCACGTTCGTCGCCTCCGAGGCGCTTCGCCACGCGCTCTCGTCGTGCTCTGTACTGAGCGTGATGGCGGCAGCAGCGGAGACGACGGCGGCAAACACGATGGCCATCTGCACGGTGTCCGTCCGATGCAGATAGAACGGATTGACCGTCATGCTGTACAGGCGTTCAACCTCCAGCCCGGTCTCTTCGCGCACTTCGCGCCGCGCCGCGTCTGCCGGGGTCTCGGCCGGCTCAATGCTGCCGTGCACGAGCTCCCACGCCCCCGTGCAGCGCACACCGGCGGCGCGGCGAAGGGTCAGGACGCGCCATAGGTCGCCGGTCCGCTCCTGCTGGCCCGCGGTCGCCGGTGCCAGCACGACGACATCGACGATGCCGACGTCGACGCGGGTGGTTCGATGATCAGCCGGATGCATCGGGCAATGCTACGGAATCGCTTGCCCCGGTGCGAGTAGGCCAGCGAAGTTCCCCGGTGTGAAATCCCGCAGCTTCGTGCGCCGCACCGTGTCCGCTTGACTGTCCTCCAGCTCGTCCGACCGTGACCACCCTCGCCGACTTCCGCGCCCGAGCAGCATCGTGCCTCACCGACGACGGCCTGGTCCCCGTCTGGCGCGATTGCCTGCTCGACCAATGCACGCCGGTGGCGGCCTTCGCAAAACTCCGACGGGGGCCGTTCGGCTTCCTCTTGGAATCGGCGCCAGCCGGTGGCGAGACCTGGGCTCGATACACCTATCTCGGCACGGAACCGCGCGGCGCGTGGCGTTTGCGTGATGGGGTCGTGGAGGACTGGACGGCGCGCACGGGCTGGCACGGCGCGCGCACGCCCGCTGACCCGATCGCGGATTTGCGTGATATCGTACGGGCGATGCGCCCGGTTGACGCGCCAGAACTGGGTCCGCTGTGGAGCGGCGCCGTTGGTTTCTTCTCGTACGATGTCGTTCGACACATCGAGCATCTGCCGCACGCCCCGCCACGCACGCTCGACGCACCGGACGCGTGTTACGTATTCACCGACGCGTTGGTGGTCATCGACAACTGGCGCGGTCAGGCTCGCGTCATCGTGTCCGTGCCGGTTCCCGCCGGAGCGAGCCACGAGACGCTGACCGAGCTACACGGGCAAGCGACCGCGACGCTTGATGATACGATCGCGCGCCTGCACGGTCCGGATGTGCTGCCGCCGCTCGCCCTCGACACCGCCGCACCACCGGCGGTGCCGACCTCCCGCTTCACGCGTGAGGCGTTCGAAGCGGCGGTCCATCGCATCAAGGAGTACATCCTTGCCGGGGATGTTTTTCAGGCGCTGCTCGCACGGCGCATGACCTTACCGCTCGATTTCGATACGACGTCGCTGTACCGCGCCCTACGCGCGCTGAATCCGTCGCCGTACATGTACCATCTGGTGCTGGATGGGCTCGAACTCGTCGGCAGCTCGCCGGAACTGCTCGTACGTGTCGCTGAAGGGCGCATCACCGTGCGACCGATCGCAGGAACCCGTCCGCGTGGACGCACCGCGGAAGAAGATCACGCGCTCGCCGCGGAGTTGCTCGCCGACGAAAAGGAACGGGCGGAACATGTCATGCTGGTGGACCTTGGCCGCAACGACGTCGGTCGCCTCGCGAAGTATGGTACCGTCAAGGTGACCGACCTCATGACGGTCGAGCGCTACTCGCACGTTTTTCACATCGTCAGTCAGGTCGAAGGCGAGCTGTCGGATAATTCGAGCGCGCTCGACGCATTCCGTGCCGTGTTCCCGGCGGGCACCATGACGGGCGCTCCCAAGGTGCGCGCGATGCAAATCATCGACGAACTCGAACCCGAACGTCGCGGCCCGTACGCCGGCGCCATAGGATTCATCGGCGCTGGTGATCAGCACATGGATCTCGCGATCACGATCCGCACGTGCGTGATCGCCAACGGCGTCGCGAGTGTGCAGGCCGGCGGTGGTATTGTCCACGACTCCGTTCCGGCGAATGAGTGGGAAGAGACCGAGAATAAGGCGCGTGCCATGTTGACCGCCATCGGCCGCGTGCGCGCCGCAACGGCAACGGCAACGGCAGCGGCCTCCGCCTCAGCGTCGCGATAGGTCGTGACATTCGTACTCGTCTCGACGACAGGTGACCGCCGCTTCCCACTGGTGGGCAGCGGCGCGCTGGTCGTGGGGCGGGATCTCGCCTGCGAGCTCCCCATTCTCGATCCGGTCGTGTCGCGTCGGCATGCTCAGGTGCACGCCGATGCACATGGCGTGTCATTGACGGACCTCGGATCACGCAACGGGACGTGGCTGAACGGAACCCGCGTTCAGGATGCGCGCGCCGTCGCTGGAGACACGGTCGGATTCGGCACGGTCGGCTTCACGGTCATGACGGAGACCGACGAAATCCGGCGGCCGTCAATCACCTCCTCGGGTCTCGATGGGACATCATCGGTCATGCGCGAGCGCGCGATACCGTCGCGCGAAACGGCCGTCGCCGAAATCGCCGGTGGGCGCCTCGCGAAACTCGTGCTACTCGCGCAACGCCTCGGCGGCCTGACCACGATGGACGCGTTACTGCGCATCATCGTGGATGATCTTTTCGCTGCGTTTGCAGCCGATCGCGTCGCGATCCTGCTGCGCCGAGCAGACGGTGAACTCGAAGTGCGCGTCGCGCGCGATGCGCATGGTGATGATGTGTTGCGCACCGTGCCGCGCGCGATCGCCAACGGCGTCGCTGAGCGTCAGGTTGCCCTGCTGACGCACGACGCCCGTGAGGACACACGCACGGCCGGCGATTCCGTGATGGCGCAAGCCGTGCGATCGGCGATGGCGGCGCCGCTGCTCGGCGATGGACACGTCACGATCGGCGTGGTCTACGTCGACAATCTGCGCAGCGCGAGCGCGTTCAGCGACGACGACCTGCACTTTTTGGTCGCGTTCGCCGGCATCGCGTCGGCAGCCGTCGAGCGTGAGACCGCCGCGACGCAACTCCGGCATGCCGCGCGTGTGCGCGAGAACTTCGAGCGGTATTTCACGCCGCGGCTCGCCGAACGCATCGCGGCCTCGACCGACACGATAGTGCTCGGCGGTCACCGTCACCGCATCGTGGTACTGTTCAGCGACATTCGCGGCTTTACGGCGATCGCGGAGTCGCTGCCGCCCCAGCAGATGGCCGACCAGCTGAACGAGTATTTCGGAGCCATGGTCGATTGCGTCTTTGCGCACGACGGCGCGCTCGACAAGTTCATCGGTGATGCCCTGCTTGCATACTGGGGCGCGCCTGAGCCTGGTCCCTTCGACGCGGAGCACGCCGTCGCGGCCGCGCAGTCGATGCGCCGGGCGGTAGCGTCGTTGAACGCGCGCTGGCGCGCGGCGGGGTTGCCGGAACTGCATGCCGGAGTGGCGGTGCACGCCGGCGACGCGTTCGTCGGCAATATCGGCTCGCCGCGTCGGCTCGAGTACACCATCATCGGTGACACCGTGAACTTCACCAATAAGCTCTGCGGACTCGCGCGCGGCGACGAGATCTTGGTGACCGATGCCGTGCGCGTCGCGTTGCCGGATACGACGATGCTGGTCGCGCGACCGGATATCGCGCCGGACCGCCGTGCCGGCGGCGAGATCGGCGTATGGGCGCTACCGCAGTGACCCCCCTCGCGACGCCGGGCGGTGTGACGAGCGACGCGCCACTGGCGTGTCGCTCGATTGACGGTGGCGACGTCACGGCGCGTGCACCGATCGTCGACGAACTGGCGGCGCTGATCGCGTCGCATGGGACGCTATACGAATGGGCGGCGGACCAGCCACAGCCGCGCGCGATGCGCGGGCGCGCCCCGGTGTACGTCGCCGCGCTCCCGAGCAACCTCGACACCGTGGTGGTGCGGCATGCGTGGCACGGCGGACTGCTCGCGCCGATCACCGGTGATCGGTTCCGGCGACCAACGCGCGCGCCGCATGAGTACGAGATGTCCCTTACGCTGCGTACGTTGGGTGTGCCGACGACGACGGTCTTGGGCTACGCGCGATATGATGCCGGGCTTGGCCTGTGCCGGGTTGACGTCATTACACGGTTTCTTCCCGACGCGTTTGACCTGGGCATGGTCGCCGCCGGCCTGATCCCGGAAGCAACGTGTGACGAGGCGCTCGACGCGACGCGCGCGCTACTCGTACGGTTGGCCGCCTGCGGTGTGATTCACCCCGACCTCAACGTGAAAAATGTGCTGCTCACGCGCGATCCGCAGCACAGACTGCGCGCGCTGGTGATCGACGTCGATGTCATTCGTTTGGACCGCGCGCGCGCGCCGCAGGTGACGATGGCGGCGAACATCGCGCGCCTGTCGCGCTCGATGCGCAAATGGCGGACGCACTTTGGCTGCGACGTCACCGACGCAATGCTCAGCGCGTTCGCACGCGAGGCGATGGCCTCCACGCCGTCGAAGACCGCGTCGTGATGGGCGTGGTTCGCACGTGATACCGACGACCACGACACCACCGTTGCCTCCGGTGCAGTTCGACCGGATCGGCATCGTCATGATGAGCGCGGTCGGCGATGCGGTGCATGTGATGCCGATCGTGCACGCACTCAAGGCGCACGCACCGTCCAGCCACATCACGTGGGTGCTGCAACCGGGCCCCGCCACCCTCGTGCGCGGCCACCCGCTGGTCGACGATATCGTTGTGTTTGACCGAGGTCGTGGATGGCGCGCATTCTTCGAGGTACGCCGGCAACTCGCGACTCGCCAGTTCGACGTCGTGCTTGCGCTGCAAGTGTATTTCAAGGCAGGCTTGGTCACGTCATTCACGCGAAGCCCGCTCAAACTCGGCTTTGACCGTGCCCGCGCACGCGACATGAACCGCCTGTTCACTACGCATGCGATCGCCCCGCATGCGGGGCAGCATGTGCAGGGGCAGTACTTCGAGTTTCTCGACGCGCTCGGTGTTGCCCACTCGGAGCCCGCGTGGACGCTCGGACCGTGGAACCACGACGAGCGACGATGGCAGCGCGAATTTCTGTCGCAGTTTGATCGACCGATCGCACCTATCGTCGTCGCAACCAGTAAACCGAATAAGGACTGGATTCCCGAGCGCTGGGCGCAGATCTGTCACGTGCTCTGGGACGAATTCGGATTGCAGCCCGTGCTGGTTGGCGGAGGCTCACCCCGAGAGCTCGCCGCCGAGCAGGTGATTCTTCGCGAGGCGCCGATGGCCCACTCGGCACTCGGCAGTGGCCTCCGAAAGCTCGCCGCCATCATGGATGGCGCGGCGGTGGCGCTGTCGCCGGACACTGGACCGCTGCATCTCGCGGTGGCGTTGCGGACGCCGGTCATCGGCCTGATGGGCTACACGAATCCGAAACGGGTCGGGCCCTATGATTTTTCGTTGGACCTGCTCATCGACGCCTACGGCGATCCCGGCGAGGACTACCCGCTGGACATGAGCTATCGGCTCGGTCGGATGGAACGGATCAGCGTTGACGAGGTCCGGGAGATGCTCAGCCGGTGGCGGGAGCGCTACGAGTCGGCACGGCTCGCACACGTGCAGCAATTGCTCAGCGCCGACTGAGCGGTCCGAATTTGTAGGACAGCCCGAGCAGCCCGAACAGGTTGATCAACCGTCCGATCGCCAGCCCCATGACCGCGAAATAGTCGCCGTCGATGCGCTCGACAATGGTCGCGCCGTAGCCCTGAATACCATACGCGCCGGCTTTGTCCATCGGCTCACCGGTCGCGACGTACGCCGTGATCTGCGTGGATGTGAGCGGACGAAACGTCACCGAGACCGATTCCACTCCCGAAACGAGCTGGCCGGCGTACGCCGCCGCGACCGCAGTAAACACGGTGTGCGTTCGACCGCTCAGACGTGCCAGCATCTGCTGAGCGTCCTCGACGGACCGCGGCTTGCCGAGAATGTCGCCGTCGATCACCACGATGGTGTCCGAGCCGATGACGACGGCGTCCGGATACCCTGCTGCGAGCGTCACCGCCTTCGCGCGCGCGAGGCGCTCGCAATGAGGCACTGGTGCTTCGTCCTCGTGGACGGACTCATCCACGTGGGCCGGCAAGACCTCATGCGGAATACCGATCAGTGTGAGCAGCTCGCGTCGACGCGGCGACTGGGAGGCAAGAATAACTGGTGGCAAGGACGCCGAGGTTCGCATGGTCATGCCACTAAATTACGGCGCAGTCCACTCTCGGTGCAGATGGCCGGGTGGCTTATCCGTTTCCTTCAGTCGCATGCACCGTGTCCGACGCCCCGCACTTCGAAACCACCGCGATTCGCACGCAGGCTCCGATGTCTCAGGAACGCGAGCATTCGGTGCCGCTGTATCTAACCTCGAGCTTTCGCTTCGACGACGCCGAACACGCGCGCGCCCTGTTCGCCGAGGAGGTCAGTGGCAACATTTACAGCCGCTACTCGAATCCGAACACGGACGAATTTGTTCGCAAGCTGTGCCTGCTGGAGGGCGGCGAGGAGGGGATCGCCACCGCGACAGGTATGTCCGCCGTCTTCACCGCGATCGCGTCGCGAGTTTCGTCGGGCGATCATGTGCTCGCGTCGCGCGCATTGTTCGGCTCGACGCATCAGATCTTCACGCGACTGCTCCCGAAATGGGGCGTGCAGAGTGACTACGTCGACGGTGCCGATCAGGACGGCTGGGTGCGGGGCATTCGCCCAAATACGCGCATGCTGTTCATCGAAACGCCGTCGAACCCCGGATTGGAGTTGATCGACCTCGACTGGCTCGGCGCGCTGGCGAACGAGCGTGGCATAGATCTCGTCGTCGACAATTGCTTCGCGACACCATACCTGCAGCGTCCGCTGTCGTATGGTGCGACGGCCGTGATTCACTCAGCGACGAAGTACATGGATGGCCAAGGCCGCGTGTTGGGCGGCGCGATCGTGGGCCGCAGCACCTTCATGGCGGACTGCCGCTTCTTCGCGCGGCACACGGGCCCTGCGATGAGCGCTTTCAACGCCTGGGTGCTGTCCAAGTCACTGGAGACGCTGGCGGTTCGCATGGATCGGCATTGTCAAAACGCGTTGGCACTGGCGGAACATTTCGAGGGGCACCCAGCACTGGAGTCGGTGCGCTACCCGTTTCTGCCGTCGCACCCGCAACACGCGCTGGCGCGACGGCAGATGTCACAAGGTGGCGGCATCGTGGTGCTGGTGGTGAAGGGCGGACTGACAGCAGGCCGTCGCTTTCTCGACGGGGTGACGCTCTGCTCGCATTCCCCAAATCTCGGTGACACACGGACGATCGTCACGCATCCGGCATCGACCACGCACAGCAAGTTGACGCCAGAGGAGCGAGCGGCCGTTGGCATCACGGACGGACTCCTGCGCATCAGCGTCGGACTGGAGCATGTCAGCGACATCGTTGCTGATATCGAGCAATCGCTGGAACGGGCCCACTGAACACAGCAGTGATTCCGGTCACATGCCAAAATCCGGCACGGACCAACAGGTTCGTTCGTAGCACGTATATATCGAGGCAGTACATTTCGCGTAGCGGAGTGACGACCGCGCCCATGAGTTGCAGTAGCCGACGCGCCGCCAAGCCATGCCCCTTGTGGCACCCGTGCGGCGTGGCGCGAACACCACTAACCAGACTCGTTCCAGCGAAATCACACGCTTGTCAGAAAAGGCAAAATCTCGCCTTGGAATTCTGGAGGTTTCTCAGTCAGACGGGGACATTAGTACACGCGTCCACAGGTTGGCCTTTGAGCCGACTCGAGTTCATTCTTCAACAGACGAACTTCCCCCAGCGTCTCGCTCGAGCCATAGCGTGACGGGGCCATCATTGACCAGTTCGACATCCATCATCGTACCAAACTCACCGGTCTCCACCTCAAGCCCCTTCGACCTGAGTAGTAGTACGAAGTGATTGTATAGCGATTCAGCTATATTTGATGGTGCCGCATCGATGAAGCTCGGTCGTCGTCCTTTGCGTGCATCGCCGTACAGCGTGAACTGTGAGACCACGAGCAATCGACCGCCGTGCTCGCGAAGATCGCGATTCATCTTGCCTGCTTCATCAGGGAACAATCGAAGTCCATGGATTTTGTCAGCCATCCATTGCGCTTCGGCCACGGTATCAGAATGGGTGATACCAACCAGTATGACATAGCCGGCTTCAATGCGTCCCGCGACACGAGGGGCGACATCCGGCGACGCAGGACGAATTCTCACTTCAGCTTTGCTGACGCGTTGGAGTAAGATTCGCATAGTCGGTCAGTCTCGCTCTCTTTTGTCTTGGACGGAAGAGCAAGAACAAATGCCAATCAACACAGCCGTGCAACCACGCCTTGCGCTTCATTTCGACCTCGTTCCACGCTCGACCGCCACGAACGCCGACGCCGCATTTTTAGACGCGTGCGTCGCGTGGCTCGGACTCGATTCCGGCCAACCGCTGAGTTGGGAGACGCCATCCAATCACACGCTCGACGGCGGGCGAATTCTGCGCTGGGCCCCCTTCACGCAGGCCAACGGTTCATCGTTAGCCGACATTGTGGTGCATGCGCCCGATCCGCTCGACCGCGGGCTGCAATGGTCGACGCACGTTACGTACGTGACGACGACCTCCGCGACAGGACAGGTGCAACGTCAACTGTACATCCGCGTCGGCACCGATGGCGGCGCCGGCAACGGTGCGCCGCCACCGGTGCGTCCACCGCGACTGCTCTCCGAACTGGATGTGCCGTTCACACTCGTCTCGAGTGACGGACCACTGCAGCGGATTCCGACGCAGCTCGAGGCCGGGACGCTCGATGCCTTTGTTCGGTTCGTGCTGTGCGATCCCGCCCGCACGATGCCCGTACTGTTGCTCACCGAGTTGCCGGACGGCGGCTACGTGCTGCCGCCAGAGCAGTTCGCGAGTGAGGTGTTCGGACTCGGACTCTGCTTCATGCTGCGCCATGCCGATACCTTCGCGCTATCCGACGCCGTTGGCGGTCACGCCCGCTCGGTGTTCCTCGGTTCAGCGCGTGCCTACCTCCCCGGCTTCCATCTCGAAGCTGACCCGTTTCAGCATCCACTCGTCCTCGCGCGCGCACTGGCGTTGCCGGGCGAACGGCGCCGTCTGGTGCAGCGACTGGCCGAAGTCTCCGTTCAGCGCCCGCTATCGGACTCCGCGCTGGTCGAGCGGCTGCGAGACGATCGTGCCGCCGAATACAGCAAGCGCCCCGACGCATCGGATGCGCTGAAGGCCGCAGAATCCGGGTCTGAGCTCGATCGCGCGCAGCTGGTCTCGCTCGTGCGCGACTTCGAAGACGCGCTGAAGCAATCGGAAGGCGAACTGATGCGACTGCGCGAACGTCTGTCGGAAACGCGTCAGAACCTCGACAGCGAACGCGCACATACGCGGTTGCTGCGGACGACGCTTGCCGCGCTCAAGGAACGTCAGCCGATCGCCAAGCCCGCGAGCGATGTACCCGAGTCGGTCCTCGAAGCCGTTGAACGGGCCCAAGCCATGTACGCGGATGCGCTGCGCTTGCTTCCGTCCGCGTTCTCATCGGCACGCGAATCGGAATTCCCCGATCCTGAGACGGCATGGAAGTATCTCAAGTCGCTCGGCGAAGTCGGTCGGCGCCGACAGGATCGCGCGCTCGGCCGCCAGTTGGCCGAGGTGTTCGTCGATCTCGGCGTCGACTATACGCCCGGCTCGACGGACTCGGCGTACAAGACGCCATACGTATTTCCCGACGGCTCGCACGAGATCGAGTGCCCCGACCAACTCCGCCGCGGCAGCAATCCGGACACCGGATTACGCATTTACTTCTCGTCGTCCGATGACGGTGGATTCGTAATCGGCCACGTCGGACGGCAAATCGAGATCGCGAAACAAGTCTGACAACTGAGTACTCAGTAGCGAGTTGTGAGAAACTGCGAGTAGAGAGAAACGGCGGACCACTGAGATCTCAGTACTCCGCCGTTTCTTTTTACGGCCTACCCACTACTCTTTACTCTTAGGGTTGTGTCTCATGGAACGTCACGCTCGTTTCATGCTGCAGGGCGCGTCGGAGCGCCCACGCATCCTGAAACAACACGACGATGTTTCCCTTGTGATCATACAGCTGCAGGCGCCCCTGCCCGTTTGCGACGCGCTCGACCTCAGCCTTGGGCCCCGTCAGCCATCGCGGCCAGCGATATGTCATCTTTTCAAATCGGCATGGCGCGGCGTATTCGTGCTCGAGTCGGAATGCCATGACATCGAACTGCAGTTGCCCGACGGCGCCCACGATCGGCTGTGAGCCGGCGGACGTTTCGGCGAAGAATACCTGTGCCGCACCTTCTTCGGTGAGCTGTCGGAGTCCGCTGTCAAATTGCTTGCGCTTGAGCGGATCGGCCGGAATCGCGCGCGCGAAATGCTCAGGCGCAAAGCGCGGGATGCCTTGAAATTCGAGCGACCCATCGCCGCCCAACGTGTCACCGATTCGCAGAGTCCCGCGATCCATGATGCCGATCACATCGCCCGGCCACGCCTCTTCGATCGATATTCGATCGCGCGCCATAAACTGCTGCGGCGCGGCGAGGCGAATCGGTTTTCCGCTGCGCTGATGCAGCACCTGCATGTTGGCTTCGAAATGCCCGGACACGATGCGCACGAACGCCACGCGGTCGCGGTGCTTCGGATCCATGTTCGCCTGAATCTTGAACACGAAACCGGTGAAGTCTTTTCGGTCTGGTGGCACTGGACCAGCGGTCGACTCGCGCGGACCGGGTGACGGGGCGAGCTCCAGAAACTCGCGTAGAAACGGCTCGATGCCGAAGTTCGTGAGGGCAGAACCGAAGAATACCGGCGTCAGCGTTCCGTCGAACACGCGCGCATGTTCGTACGTGTGCCCAGCCGCATCGAGCAGCTCGATGTCACCCATCAGGCGATCAAACGCGCTCTCGCCCATGGTCTCGATCAACTTGGGATCATCGATGCTCACAATCGTATCGTCCGCGCGCGTCGCACCGCGGTCGCCGCTGCGCTCGAACAGGTGCACTTCGCGCTTCATGCGATCATAGACGCCCACGAACACATCATTGTCGAAGACCGGCCACGTGGCCGCGTAGCAGTCGATGCCAAGGTCGGCCTCGACATCCTGGAGGAGCTTGAGCGGATCTTCGCCGTGGCGATCACACTTATTGACGAGGGTGAAGATCGGCGTGCGACGCATCTTACAGACGTCGAACAGCTGGCGCGTGCGCTCTTCGACGCCCTTGCGGTTATCGAGCAGCATGATCGCGCAGTCCGCCGCGACGAGCGTGCGATATGTGTCTTCGGAGAAGTCTTCGTGGCCCGGCGTATCCAGCAGGTTCAGCTGGTAGCCGAGGTACTCGAACTGCAGCACGGAGCTCGTCACCGAGATGCCGCGCTCCTGCTCGAGCTTCATCCAGTCCGAGGTAGCGTGGCGCGTGGCGCGACGCGCCTTGACCGAGCCGGCCAAGTGGATCGCGCCGCCGTAGAGCAGCAGCTTTTCGGTCAGCGTCGTTTTGCCGGCGTCCGGATGCGAGATGATCGCAAACGTGCGACGGCGAAGAATCTCACGAGCAAGTGTCGTGCCGGCGACGGTAGAATCGATTGGGGCGGTGACTGCGTCGGTCATGTGCGAAAAATAATCGATGCGACGCCGAATCAGCCCTCGAGAGCGTCCAAGCTTCTCGGGAAATCGCGTTTGAGCAGACGGCTCAACGCCCGATCGGCCAGAATGCACCCATCTGTCTGGCACCGCGCGCAGTAATTGGTCTCGTTGTCAGCGTAGCGGATACGCTGCACCGGTGCCCCACAGTCCCGGCAGGGCTTCCCGAAGCGGCCGTGGACCGACATCGCGGCATGGAACGCCGTCACCGTCTCCGGGAAACCGTCGCCAACCTCCGCGCGCAGTCGCGCGGTCCACGTCGTGATCGTGTCGCGCGTAGCATCGCGCAGGCGGTGAATCGTGTCATCCGTGAGCCGGCTCGTCAGCAGCATGGGGGAGAGTCGGGCCGCGTGCAGGATCTCGTCGGAGTACGCATTGCCGATCCCGCTGAACAGTCGCGGATCCGTGAGCGATCGTTTGAGCGTGTGGTTCTCCCGGCGAAGCGCATGCGCGAAGTCCTCAAAATTCGCGGACAGCGGATCGATGCCGCCACGATCGAACTGCGCCAGCGCTGGCTGGCCTTCGACCAAAAAGATCGACGCCCGGCGCTTTGAGCCGGCCTCAGAGAGGAACAGTGTGCCATGCTCGAAATCGAGCGCGGCCAACGCCAGCTTTCCAGGCAGCGACTTGCCAGGCGGCCGCCAGCGGAATCGTCCCGCAATCATGAGGTGCACAACGAGGAAGCGGCCGTACTCAAATTCGAGCACCAGCCGCTTTCCGATCGTCGTGACCCCGAGGATCTGCGTGCCTTCCAACACCCGTGGCGCCGGCGTCACTGAGCGCAACACAAACGGATTCAGGACCCGTACGCGAGACGGCGCATGGCCGACAAGGTACGACTCGAGACGTTCGCGATAGACCGTGATATCGGGGAGTTCCGGCACCGCGAAGGAATTACTCCACCGTCACCGACTTGGCCAGATTCCGTGGCTGGTCGACGTTACAGCCGCGCTTCACCGCGATGTAGTACGCCAGCAATTGCAACGGAACGCACGCGAGGATCGGTGTGAGCAGATCGATCGTCTCCGGGATGCGGAACTCGTAGTCGAGTTTGCCGGCCAACGACGGCTCGTCCCGCGTCGTGATGGCGATGATATTGCCCTTCCGCGCTTTCACCTCCTGAATGTTCGACGCGATCTTTTCGAACACCGAGTCGTGCGGCGCAATGCAGACCACCGGCATCATCTCGTCGATGAGCGCAATCGGCCCATGCTTCATCTCGGCCGCCGGATAGCCTTCGGCATGGATGTACGAGATTTCCTTGAGCTTGAGCGCGCCTTCGAGCGCCGCCGGGAAATTGTAGCCTCGTCCAAGGTACAGGAAATTCGTCGCGCGCTTGAACTCGTCGGCCAATGCTTCGATTTCGTCAGCCCGATCGAGAATTGACTGAATCTGCTCGGGGAGCTTTGCCATTGCCTGCGCGATCTCGCGCCCCTTCGCCACGGACAGATTCTTGAGACGCGCGAGTTTGAGTGTAAACAACGCCAACGCTACCACTTGGCTGCTGAACGCCTTGGTCGAGGCCACACCGATTTCCGGTCCGGCGTGCAGGTAGATACCGCCGTCGTCTTCGCGCGCGATCGTCGAGCCGACCACATTCACCAGTCCAAGCGTGCGGGCACCGCGACGCTTTGCCTCGCGCATGGCGGCGAGTGTATCGGCCGTCTCACCCGACTGCGAGATCACGATGCAGAGCGTGGTCGGCGTGACGATCGGATTGCGATAGCGGAATTCCGAGGCGTATTCGACTTCGACGGGGATGCGGCACAGTTCTTCGATCATCATTTCGCCGATCAGCGCCGAGTGCCAACTGGTGCCACACGCGGTGATGATGATGTTGTCGACCTTCAGCAGGTCCTCTTTGCTGATGTTCAGTCCACCGAGCTTGGAAAAACCCTCTTCGAGAATCAGTCGTCCGCGCATGGTGTTTTCCACGGTCGTCGGCTGCTCGAAGATTTCCTTGAGCATGAAATGCGGATACCCGCTGCGCTCGATCTGATCGAGATCCCACTCAATACGCGAGACGGGCACATCGCGCGGCGCCGCTTCGAGATCGAGAATCTTGTAGCCGTCGCGCGTAATGACCGCGACGTCACCGTCATCGAGATACACGACGTTTCGTGTGTGCGAAAGAATCGCCGATGCATCCGACGCGATGTAGTACTCGCCTTCGCCGAGCCCCACGAGCAACGGACTGCCTTTCCGGGCGGCGACGATCTTGTCCTTCTCCTTGCTGGAGATGACCGCGATGCCATAAGTGCCTTCGACTTGGCGCAGGGCCTCGATGACGGCCGCTTCGAGGTTGCCGGCATAGGCCGCCTCGATTAGGTGCGCGAGCACTTCGGTGTCGGTGTCCGACGTGAAGATGAATCCGCGCGCCTCCAACCCTGCCTTGAGCGCCGTGGCATTCTCAATAATGCCGTTGTGCACTACGGCGATCGAGCGATCCGTGCTGACGTGCGGATGCGCGTTCAGCGTGGTCGGCGGGCCATGCGTCGCCCAACGCGTGTGACCGATGCCGAGCGTGCCCTGCGGCGGATCTTTGTCGATCACCGACTCTAGGCGCGCGATCTTGCCGGCCGCCTTACGAGTCTCGACGCCTTTGCCGTTCATGATCGCAACGCCCGCTGAGTCATAGCCGCGATATTCGAGGCGCTTCAGGCCATCGATGAGCAATGGCGTGGCGATCCTGTTTCCGACGTAACCAACGATTCCGCACATGGCAGTGGTTTCCGAGGAGTCAACGAGTCAACGATCAGTGTCCGACGGCCGCTGGCGTCACCAGATCAGCCAACGGTTTCCGTGCGTGTGCAATGAGCAGCCGGGCGTCCGCTTCCGAGGGCGCCTCGGCGATCACACGAACAATGGGCTCGGTTCCCGAAGGCCGGAGGTGCACCCAGCGGTCCGGCCAGTCAAGGCGCAGTCCGTCTTGTGTATCGGCCTTCGCATCCGTGAACGTGGCGCGCAGCGCGGCATACACCGCGTCGAGAGCAACGTTCGGCCGATCCAACTTGTCTTTTACGATGACGTACCGTGGTTTCGCGGCAACAAGCGCCGACAGCGGACGTCCTTCTTCAAGCATCAATTGCAGCATCAGGGCGGCACCGACCGGTGCATCACGCCCGAGATGCAACTCGGGCAGGATGACGCCGCCGTTGCCTTCACCACCGATCGTCGCGCCGACGTCGCGCATGGTGAGCGCAACGTTGACTTCACCGACTTTCGCGAAATGAAATGGCACGCCCATCTCATCGGCGACATCCGATACCACCTTGCTCGTCGAAAGATTCGTCACGACGGGTCCACGCCGATGACGCAGGACCGTGCGCGCGGCGAAGGCGAGTGTGTAGTCCTCGCCGGGCGCGACGCCGTTATCCAGCACCAGCGCGAGTCGATCGACATCGGGATCCGTCGCGAAGCCGACGTCGGCCCCGACGTTGCGCACGAGGGCGGCGAGCTCACCGAGGTTTTCGGCGACCGGTTCAGGGGGTCGGTGAAATCGGCCATTTGCTTCCATGTTGATCGCGAATACCTCGCAACCGAGATCGGTCAGCAGCTGCGGCATGATCACGGCGCCGGCACCGTGACAGCAATCGAGTGCGACCTTGAAGCGCTTCGCGCGAATGCCTTCGACGTCGAGGAATGGGAGCGACAGCACCTGTTCGAGGTGGCGCTGCACCGCCTCGGGATCGTGCACGACGCGTCCGAGCGTATCCCAGGTCGCGC
This sequence comes from Gemmatimonadaceae bacterium, assembly GCA_031366985.1. Lineage (GTDB taxonomy): Bacteria > Gemmatimonadota > Gemmatimonadetes > Gemmatimonadales > Gemmatimonadaceae > Gemmatimonas. Next base: position 48,311 of record JANLPE010000050.1, read on the forward strand.
GCGGAATGCCCGTATCCATAAGCGCGCGCATCTCCGCGCCTTCAGTGGCAGAAAGAAAGAGCCCCGACGGCCCGATAAACTTGAGCGCGTTCCACTCGATCGGATTGTGGCTGGCCGTGATCCCGAGACCACCGGCCGCATGATGGTGTTCGACCGCGAGCTGAATCGTCGGTGTCGGCGCCATGCCGATGTCGATCACGGTGCAGCCGACTGACTCGAGCGCGCCATGCACGATCCGCGTGAACATCGGCCCGGAGACGCGGCTGTCCCGGCCGACCACGATGGTCTTCACGCCCGTCCGGGATGCCCACGCGCCAAACGCCGCGGCGAAGGTCGCGACGATTTCGGGCGTGAGCCCTTCGGCGACCTTCCCGCGCACTCCCGATACGCTCACCATCAACCCTTCGAATGCCATGCCCCTCCTCGCCGATGCGGTCGTATCACACACTGGGCACGCACACAACCCGCGCTCATGAGTATACCGTTACGAAACAATGTGGGAAGCTAGACCGACATGCCAACGTGACCAACGGTCCAATTGACCAGTCTGGTGGCCTCCCTCACGATCCAGCCACGCCTCACCCTAACGGACGATTCTCAGCGGGATCCGTTACCACCGTGGCACGCTCCAGTTCGTGCCGATATGCTCCCCTATGTCTGATCCGCTCGCCCTGCTCCCGTTCGCCATTGCGGCTCACCGTGGCCGGATCGACGATCTCGAATGCGCCGCACTGGTCGCCGCCGGGATCACGCTGCTGCAGCGGTCGGCGCCCTTGGTGAACGCGCTTGCGGGTCGGCGCAGCGCCCTGCTGCTCCCGCCATCACCGGCGGTCCTCCTCGCATTCGGCGCGTCCGATGGTCGCGGAGCGCTGCTGCTTAATGTGTCCGCCAGTGCTCCGGAATTGGCGTCGCAGATGCGGACCGCGAATGTAGGTGCGGTCATGACCATCGCGTCGCTCTCGACCATGGTGCCGCCCAGCATGCCCATGGTGTTACTCGACGAGGCGCCCTTCGCGGCTCGGGTCGTGGCAGACGGCGCGACGCGCGTCGTCGACCTCGGCTCGCATCACGGCCTCGCGCTGGAGGGCATCCGGGATGTTGAGGGTCGCAACGAAGAATGCGTTCTGGTATTCAACGACGCGCCGGATGACATCGAAGGATTGCTGACGTGGTCGCATCGCGCGGTGCTCAGCGACGCCCGCGTCGTGATCACGTCAGCGAATCTCACCCGACACAGTCAGTCCCGCGCGACGGCGCCCGTTCACGATGTCTCCCGTTTGATCGCACACTTTCTCGCTCCGCTACTGATCGGCGCGCATGTGCGCACGCAATCGCAACCGGAGTCGGAGTCGGAGTCGGAGTCGTAGTCGTAGTCGTAGTCGTAGTCGACGTTACGCGACGATCGCGAGACGCGACGGGCGCTGAATGGACCAGTCAGGGCGCGGGAAGTTCTGCTGCTCGAGCGCGCGCTCGAATGCCGCGACACACACGGGGTCGAACTGGGTGCCAGCGCAGCGTCGGAGTTCGGCGACGGCGTCGTCGACGCTCATTCCCGATCGGTAAACGCGACCGCTCGTCATCGCGTCGAAAGAGTCCGCGACGGCGGTGATGCGAGATTCGAGGGGGATCTCGTGTCCGCGCAGCGCGTCGGGCGTGCCGTGCCCGTCAAACCGTTCGTGATGGGACCGCACGATCGCGAGCGCATTCGGCATCTCGCGCAACAGCGGCGCGAGCAGGCGCCAACCGATGACCGTGTGCTCCATGACGTGCGCGTACTCTTCCCCGGTAAGCGGGCCGTCCTTGTTGAGCACCGCTTCACGGACGCCGATCTTGCCAAGATCATGCAAGCGACTGCCGAGTTCGAGCTGTTCGAGCCGTGCCGGCGGAAGCCCGAGTTCGCGGGCAATCGCCATCGCATAGCGCGAAACGCGCGTCGAGTGCCCCCACGTGTAAGCATCCTTGACTTCGAGGGCGTCGGCCAACGACTGCAATGACGCGAGGAAAAGTTCCTCGTACTTGCGCGCCTGCAGTGCGACGCGTTCCTCGAGCTGGCTGCGATACGAACGATTTTCGATCAACAAGCGCCGCTTCTCGAGCGCCTGACTCACGCGCGCGCGCACCTCTTCGATAGCAAACGGCTTCGTCACGTAGTCGAGCGCACCTGCCTCGAGGCAACGCACCGCGATGTCGACATCGGAGACGGCCGTGATCATCACGACCGCGGTCTCCGGCCACTGTGCGTGGATCTCACGCAGCAACGTACCGCCATCCATGCGCGGCATATGAAAGTCGGAGAGCACGAGCGGCACCGTCTGCGCCGAGAGCAGCGCCAACGCCTCGTCTCCCGATGAGGCTTCGTCGCAGACGAAGCCTTCCGCCTCCATCAGGCGACGCAACAATGCGCGCAAGGGCGCCTCATCGTCCACGATGAGGCATCGGCGCGAGTAGTCGACGACTGGAGGGACCACGTTATGCGGCCGGCTTGGGATCGAACGGGCCGTCCGTCCAGGATGTCATCGGCGGAACTGCTCGCCGGACGCTTCGACCGCCGTTAGCTTCGCGTGTATCTCCCGCCGTCTCTTCCCCGCCCGCACGCACCAGCCGAAGGCCATGACGCGCATCTACGACGAAGACCTTGCCGGTGGCATGTCCACTCGCGCCATTCACGCGGGGCAGCGCCCCGATATCCTGTCCGGCGCGATCATGACGCCGATTTACCAGACGTCGACCTACGTGCAGGACGGGATCGGCGTCAACAAGGGTTATGAATACGCGCGAGGAAAGAACCCGACGCGCCAAGCCCTCGAGCGAAATGTCGCGACGCTCGAAGGGGGCCGCCATGGTTTCGCGTTCAGCAGCGGGATGGGCTGTCTCGACTCGATCATGAAGCTCTTCCACGCCGGTGACCACATCGTCTGTGGAGAGAATGTGTACGGCGGCACGTTTCGGCTGTTCGATCGAATCTTGCGGCATATGGGTCTTTCGTTCTCATACGTGGATACGCGCGATCCCCAAGTCGTCGAAGACGCGATGACGCCGTCGACACGGGCCCTGCTTGTCGAAACACCGACGAACCCGCTCATGTGGCTGACCGACCTGTCGGCGATGAGCGAGATCGCCAAGCGCCATTCCGCACTCCTGATCGTGGACAACACCTTCGCGTCGCCCGTCTTTCAGCGCCCGCTGGAGTTCGGCGCTGACATCGTGTGGCACTCCACGACCAAGTACATCAATGGCCATTCTGATATGATCGGCGGGCTTGCCGTGGTTCTTGAGGATGAACTGGCGGATCGCCTGCAGTTCATCCTGAACGCCGCGGGCGCCGTGCCGGGCCCGTTCGATGCGTGGCTGGCGCTGCGCGGGACGAAGACGCTGCCCCTGCGCATGCGCCAGCACGATGCCAATGGGCGTCAGATCGCCGCCTTTCTGCTGAATCGGCTCGGCCACGAGCGGATCATCTATCCGGGCCTGCCACACCATCCGCAGCATGAGCTGGCGGCCCGCCAGATGACGGGATTCGGCGGTATGATGACGCTCGACCTTGGCAGCCAGGACAACGCGAACACGTTCCTGCAGCGCGTGCGCGTCTTTTCGCTTGCCGAATCATTGGGTGGAGTGGAGTCGCTCACGAACCATCCGTTCACGATGACGCACGGGTCGGTCCCTGCCGACGTCAAGCAGGCGATGGGCCTGACGAACGGCATGGTCCGGTTATCGTGCGGGATCGAGGATGCGGAAGATCTGATCGAGGATCTGGAGTCGGCGCTGACGGGATTGTAGCGGGCGGCAGGTAGAGACCTGCTCCCTGCGCCTTTGGAACCTCCTGCCGCCCGGTCCGTACGCTTCTACTAGATCGCCCGGCCCCTCAACCCAGCCCGTCATGTCGCGCATCCCGCTTACGCAGATCTCGTCCGTCAGCTGGGAACATCCGGCGGACCGTGCAGCCCTCAACACGCTGCGTGCCCTTCCCGGTTTCGATGAAGTCATTCGGAAGATCGCTGTCTTTTTCGGCGAGAATGGTGTTCGCAATCTGTTCCTTGGTGATGCCGTACTCGTAGGACCGACGCAGCGCCCGCAGCTGTACGCGCTCTATCAGGAAGTCCTCATGGCGCTGGACTGGCCGGCCACGGGACACACGGTTCCACAGCTATATGTGACGCAGACGCCGATCGCCAACGCCGGAGCGGTCGGCTTTGGGAACCCGTTTATCGTGATCAGCTCTGGCACGCTTGAACTGCTCGATCCAGACGAACAGCGCTTCGTCCTCGCGCACGAGGTCGGTCACATCATGACCGGTCACACGACCTATCGAACGATCGCGCTAATCGTGCTCTTCTTCGGCATGAGCGCGTTGCCGTTGCTTGCGTCGATCGCTTTGCTGCCGTTTCAGCTGGCATTGCTCGAGTGGTATCGCAAATCAGAACTCTCCGCCGATCGTGCCGGCATGCTGGGCACGCAGGACCCGCGCGCGAGCCTGATGACGTTCCTCAAGCTCGCCGGTGGTCGGTCGATCGGAGACTCGATCGATCTTGATGCGTATCTCGCGCAGGCCGCCGAGTATGAGATGGGTGGCTCGACCTGGGACCGCGTCCTCAGGATCCTGAACACGGCGCTACGTGAACATCCATTCCACACGGTGCGGGCGGCCGAACTTCGACGCTGGGAGCAGTCTGGCGCGTACGGCACGATCGTGGGCGGCGAGTACATCCGTCGCGGCTCGGAGGCAGAACGTCCGTTGATGGACGATGTGCGCGATGCGAAGGACTACTACGCGGATCAGGCAAAGGCCGCCGTCGAGTCAGTCGGTGATGCGATCAGTCGCGCCGCAGATGCGTTCCGCGACGCCTTCCGTTCGGCGTCCGGCGCTGGTCCATCAACCGGCTCCGCCTCTGGCCACGCCTCCGGACCAGAGGCTGGTCCCACCGACGCGCCGAAGAGCTGACCCAAAGCGGCAGACGGCCGTCCGGGCGGCGAATGGGATTAACTTTCGCCGCCTATGAAGATTCTGATCGTCGGCGGCGGCGGCCGCGAACATGCACTCGCGGATACCCTGTCTCGCGAGAACACCGTCATTGATCTGATCGCGACGCCGGGCAATCCGGGCATCGCGAATCTCGCGCGCATCGCCTCCGTCGACGCGGCGGACGTTCCGGCGTTGGTGCATCTCGCCGAACACGAGAAAGTCAATCTCGTCGTCGTCGGCCCAGAAGCGCCGCTTGCCGCCGGGCTGATCGATCATCTGCAGCAGGCGCGCATTCCGGCGTTCGGCCCGACCAAGGGTGCGGCGACCGTCGAGACCTCGAAGGCCGACACGAAGGCGATGATGCTGAAGGCCGGCATCCCGACGGCGCACGCGGAAACGCATCGTGATGCGACGGCCGCCAGAGAAGCCGTCCAGCTTCGGTTCGGTGCACCGGTCGTGATCAAGGCATCCGGGCTGGCGGCCGGTAAGGGTGTCATTGTCTGTCACACGATCGAGGATGCGTACGCCGCGATCGATCGCATACTCAACGACAAGGCATTTGGGGACGCCGGGAACGAGTGCCTCGTGGAAGCCTTCATGACGGGCGAAGAGCTCTCACTCTTCGCAATCACCGATGGCTACGACGTGCTTCCGATGCTGGGCGCGCAAGACCACAAGCGTCTGTTGGACGGCGACGACGGACCGAATACCGGGGGCATGGGTGCGTATACGCCCGTTTCATTCAGCACACCGGCGCTGCTCGATGATGTGACCGAGCGGATCTTTCTGCCGACCTTGCACGCGATGCGGAAGCGCGGCACACCATTTACGGGATTGCTCTACGCGGGCCTGATGCTCACGCCCGAAGGTCCGAAGGTGGTCGAATTCAACTGCCGCTTCGGCGACCCCGAAACGCAGGCAATTCTGCCGATGCTCTGCAGCAGTCTGCTCGAGCCGATGCTGACCGTCGCGCGCGGGGCGCGCGTGAAGAACATGTCACCATTCGCCTGGCGCGCTGGCGCATCGGTCACAACCGTGGTGGCGTCGAGCGGGTATCCGGACGCACCGCAGACCGGTGCCGGTATTGAGCTGCCGGCGTTCAGCGACGACATTCGCGTCTATCACGCCGGGACGACGCGCGACAACGACGGCGTGCTCCGCACGAGCGGCGGCCGCGTCTTCGCGGTAACCGCCATCGCCGATGCATTCCCGGACGCACAGCGTCGATCGCGCGAAGCGGCATCGCGCATCGGATTCGATGGGGCGATCCACCGTCGTGACATCGGCTGGCGTGAAGCGGAGCGTCGCGCGGCGGCGCAGCACGCGTTGATCCTGGTTGCGGAAACGGAAGCGCACCAACGCGCCGAACAGCGCCCATCCGATGCCGGAACTTCCTGAGGCGGAAACGATCGCGCGCGATCTCGACACCGAGATTCGCCGAGCGATCATCTCATCCGTTGCGGTATTACGACCCGACGTGCTGCGTGAGGCGTCGGCCGATGATTGGGCAAGATTGCTCATCGGAGCCGAGGTCGTTCGCGTCTGGCGCCGCGCCAAGCTTGTCGTGATCGACCTCGCGGCACCGTCGGGCAGCCTGCACATCGTCGTGCAGCCGCGCTTCACCGGCGGCCTGTTGATCGTGGGCGCGCCACTGCCCTCGAGTGACGCCGCGTACGTCTGCGTCACGTTCGGCCTCGACGGCGGTCGTTCCCTGCACTACAAAGACGTGCGACGGTTGGGCACCGTCGCGTTGATGACGCCGGAACGATTCGCGGAATATGCCGGAGCACTGGGCGTCGAGCCTCTTGACGCCGAGCTTACGGACGCCGAGTTTTCGGGACTTCTTCGGGTATCCAGACAACCGGTGAAGGTGGCGTTGATGGATCAGCGCCGACTGGCCGGGGTCGGCAACATTTACGCGAACGAGGCACTGTGGCACGCCGGGATCGATCCATCGCGAGAGGCACGTTCGGTGATGTCGGACGAAGCGGCATCGCTGCTCCGCGCGCTCCGAGCGGTGTTGACCGCCTCGATCGCGGCCCGGGGCACGAGCTTTCGCGACTACCGGGATGCGCGCGGTGAGCGCGGACATTTCGTCGAGCAATTGGCCGCCTATGGCCGCGCCGGCCAGCCCTGCACGCGTTGCCAACGTCGTCTCGTGGGTACGCACGCGATCGACGGGCGCAGCACCGTATTCTGCGCCACCTGCCAGCGCTGACACAGAGTTCGCATACCCGCCGTTCCGGCCAAAAAAGCCGGCAGCCCGGCGGAGCAAGCAGCCGGGAGTGGCGGAACAGTTGGCGTTCTCCGTCGGCTCGGACGAAACCGACGTGGCGCGACTGCGCGATCACGTGCGCGCCGGCGCGCGCAACGTACCGGGCGTCTACGTGATGCGCGGCGCGCACGGCGACGTACTCTACGTCGGCAAGAGTACGCAACTGCGCACCCGACTCCTGTCGTACTTTCGCCTGCCGTGGCCCGAGCATCGACACGCGCGGATGCTGCGTGAAACAGCCAGCATCGAGTGGGAAGCGCTGCCAAGTGAGTTCGCGGCGCTATTGAGAGAAGTGCGACTGATCCGCGCGCATTTGCCGCGCTACAACGTGCGCGCAGCGCGGCCGCTTGACCGCTGGTGGGTGATCACACTGAGCGACGGACTGGCGCCACGTCTCAAAGTACAACGCGCGAGTGCTGCGATTCGTGCCCGTACGTCGGGCTATGCGGCGGCGGTCGGTCGCGCGACGATGATCGGACCCTTCACGAGTCGCGCGCCACTCGTCGAAGCATTGCGCGTGCTCAACGACGCGTTGGGCCTTCGTGATTGCGCCGATAAGGTTCGCATGTTCATGCGCGACGCCGTCGAACTCTTCGACGACCTGCAGTATCCGCAGTTGGCGCGCACACCAGGCTGTCATCGTTACGAAACCCGGCGCTGCCTAGGTCCGTGCGTTGGCGCCGTCGGAGCGATCGAGTACAACACGCAGCTCACGCGCGCGCGTGCGGTCCTCGAAGGTCGTGACGATTCGCCGCAGCAAGCCTTGATGCGGGACATGGGGGCCGCGAGTGCGTCGCTCTCCTATGAGCGCGCGGGGTGGCTGCGCAATCGACTCGTCGCACTGCAGGAGTTGGCATTGCAATTGCAGCGCGTGCGCGAAGCGGCGTTGCGTCCGAGCGGCGTCTACGCCGTGCGCGGACGCGATGGTGAAGACCGGATGTATCTGATCCGCTCAGGCCGAGTCGTGCTGGACGCGCGATGCACGGATCTCGACGCGATGGCAGTGTTGCAGCGGCAGGGTGAGATGCCTGATTCGACCGCGGTCGGCATCGCACCGGACCATCTCGACGAGGTGTTGATGGTCGAGCAGTGGTTCCGAACACGGCCTTCGGAGGTCGCGAAGGTGACCGTCGTCGAGGCGCTACAGACGTTGCGGTTGGCGGCGACGTCGCCGCAACCCTAAACGAACGCTACTCGTCGTCCGACTCGATCACCGGCTCGACGGTCTCTTCGGGGAACAGCGGGATCAGCTGCGCGTCCGACTTCCGTTTGTCGATGAACAGCTTTCCGACACACGGCTGCAGCTTGAATCGTTTGGGCCCGGCGGCACCTGGATTGATCACCATGCGTCGCGCCGCACGGACGATCAGCTGCTGATGGGTATGCCCGTAGATGATAACGTCAGCATGCATGAATGCTGACACCAGTCGCGGAGGATTCACGTCACCGATCATATGACCGTGCGTGACCACGACGCGCACCTGTTCGAACATCTCATCGATCACTTCCACTAGGTCGGTACGTCCGGGTGCGTCCGTATTGCCCCACACGGCACGAACGGGTGCGATCGTCGCCAGCTCGATCAGCACATCGGCCGAACCAACATCACCCGCGTGCAGAATGAGATCGACGCCCTTGAGCGCGTCAAATACCTCAGGGCGCACAAGATCGTGCGTATCGGAAATCAGGCCAATGGTGATCACAGAGGGAATCTACACGACTCGGCCGGCCCGTTGATCGAGCGGGCCGATATAGAGGTCGATCAAACGATGCGAGGCGTAGAGTTCGTCGTTCCGAGTCGCTTCCGGACAGCGGCGAATCCTCAGAAATAGCGTTTCCGCACGGTTTGGATCACCCGATGCCGTCGCGTGCATCTCCGCCTCCACGCGCATAGCCGGAAAAGCGTCACCGGCGATCGCACGCGCCGCGTCAAATTCGGCCGCCGCTTCGTGATACACGCCGGCAGCCGCCAGCGCCTCCGCGCGCGAGGTGTTCGAGGCGCCGCGAGCGGATCCGCCAAACTGGAGAAAGCCCATGACGACATCAGAGGCGACCCACTGCATGATCTTGATCACGATGAGCCCAAAGGCGACCAGCAGGACGCCGAGGCCAAGGGCCGCCGTGAGTCGTTGCCAGCCCTCGTAACCCCCGAGCCAGCCGATGACGTAACCGACAGGCATCATGAGGAACGACAGCAGCACGAATCTGACAAGCACGCCGCGCCGCGCCCGGGTTCTCTCAGCGGCCCTCGCGACGTTCATCAGCGGTGGATCTATATTCAGGCATTTTCGACAAGAATTGAAAATTGGCGCGACCATCCGTCAGGGCTTCGCAGACTCGCCTGACCATCGTCGGCCCAGCGTGTGTTCGACATCGAGATGATCGAGAATCCTGGCGACCATAAAATCGACGAGATCACTGATCGAAGTTGGACGGTGATAGAATCCCGGTGCGGCAGGAATCACAACAGCCCCGGCGCGTGTGATCTGCGTCAGGTTCTCCAGATGAATCAGTGACAACGGCGTTTCGCGCGGCACGACGACAAGTCTACGGCGCTCCTTGAGTGCCACATCGGCGGCCCGTTCGACGAGCGAGCGCGACGAGCCATGTGCGATCGCACTGATCGTGCCCATCGAGCACGGGCAAATCACCATCGCACTGGAGCGGGCCGACCCAGAGGCGGGCGCCGCGCCACGATCATGGTCGTCGAACACCGTCACACACGCGTCAAACGCGTCGGCACCGACGTGGCTCCGCAATGACGCCAGGTCCGGAATGTCCGATTCGGTACCCAGCAACCTGAACCCATGACTCGATACGATGAGCCACGTGGGCACCTGATGTTCAACTAGCTGCTGCAGTAACCGTACCGCGTACGGCGCGCCGGACGCACCGGTAATCGCCATCACGACCGGATGACGCGTCACGGCCAACCCGCTCACCGTCACGATGCCAACCCGCTGGTCAAGCGCGCTGCGAGGACCACGACAAAGAAGCTGATCGAGATCATGCCATTCATCGTGAAGAACGCCGCGTCGAGCTTCGACAGATCGTCCGGCTTCACCAGTCGATGCTCCCAGACCAGCATCGCGGCGACGCCGACGACCCCGGTCCACAGTATGGCCTGCACGCTCGCGCTCACCGCGCCGAGCGGATGCGACGCGACGACCGCGGACAGGCACAGCACCGAAAGGACGTGCAGCGTACGCGACAAGGTAATCGCCGACGTCACGCCGATGGCGGACGGGATGGAGTGCAATCCGTTGGCCTTGTCGAACTCCGCGTCTTGCAGCGCATAGAGAATGTCAAAACCCCCACTCCACGTGACGACCACTAACGCCAGCACGCACAGTAGCCACCACGGTATGCTCCACGCGCCCGCGACGGCCAGATAACCGCCGACGGGCGCAATGCTCAATCCCAGACCGAGCCACAGGTGCGACCAGCGTGTGAAGCGCTTCGTGTAGCTGTAGCCAAGGACCCAGAGCAATGCGATCGGCGAGAGCGCCGCGCACAACGGGTTGAGTTGCCACGACGAATACCCGAAGAGCAGCGACGCCGCGATTACCGAAGCCTTGGCCTGCCCGACCGTGAGCGCGCCACTCGGTAGCTCGCGATTCTTCGTACGCGGATTGACCGCATCGACATCACGATCGACAATGCGATTGAATCCCATCGCGGCGAAGCGCGCGGCAGTGAAGGCGAGCAGGACCCACCCGATGACCCGGCCCGAAATCGGCGCGATCGCGCTCGCGAACAACACGCCCACGAGCGCGAATGGCATCGCGAACACCGTATGCGGCAACTTCACGAAGTTGGCCAGCCGCACCGGCAGCGACGCGCCGGTGATCAATTGTCCGTCGCGCGCGCCATTCGGTGGAGTCACGGGATGTTTGATTGCACTCATGCCGTTGTCCTCATACGCGTCCCATCGGCGGCAATCCAAGTGTTGACCACATCGCATCGACGCGCTGTTTGGTCGCGTCATCCATGCCGATCACCTTTGGCCAGGCGCGCGTGAATCCCTCTTCCGGCCATTTGCGCGTCGCATCGATGCCCATCTTGCTCCCGTAGGTGAACGCGCGACTGGCGTGATCCAGGACATCAACCGGCCCCATCGTAAAGCGGACATCGCGTTCGGGGTCCATGTTGTTCAGCGCCACCCACCACGCTTCGACTGGATTACGCACGTTGATCTCTTTATCAACGACGACGAGCACCTTGGCCAACGACATCAGCCCCTGCCCCCACAAGGCGTGCATCACCTTGTCCGCGTGACCCGGATACTTCTTGTCGATCGAGACGAACACAAGGTTGTGAAACCCGCCCTCGGCCGGCATATGGTAGTCGACGATCTCGGGCGTGGTGAGTTTGAGCAGCGGCAGAAAGATGCGCTCCGTCGCGTGCCCAAGATAGAAGTCTTCCATCGGCGGCCGACCGACAATCGTCGTGGCGTACACGGCGTTCTTGCGCATCGTCACCGCGGTCACGTGGACGCGCGGATACAGGTCGGCTTCCGAATAGAAGCCGGTGTGATCGCCGAATGGCCCTTCGACCACCAGCGCCTCGGCGGGATCGATGTAGCCCTCGATGACAATTTCCGCGTCGGCGGGCACGTCGAGATCGCACGTGACCGCCTTCGTGAGCTTCACCGGATCGCGGCGCAGGAACCCGGCGAACAGGAACTCGTCGATGTTCGGTGGCAGCGGCGCGCTGGCTGAATACATGCTCGCGGGATCACAGCCGATCACGATGCACACGGGCATCGTCGCACCGCGCTCAGCCATCTGCCGCATGTGCTCGGCGCCCGTTTTGTGTCGCTGCCAATGCATCGCGACATGCCTCTTGTCCAACTGCTGGACGCGATACATGCCGACGTTGCGAATGCCGCGGACCGGATCCTTCGAAATCACGGCGGTCATCGTGAGATACGGACCGCCATCTTCGGGCCAGCAGGTGAGGACCGGAATCTTGTCGAGATCGATCTCGTCGCCCCGCCACACGACTTCCTGGCACGACGGCGATCCACTCTTCATGCGCGGCGGAAATTTGGCCACCTCGAGCAGGCGCGGCAGCAGCGACAGCTTGCCCAGGAATCCGTCGGGGACTTTGAGGTCCATGAGCTGCGTGATGCGCGCGCCAATCTCGTCGAGGTTCTGCACGCCGAGTGCAAGCGCCATGCGCGTCATGCTGCCGAACAAATTGATCGCGACCGGATACGGCGATTTGGTGCCGTCGCGTAGGACCGGGTGCTCGAAAAGCAGCGCCTTGCCACCGCCAATCTGCTTGGACACGCGATCGGCGATCTCGGTCAGCTCGAGATGCACGTTTACCGGCGCGCTGATGCGATGCAACTCGCCCGCGCGATCAATGGCTTCGATGAACTGCGACAGCGTGTCAAGCGACATGATAGGCCTGGCTGTTTCCCAAAAGACAAAAGACAAAACTCACCACGGGGGTCAAGAGATCACTGGGGTTCGAGCCGCTGTGACCTCTGCGACCCCTGTGGTAAATGTTTTTGTTCGGTGTGTCACTGACCAACTGTTCCGACGTGCATCGCCGCGATGCCGAACGTGAGCGGTTCCCACGTCACCGTCGAGAACCCCGCCGTCCGCATGCGCGCCGCGAGATCATCGCCCGTCGGAAACTGTGCGACGGACATTGGCAGATATGTGTACGCGGATTTGTGCCCGCTGACGAGGCGCCCGATCAGCGGCAGCACGTTGTGAAAGTAGGCGTGGTAACCGGCGCGAATGATCGCGCTGCGCGGCGTTGAAAATTCGAGAATCACGAACCGTGCACCCGGCGTGAGCACGCGTCGCACTTCGCGCAGCCCAGCATCGAGATCGGCCACGTTGCGGATGCCGAACGAGACAATCGCGCCGTCGAGACTTGCATCGGCCAGCGGCAGCGCGAGCGCGTCGGCGCCGACGGGCGACAAGACCGCGCGCGGCGCTTTACCGTTGCCATGCCGCAGCATAGGCACCGCGAAGTCAGCGCCCACCACGAATCCACCAAAGCCGCGTTGCCGCGTCAGCATGACCCCCACGTCCAACGTGCCCGCGCACAGGTCGAGATAACGCCCCATCGGCCGCGCAGTCCATGCGAGAGCCTGCAGCGCCTTCAGGCGCCAGCCCTTGTCGATGTTCATCGACAGCACGTGATTGAGCAGGTCGTAGCGCGGCGCGATGTCCGAAAACATCTGCCGCACGTAGTCGCGCTTGCCGTCGCCGCGCGCAGCGCTAACCGCCTGCTGGAGCGAGACGTCAGCGGAAACCGGCGGTGGTTCGGTGGCGTCGGGCATGCCGTAACATCTCGGACCGGATGTGGGTGGGCAATAGGACTGAAGCGAGTGACTTCCCCCCAGTCACCGATCGGGCGACACAAATCGAGCTCATATGCTGGTCCTTCCAATCCCCCGGGGCTACCTTGCCCCACCGTATGCCGACCTCCGACGAGCTGGCCGCTCTACCAGACGCCGACGTCGTTCGACTCGCCCAGCAGGGCCGCGAACTCGCTTTCCGTGAACTCGTGCGTCGCTACGAGCGACCGGTGTTTTCGCTGGTCTTCCGTATGGTCCGCGACCGGGAAACCGCGGAAGACTTGGCGCAGGACTCGTTCATCAAGGTCCTGAACCACATCGACCGCTACAGCCCCGAGTTCAAGTTCTCGAGCTGGCTGTTCAAGATCGCCAACAACGTCGCGATCGACTACCTGCGCAAACGGCGTATCGACACGATCAGCATGCACGGCTCGCCGCACGCGTCCACGGCGTCGGAAATCGAAGCCACCGCGCTGGAAATCGGATCAGACCAGGAAAGCGCGCTCGACGAGATGGAGGCGAAGGAGCTGGGCTCCGCCATCGAACAGGCCATCGGCAAACTCCGTCCCGAGTATCGCGCCTGCATCATGCTGCGGCATGTCGAAGGGCGTGCCTACGAGGAGATCGCCGCGACGCTCGACCTGCCGCTGGGCACCGTAAAGACATACATCCACCGGGCGCGGCATGAGCTCCGACAGGCCCTCGAGTCCCTTCGAGAGTGACGCCGCAGACGCATTCGATGCCCAACGTTTCGCCGTTTCGTCGTCTTACAACCCTACTGAAACTCCGCTAGGCTCGGCCGCGTAAACCCTTTAGGAGGCCCTACCATGCAAGACAGACACCTGCGACCAGACGAAATCGAGCTCCTCCTCGATGGTGAGGAAGGCTTCGGCGTAGCGCCCCTCCGGGCCCACGTCCGACAGTGTGCGTTCTGTAAGGCCGAGCTTGACGAGGCCCGCGAGCTCATGCTGGCGCTCGACACGCTGCCGGATTTTGCGCCCTCATCGGCCTTTGCCGACGGCGTGATGAGTCAGGTCCAAGTCTTTGAACCGTGGCATGCGGCGGCGATCAGCACGGTGCAGCAGTTCGTGCCGGCGTCCCGTCCGGCTCGCGTGAGGGCCGGTGCTGGCGCCGCGATCTCGGCTGGCCTGATCACCGCCGGGGCAACGTGGGCCGTCACCCGAGCGGATATCGCGTTGCTGATGACGCAGATCGGTCTCGAGAACGTGAGCGAACGTTTCAGCGCTGCGTCGGCCGACGTGTTCAGCACGATTCTCGGGCAGCCGGGACTCGACGCCATGCGCACCAGCACTCCTGCGTCAATGGCGTTGATCGTCGGTGGGTTCGTCGCGATCGCCGGCTTCGCCGTCCTCGGGCTTCGCACGTTGGCGAGCAGCTCGCTATCCGTCGCCCGTCGCGCGCGCTGAGGGTTGACGTCGATGCTTTCGCTGACGAGCTCTGGGCCGATCGCCGTGGCTGGCGTCTTCGGCATCGGGTTGGTCATCGGCCTTATCGTGTTGACGACCGCCGAAGACTCGGTCACCGCAGTCGCCCGCGCTGCCGCCAAGGACATCAGCGGCAGCTTCTGGGTGGGACTGCTCTGGCAGGTGCTCGCTGTACCCCTGCTGGCCGTCGTGGTGCTGGCGTGCGCTATCACCATCATCGGCATTCTGGCGATTCCGATAGCGGTCTTGGCGTGGGCGTTGGCCTACGCAGGCGCGTTGACGTTGGGCCTGTTGGGCGTGGCGTTGGTCATGGGCCGAGCCCTCGCCGGACGCGGCAGCACGACGACGTCCCGCGCGGCGGCGCTGCGTGGATTGGTGGTTGGCCTGTTCGTCCTGAGTCTGGTGTGGTTCGGCGCATCGTTTATGGCCGCCATTCCAGTGGTGGGCATTCTCGCGCGCCTTATCGCGCTCGGCTTCACGTGGGCGGTGGCGACGGTCGGGCTGGGTGCGGTGGTCAGATCGCGCGGCGGCATCGCGAAGATCCGCATGAACACCACCATGACCGAAGTGGCCGCGCCGTTGTGGCAGACGCCGACGCCCGTGCAGGGCGTTGTCGCGGCGCGCCGACCCGTCGCGCCCTCGGAGCACGCAGGCGAGATCTAGCGGCTTGTTGAGCGCGCGCTCGTCACTACGCATGTCGCACGCTCGCGATCATGGCCTACCCCAGCCTGCCCGAGACGCTCGCGACGCACTTCGGGCCGAGTGGTCTCGCGGGTGGGTTCGCGACGAAATCGGTTGGTTCGTGGTTCATGCTCACCATGGTGGGCGTGAGTAAGTCCATCATGATATTGGTGCTGGCGCCGATGGCGCACACGAAGCCCGACATCTTCAACGTGCCCGGCAAGCTGACGCTCCTCTCGCTGCCTCCGGACGCACAGTCGCCGTTTCTCGAGCAGCTCGCCATCTGGATGACGACACTCGGCGCAAGCATGGTGCTACTGTTCGCCGCGATTCAGTATGACATGTACAGCGTGGCCGGTTCGGCACAGCGCGGACTGTCGCCCGTTACGTGGTTGACGCTGGCCATTGCACTCGGCGGCAATCTGATTGCCCCGCCGATCTGGCTGTTTCGATTCCGGCGCGATGTGCTGGCGACTGCGGCAGCGGTTTCGAATCCGGCGAGAGTGCCGCGGAGTTCGTGAGTAGCGGCGGTGCCCTACGCGGTATGCAACACCACGCGCTGCCCGCGCGCGACACCAAACTCTGCGGCGGCGTTGCCGTCGCGCACGGCCAGTTCCACGAAGCCGCTCGATCCTACCAACGCCACGAGTTCACCCGGCGTGGCATCCGCATACGTGCGCACGACGCGGACTGCGTGCGCATCGACCGTGACATACGCGAGCGTGCGCGACATGAGATTGGTGATCGCATTGCCGAAGTGATCGATGGTGAGCACCTCCCCGTCGAAAGTACCGTCGGCAAGTTTGCGTGGTTGCGGCGTGCGGCGACGCATCGCAAGCGCGAACGGTTCGCCGATCTGTTCGAGTAACGCGCCGCACGCAAGCTGCGCGGCGGCCGGCGCGAAAACATCGCGTCCGTGAAAGGAGACCGACGCGGTGGGCTCGACGGGGAGCGCGACCACACGTGCATTCGGCGCGAAGAGCGCAGGCGAGAGCACGCCGTTGTCCGGCCCTACGAGAAACCGCCCATCGCTTTCCACCGCGAGTGCGGCGCGCGCGGAGCCAACCTCGGGATCGACCACGACCACATGCACGGTGCCAACGGGAAACCGTCGCCAGTAGCGGGCGACGGCCAACCGCGCAAACTCGATGTCCTGCGGCGGAATGTCATGCGACAGATCGAGCAGTGGCACGCCGGGTGCCTGCGTAACCAGTACGCCCTTCATCTCGGCGACATAGCCGTCGGCGGTGCCGAAGTCCGTGAGGAGCGTGATCGCGGGAGCCAACATGGCCCAAACTTCTCTAGGCCAACCCGATTCCGCCAGCCTACCCGTCCGGTCGCCGACCGGAGTCTTCAGCGCTACGTTTGGCCCTGCAACCGTCAGGATCGGTAACGTCAACGGGAGACCACAATGAGCCAGCCAGTCACACTGATTTCGACAAACGCACAGGATCCGCGTGTCCAAGAGCTATGCGGTATTCGACGTCGGCACGCTGAACGAATTCTGGCGTTCACGCAGGGGATGTTTCGGCAAAAGTCTCTCATTGTCGTCATCCGTGCGGCGAATCCGGAAAGCCTCAGGTGGCATGGCGCCGCCAATCACCAGCCAAAACCGTACGGCGTCGAGACGAAAACGCGGCGATCGGGTCGAGTGTCCGTCGGCGACGACGGGAAGTTCTATTTTTCCGACTACGACCTCTTCGGCGTGTACGAGCAACGGCACACCGGCGACTACGTGAGACTGTACGTGGGCAATTATCAGCCTAACCAAGAACAGCCGTCAGCCGGGATCGGCAGTGCGATTGTCGTGAACACGCTGCTGAATCCGTTTCTGAACGAGATCAACAAGTACGTGTGTCGCACATTCGGTGATCGCGACATGTTTCAGCATGGCAGCGAGGACGACTACCGCCTTGCCGGCCGGCCAAAACTTGCTCTCAAGGACACCAACTTCGCTGCGTTTGACCACACGGGGGACGTGACGATCATGACCGACCTCGCGGCGCTCAAGGGGTACTACCACAGCAGGCCCGGCCTCGCCTGGGTCTGGCCGACCGTTTGATTAGACGGCAACGCGCCGCCACCGCCCGCTGCCCCACAGCACCGCCATCAATACTCCACGTGCGCCGGCCGTCAACGCGAGCGTCCACCACAGGCCCGTCGTGCCAAAGTGTGCCGCAGACCATGCGCCCACGGGAATCCGCAGCGCTGTAATCGCGGTGCTGCCGAGCATGGGCGGCAACGTGTATCCAGCACCGCCCATCGCACTCTCCAGCACAACTTCTGCTCCGAGAAACAGCTGCGAAAACGCGGCGATTCGTAAATAGCGGACCGCTTCGTGAACGACGGCCGCGTCCGTGGAGAACAGCGACGCGAGTTGTTCAGGAATGAGCACTGTGATGAGCGCCATGATCGCGCCTAGTACGCTCACGAGTCGCACGGCACTCCAGCCCGCCTTGCGCGCGCGCTCGGCATCACCAGCCCCTAGGCTCTGGCCGACGATGGCGGCCACGGCAGCACCGGCGCCGACGCTTACGACGTACACGATGCTCTCCACCCGAAAGCCCAAGCCCAGCGCCGCGAGCGCGGGCGTACCGAATTGCGTCGTCGTGCGCGTCAACAATACGTAGATGAAACTGAAGACAATGCCCGTCGTCGCCGCCGGCGCACCAATGCGCGCGACACTTCCCCATACCGCCAGTCGCGGCGCGGTGAACGTGATCATCGATCGGCGCTTGAGCAGCCACACGCCCACCACGCACGCCACGCCGCGCGGAACGAGCGTGGCGAGTGCTGCACCGCGCACACCCATCGCCGGCACCGGGCCTGCACCGAGTATCAGAATCGGGTCGAGCAGCAACCCGATTCCGGTGGTGAGCAGAAGAATGTAGAGCGGTGTCCGCGTATCGCCGGCGGCACGGAACGCCGCGTCCATCGCAAAGAATGCGAAGATGAACGGCATGCCAAGCAGATAGCTGCCGAGATAACGTTCACCGATGATGGTGATTGCGTCGGCGGTATGCATCAACGCGAACAACGTCGTCAGCATCAATGGCGTGAGCAGCGCGATCACGAGTCCGAGCGCCGCGCCGAACATCACGCCGTCACCGACGGTGTGCGCGGCTTCACTCGGCCTCCGCTCGCCGTGCCGACGCGCCGCGATCGCATCGACGCCGATGCTCACCATTTCACCGATGGAAATGACGAGCCAGATCCAGAAGATACTCCCCGTAACTGCCGCGAGTGAATCAGCGCCGAGGTAGCGTCCGATCCAGAATGTGTCGACGGTGTGAAACGTGGTCATCAACAGATTCGCCGCGACCGCCGGAAGGGCGACGCGGCGAATCGTTTGTGGCAGCGGCTCGCTGACGAGCGAGCCGACCGGTGCGCCGTGTTCGACGGCCAGGCTACTGCCCTTCGGGGGCGGCCCCTTCGGGATAGCGCTCGGCGATGCGCTCCATCACGCGAACCGCCACGCGCTCGAGCTCCTTCGCCGCCTTCGAAGACGGCTCGGCCACGACGATCGGTCGACCGGTGTCACCGCCTTCCTGAATGCGCGGATCGAGTGGGATCTGGCCGAGCAAAGGTAGGTCGCATTCTTTCGCGAGTGCTGCACCACCGCCGCTGCCGAACATCGCGATGGGTTTACCGGTTTCGGGGTTCTCGAAGTACGACATGTTTTCGACGATGCCGAGTACGGGCACGGCGGTGCGCTCGAACATCTTCACGCCGCGCAGCGCGTCGCCAACGGAGACTTGCTGCGGTGTGGTGACGATGATCGCGGCGTGCACCTGTGTGGCCTGCACAAGCGACAGCTGCGCGTCGCCAGTACCCGGCGGCATATCCACGAGGAAGTAATCCAGCTCGCCCCACGCGACATCACGCAAAAACTGCGTGATGATCTTCATCACGATGGGACCGCGCCAGATGGCGGGTTGGTCGCGCTCGATGAGGAAGCCAATCGAAATGACTTTGATCCCGTGCGCTTCGAGCGGCATGATTTTATCATCTCGCACCGGTGGCGCGCCATCGACGCCCAACATGAGCGGTAAGTTGGGGCCATAGATATCGGCGTCCATAATGCCGACGCGCTTGCCTTGCTTGGCGAGCGCGATGGCGAGATTCACGGCGACGGTACTCTTGCCCACGCCGCCCTTGCCTGAAGACACCGCGATGATGCGGCCGAGGTTCGGGTAGGCGACGGGGTCCGGGACCTTGGATTGCGCTTTGGGCGTCGGCGCTGCGTCCATCACGGGCAGCGCCCGACGCGGAGCGCTCGGCACCGCCGCATCGGCGCGCATGCGCGACAGCTGCGAAGGGTCGCGCACGTCGACGCGCACGTCGTTCACGCCGTCGATGGCTTCGAGTGCCTGACGCACGTCGCGCACAAGCGTGGCGTCGTCGGCGGCACCCAACAGGAGGGTCAGACGGACTTTGCCATCGATGGTCGTAGCGATGTCGCGCACCATTTCGGCAGCCAGGACGTCGGCGCCGGTGCGAGGGTTACAGACGCCGCTGAGGGCGCTGGAGATCTTTTCCTGAAGCGTTGGCATTTGAGTAAGGTAGACAGGAGTACTGAGTAGGGAGAAGGGACCGAGCCGGGAGACGGCGTTCTGGGGGTTGGGGGTGCGGGGTTTTGGTGACGTTCCGCTGACAGCGCGAGTGCATACTGCCGGTGCCCGCACGAACGGGCGCGGGCGACACTGGTTGCCCGCCACGAATCCATAGACCGGAGTAGCCCCATGCCCACTGTTCATACTCGCGTCGCCGCTGGCGTCGCTGCGCTCATTTTTGCGTCCGCCGCCGTCAATGTCGGGACGGCGCTTGCCAACGATCTCCCGTTGACGGACGAAACCATCTCCACCACCTGCGGCGCCGGCACAATCGAGAAATGCTCCGACAAACCGATCGAAAGCTGCGACTTCGCATTTGGCTTCTCGGTCGACCGCGACAAGGGCGTCTCGTTCAACATCGGATGGACTAACTGCAAGTCCGTCGGAACCGTGCCAATCTACAAGAACAACAAGGTGAACAATTCGGTCCTGAGTGGCTCGTGCAATCTGCTGCAGCCGTTCCTCGGCATGCCAGCCGGTTCTGGCTGCAGCTGACCTCAGGGCCCTCGACTTATGCGCCCGATCTTCCTCTGGACGGTCGCCGCGTTCGCGATGTTGTTCGCCAGTGCCGTCATCGACACTGCGCGAGCAACACCGCGCGGCGGACTGCGACATGCGCTCGCGCCGTATCGGACATCGACGGCGCCAGGAGCGCCGATTCAGGCGGCCGTCATCGTGCAGCGCGCGGACTGCAGCGGCAATCTGCGCGTGTTCGACCTCTTGCAGCGCGATGCCGTGAAGCGGAGTATCCGCCTCGCGGTCATCTGGTATGTAGGACCATCCGCCGATTCGTCGATCATTCGCCGACTTCTCCCGCCGTCGACCGCGACAACGCCACTGAAACCGGCGCCCATCGAAGCGCTGCAGGAACTCCGCCGGCTGGGTCACGCGGAAACACCCACGCTGATCGTGTTGGATCCGGACGGTCGCGTTCGACTCACAACGCGCAGTCCGCGCTCGCTGCGTGAATTCGCCGGACTGCAAAAGATCATCGAAGGACTCACTTGGATCGAGGAACTGTAATGCACAAGTCACATTGGCCGATACGCCTGCTTTGCGCGTCACTCGCGTCCGCTGTCGCGTCAAGCGTGGTATCCTCCGCGTCTGCTCAGCCTGCGCCGGTGCTTCGCAAGATGCCTGCCGACTCGATCTGGAGACGCGTCTGGGCCATCGGCGGCGATTCGACGTCGGACGCCTTTGTCGAACCGCGCCAGATCGTCTCCACCGGCGGCCTCGCGGTCATCCTCGACGCCGGGACACGTGAGGTGCGCGCACTCGACGCGCGCACCGGTGCCCTGCGATTCGTAGTCAAACCGACCGGCGAAGGCCCAGGCGAATTCCGCCGACCATCATTCATCGCCTCGACGCCGACTGGATTCGCCGTGCTCGATCAGGCCGACGCGCGATTAACGGCCTACGACCGACTGGGCAAATTTCTGTGGACGACCGTCGTGCCGGACGTCTTCACCATAAACGGATTGTGCGTGTACGGCGACAGCCGCACGCCAACACGGATCGTCGCCACGCATTCGCGGCGGGACTCATCGCTCGTCGAGATCGATACGGCCGGCCGCCAGGCGGTGAAGCGTTCCATCCCGTGGCGTGAGGCGGTACGGGGCGCCGTCGGCTTTGCGTATTCGCATGTCACGAGCAACGCGTCGGCTCGCGGCGAGTGTGTGGTCGCGCCGCTGTTCGGCTCGGAATGGGGCCTCGTCGCAACCGGTGGGCCGGCGCGGGCGTTCCGCGTGATCGAGCCCGGCGCACAGCCCGTCGTGGAGACAAGTCGGCGTATCCTCGACCGATCGCTTACGTCGGCAGTCATCGAAAGCACGCAGCAGAGTGACACGCCGCAGGCATCGCGCGGTGCGCTGATCATTGGTGATACCGCCATCGTCTACGCGGCGCGCACGAAAACATTTCCGCTGCGCTGGCTCGACTACTATCGCGCGAGTACGGGTGCGTACCTCTACAGCCGCAAGTTGCCGTTCATCGCGAATGGCATAGCGATCGGTGACGACGGAACCATCTTCGCGACGTCAATCGGCACGACATCGAGCGTTATCGTCGCGCTCCGGCCAGCGACGGTCGTCGACGCGTTGCGAAAGAAACCGTGAGAGCGCAACGCCCTCCAGTCGGCGCGCTGCGGCCCGAACTTCAGCCCGGGAGCGCGCCACTCCGCAGGTAGGCCCGCGCGTCGGATACCACGCGATCTCGCGTATCGATCAGGCTGCCCGTCAGCAACGCCCCGGAGGCTTTCGCGTGGCCGCCGCCGCCGTACTTGCTGGCTAACTTCTGAACGTCGACGCTGCCGGTGCTGCGGAACGACACTTTGACTTTGCCGTGACCGAGATCGCGGAAGAAGAGCGCCAATCGTGTGCCCGCGATACTGCGCGGATGTTCAACAATGCCGTCCAGCTCTTCGCTGGTGACGTCGTACTTGTCCATGACACCTGCCTCGACCGAGATCCACGACATGCCGAGTTCGCGATCTGTTTCCAGCGAGCCCAGTGCATCGCGAAGCAGCTCCATCCGTCCGACACTCACCTGCGCATAGATACGTCGGTACATCTCCTCCGGATCGACACCTGCCGCGAGCAATACCGCGGCGATTGCGTGCGCGCGTGGCGACGTGTTGCTGAAGCGGAAGCTGCCGGTGTCGGTGAGAATCGCGCAGTACAGCGCCTGCGCGATGGCCGGCGTGATCTCGAGTCCAAGCGTCGTCGCGATATCGAAGACCATTTCGCCGGTCGCACACGCTTTCGTGTCCGCGACCATCAGGTCGCTGATCGGCCCATCGCCGGCAACGTGATGATCGATCACACCGATCGGCACGGTGAGCGTGCGCACTTTGTCCGCGAGTACTCCCACGCGACGCACATCGTTGATGTCGAGGACAATCAGCGCATCGATGCCGTCGAGTGCGGCGACGCCCTTGGGGCTTGCGTCTTCGATGCCATTCAGCAGAAACGCGAACATCGACGGCCACGGCGTCGGATTGACGATCCGGGCCGTCACGCCGCGTTGCGCGAGGAGATGAGCGAACGCGACTTCGGATCCACAGCCGTCGCCATCCGCATTGATGTGGGTCGATAGCGCCACCGTCATGCCGGGCGTAAGTCGTCCCATCAGCCGCTCGATGGCGTCGCGCCGATCCGCCGACGGGGTCAACAATTCGTTCATCGTACTCCCACGTGTGAGAATCTGTGACATGCCCAAATAATACACCGATCAGTTGTCCAGCTGCCGGCACAAACGTCATGCGGCGCCCGATACCCGGACGCCGCGTGACTTCATCGTTGTCCCGCGTTGGTCAACCGCGACGGGCGGCGAGTGCGTCGTCCGCTTTGCCGGCGCGCGAGTTGCCCTTGCCGTAGAACAGGTAGATCGCCAAGCCGATCACGGTCCACACCGCCAAACGAATCCACGTGTCCGTCGGCAGCGCGGCCATCAAGCCGAATGCTGACAGCGCGCCCATGACCGGAACAAACGGCACCCACGGCGTGCGGAACGGCCTATGCAACTCTGGGCTCTTCTTCCGCAGCACGAGAATGCCGATGCACACTGTCGCGAACGCCGAGAGGGTGCCGATCGACACGAGTTCGCCGAGCAAGCCGATCGGGAAGAATGCGGCGATCGCCGCCGCCAGAATGCCGACAAGAATCGTCGAGGCGGCCGGCGTCTGATACTTCGGATGGACGCGGCCAAAGAACGGCGGCAGCAGCCCGTCACGCGACATCGTAAAGAAGATGCGCGGCTGGCCCATGAGCATCACGAGCACGACCGATGCCAGACCGGCAATCGCGCCGACGTTGACGAAGTATTCGAGCCACTTGAGTGCCGGTACGGCCTGAATGGCGACGGATACCGGGTGCGGCACGTTCAGCGTGGTGTAGTTCGCCAGACCCGTCATCACCAGCGCCATCAGGATGTACAGCACGGTGCAGATGGCGAGCGACGACAGCATGCCGATCGGCAGATCCTTCTGCGGATTCTTTGCTTCTTGTGCGGCCGTTGAGACCGCGTCAAAGCCGATGTACGCGAAGAAGACTACGGAGGCACCGCGCAACACGCCGGACCATCCGTACTTGCCCCATTCGCCGGTGTTCTCCGGAATGAAGGGGTGCCAGTTGGCCTGGTTGACGTGCACGAAACCAAACCCGATGACGAGCAGCACGATCACCATCTTGATGGCAACGATGAAGTTGTTGAGCGTCGCCGATTCCTGCACACCACGGACGAGCATCATCGTGAGCAATGCGATGAGGACGATAGCCGGCAGGTTGATCACGCCGTCGACGACCGTTCCGCCGCCCGCGGTGCACGCCGCACGATCCGCAAACAACTTCGTCGCGTGGGTCACCGCGTCGATCATGGTCGTGCCCGTCGCCGGATCCGTGCACGTGAACGCGCGTACCAACGTGTGCGTCCCTTCGACGGCGAACGGGGCCGACGCGAACGCCGCCGGGATATGCAGTCCGAGTTCAGACAGGAATGCGCTGAAATATCCCGACCAGCCTACTGCTACGGTGGCAGCCGCAAACAGATACTCGAGCACCAGATTCCATCCGATGAACCATGCGACGCCCTCACCCATCGTCGCATATCCATAAGTGTACGCGGAACCGGCGATCGGGATCATCGACGCGAACTCTGCATAGCACAGTCCGGCGAACAGACAGCCCAACCCCGCGAGCATGAACGAGATCGTCACCCCGGGACCGGCGAAGTTCGCGGCGGCCGTACCGGTGAGCACGAAGATGCCGGCGCCGATGATCGCACCGATTCCGAGGAGCGTCAGGTTCAGGGCGCCGAGCGTTCGCTTGAGCCCTCCTTCAGCGCCATCAGCTTCGGCGGACAGCGCGGTGATGCTCTTTTTGGACCAGAGTCCCATGTGCGTACCTGGGGGAAGGGAGAGAGGGCAGGAAACACGCGCCTGCCCCGACGTAGGACCGTCGGACCAAACGCCAGAACGCTTTTCGTGATCGCGAACGCTGGGGTACGGTGACCAACCTGTCAACCAATTGCGCAAAGAACTACAGCGAGTAGTTCGGCGCTTCTCGCGTGATAGTCACGTCGTGCGGGTGGGACTCTCGGAGGCCTGCGGTGGTGATCCGTACGAATTCCGCTTCCGTTCGCAACAGGTCAATCGTACCGCACCCCACGTAGCCCATGCCACTGCGCAGCCCGCCGATCATCTGAAAAAGCACGTCGCCGACGGGGCCCTTGTACGGGACGCGGCCTTCGATGCCCTCAGGCACGAGCTTCTTGGGAGACATTTCGCCTTCTTGGAAATACCGGTCCGCGCTTCCATCCTGCATGGCGGACAAAGAGCCCATACCGCGAATCATCTTGAATCGGCGGCCTTCGAGCAGAAACGATTCTCCGGGACTTTCCTCCGTGCCGGCGAGCATCGAGCCCATCATAACGCTTGAGGCGCCGGCGGCGAGTGCCTTCACGATGTCGCCCGAGTACTTCACGCCGCCGTCGGCGATGACCGGCACGTCACCGGCGCCTTCGACTGCATCCATCACGGCGGTCAGCTGCGGAACGCCGACGCCCGTCACTACACGCGTCGTGCAAATCGACCCGGGGCCCACACCAACCTTGACCGCGTCCACACCGCGCTCGACCAGCGCGGCGGCGCCAGCGCGCGTCGCGACGTTGCCGGCAACGAGTTGCACGTCCGGAAACGCTTCGCGCACCTTCGCGGTGGCGTACAATACGCCGTCGCTGTGCCCATGCGCCGTGTCGATGATGAGCACGTCGACACCGGCCTGAATCAGCGCGCGCGCGCGATCGAGATAGTCACCACCCGCGCCGATCGCGGCGGCTACGCGCAGACGACCATGCTGGTCTTTGTTGGCGTCGGGAAACTGTCGGCGCTTGTGGATGTCCTTGACCGTGATCAGCCCCTTCAGCGTGCCGCTATCATCAACGACCGGCAGCTTCTCGATGCGATGCTTGCCGAGAATGCGTTCCGCTTCGTCGAGCGTGGTGCCGAGCGGCGCAACGACGAGATCCTCGCTCGTCATGACGTCGCGCAACGGCCGATCGAGATCGCGCTCAAATTGCAGATCGCGGTTGGTCAGAATGCCGACCAGCTTGCCCATGCCATCGACAATCGGCACACCGGAAATCTTGAATCGCATCATGAGCGCCACCGCTTCACGCAGTGATGCGGTCGGCGACAGCGTGATCGGATTCAGAATCATCCCGCTCTCGCTGCGCTTCACGCGATCGACCTCGGCCGCCTGCCGATCGATCGACATGTTCTTGTGCAGCACGCCGATCGCACCGTAGCGCGCCATGGCAATCGCCATCTCGCTCTCGGTCACGGTGTCCATCGCGGCGGAGACGAGCGGGACGTTCAGCGCGATTCCTCGCGTAAATCGCGTGGCGAGACTGACTTCACGCGGGTGCGTCAACGAGTGCCTCGGAGCGAGCAGCACATCGTCGAACGTCAGCGCGAGCTCCTCACGAATGCGGGACGGGCGCGACTGCACGCCGCCATTACGCGAAAGCCCGCTGCCGGCGGAGTGGCCGGGGGCGAGCTTGTCGGAGGCTTTCGGAGATTCAGTAGTCGAGGGTGCCATCTTTAAGAGTAGGTGGGGGCGGGCGGATGGGCCAGCCCCCTCCTACGCTTAGCGCGATCGGCGGGTCGCCATTCGCGTCAGCTTTCGGCGAATACCGCCTGGCAGGAAGAACGCCGCGGCGCTCACCATTGCGGACAGGTTCATCTCGGACAGATCGTCCGGATGGCCGCGCCAATGATCGCGGAGCACGCGCACCCCGCTGTTGTCGACCAGACGCTGCAGCGCGAGCATCAGTAGGAAGATGTCGTCGACTTCGCCCAAAAACGGGATGAAGTCAGGGATGAAATCCAGCGGCGAGATGATGTACGCGGCGGCCGCGACGACCAGCAGACGGTCCAATCGCGAGACGCGACTGTCCCGCATGAGGCCAATCAGCATTCGGAGGTATTGCGGGATCTGTCGGATTGCGTGCAGAACCGTGCGTTTCGCGCCGGTCCGTGGGCGCGGCTTGGACGCCTCGCGCGCGCCGTCCTCGTACTCGTGCGTGTACTCGTTGTCGTACTCATCATCATCATCATCAAAGTCCGCGTCGGACTCGCGGCCATCGGTTGCGCCCATATCGTGCTGCCCGGCGAACCGCTCATACTCGTCGGGATCGGCGCGATGTCTCCGTCCGCGGCCGGTGAAAAGACCGCGCTCGGGACGCCCCGCGGTGCGGTCTGCTTCTCGTTCACGCGCCATTTGGGCGAGGCGGCTGGTTGGCATCGGGGTAAGGGGCTGCGGGAGGCTGAGGAGGAGCTGGTGACTCTGCGGCGGGCGGTTGAACCGCCTTTGGCGGCGGTGCCGACGCCGGTGCTCCGACTTGCTCCACCGCGGTCCGCGCCGCCGATACCACGTCGCCGGCAACCGACATCGTGGTCTGGGCGACACCATTTAGAACCCCAACCGCCCGGTTCAGAAGCCCCATGGTCTCACTGACGGTACTGATCGCCACTCCGCCGGCGCGCAACTTGTCTTCAACTCCTTCAGCGAACCGCTGAAAGACGTTAACGGGTGCAGCGGGTTTTTCGGCGTACCGTGACTCGAGGAACTCGACGTAGTCGAGCACTTGGTAGAGTCGCTCGTCGCCGAGTGAGTCGAGCTTGCGATTGATGCGATCGCGGACGTACGGGTTCACGGAGCCTCCAATGGTCGACGGGCCACGCCAACACGGCGCTACAGTCCCGTACGACGCGCGCGTTGTGGCTGATTCAGCGAAGTGTGCGGCAAACGTGTGGATCCGCAGCCCAGTCCTGATCAGCCCCGCCAGCGCTTTCGTTCCCCTCGCGCGTCGATATGACAATATGGCGTCGCGAAGCGGCGGCTGCTGTAGACGCCGAGTCCGCCTGCGAGCTCCGGGTGCATACGCTCGACCCAATCGACGGCCGTTTCAACACGATAGGCGTCGAACAACGTCAACTTCCCGTCGCCGTCTGCATCGATCGCAATGTCCGCCGCATCGCCATACAGATGTCGAGAATCTCGTGCCGACCCTTCCACTGTCGAGTTGTGGAGTGGCGTGCGGAATCCGCTATGCACCTGAACATCGAAGTCGAGGCGTTCTTCGCCGCGACGGCGGGCCAACTCCTCAAGAACCAGTTCGACCTTGTCGAGCACCCGCGGATCGATCGCGACGTACCGCGGCCACCTCGTCTGCGAATCATGGCTAATAAAATCGCGCAGTTTCAGATGCCGCGTCAACGGAAGGTCCAGCTGATCTTCGTGCACTTCCGCGAATCCGGCCGGTTTCTCGCCTTGCTCATCATGCGACCACTCGGCGGGGTAACGACCGATCTGGTAGCCGTTGAGTGAACTGCCGAGCTTGAGTTCGAACGGTACGAGCACGGCCAGCTTGGGCTCGGTCAGGCGCTGCGGAACGCCGTTGCGCGTGAGCACCAAGTCATAGAAACCCGCTTCGAGCGGCGCGAAGAGCATGTCGCCGTCCAACGGACGCGCGACATCGCCGGAGACGTCACTCCCAATCTTCACCCACTTGTACGTGAAGCCAATCGTCGAGCCGTGCACCTTGAGCGGATAAGCCACGCGTTCGCCGGCGCGGACGAACTTCATCTTTACTTCGCCACTGGCCCCGCGCGACGCCATGCCAGCTTCCACAATCGGGACTGTATTGCTCGCGCGCTCTGCCGACGAGTCGGCCATCAGGTCAGCTGGCGGCTGGTAGATGATCGCCGCGACAATCGCGCTGACGCCGCTGACAACGAGCGCGGTACGACGAATCACATCGCTCCCCAGCGCGCGCGCTTGCCGCGCACATCGATGTGCACGAACGGCCCGTGCGCTGATGTGGCGGCATAGATCCCGATGCCACCAACGAATTCAGGGTGCGCCAGTTCGACGCGCTCCGCAGCCTTCGCAATAACCTGCGCATCGCGCGTCGTGATCCGACCGTCGCCGTCGAGGTCGCTCATCCAGTCGCGGTCACCATTCGCAACGTACACATCGGCAGCGTCACCGAACTGGTGACGGCTATCCTGAGCGCGTCCACCCGCACCGACGCCTTGCGCGTTGTACTGCGGCGTCCTGAAGCCGGACATCACGCGAACGTTCTTCACCGCGACGCCCATCGCGCGCAGTTCGTCGATCACGAGTTCGAGCTTGTCGACCAGCGGCTCGCGCAGCACGAGATACTTCGGCCAGACCGTGCCCTGATCGTGCGTGATGAAGTCGCGCAAACGGAAATGGTCGGAAACCGGCGTGTCCTGGTTGTTCGCGGTGATCTCGACGAACCCTTCCGGATTTGCGTACGAATCGCTGCGTAGCGCGCGCTGTTCGCCGGGGAAAAACCCGATGCGATAGCTCCCGATACGACCACGCACTTTGTCGGCGAAGGGTCGCATGGTGATGAAGTGAAACACACTCGCGTTGTCGGTCGGCGTCCCCGTGGCGGACGCCACCAGAACGCCGGCGCGTCGTCCAGCGGAATCCCCGAACAGTTCGCGTAGGAGCGGGATCGCGGCGAGTCGGCTCGGATTGATGAACCGCACGCGAAGCCGATGGCTTCGCCCGCGCAACGAATCCAGCAAGGAAGTCGGGACCGAGGAGGCCACCGAGCGCGACGAGGTCAGATTCGCAGCGCCTGCGCGGTCCGATGTTGTCGTCGTTGCGGCCACGATCGCCGCTGACAGCGCCAACGCCAGACCAAGCGGGCGCACGCGACGGCGCGGCAAACGCCCAAGACTGCCGGGCGCGGAGACGGATGACGATGAAGTCGAATGGGTCAACGAACCGGGTGCAAAGAGTCAGAACAGCGCGCTCAGCCAGTCGGGCGAGGCGGAGTTCTTAAAAGACGATTCAGGGGGGGGTGCGGTCAACGGTTCCCGCCGTCCGGAACCGCGACATCGACATCGACATCGACATCGACATCGGACAAACGATGTCGGATGTCCGACATCAGAAAACCGCAGTCATCCGAAATCTATCGCTCTCAGTAGATATAAACGGGTGTCCCTATGGTTACAGTATGATACAGCTGCGTAATGTCTTCGTTCCGCAGACGAACGCATCCGTGGCTCACGTCGCGCCCGATACTTGAAGGGACGTTGGTGCCATGGATTCCGTACCCATCGCCGAGGTAGAGGCGGAATGCGCCGAGTACACCGTCGTATTTTCGCTGGTTCGTTCCGTATGGCGGAATGATTATTTTACCATCGGCGACGATCTCGCGTCCGTCTGACGCGGTCAATGGCTCGATCGCGCCATCCTTTCGGCGACGCACGACGTCGTTGCCGACGACCGTGATCTGTCCGCCGTCGCGGAGCGCGATGGGTGATCCGCGCTCGAGGTGGGCGAGGTTCAACCCGCGCTTGTTCGATTGCTCGGCGTAATGCCAGTCCGGCGGAACCCAAGCCGGGGCGGAGTCCAGTCGTTCGACAAGGAAGCGCCCTCGCGGCGTCTCGAACCGGAGCACCCGACTGGTCCCCTTGATGATCAATTGGCGTCCGCTGCCGGTCGCGACTGGTGCGGTGAAGAGCACGCTGTCGGCGAGCTTGTACCAGAGTCGATGGTCGGCGATCGAGATAATGATGACCGGCTGATCCCGCGGCGGGATTTCTGGAAGCGCCGCGATGGCGTGCCGTAGGCTGTCGCTCGCGGTGCCGGCGCCGAGTTGCGCCTGTTCGAGCGCTTCGGTGTTGTCGTTGAAGACGAGCCGGGCGACGTCTCGGGCGAAACGGATGCGCGCAGTCGACACGACCAGCCAAGCGCTAATGGCAGTGGCGACGATGCTGAGGACCAACAGGATCCGGCGGACACGGCGCCAGAAGGTGAAGGTCGAACTGGAGGTGTTCGGGATCGTGGTCACCAGAAGTAGACTCGCATGCCGGCGGCGATGTTCTGGCGGATTGCCGCCAGGTCGGCGGGGGACAGCCGCACCGCACCGGGCATCACGTAGGCGCTGTCAGCCAGCGGACCCGTCGTGGGCGCGGCATACAGAAGAGTCCCCCCTGAGGTGACGATGGCATCAGGACCGGCTAACCCTTCGCCCGCGCGATCGGCCGGGACGGGGAGTCCCCGGTCCATCCAGACCCACGCGGGCAGTTCAAACCGGTCGGTCTGCTCTAGTCGTCGGTCGACCCGCCGCATGCCCTGCGGGGCGGCAACTCGGAGTGTGTCTGGGGGTACACCGACCCGTCGCGCCGGACCGAATCGGGCGGGCATGGTGCGTAACCGGACGGCGCCGCGGTCGAGCGCGACGAACGAGGACTCACTGCTTACGGCGAGATGCAGCGCGTCGTCGCCAGTGGATTGGCGACGGACGAGTTGCAGGATCAGGTCGGAGCGGTCCGCTTCGGCCTCCACGATCGCATCGGCCCGGTGCCGCTCCAGCGTTGTCATGCCAGCGCGCAGACGGTCCGTTTCTTCGCGGTAGCGTTGGCGCTTGTACACCAGCAGGCCGTCGAGCGCGATGAAGCCGACGAGGATGATGGCCAGTGAGACAGTCCTTGAGACGCGACGTGACACGTGATTCCGATCTGTGTTGGTTGGTTTCGCCCGGCGTGCGGCGGTAGATTCGAGGGCGATCCCGAACGATACCGCACGTTCCCGAGATCTACACCGTTCATGACGCTTCGGATGCATCATTCTTTCGCGTCGTGTGTGCTGTCCCCGCCCCTTCCCTCTACTCCTTTCGGATGCCTGCACGCGTTGCGCGACCCGTTGCGCTCATCATTCTCGATGGCTGGGGCTATCGCGAGGATCGCACTGCCAATGCGATTTTGCAGGCGAGCACGCCGAACTGGAATCGGATCTGGTCGCATCCGTCGCGAACGCTGCTGGCGGCATCGGGCCGCGACGTCGGCCTGCCGGACGGGCAGATGGGGAACAGCGAGGTCGGCCACATGAATCTGGGGGCGGGCCGTGTGGTGGTGCAGGATCTGGTACGCATCACTGCGGCGATCGAAGACGGTTCGTTTTTCGCGAACCCGGCGTTGGTGCGTGCCTGTCGGACCGCGCGTGAACGCGGCTCGACGATGCACTTGGTGGGGTTGTTGGGCAACGGCGGGGTACACGCGTTCGATCAGCATCTGTTCGCACTGGTCGATCTCACGATGCGAGAGCGCGTCGGACGCGTCGTGCTGCATGGATTGCTCGACGGGCGCGACACGCCACCGCAGAGCGGCATGGCCTTTCTGACGCAGACACTCGAGGCCATCGACGGCAAGGCCACGCTCGCGTCACTTTCGGGACGCTACTTCGGCATGGATCGCGACAATCGCTGGGAACGGACCGGCGCGTGGTACCGTGCGGCGATCAGGGGCGAGGGTCCGCACGAGCGGGATCCGCTGGCGGCCCTCGCGCGTGCCTATGATGCGGGCACCACCGATGAATTCGTGCCCGCGATGGTCATGGTCGGCGCGAACAACGCGCCCGTGGCGACGGTGTGCGACGGCGACGTGATCGTGTGCTTCAACTATCGCTCGGATCGCATGCGGCAGACGTTGCGCGCGCTCGCCGCGCCGGACTTCACCGGTTTCGACACGGGGCCGCGTCCGGCGGTGGACATCGTGACGATGACGCGCTACGACGATGCGTTCCCCTTCCCGACCGCGTTCGAGCCGCCGTCGATGAAACATCTCGTCGGCCAGGTGATCAGCGACGCGGGACTTACGCAGCTGCGCACGGCGGAGACCGAGAAGTATCCGCACGTGACGTTCTTCTTCAATGGCGGCCACGACGTGCCGTTCGTCGGGGAGGATCGCGAGATGGTGCCCAGTCCCAAGGTGGCGACCTACGACCTACAGCCTGAGATGAGTGCCGGTGGGGTGTGCGACATTCTGTGCAATGCGTTGGCGAATCGCACGCATGACTTCATACTCTGTAACTTCGCGAATACGGATATGGTCGGTCACACGGGGTCGATGCCGGCCGCCATCAAAGCGGTCGAGACGGTCGACGCGTGTCTGGGTCGGATTCTCGAAGCGGCGAGCCTTGGCGGCGCGCGGTTGATCATCACCGCGGACCACGGCAACGCCGACGTGATGGTTGACCCGGTGACGGGGCAACCACACACAGCACATACCACGAATCCGGTGCCGCTCGTGATACTCGATCCGGATGGTGATGTCCCGCTGCGCAGCGGCGGCGCGCTCTGTGATGTCGGTCCGACGGCGTTGGCGCTGTTGGGACTTTCGCTTCCGCCTGAGATGACGGGTCGCGATCTGCGCGATCTGACGATGACCGCAACACTTCCGCTTCCTGCTGAATGACCTCGTACCTGATGCAGCGCCCCCGTGCCGTGCGGGCGCTCACCGCGCTCGTGTTGCTCGCCGTCCCCACTGCGGCCGAGGCGCAGATTGGCCATCGTCCGGAGACAAGCCCGTACGAGGACGTCAAGCTCGGCCAGACGATTACGCTGAACGGTGGATGGCTAGCCATGGGACGCGACCCCGCGGGTGTCGCCCCGGACGCATCGCTTTTCGCGCAGATCCGCTATGATGCCGCGGTTGGCGGACCGGCCTCGCTGTACGCGCGCTATACGCTCGCGCCCTCCCAACGCGCACTGCTCGCGCCGGGCGCGATCGCATCGAAGCGTAAGACGGGCACCCCGAGCGTCATGATGCACGTGATCGAAGGCGGCCTCGATCTCGCACTCACCGGCCAGAAGACGTGGCATCATCTGATTCCGTCGCTCGAGGGCGGTGTCGGGATCGTCAGCGATTTCGCAGCAGCGGACAGCGGCGCCTATCAGTTCGGCGTGAAATTCGGCATCTCATACGGTGCGAACCTGCGCTACATGCGAACCTCCGGACTGCAACTGCGCGTCGGGCTGACCAACTTCCTGTGGCAGTATTCTTATCCCGACAGGTACTTCACGAAGGCCACCGATAGCACGGCCATCCTTTTGAACACGACGGATCGTTCGAAGTGGAAGAACAACTTCGGCCTCTCGGCCGGCGTCTCGTATCCCCTCTTCCGCTAATTGGCGTGCCGCGCACGTCGCTGACCCGCCGCGTCCTCTTTGCCTCGGCGCATCGCTACCGGCGTCCGGACTGGAGCGACGCCGAGAACGTCGATGTCTTCGGTGCGTGCGCGCACGCGAACTATCACGGGCACAGCTACACGTGCGACGTCACCGTCGCGGGGCCCGTCGACGAAGAAACGGGATTTGTGGTGGACCTCGGATTTCTCGACACGATGTTGCAGCGCGAGGTGCGCGACCGGTTCGACCACAAGAATATCAATCTCGATGTGCCCGAGTTCGCCGACGGCACGCGGATACCGACGGGCGAGAATCTGGCGCGCTTCATCTGCGAACGCATGCAGGCCGCGCTTGCGCATACGACCGCGCGCGTTGTGAAAGTCCATCTCGCCGAGGATGCGACGTTGAGTAGTCAGTATGAAGTAGATGCGTCGTGAGACTTTATGAGTAGAGAGACTTCCGTCGCCGCGGCATTCCTCCTCGTTAGTGCGATGGGCTGTGCGGGGCGACCCGTGCGACCGGCTCCAACGGCCGGCCACAGACCCGAGCCGATTCCACCGGTGATGGTCGCGGTACCGCCGGTCGTGCCCCCGACCGCTCGAGAGATCATCACGCACATCGCCGACTCCGCGGTCGCGTCGCCGACGTGGCGCAATGCGCGATGGGGCATGCTGATTGTCGATGCGACAACCGGGGATACGCTGTTCGCGCACGATGCCGACAAGCTCTTCATGCCGGCGTCGAACCAGAAGTTGCTCACGACCGCGATTGCCATGCAGGTGCTCGGCCCCGACTACCGTTGGAAGACGCCGATCGTGTTGCAAGGTGTCCAGCGTGGGAAGGTGTTTCGCGGCCACCTTGGTGTTGTTGGCCGCGGCGATCCGAGTGTCAGTGACGCGATGCGCACGGGCGACGCGATGGCGGCGTTCGATCCGATCGTCGATGCCCTGTTGGCGCGCGGTATCACGCGCATCACCGGAGACGTGGTGTCCCTTGGCGACGCGTTCGTGGGATCGACCACCGGCTTTGGCTGGGAGATCGACGACAACGATTCGCCATCGGGTGCGGCCGTTGACGAACTGCTCTTCAACGAAGGGCTGCTGCATGTAGTCGTGCGCGGTGCGGCAAAGGCGGGCAAGAAACCGTCGGTGCAGACGGCGCCGACGACGACCTACCCGAGGGTGTCGATCGACGCAACGACGCGACTCGCGAGTGATACGGGTTACCGCATCGAGGCGTCGTACGATTCCGTGGCCGCGGCGATTCACGTGACGGGGACGATCCCCGTTGGCGATAGCGTGCGCATTTCGATGTCCTATCGTCATCCGGGCGATGCGTACCGCTCGGCGTTGCGCGAGCGATTGCGTTCGCGTGGCATCAAGGTGGACGGTGGTTCACCCGTAACGGCCGCGGCAGTGCGCGAGGACACGTTGACCACGCTCGAGTCGCCGACACTTCGCGAGGTGTTGCCGATGCTGCAAAAGCCTTCGCAGAATCAGATCGCCGAGTTGTTCTTTCGCACGGCGGGGTTGGTCGCATCCGGCAGCGGCGACGCGGACAGCGCCCGCGCCGTCAGTGTGCGCACGCTCGCGACGTTCGGCATCTCCAACGAGCACGCGGCGTATCGCGACGGCAGCGGACTGTCGCGGCATGACTACGTGACACCGCGCGCGTTGGTGCGCGTGCTCGATGCCATGCATCGCGCTCCCTGGGCGGATCTCTATCGGTCGGCGTTGCCGCTGGCGGGCGTCGACGGCACGATCGCCAATCGTATGAAGAACTCGCCGGCGGCAAACAATGCCAGCGCGAAGACGGGGACGCTCGACAAGGCCCGATCACTCTCCGGCTACGTCAACAGCGCCGACGGGCACGTCGTGATTTTCTCGATGATGTGCAACAGCTTCACGGTGCCCAATCGTGAGGTCGAACGCGTACAGGATCTGCTGGTCAGCACGCTCGCCGGTTTGCGCGTCGCGAACAGCACGCGGTAGTCAGCGAAATCATTGTGGCGCTGAGTTACACGGAGGCCCTCTCGGCGATTCTCGCCGCCGCGACGCCGCTCGGTTTGGAGCTGGTGGCATTGGAGGATGCGCACGGGCGTGCGCTCGCGCGAGCCGTGACCAGTCCGGTCGCCCTGCCGCCGTGGGACAACGCCGGCATGGACGGCTACGCGGTGCGACGCGCCGACCTCGCATCGGCCAGTAGCGGCACACCTGTCAGCCTCGATGTCATGGGCACGATCACCGCTGGTGCGGACCCATCGGTGCTGCCGGTCGTGAGCGCGGGTACCGCGGTTCGCATCATGACCGGAGCGCCCGTTCCCGAGGGCGCCGACGCCGTCATTCGCGTCGAGGACACCGATCGCGGCGAAGTCGTGGTGCGGGTACACGATGCACGCGATGTCGCCGGCCGCGGCAACATCCGTCCGCGCGGTGAGGACGTCGGCGAGGGTGACCGGCTCTTCGGCGATGGGACGACGATCGGGCCGGCGCACCTTGGGGTCCTTGCGAGCATTGGTGCGGCGCACGTACGTGTGCATCGTCGACCGCGCGTGACGATTCTTTCTGGCGGCGACGAACTGGTGCTGCTCGACCGATTTGCTGAGGTGCACAGCGGACGTCGTATCGTCGCGTCGAGCACGTACGCGCTGCCGCCGTTGCTGCGCGCGGCGGGCGCCGACGTCACGGTGGCACCGTTAATGCCCGATACCTTAGCGGGCACTGTGGACGGCATCGCGGCGGCTATCGCCGGTGGTTGCGACGTGCTTATGACGACCGGTGGCGTTTCCGTCGGCGCATACGACTTCACCCGCGACGCGCTCGTACAGCTTGGCGGGTCGGTGGATTTCTGGCGCGCGAAGATCCGACCCGGCGGTCCGATCGGTACCGGGCATGTACGCGGCGTGACGTGGCTGGGGCTTCCAGGGAACCCCGTGTCGACCATGGTGACGGCGACGCTGTTCGGCTGGCCGTTGCTCAGACGCATGGGAGGACATCATCGAACAATGCTCCGGACGATCTCGGCCACCATGCGACAGCGATTCGACACCCCCGCGCCGCTGACGTACTTCGTCCGCGTGGCGCTCACGCGCCGGCATGATGGCGGCTTCGATGCACATCTCGCCGGCGCACAAGGTTCGAATTTGTTTCGCGCGATGGCCGATGCGGATGCGCTGCTCGTGGTGCCAGAGGACTGCGACACAGCGCTACCCGGCGGCGTATTCGATGCGATTCTCCTCCCATGAGTGACGCGCCAATGGAAGTGCTCTCGGCTCTGCATGACGACGCGCTCGATGCCGCCCTCAGTCGGCGCTTCATGACAGCGACAGAAGAGGTCGAGGTCGGCGATTTGACGTGGACGTTGCTCAAGCCGGCCAACGCCGACCACTTGATCAGCGAAGCTGACTACGTCTTGGATGAGCGGTTGCCGTACTGGGCAGACTTGTGGCCGTCGGCGAGAGTGCTTGCTGCAACGCTTCTGCGGGAAGACGGTCGCGGCCGTACCCTGCTCGAAATGGGCTGCGGACTCGGCCTGCCGAGCATCGCCGCCATGCAGGCCGGGTTCGACGTCACTTCGACCGACTACTACGACGATGCGTTGCACGTGACACGCGGCAACGCCAAACGCAATCTCGGTCGCGAGCCGGATGTGCGGCTAGTGAATTGGCGCGCGTGGCCGGATGATATCGGCCAGTTCGATGTGATCATCGCCGCCGACGTGCTGTACGAGAAGGAGTACGCGACACTGATAGCGGAGTGCCTCGCCAAGTCGCTCAAACCCGGCGGGGTCGCGTTCATCGCGGATCCAGGCCGACTTGCCCTACCGCAGTTTCGCGTGCGTATCGCTGAACTGGGACTCGAATTCGGAGAGAAGACGGTGCAGAAGTACGAGATGGGTGTGGTCAAGCAGGAGATTCAGGTGATGCGCGTCGGCTGGAGCTGACCGGGTGCGCCTGCTGCTGGTCGAAGACGAGGCACCGCTCGCCGAATCGCTGGCTCGCGGCCTTCGCGAACTCTCGTTCGCGGTGGACGTGGTGGCCGACGGTGTCGAGGCGAATCTGCAGGCGGCGCTGAACGAGTACGACGCGATCATCCTCGATCTTTCACTCCCGCGTCGTGACGGGCTCGACGTCTGCCGGGAACTCCGTCGGCGTGCGATCGCTGTGCCGGTGATCATGTTGACCGCGCGCACCGCGTTGGACGACAAGGTCTCGGGCTTCGATGCCGGCGCCGACGACTATCTCGTCAAGCCGTTTGCGTTCGCCGAACTCGTGGCGCGACTACGTGCGTTGCTGCGGCGCCCACGCGCCACGGTCGCGGATGTGCTCACCGTCGGCGATCTCGTTGTTGACACACGATGCCAGACCGCGCGCCGCGGCGAGCGTGCGTTGCCGCTGACGACGCGTGAGTACGCGCTGCTGGAGCATCTGGCGCGTCATGCGGAGGCGTTGGTGAGCCGGGTATCGATATCGGCGCACGTATGGGACGACAATCACGATCCGTTCTCGAACAACGTCGAAGTGCTGATGGCACGACTGCGCCGCAAACTGGAAGGGCCGCAGGAAGTCCGCATGATCGAGACACGTCGCGGTGCTGGCTATCGACTGGTCGCGCACGCGGCCGATGCGACACCGGCCGAATGAGTTCGATCCGTGCCAGGCTGGCTTGGCGACACGCGGCCATGCTCGCGGTGATCGTGCTGCTCATCGAAGGCGGCTCATATCTCGCCGTCGCGCGTCTGCTGGCCCAGCGCGGAGATCGATTGCTCGAGTCCGCGACAAACACTTTGGTGCGCGACCTGCGCACGGAACTCGACCGCGGTAAGCCCGTCGAAGACGCCATCGAAACATCAACGCACGACGTGCGCTTCCGCGATGTGAGTCTGGTCGTACGCCCCCTGCCCGTGGGAGTCGCATCGTCGGCAGACTCCGCGCGATTCATCACGCAGACGAGCGACGGCGAAAGCGGCGGCACGCGAATCCGCACCGAAGTCATCACCGCACCGCGCGCGCGCTTCAGCATCACCGCTATCAGGTCATTGTTCGAAGATCATGAGACGCTCGAGGCGGTGCAGCGCGCATACCTCGTCGCCGCCGGTCTGGCGATTCTGCTCTCCGCCTTTGTCACGTGGCTGTTGGCGACCGCAGCGCTGGCGCCGATCGAGACACTGACGGCGCGCGCCGCAACGCTCGGCAGCGGTGACCTGCATGAGCGACTACCGGTTGTTTCGCCGAACGATGAGCTGGGTCGACTGACGCTGGTACTGAATGGCATGCTGTCGCGAATCGACAGCGCGTTCTCGCAACAACGCCAATTTGTCGCCGACGCATCGCACGAATTGCGGACGCCGATCGCCGTGTTGCGCACCGAAATCGACGTCACGCGGGCGAAGGATGCGCGGTCGGCGGAGGAGTATCGGGAGACGCTGACGCGACTCGATCGCGTCACGGCGCGGCTCGAGCGATTGGTCGCGGATCTGTTCCTGCTCGCGCGGGCCGATGCGGGAGGCTTGCCGGCACCACATACTCCGTGCGATGTCGCGGCGCTGGTTCGCGAAACTGCCGCGCTGGTGCGCGGCATCGCGGAAGAACGTGGCGTTGGGCTACTCGTGGAAGTCGATGGTGAAGAACCCATGATCGTCGACGGCGCTGAGCAACTGCTTGAGCGCGCGCTGCTGAACCTGCTCGACAACGCGTTGCGCTTCGCGCCTCGCGAGTCGGCGATCGTGGCGCGCGTCGCACGGGATGGATCGCGCGTCAGCATCGACGTGATCGATCACGGCCCCGGGATTCCGACAGCCTTACAGGATGCGCTCTTCGACCGATTTCGCCGCACGGTTCCGGACGCTGCACAGCGTGCCCACGACGGCGCAGGGTTGGGTCTCGCGATCGCTCAGGCGCTTGTGAATGTGCATCACGGCACTCTGTCGCTGCACGCGAGTAGCGCCGAGGGCAGCACCTTTCGCATCGGGCTACCCTCGGCGCTGTAACGTGACCGAATTACGTCAGATGACGCAGTGGCATCAGACCGGCGGCTTGCCTTTCTTTGCCTTCGCCGCTTTTTCGGCTTTTTCCTCTGCCTTCTCTTTCTTCTCGGCCGCAGCGCCTTCGTGCTCCTGCTTGAGCACCTTGCCCGTCTTCGCGTCGATATGAACTTCTTCTGTACCCTTCTTGCCCGCGATCTTCATGTCAAACGAGTAGATGAGCGCGCTATCCTCGTTCTCAATCTCCGCCGACGAAATCGTGGCGCCGGGGAGCGTGGCGCGCGCGATGGCGATCGCGGAGTCCGCGGATATCTTCGCCAGCTTCAGGAGGCCGGGCTTGTCTTCCTTGACCTTCACGGATTTCGTCGGTTGCGCGCCAAGCGTTACCGCGACGAATGCGAGCGAGACGGCGGCGAGCACTGTGGTCTGCACTGAGAAGGATGCTCGAGTTGTGCGAGGTGCCATGAGAACTCCGCTGGAAAAAACGTGGGAATGCGGGAAGTCCGCGCCCTTCACGGAAACGGCGCGTGACTGAGTGCGTGAAGTATTACATATCCAACCTTGCCGCCGGATGTCGCCACTGATGCAGGCGCGCACGGGCTGGGCGTTGGCGATGGCGCTGACGATTGTGCGACTGCTGTTGGCGCCGGGAGCCCTGTGGATTACCTATGCGTCCTACGATACCCGATGGATCGCCGTGTGTCTGATCGCCGGCTTCCTCTCCGACGTGTTCGACGGCATCATTGCACGGCAGGCGAACGCCTCGACGGCGGGGCTTCGGCTGGCAGACAGTCTCGTCGACACCGTGTTCTATCTCGCGATCGCCGCTGCGGCGTGGATGACGTATCCGGAGGCACTGCGACCGTGGCGCGCGCCGATCGCCCTACTCATCGTCGCCGAATTTGCGAACTACGGAGCGTCGCTGGCGAAATTCGGAAAGGGCGCGAGTTATCACGCGTGGAGCGCGAAAGCGATGGGAGCGGCGCTCTTTGGTGGCTGCCTGTTCCTGTTCGCGTACGGCTCAACCCTGTTCCTCCCCGTCGCGATACTGATCGGCCTGCTAGCGCAGTGTGAGGTGGCCGCGATAACGTGGACGCTTCCGGCTTGGCATCACGACGTGAGGTCCGTCATTCACGCCCGGCGAATCCGAGACTCCTCGGCACCGTAGTCGTCTTGCCGACCGCTTCACGCAAACGCGACGAAGAAGTCCGCCGCGACAGGGCGCGCTACCGGACCTCGACTTCTCGGCGCAGGCGAATGTCCCGTGACGACGCACCAACCAGCACGCGCCAGACGCCCGGCTCAACGACGCGGCGCATGTCGGCATCGAGCATGCTAAGCTGCGCGCGCGACACGCGAAACGAGACCGTCCGCGATTCGCCTGCGCCGAGGGTCACGCGCGTGAAGCCGGCCAGCTCGATGATCGGCCGCGCGACCGACGCCAATACGTCGTGCAGATAGAGTTGCACGACTTCGTCGCCAGTTCGCGATCCGGCATTCTGCACCGTCGCGGTCACAATCATCGCGATACTGTCGGTCGCGGCGCGCACGTCGACCGCGAGATCACGATAGGCGAACGCGGTGTAGGACAGGCCATGACCGAATGGAAAAAGCGGCTGACCGGTCAGGTCGAGATAGTCGTCGCCACGCCCCGTCGGCTTGTGCGCGTAGTACAGCGGCACCTGCCCTTCGAGCAGCGGGAACGTCAACGGTAAACGGCCTGCCGGGTTCACGTGTCCGAACAACACATCGCTGATCGCGTGACCACCTTCCTGCCCGGGATACCACGCGTCGACGACCGCATCCACGCGATCGAGCCATGGCATTGTGATCGCACTGCCACCAATCAGTACGACCACGACGGGCGTCCCCGTCGCGGCGACGGCGCGGATCAATGCCTCCTGCTCGCCGGGCAGCCCAAGCTTCGCACGGTCGCGGGACTCACCCTCTTCGATGCCGGCGACGATCACCGCCACATCGCTGGCGCGCGCGATCGCCGCTGCCTTCACGATATTTTGCGCGCGCGTGTCGCGCACGCCAGCGTCCCACAGGAGCTTGAGACGTGCGTTACCCGTCGCTTCGAAGTATTCCAGTCTCACTGCGTGCGATGATCCGGGCGCCCACGTCAACGGTATCACGCGCGTCTCGTACGACTGCTTCTTCCAATTTTCGATTGCCAGACGTTCATCGAGATACAATCGATAGCCGTCATTGCCTTCCACCGCGATCGTGCGCACACCACCGAGTGGCACTTTCACCGTGCCGCGCCAACGCACCGAGTACCAGTCAAACGGAATGCCGCGCCCCGGGGAATTGAGTGTCCATTGGAAATCGACCTGCGCATCGCTGCGCGTGATCGTCGGCGCGTCCGCCATGGTGATGTTATTCCAATATTCACCGCGGACACCTGGCGTGACGGCGCCGCTTTCATCGTGCGACCACGCAGCGTGAGGGATGACCACATATGGACGCCATAGGCGCGGCACCCCCGGCGCACTGCGCACCATCACGCCGCGGGGCGCGCCGACACGAATGCCCTCCAGCACACTGACGGCACGCGCACCGGGCGCGGAATACCCACCCACACGCGCCTCCGAGGCATCTTCGCCGATCACGGCAATGCGCCTGACCGTCAGCGCCAACGGCAACCTCGCGTGTTCGTTGCGCAACAACACCAGCGACGCGGCAGCCGCGTCACGGGCGAGGCGGACATGGGCTGGCGACCGCGCGAGTGACGCCGCGCTATCGGCATTGACTTGTGCGGTTTCGAATAGACCCATCGCGAATTTGAGGCGAAGCACACGCGCGACCGCGCTATCGATCGCGGCGGGCGCGATGCCGCCGTTTCGAAACGCCGGCAGATATGTATGCGACTGCCCATACGACGATTCGAACATCACGTCCAACCCCGCCTCGATCGCGCGCTTCGTGGCCGTCGCCGCAGACGCTTCCGTATGATGCAACACGGTCGCACCACCTACTGCGGACGCATCGGAGATCACGATGCCGTCAAAACCCCAACCGCGCCTCAGCACGTTCGTGAGCAGTGCATGATTCTGTGACGCGGGAACGCCGTTGACGGCGTTGTACGAACTCATGACAGCGCGCGCATGCGCGTCACGAATCGCCGACAGGAACGGGGGATAGAAACGCTCTTGGAGCTGCCGCTCATTCATGTCGATCGGATAGCTGTCGCGACCACCGTCGCCGATATTCGCAATGAAATGCTTGGGGGATGTGATGATGCCGTGCTGCTCAAGCGGCGCGATGTAGGCACGCGCCATCGCAGATGTCAGCCACGGGTCTTCGCCGTACGTCTCTTCGACACGCCCCCAGCGCACGTCATTCGCGATGTTGATGACCGGCGAGAGCGACATACGCACACCGCGGCTTCGCGTTTCTTCTGCGATCGCGGTGGCCACACGACGCATCATGGCGGTGTCCCATGTCGCGGCCAACGCGATCGATTGTGGAAAGACCGTCGCGCCTTCGCGCGTCAGTCCATGTAGGGTCTCTTCAAACGGCAGCAGTGGAATTCCCAACCGAGTTTCGTTCACGAACCACCGCTGCAGCGCATTGATGCGTTCCGCGTGCGCGCGCGCGACGTCGGCGGCCGGCACCGTGTCGCTACGAGCCGCAATGGCCCGCATCGTCGCCGGGACGTTGACCTGCAAACCGAACACGCCGTTGTGGTAGTCCTGCGCCGGATCGTCGCGATCACCAGGGATCATGAACAGCTGCCAGTACTTTTCGTCGGGCGTCATGCGGCCCAGCAGATCCTGCGAGCGATCGGCCGCGGATCGTCGAGCATCCCGATACGGCGCGTCACTAGGAGGCTTGGTCGCGGATTGCTGGGCCATCAGCGAACCACGCGGCGCCGCCACCGCGGCTGAGACCGCCAGGAATAACACGACTGCGGCGCCGGCTGAGGGGCCAGCGAGTGGTCTGACGAGGCGAATCATGAGGTGAGCCTAACCCGTGCCACCAGCAACTCAAGGCGCACCGGCGGTTGATCGAGAGCCGGAAATACTGTTGCGATGCGCCAACATGTAGTGCGCTGCCAACATACCTGCGGGGGTGCCGAGTGTGAAACGGGGCCGCAGGCATGACGCTGTCTGAGGATTTCGTGCCCCTTCCGGGCCATTCATGAAACACTTTCGACCGGCAGCGACCTCAACCGTTCTGGCATCAATATTCCAAAGGGTGTGGGTAGAGTTCGCCAGGTCACTCACTCCCGATACCCATGCTCGACGCCGTCCGCTCCGTCTTTTCCACGCTGTCCTGCGCGGCGACCATGGTCGCGTCGCTGTGCCTGACACCTGCGGCGCTCTGGTCACAGGCGATCACCGAGAGCGGACCACCAGTCGCCGCTGCGGTGTCGACCGGCCTCAATGGCGAGGTGCGCGACATGGTGCGCAAAGGCGACTCGATCGAAGTCACCTACAAGAACACGGGCACGAAGGCGGCCGCTATTGTCGGCGAGGTGCAGGTGCGCAGCGGGGATGACGAACTGGTCACCACCGTGCTGCTGGCCGACTCACTGATCGTCAAGGCCGGCGCGACGCAGCGATTTAGAGTCGCTATGCCGAAGCTTGCGAAGGGCCACTACACGTTATACGCCGTCGTCGACTTCGGCG
This sequence comes from Gemmatimonadaceae bacterium, assembly GCA_031366985.1. Lineage (GTDB taxonomy): Bacteria > Gemmatimonadota > Gemmatimonadetes > Gemmatimonadales > Gemmatimonadaceae > Gemmatimonas. Next base: position 93,239 of record JANLPE010000050.1, read on the forward strand.
GCGACGCGATGACCGCCGCTCAAGCGGCGCTCCAGATCAAGTAGTCGCCCTATGGCGTGCCTGCGGGCGCCAGCAGTCGGCTTGCGACGACCTCCGAGATATCGAGCACTGGCACGGCGCTCCCGGCGCCGGTGACGCCGTCGGTGATCATCGTCATGCAGAACGGACAGGCAACCGCAATCTGATCCGCGCCGGTCGCCAGCAACTCTTCGCTGCGCTCGACGTTGACGCGCTTGCCTTGCGTTTCTTCCATCCACATGCGGCCGCCGCCCGCCCCACAGCACAGGCCGCGGCTCTTCGTGCGTACCGGTTCGACGAGCTCCATCATCGGCAGTGCCTTGCGGAGCGTCACGCGTGGCGCGTCATAGATCTCGTTGTAGCGGCCAAGGTAGCACGAGTCGTGATAGGCAATCTTGAGGCGCTGGCCATGCTCGGTATCGAGGGGCACGCGCCCTTCGCCCAGCAGTCGTTCGATGTACTCGGTGTGGTGAATGACTTCGTAATGTCCACCAAGATCCGGGAACTCGTTGCCCATCTGGTGGAAGCAGTGTGGGCAGAAGGTGACGATCGTCTTCACCTGATAGCCGTTGAGCGTTTCGATCACGCCCTTCGCGAGCATTTGATACAGGTACTCGTTGCCCATGCGGCGTGCGGGATCGCCGTGACAGGTCTCCTCCTGCCCGAGGATGGCGAACTTGACGTGCGCGGCCTGCAGAATGCGCGCGAAGGCGACGGTGATCTTCTTCGCGCGATCGTCGAACGATCCCATGCAGCCGACCCAGAACAGGATATCCGGCTGTGCGCCTGTTGCGGCCATCTCGGCCATCGTCGGAATCTCCATGCCTTCGGCCCACTGCTCGCGATCAGACGCGCTGAATGCCCACGGACTGCCATTGCGTTCAAGTGAGGTGAGCGCCGGCGCCAATTCGTCCGGGAAACGCGATTCCATCAACACGAGGTCACGACGCAGCTCGTTGATGATATCGAGCTGATCGATCGACACCGGGCATTCCTCCACGCACGCGCGGCAGCTCGTGCAGGCCCACAGTTCGTCTTCAGTGATCCAGTTGTCGAGCAACTTCTTGTCCAGCACGGCTTGCTGTTCTGCTGTCGCCGTAGCGCCAAGGCCCATGGCATCGAGTACCTGCGCCTTCTCGGTCAGCCGCGCACGCGTCTTCACGACGATCATGCGCGGTGACAGTGTCTTGCCCGTAATGTTCGCCGGGCACACGGCGGTGCAACGGCCGCACTCGGTGCACGAGTAGCCGTCCAAGAGGTTCTTCCACGACAAATGCTCGACGTCTGCAGCACCGAACTGCTCGGCGTTTTCCGCCTCGAGATCCATCGGACGCATCGCGCCGACCGTACCGGGCCCGCTCGTGTTCGAGAACCAGACGTTGATCAGCGACGTCAGGACATGCAGATGCTTGGAGCCCGGCAAGTGATTCAGGAAATACAGAATCAAGACCGCGTGAATCCACCACGATGTGCGTGCGACGAGGTGCGCCGCGCCTTCCGACACACCGCTGACGAGCGGCAGCAGCAACGACGAAATGACACGGCCGTCGGCTGAGGCGCCCGTGCGGAGTTCCATCGTGAACAGCAACAGCAACGTCACCATGAGCACGGCGATCATGCTCAGGATAAAGATCGCGTCGCCGCCATGCACCGGATCGCCATGAAAGCGCTTCGGTCGGATCACGATGCGCCGATACAACAGGTAGAACACAGGGATCAACACGAAGACCGCGAAGATTTCCTGTGACACCACGTAGGGCAGATACAGGAACCGCGGCAGGATCACGTGCCACGTGAACGGCGTGTAGAGCCCTTGCATCATGATCTCGAGCGTGCCCAGTCCCAGTATGCAAAAGCCCCAGAAGACGAGGGCGTGCATCATGCCGCCGATCGGGTCACGGAGGATCTTCGACTGCCCGATACCGATGAGCAGCAGATTCTTCGTGCGCACGTCCGGATGATCGGTACGAACGTCGGTGCGGCCGATCTTGAGCCAGCGGACCAGACGGCGCGCACTGCGCGTGAAGAAGGCGAGCGCGACGACCAGAATGACCGCGAAGATGAGGTTGGACAGGGTCATCTGGCGAAGCTAGAGCGCGGCATTGCCCCCGACAAGCAGTGGAACGGTACGGCCCCCACAGCGAGTCGGGGGAATACCGATGTATTTCGTGCGGTTCGACCAACAACGTTCCCTCCATGGAGCGGACGACGTCTCGCATCGGAGGAAGACATGTACGGAGATCTGACGGGGAAAGTGGCGCTGGTGACCGGGGGCGGGTCCGGAATCGGGCGAGCGGCGGCACTGGCCTTCGCGCGCGCGGGCGCGCGAGTCATCATCGCGGGTATCGACGAAAAGGGAGGGAGTGAGACGGCTGATCTCATTCATGCCGAGGACGGCGCCGCGCTGAGCGTGCATTGCGACGTGAGCCGGGAGGATGATGTCCGCGCGCTGATGGAACTGGTTCGTGACAAATTCGGCATGCTGCACGCCGCGTTCAACAATGCCGGCATTGAAGGCCATCAAGCCCCTGCGGCCGATATCACGGTCGCGGCATGGCGACACACCCTCGACGTGAACATCACCGGTGCGTGGCTGTGCATGCGCTACGAAATCCCACTGATGCTTGACAGCGGCGGCGGTGCGATCGTCAACTGCGCGTCGATTCTTGGCATAGTTGGCTTTGCCTCGTCAGCGGCCTATGCCGCCTCAAAACATGCGTTGATCGGCCTCACACAGACGGCCGCGCTCGATTACGCAGCGAAGGGCATTCGCATCAATGCGGTCTGTCCTGGGTTCATCGAAACGCCGATGCTCGAACGTGCCGGCGTGCTCTCGACGCCCGAGGCACGACAAGCCCTCGAAGCGCTGCACCCAATGAACCGGCTGGGGCTCCCGGCCGAAGTCGCGAATGCGGTCGTGTGGCTGTGCACGCCGGGGGCGTCATTCGTGACGGGCGTCGCGTTGCCGGTCGATGGCGGGTATCTCGCGAGGTAGCACGAAAAACCGCCGCGAGCTCCCGTTGAGGAACTCGCGGCGGTCGGTCGAAACCAAACGTCCTCAGCCCTGCGCTTTCGCCGCCTTCACCGCCGCTGTCAACGCCGGCATGACTTCAAAGACATCACCGACGATACCATAGTCCGCGATCTTGAAGATGGGGGCATCCTTATCCTTGTTGATCGCCACGATCGTTTTCGACGTGCGCATACCCGCGAGATGCTGGATGGCGCCAGAGATGCCGACGGCGATGTACAGATTCGGGCTGACATTGCGGCCCGTCTGGCCGATCTGATCCGAATGTGGACGCCACCCTTCGTCGGTCACCGCGCGCGTCGCACCGACCGCGGCGTTGCCGAACGCTTCGGCGAGATCCTCGCACAGCTTGAAGTTCTCAGCGGCCTTGAGGCCGCGACCGCCGGCGACGATCACCGGTGCGTCGTTGAGATCGATCTTGCCAGTGTTGCCCTGCTTAAGTTCCACGGTCTTCACACGTGACGCGTTGGGATCGGTCGCCGATGTGATAGCGTCCGTGACGAGCGCCTTGGCGTTAATAACCGGCTGAAACGCCGCCGGCCGCACCTGCAGCAACGCGGGTGTCGCGCTCAGCGACAACGTCGCGACGACTTTGCCGTTGTTCTGCGGATGCTCTCCAACCACGGCGCCACCTTCAATGCGGAATCCCGTGAGATCCGGCACGAGACCGACGTTCATCTTCGCGGCCACGCGCGGCGACAGATCGCGCCCTTGCGACGTCGCGCTGAAGATCGCGTAGCTGTATGTGCCGCCAGACAACCGCTGCGCGAGCGTCGCCGCAAGCGCTTCCGGATTGTACTGCGTGAATCCCGCATGCTCGAGCACGAGCACCCGGTCGGCGCCGTGCTGCGCGAGTGCGTCCGCGTGCGCACCAATGCTCACGGCACCGGCGATCACCGCATGCACACTGCCACCGCCAGACTGCTCGGCCAGCCCCCGAGCGGCCGTCACCGCCTCGAGCGCGACCTTGCGCAGCTCACCGCCGCGCGTCTCTGCGAATACAAGAACGTTGGCCATTGTCAGAGCACCTTCGCTTCAGTCTGGAGGAGACGGACTAGTTCCGGCACCGCGGCCGAACTGTCGCCCAAGATGCGACCGGCCGCACGCTCCGGGGGCAGCGACATCTTCGCCACTATCACGTGCGCGTCACCCAGTTGCGCTGGCTTCACGTCAAGTGGTTTCTTCTTCGCCGCCATGATGCCTTTCAGCGACGGCAACCGTTCTTTGTTCAGGCCGTCATCAATCGTCAGCACGGCGGGCAGCGGAAACTCGACGACTTCAGACGCGCCTTCGAGTGCACGTTCCGCGCGACCGGTCGCGCCGGTGATGTCGAGACGAAAGACATTCGTTACGCACGGCAGATCAAGAATCTCGGCGACCATCGGGCCGGTCATTTGATTCATCGAGTCGATCGCGATGCGACCCATCAGAATCAGGTCGTAGCCGCCGTCCTTGAGTTCAACCGCCAGTGCGCGCGCTACGGCGAGTCCATCCGCCGGCGCCCTGTCCGCCTTGAGCAACACACCGCGATCGGCGCCCATCGCGAGCGCCTTGCGAATCTGTTCCTGAGCGGTATCGGTGCCCAGGCAGATCGCGACAACCTCGCCGACGTTCCCGTTCTTTTCCTTCAACTGCAGGCCGGCTTCGATGGCCCACAGGTCGAAATCATTGATGTCGTACTTGAGTCCCGTTTCATCGACACGGGAGCCGTCGGCAGTGATGGCGAACTTCACTTCCATCACCGGGACGCGCTTGATGCACACGGCGATTTTCACCGCGGTTGCTCCGGCTTGAGAGTCAGATTGGTGGAGGGCCTGGGCGCCGCCCGCGGGCGGGATCGCACTGGCTAACGAGGAAGCTAGGGCGTAAGGCGGGGAGGGCGCAATGCGACGCGGGCGTCATGTTTGCGCCCCCTCGACGCTATTTGAACGCCCCCACCCCCGTGATCGCCTGCCCCAGGATCAGCGAGTGCATGTCGTGCGTCCCCTCGTACGTGTACACACTCTCTAGGTTGGCCATGTGCCGCATCGCGCCGTACTCGGCCAGAATGCCGTTCGCGCCCAACAACCGACGGGTCTCGCGCGCGATGTCGGTCGCGATACTCACGTTGTTCCGTTTCGCGAGCGACACCTGCGTTGGCGTGAAATTGCCTGCGTCCTTCATGCGGCCGAGGTGCAGCGCGACCAACTGTCCCTTCACGATCTCGGTCAGCATGTCGGCCAGTCGCACCTGCTGGATCTGAAAACCGCCGATCGGCTTGTCGAACATCACGCGGCTTTTTGAATACGACACGGCTTCTTCGAAGCACGACAGCGCGGCGCCGAGCACGCCCCACGAAATGCCATAACGGGCCTGCGTGAGGCACATCAACGGACTCTTGAGTCCCTTGCTCTCTGGAAGGATCGCGTCGGCCGCAACGTGCACATCGACGAGGACAAGTTCCGACGTGTCCGATGCGCGCAAGGACAACTTTCCCTTCTGATCGCGCGCCGTGAATCCCGGCGACTTCGTATCGACGATAAATCCGCGGATACTCGTGTCTTCCGTGCTTTCGCCCGTCTTCGCCCAGATGATCGCGATGTCCGCCATCGATCCATTGGTGATCCACATCTTCGCGCCGTTAATAACCCAGCTGCCGTCTTGCTGCTGACGCGCACGCGTGATCATTCCCGACGGATTCGATCCGTAGTCGGGCTCGGTCAGTCCAAAGCATCCGATGAGTTCGGCGTTCGCGAGTTTCGGGAGAAAGTGCCGCTTCTGTGCTTCAGAACCGAACGCGAAGATCGGATACATCACGAGCGCGCCCTGAACGGACGCGAAGGATCGAATGCCCGAATCCCCTCGCTCGAGTTCTTGCATGATGAGTCCGTACGCGACGCTGGAAAGTCCGGCGCAACCGTACTCTTCCGGGAGGTTCGCGCCGAGCACGCCGAGTTCGGCGAGCTCAGGAATCAGCTCCTTCGGGAATCGCCCTTGTACGTAACAATCGCCAATGATCGGGGCGATTTTTTCGTCAACGAACGCGCGGACCGTGTCGCGAATGGCGCGCTCTTCTTCGGTCAGCGCGGCGTCGATGTTGAAGAGATCGGCAGCGTGCGCCGTGAGTGCGACAGACGGCAGCGCTGATGGTACGGCGGAAGCGTTCGCGTGAGCCATGACGGCGAATCAAGTCGGAGGAATTGGTGCGGAACCGGAGTCATCCAGACGGTCTCGTGAAGATACACGGAGTCTCCCGTTTTCGGACAAGCGGTAGTAATCTCAACGGACGTCTGCCAGCCGGATTTCGGCGCAGTCGAATCCTTAATTTATGCACCGCCGACGAGGACTGTGATGCGCCGTATTCTCTTCTCACTTGGTCTCAGCTCTCTCCTCGTCGCGTGCAGCGGCGGCGGCAGCGACACGACGCCACCGCCCGCAGCGGCTGGCATCACGCTTTCGGCGAGCGCCGCGAGTGGCACGGCAGCCCGTGGAGCGTCGTCGTCAACATCGTTGACGATTTCGCGAACCGGATCCTTCGTTGGGACGGTGTCGCTGACGGCAGAAGGCGTGCCCTCTGGCGTGATGGTACTGTTCGCGCCGCCGTCACTCGGCGCATCGACCACCAGCAGCACCGCGACCATCAATGTAGATCAGACCGCATTGCCGGGCAGCAACACCATCACGCTGCGTGCGAGCGGCACGGGGGTGACGAGTCAGACGGTCTCATACACGATCACGGTGCCAACGCCAGCGATTACGATTTCGGTCGGTTCGGGAACGGCGACGGCAGTGCAAGGCACTCCGGTGACCGTGCCCGTCACGATCACACGTACAAACGGCGCGTCGGGTGCGGTCACGTTGACTGCGACCGGGTTGCCGACGGATGCGACGGCGAGCTTCACACCGGGTCCCATTCCGAGCGCCGAGACGACGAGCACGATGACACTCGTTGTCGCGAGCACCACACCCGTCGGCTCGTACGCCGTCACGATCAGCGCGGCGGCAGCCGGTGTCACCACGCAGACCGCCACCGTGCAGTTGACGGTGACGGCTCCATCGACGCCGGCATACACGATCTCGGCTACGCCAGCGGCGCTGACGGCCACCGTAGGCGGCCAGGCGACGACCACGTTGACCATCTCGAAATCCGGCGGATTCGCCGGCAACATCGCGCTCGCACTTGAGGGCGCGCCGGCTGGCGTGAGCGGTGTATTCGCACCGAACCCCGCGACCGCGACGACGACGACGTTGACGTTGAGCACGACGAGTGCCGTCGCTCTGGGTGCCTACAATCTCACGGTGCGCGGCACGACGGCAGGGTTGACCGATCGTACAATCGTCGTGGCACTCACCGTGAATGCGGCGCCGGGCGTCACGGTGGCGCTCGCACCGCCGGCGCTGAGCATCGCGCAAAGCAGCAGCGGTCAGACCGTGGCGACGATCACGCGCGTTGGTGGTCTCACCGGCGACATCGCCATGACGGCGACCGGTGCGCCTGCCGGCATGACGGTTGCGTTCGCGCCCACCCCGGTAACCGCCACGTCTTCGACAATTACGGTGACTGTTGGTAGCGCCGTTGCGACAGGTAGCTATCTGCTGGCGATCATCGGAACCGGTACCGGCACCCTTATAGGCAGCGCCACCCTCACCGTTACAGTGACCACTGCTGCCGGATTCACGCTCGCTGCGACGAATTCCTCCGTGGTGCAAAGTGCGACGGGATCGAGCACGGTGACGATCACACGCACGGGCGGCTACGCGAACAACGTCGATCTGACGGCCACGAATTTGCCATCCGGCGTGACGGCCGCGTTTGCACCGACCTCTGTCACCGGCGCGAGCAGTACGTTGACGTTTACTGCGACCGCCGGCGCGACGCCGGGCACGTACTCGAACGTCACCGTGAACGGTACGGGTACCGGCGCGGCGAATCAGTCGGCGACGCTGACGTTGACCGTGACGGCGGGTGGTGGCGGCGGTGGTGCGATCGCGTGGCAGTTCTGCGATGCGACGCGCATGCCGCTCTGGTTGGCATACCGAAACGGCACGTCGGGTGGGTGGACGCGCGTCACGCCGAGCGGCAACACGTTCTCGTTTTCGTTCTCTGGCAGCGTCGGCAGCGTGGCAATGGTGATGAATCAGACCGGCGGTGGGTTCCAAGGCACGATCTATAACTACACGGCCAGTGAAATGGGCGGTGTCGCGACGAGCGAGTGCACGTCCAACCCGGGCGGTGCCAAGACACTGAGCGCGACCTTCGCCGGACTGACCACGAACGCGTCCCAGGCGCAGTCGGGCACTGTGAGCGTCGCGGGCGGCAGCGGCACGGCAACGACATCGGGCACTGCGTTCCAGATCACCAATGTGCAAAATCGATTGGCAGATCTGTTCGCATATCGCCTGACGACGAACCTGACCGCATTCTCGATCGCGATCGATCGCGTCGTCCTTCGTCGCAACGTGAACTACGGAGAAGGCGCCACGGTGCCAGTGATCGATTTCGCTTCTGTCTCCGAGTCCTTTGCCCCAGCGACCGCGACCGTTACCACGGCCAACGCGGGCTCCGACGCCGTGACAGTCGCGGCCCTATTTCAGACCGCCAACGGCTCCGGAGGCACGCTCTCGAACTTCGCCGGTGGCTCGACCATTCTTGGCGTCCCGTCCTCGAAGACCCTGCCCGGTGACTTCCACTTGCAGTACGCCGGCGCGACGTCCGCGGACATGTCTTCCGTGCGTGCGGTGATTCAGTACAACCGCGACATTGCCAACCGTTCGTTCACCCTAGGGCCCGTGCTGACAACAAATGTCACGGTACCGGGCACGACGCCGTACGCTCGCCTCAAAATGGCCGGCCCGTGGCCAGTGGAGTACGGGGACGCCGGTGGATCGTCGATGACGCAAGGATCCGGCACGGCAACGCGTGCATGGACCATCGCTGGGTCTCGCGGCTTCTACGGTGCGGGCGCCTCACAGTACGAATTCGAACTCTTCGATTTCAGCGGTGTGGCGGGATTCCTGAACACCTGGGGACTCAGCACCGGCGTGTCCACGCAAACAACGACGAACGTAAGCGGTGGCCTGACTGGCATGTTGGGCGTGATCTCAGAGGGTAGTTCGTTCAGGACGGCCGCGCGCGTGCAGACCGTCACGCCGTAAGCCGTCACGTCCAACCGACGTAACAACGGCGCCGTCGAGCATTTTGCTTGACGGCGCCGTTGCCGATTGGAGGCCGGCGCGAAACGTGTGCTATTGCGGGATCGCGTCGACGCTCTTTCGCAGATCCTCACGATACGACTTGTACAACCCTTTCAGCGGTCGCGCACCCGGCAACAACGCCTCTCGCTTTTCGCGCGCTAGTGCGCGTCGCAGCGCCGTGCGTATCGCGACCGCACGTTTCGGATTCGCCTTTAGCAGCGCGAGCGTCCGCACCGCAGCATCATACGGTCCCTGCTGCGGCTGCCAGAGCAGTTGATAGAACGCGCTCCCGCGCACGGTGTCGATCGGGCTGGCCAATTGCTTGAGCAGCGCCGGCAGGTCGATCGCGTCTCGATAGCTCGCCTGCGCCGCGAGCGGGCACGGCATCACTGCGTGTGCGATGGCGAAGATCGCGAACACGATCCTTGTCACTCCGAGGATGCGCGCCGCACGCCGCATGGCGCCTACTCGCCGCCAGCGGCGCGGCGGCGCCTGCGCTCGAGCGGCATGACGTCGCGACGCGCTGCCGGCGTGATACCGACCTCGCGTGCTTTCTTCCGAAACCCGGCGCCGTGATCGAGCGGCACGCCGCTTTCATGCTGCCACTGATGCACCATCTCGTGCACCAACGTGTGCATCGCTTCGCGCCACCCGTGCTTCACCACATGTTTACGCGACATTACGATCTCGGCGGCCACGTGCTTCGACCCCGGATCATAGTGCGCGAGACGTGTGGCCATCCGCCCAGACAGTCGGATCGGCACCGCGCTCAGCATATCGTCGAAGTGCTCCGCATTGAGCCGCCGGTGCGCTTCACTCAACTGTGCGATCAGCGCGAGATCTCCCGGACGCGGCGTCTCGAGACGCCGTGGTGCGGGCGCACGATCGATCTCGAACTGCAGGATCGCATCGCGTGCCGACGCGCGTTCCGTCTTGCTGCGAGCGGTCGCGAACGTCACGATGGCGCGCAACACGCGCTCCGGGGCGTCGGCGTACCCCTCGTTCACTCGCAGCGTCCGGCCGATGAGCGAGACCATTACCGTACGCGTGCGCATCAGCACGAGCGCGTCGACGTTGCGCAGCCCCATATCCTGCAAGCGCGAAAACAGCACCGCGGTCCTGGCGCGCGTGGCAGTGCGGCCGCGGGCGGGCTTCTCACGCGGTTCGTTGCCCGGGAGCTCGACGCGTGGTGCGACGAGCGGCACCAGCGACAGCAACGACGACAACGGCGCGGACGTTTGCGCCGGCGCAGGTGCCTCGGCGTCGGCCCCTGCGCCGAAGTCGAATCCCAACTGAACGAGCCCGGCGTCACGCATCCGAAGAAGAATGCGCCATAGACGTCGCACGATCAAGCGTCAGCGCCCGATCATCGACGCATCGCTTAGAACGGCCATGTGCCGTTGCGCATCAGCGCGATGGTGTCCATGCCGAATGCGACGGCGCAATGCACCAACACTCCACCGCCAATGCTGCGCGTCCGGAGCGCGAGATAGCCCAGCACGAATCCCGCGACGATGGAGCCGAACGCCTCGGGCATGGGTTTATGCGCGTGAATCAGGCAGTACGGCAGCACGCTGACGCCGATCGCATGCGCGCCCAGACGCGATTCCAACCCGAACAACAGCACGCCGCGGAAAAAGAACTCCGTGCTGAACAGGATCGCTCCATAGCAGAGCCAGTACAGCAGAAGCGTCGCCCCCGTCATCACGACCCCGGGCGCCAGATGCAACAGCGGGTACGTGTTCAGAAAGTCCGCGCGCCGACTCGCGAGCAGCAGGGCCGGGATCATGGCGACAATGAGCACGCCATACAGCGCGAACCCTTGGCGGCTAACCGGCGGCGCCACGGAGAACGGCAGTGGCCCCTCGCGTCGCAGTAGGCCAAACGGCACCGCCACCCAAACTATCAGTAGCCCGATCGCCCACCAGGCGAACGGATTGATCGTCCCCGGCCAAGTCGGAAACCACGGCCGCGTTCGCATCGGGATCAACGTGAATTCCGCCGCGATCAACGCACACGCACTCCAGCCGAGCAACTGATGGAGCCCACGATCACTGACGACGCGCGGTTCCGTCACCTCGATGAGGCGCGAAGAGGCTCCGGTGTGATCACGCGTATAGATGCTCTTGAAATGCACACGGTCTATCACCTCGTTGACAGGAAGTTTCGCGGCGTGCAGGCCGAACAATTCTTAGCGCTAACCTATTGTCCCCGCGCCGCTGGTCAACGGGCGAGCGATGCGGACATCGAACCTGTCTCGAACACTCCGCCTCGATACACCCACGCGGTCGCCCGCACTGACGTCTCGTCGGACTCGATTACGTTGAGGGAGCTCGGGCGATGTCCGCGCATGCGATTGGACAACGTGTTGGCCGAGCTCACGAGGAATCGCCCAGTCGATCGGGTGACGATCTCGATGCGTTCCTGATGATCATGCCCCGTGCACACGACGTGCGGCGACGCGGCGGCGATCGCATCGAGCATCACCTGCGGTCGCTTGAGTCCCCAGCGATTCGAGAGATCCCCCCGCACGACGTTGTGGTGCAGCACCATGATACGCAGGTCATCAGCGGGACTGTCAGCAAGACGGTGATGCGCATCGGCCGTCTGTGCGTCGGTCAGTCCGCCCTTTACACGCCAGTCGCGCGGATACCACGTCACCGCCTGCGGCAGCGTGCCGGCGGCAGAGTTAAGGCCGATGACAGAAACCCCCGGGACCCGGAGCGTTGGCTCGAGCTCCTCGCTGATGAAGGCGCGATAGTTCGCGTGCAGTCGCGACGCGTCACCATACCCAAAGGGCGCGTGCCACCACGCGGTGTCATGATTGCCTGGCACTACCAGCGTCGGCGCGATCGCGCGAACGCGCATCAGGATCTCGCGCGCGCGCTCGAACTCCTGCACGCGGGCGTTCTGCGCGAAGTCTCCCGAGATGACGATCGCGTCGAACCTCGACGAGGCCGCCAAGTGCTCGGCCGCCGCGACATGGTCGGCAACAAACGGCGACCCGCAGTGAATATCCGAGAGATGCAACACACGACGGAGCACACGACGAAGAACGCGCGCGGAACCCGCGCTCGCGGTGGCCTCCGTCGTCATCCGAGGCGCGCGATCACCGCGTTGGTGAATTCATCGGTGGTGGCCGAACCGCCGAGGTCGCGCGTCAGCGTCGTGCCGTCGCGCAACGTGCCCTCGAACGCATTGCGGATGCGTGTGGCACGATCACTGTCGTTCAAGTGATCGAGCATCATGCACGCGGCCAGCACAAGCGCGCCGGGATTCGCGATGTTCTTGCCCGCGATATCGGGGGCAGTGCCGTGCACCGCCTCGAAGATCGCGGCACTGGTGCCGATGTTCGCGCCGGGTGCGAGACCGAGCCCACCGACCAATCCCGAGATCTCGTCGGACAGAATGTCGCCAAACAAGTTCGTCGTGACGACGACATCGAAGATCTCCGGGCGCATCACCAGATGCATCGCCATCGCGTCGATGATGCGCTCTTCGAATTGAATCCGCCCTTCGTAGTCACGCGCGACCATGCGGCCCACGTCGAGGAACAGCCCCTGCGAGAACTTCAGGATATTCGCCTTGTGCACGAGCGTGACTTTCTTGCGGTTGTTCCGGACGGCGTATTCGAACGCGTAGCGTACAATGCGCTCCGATCCGAGGCGTGTGATGATTGCGACGGATTCGGCGGCGGCCTTCGGATCGTCACCGATCTTCACGTAATGCTCGACCCCGATGTACAGCCCCTCAGTGTTTTCGCGCACCAGCACGATGTCGATGTCGTTGAAACGCCCGGGAATGATCGTGCGCGCGGGACGCACGTTCGCATACAGATCAAACGTCTTGCGCAGCGCGACATTGATCGACCGGAACCCCTCGCCGACCGGCGTCTCGAGAGGGCCCTTCAGCGCAATGCGCGTCCGTTTGATCGAATCGAGCGTTGCCTCGGGGATCGGATCGTTCCAGCGGGCGACGCCGGCCATGCCGGCGACCTGACGATCCCACTCGATATCGGCGCCAGCGGCCGCCAGGATGCGGACCGTTGCCTCGGCAATGCTCGGGCCGATGCCGTCGCCCGCGATAAGCGTTACAGGAATAGACATCCGGGAAATGTCGTCAGTCGACGGCACCGGGTGAAGCGTCGCGGGCGATCCGTGTCTGCGATCCGTGTCAGCGATCTGCTGGCTCAGGCCGTACATTGACAGCGCCCGTTCCGGAGCGCATACCAGCGCATGCCGTCGTGGACCCGTACGGTCTTTCGCTCGGACGCCCAGTCCGCGCCCCCACCTGTCTCCCGCCCCTCCCCTGCCGTGAATCGCCTCCTCCGGCTCATCCCTTGGATCGCTACGGCGGTCCTCGGTGCTGGCGCACTTGCGACCGTCGCCCTCGGTAATGGCGAAAAGGTCAGTGCCGCCTGGCTCCTCACCGCCGCGGTCTGCACGTACCTGATCGGCTATCGATTTTACAGCAAGATCATCGCCAGCAACGTCTTCGCGCTCGATGCAACCCGCGCCACACCGGCGGAGCGGTTGGAGGACGGCCGAGACTTCGTGCCGACCAACAAGTGGGTGGTCTTCGGACACCACTTTGCCGCGATCGCGGGCCCTGGTCCATTGGTCGGCCCGACGCTCGCCGCGCAGTTCGGATTTCTGCCCGGTGCGCTGTGGATCCTCGTTGGTGTCGTACTTGGCGGCGCGGTGCAAGACTTCGTGATTCTTGCGTCGTCCATCCGGCGCGATGGGAAGTCCCTCGGTCAGATGGCCAAGGAGGAGATCGGACCGGTTGCAGGTGGCACGGCGCTCATCGCCGTCCTCGGCATCATGATCATCCTGATCTCGGTGCTCGCGTTGATCGTGGTCAACGCACTGCGTGAGAGCGCGTGGGGCGTCGTGACCATCGGTCTGACGATTCCCATCGCGTTGTTGATGGGCAGCTACCTGCGGTGGATCCGTCCTGGCAAGGTGCTCGAGGCGACAGCAGGAGGACTCATCATGCTCGGGTTCGCGCTCTACGCCGGCAAGTGGGTCGCCGCGAATCCCGATCTGGCGCCGATCTTCACGCTGAGCGGTACGACGCTGTCGTTGCTGATCATGATCTACGGGTTCTTCGCCTCGGTGCTGCCAGTGTGGCTGTTGCTGGCACCGCGCGATTACCTCTCCGCGTTCGTGAAGATCGCGGTCGTGCTCGCGCTCGGCGTCGGTATCCTGATCGTCCTACCCCCGCTCGAAATGCCAGCCGTCACCAAGTTCATCGACGGCAGCGGTCCGGTGTTCGCCGGCAAGGTGTTTCCGTTCGTCTTCGTCACGATTGCCTGCGGCGCGATCTCCGGCTTCCACGCGCTGGTCTCGTCCGGCACCACACCGAAGTTGCTGCGTCGGGAAACCGATGCGCGCTTCATCGGCTATGGCGCGATGCTCACCGAGTCGTTGGTCGCGACGATGGCACTGATTGCCGCCTGCGCACTCACACCGGGCGTGTACTTCGCCATCAACTCGCCGGCGTCGGCGATTGGCACAACGGCCGCCAGCGCGGCGGCGGCCGTCTCGCAGTGGGGCTTCTCGATCGATGCCGCCACGTTGGAAGGGCTTGCCAAGTCCGTCGGTGAGACCTCGCTGCTTTCGCGTACGGGCGGCGCGCCGAGTCTGGCCGTCGGCATGGCGCACCTGTTCTCGAAGGCACTTGGCGGCGAAGGGGCGTTGGCCGTCTGGTACCACTTTGCGATCATGTTCGAGGCGCTGTTCATTCTGACGACACTTGACGCCGGCACGCGCGTTGGACGCTTCATGCTGCAGGATCTGCTTGGCAACATCTACAAGCCGCTCGGCCGCACGTCGTGGTATCCCGGCGTGATCTTTACGAGCGCGCTGTTCGTCTGCTTGTGGGGCTACTTCCTCTATCAGGGCGTGACCGATCCGCTGGGCGGCATCAACTCCCTCTGGCCGCTGTTCGGTATTTCGAATCAGTTGCTGGCCACCGTTGCGTTGTGTGTCGGCACCACGGTGTTCATCAAGATGGACAAGGCCAAGTATGCTTTCATCACACTGATTCCGATGACGTGGTTGGTCATTGTCACGATGACGGCCGGCCTGCTCAAGATCTTCTCCGAAGACATCCGACTCGGCTTCCTCTCGCACGCGCGCATGCTCGAGTCCGCGCTCGCGAGTGGTACGTTGCCGAAGGGCGTCAAGTCCATCGAAGCGGCGCATCGCATGATCTTCAACGACCGACTCGACGCCGCGGTCGCTGCGTTCTTCCTGATATCGGTCGTCATCATTCTCGCGGACTCGGCGCGCGAGTGGATTCGCGTGATCAGCGGCAAGCGTGCACCCTGCACCGCCGAAGCGCCATACGTCGCGACCGCGCTCGTGGGATAAGTCTCGCAGGCAGCTGCACTAAGCACACAATAGCGCGCCGACTGAACTGTCGGCGCGCTATTGTGCCTTCAATGTTTCAGGCGCCGAACTGTCGGCAGAAGTCGACGCGCGCCTGCACCTTCCGCGGCACGACGAGACGGAGCAGTGTCTCGCCCCACGCTTCATCGGCCGGTCGCCGCACGCTGGAGGCCATGAGGTCGCGCTCCGGCGACTCGTCGAAGACGGTCAAGGTTCGATGAAACAGCGGCCGCAGCTCGTTCATGCGACTGATGTCCCGCGTGTCGTCGAACATCTGATCAACGGCCGCATGTCGGGCCTGCGACGGCCCGAACAGCACGTCGCGCGTGCTGAGGCAGGTCGCCGCCACCATGAGCTCCACGGCGAGATAGCGTGTCGCCGGAGTTAACGACCGATCCCGCGCCATCGCCGGCAGATGATCGTCGTGCGGGTCGGCGAACGATACATTGAGCGCGCTCAATCCGCCGCGTGGCATGATCGCCAGTGCACGTGACATCGCTTCGAGCCGTAACGCCGCCGTTTTCAACGCCGGCTGATCTGCCTGAAGCGCACTGCGCGCCAACAGCTTCGCGCCGTCCATCATCATGACGCGACCGACCAGCGCACTGATCGGCCACGGCTGAAACATCAGGTGCCTCGCGCCGGCGATGTTCTCGCGCGCCCGCTCAAGCGCTGCCTGCGCATCACCACGTACCAGGGCGCTGTCCGCCTGCGCCTCGTTCGCTTTCCACAGCTGCTTCATGATCTGCATCCGCGGCGACGGAATCGCCCGGTGATCCGCGATGCCCGCCATGCCGACGCGAAGTCCCCAGAACGCCGGGAGCGGCTCGCTTCGCGCCCACCGACGGAACGTCGCCAGCGCCGGCGTTCGGGCGGTATCGGCCGCACCATGCGGGATCCATCGCGTGGAGTCGGCCGTCACCGCGACCAGCGCGACAACGGCACGCAATGTCGTACTATCGACCATGTGGCGCGGGCCGAGCGGCTCGAGGAGCGAGTCGCTCAGGGCTTGTATCGATTCCCAATGGCGCGCGGCGTCAAAATTGACCGCCGTCGACGAAGTCGCGCGCCCTCCCACGGTTCGTTGCGTCCGGCCCGCCGCATAAACGGTCGCCGCCGTAGCGCTGGCAAGGAGGCCCACCGCTGAGAGCAGCGTCAACAACAACAGCTTGGCGCCGGCGGACTTGGCGGAAACGTTCATTGACTCTCGCGAATTCGGGGGCGGTGCACGACCTTTCATGAGACCCGTCGACTCGACGGGCTCCGCCTCTCAACGAACGACTCGTCTGGTCGTCACCTGAGCGTCACGCTCCTGCCCCCTGTCGTCACGCCATGTCGCACGCCGGCCATTTTACTCCGATTCCGACAACCGAAAGCGCAGTATCGGCGAGCCTCGATCCGGTCGCCTCACCGACCGTACGCCCGACCCTGTTACAGCGAATCCAACGTTCGCTGGCTATCGTGCGCCGCATTATCGGCGTGCCGGACTACGCCGTCTACCTCTCGCACATGCAGCGGCATCATCCCGCCTGCACGCCGATGGACGAGCGAACGTTCGAGCGCGAGCGGCTGATCGATAAATACAGCCGGCCTGGTTCGCGCTGCTGCTGACACATCTGTCGGGACCGAACAGACAAGCAAACGACCTCGATCGCTTCGAACGCACCATCGATCCAAAAGGCGGTCAGGCTACGAAGTAGGCGGCGGCGCGGCGGACTTTGACGGGATCGCGAACACCATCAGGATTGACGCCACGACCGCGAGTATTGTGCCCATTGCGAACGCCGTACTCGCGCCAGCGCGGTCCCACAGCGCGCCGAACACCATGGACGCCGGTAGTGCCGCAACGCCGATCGTCGCGTGATACCAGCCAAACGCACGCCCACGCACGGGCGCCGGCACCAGATCCGCAATCAGCGCCTTCTCCGTGCCCTCGCTGAGCCCGAAGACGAGGCCGTAGACCGCGAAAAGCACCCAGGCATGCCACGGTGCCGTCGCCAGCCCGAAACCGGCGTACACGAGCGAATAGAGGAGCCAGCCGGCGATGATCAGCGGCTTGCGACCAATGCGGTCCGACAACGCGCCACCGGGCGTGCTCGACGCGCTTTTCACGACATGCAGCACCACCCATATGAGCGGGATCAGCGCCAGCGACACGCCCAACTGATTGGCGCGCAGGATCAGAAAGGCGTCGGTCGAGTTGCCGAGCGTGAAAATCGCAATCGGAATCATCGCGCGGCGAAAGATCGTCGGCATTGGTGCGGAAATGTCCGCGGGATCCTCGAGCTTCGGCCGCACCGCGGCGGATGGCTCCGACGATTCCTTCACGAACAGCAACGCGACGAGGACTGCCATCGCCCCCGGAATCGCCGCGACCAAGAACACGTGCCGCACCGGCATTGCCAGCCATGCGAGGCAGAGCATCGCAATGAGCGGTCCCACGACGGCGCCGGCGTGGTCCGCAGCGCGGTGAAAGCCGAACGCCCGCCCGCGGAACGCCGGCGGCGTCGACGACGCGAGCAGTGCATCGCGCGGCGCTCCGCGCACCCCTTTCCCGACGCGATCAGCGAAACGGATGAGCAGCACCTGCGTCGATGTCTGCGCGACAGCCACCAACGGCCGGACAAGCGACGCAAGTCCGTACCCGAACACGATCAGTGGCTTGCGACGGGAGACGCGATCGGACCACCAGCCGCTGGCCAGCTTGAGTAGCGAAGCGACCGCTTCGGCGCCGCCTTCAATCAGGCCAACGGTGCGGACCGACGCGCCGAGGGTGGTCGTCAGGAACATCGGCAGTAAGGGCGCAATGATCTCGCTCGACGCATCCGTCAGGAAGCTGACCGCCGAGAGCGCCCAGACGTTGCGGCTGGGGCGCCATGCGTCGCGATCATCCTGTTCCGTTGTCATAGCGCGAACCTTGCGACACGGGTCGCATGCCGTCAATTGGACGAGTGAGCATTTCCCGTAATTCAGCGTCGCGACTTTCAGCCAGTACCCGGGCAGCGTTCTCCCGCGCGAGCATGTTTGTGCGCACGTTTCGCGACACGCGCGACACGAGAACAGCGTTCTTGGATGCGACGAGGCGGGTAACGTCATCGTGCGCCCGCCGTCCAGCGAGCATAGCGATGACCGCAGGCCTCCGGTCGTCGTCATGGCGCGCCTCGACACCGTCTTCGCCGACGGGAACGTGGTTCGAGCCCATCGGGCAGGTGACAGAATCAGCGCGCTGGGAATCAGCGACAATGGTCGACGCCTCGCAGCATTGCTCGCGCTGCATGACACACTGCATGACGCACTGCATGACGCACTGCGTGCCCCCGGGCGCGCGGCGATCCTGGCGCATCCCATCCGAACTCGTCGCCACCGTTGGCGAGGAGGGCGCAGGTAATCTGCGCGGAGCGACGCACTTTTTCGATGCGCGAGCGCTCCGCGCCGAAGCCCGTTGCCGTGATCGCGATCGTGATCGTGATCGCGATCGCGATCGACGGACCCGGCGATGCGATGGTCGTGCATCACGGCATCACATCGCGTCGCATGCGTGTCACGTTCGACGGCCCCGGTGGCCATCTGTGGGCTGACTAGCAGGTCGCCAACGCCGCCGACGCACTTGGGCGCCATGGCGGCACTCGCGCGGCTCGCTGACGCGGAGCGGGCGAAAGGCGCCGGAGCGTCCGTGACGGTGACCTGCGTGCATGGCGACGAGTCGTTGACGTCGATACCCGCCCGCGCATCGTTTGAACTCGACGTCCGTACGCTCAACACGACGCGCTGGCATGACATCGAGCCGCAGTTCGCCTCGGCATCGACCGATGCCAACGTGCCGCTATCGCGGGGAATCCCGGCGATTTCGATCGGCGCCGGCGGCGGTGGCGTCGGCGGTGGCGGTGGCGCGCACACGCTCGACGAGCGGTACGAAGATGCACACGACGCCCGCGGACTCTCGCGCGCACTGGCGATCATTGCCGCCGCAGCGCACGGGGCACTGTCGCCGTCCTGACCGCGAACGCGTCTCGTCGATCAGATCGCTTTGATCAGATCGTTTTGATCAGATCGCCTCGAACGCCGGTGCCGACGGTCGCGTCGGAAACACTTGCATGCGATGCGCAACATGCGGGAACAGCTTGAGATACCGATCGCGCCACCGCGATGCGAACCGCTCCGCATCCGATTCCGGAATCATCGCCCAGACGCTCCCGCCGAATCCGGCGCCAAACGCACTCGCGGCGACGGCGCCAAGATCCTTCGCAAGGCTCACCAATTGCACGGTCTCCGCGATCTGATTCTCCAGGGCGGTTTCGGCACCACGCTGTGAGGCGGCGACGATCTCACCGAATCTGGACAGATCACCCCGCGTCAGCGCTTCGGCCGCGTCGGGCACGTGGCGCCACGTTTCGGCATGAAACTGCTCGAGGCGAGCCTCGAGATGCGTCGCGCTGAATTCAGCGGTGGCCGACGACACGGCTACGCGACGAAGGGACTCCGGGACGCCCCCGACCGGTTCGCCGCCGACCGCTTCGCGAAACGCATCTGCCAACGTGAGCGTGCTACCGCCCTGGGCGTTCCATACGCGCACGATGTGATGCGCCGTACGAGCGACATTGTTGTAACGCTCGCGCGCAGCACCGGTCTTCGCGGCCACGACGCCGCTCACCACAACGACGAACACATAATCGTTCGGCCACGGCACGTCGCGTTCGTGACGAACCGGTGCCCAGGCGAACACATCGAGCTTGTCCGGCGCACAGCACAGAATGGCCGTCTGATCCTGCGCGCCGCCCATGGTGCCGACGCCTCGCTCGCCAGCGAGTGCGCCAAAGTCCGCGCCGTTCTCGAGAGCGCCGACGTATCCGGCGAGCCTCGTGCGCGGCACGAGCGAACGTTGCCAGCGTTCGTCCGATGGCAGATCACTGAGTCCCGCTAGCGCCAGCGTCAATCCGACCACCAGAGCGCTGGAACTCGACACCCCCGCCGCGGGGGGCAGGTTGCTGGCCAACGCGATATCCGCCCCCACCAGCGCATCACCGAAGTTGTGCTGCAGTCGGCGTATGACCGTGCGAGGATAGACAGACCACGGCAGCGGCGCCTGCGTCGATGGAAACGGTGATGGATCAAGTGGAATCACCAACGACTCGCGTCGCCGCGCGTCACGGAGCGTGACGTTCCGATCACTCCGCGGTGCTGCCACGACGACGATGCCCCGCTCCACCGCGCACAACAGCGAACGACCACCGGCGTAGTCGACGTGCTTACCCAGCACCTCGATGCGTCCGGGAACGATCCACATCCGACGCCCGGTCCGCGGCGACCCGGCTTCATCGAGCGATCGATGCGCGTCGCGCTCCAATTTCCGATAGCGTTCAAGCACCACACTGGAAAAGCCCACGTCGCTGAGGGCCGCGCGGACGATGGACTCCTTCAGCGGCGGGAACGCGTCGCCGATCATGGCCGCGGCTCGACAGCGGCGAGTCGTTCGACCACCGCCGGAATATCCGCGCGCTGCGACAGGTCCAACACCGGAAGTGCCACACGCTCAACGCGCACGACGGTACCTTCGCGCAACGCAAGCGCGACCGCCTCTGGCAGCTCGTACTCGCCACGCACGGACTGCGGAACACGTCGACACGCGTCGACAATGGCCGGCGTCACCACCCAACAATTCATGCCCACCCATCGGGCGCGCGGCGCGTCGAGATCGAGCGTCTCACCCGGCTTTTCGATGATGCCGCGCAGCGTATCATGCTCGGACACATCGAGCACGGCAAACGCGCGGACGCGTTCCCGATCGATGTTGCCGTCGCGCACCAACGCATTGCGATCGAACGCCACGGTCGCGGCGGAATCCTTCGACACGAGTCGTCGCAAGGCCTCCGACGGATAGTAATTATCGGCGTTCAGCACCAGGAACGGTTCGTCGCCGATCACTTCGGCGGCGGCGATCACCGCATGCGCCGTGCCGAGCGCGTGCGCTTGCAGCGCGAAGCGGACACGCACCCGCGTCGGTGGCGCCGTCGTGGCGTAGTACCCGCGCACCGTGTCATGCTCGGGGCCAAGTACGATGACGACATCGGTGATGCCGACGTCCGCCAGCGATGAAATCACATAGTCGAGAAATGGCCGCGCCGTCGCATTGGCGCCAGGGGCAGCGATGGGAATCATTCCCTTGACACCGCTGTCAGCCACCGACGCCTGCAAACCATCAAGGGACGCCGTGGCGTCTGTGCGCCGCATGCGCGATCCGAGCCCTCGCGCCATGATCGCGGCGGTCCGAATCATCGACGGTTAAGAACCCTGCGCGGGCGAGTTCTTCCAGGCGCCGCGCGTGAAGTCAGGGAACTTGATCGGCGCACTTCCTTTGCGAAGCGATTCTTCGCTCAGCGGAAACGGCACGCTCCACGTGACCGCGTCATACACATCAAAGTCCGGCACCAGCCCCTCGCGCAGACATTGTACGAGCCGATAGGCCATGACGTAGTCCATGCCACCGTGTCCACCGTTCTTGCGCGCCAGGTCGCCGACCGCCGTCCACAGCGGATGTTCGTATTGCTTATTGAGCTCGTCGAGCGACGTCCACTTCTCGCCGCGCTTCGATCCGTCGATGTATACACGCGGCGGATAGTCGTTAAAGATCGCCTTCGATCCTTGCAGGTTGTTCAGTCGCGAATAGGGACGCGGACTTACGACATCGTGTTGGAGCAGAATGGTACGGCCCTTCGCCGTCTTGATCAGCGATGAATTCATGTCTCCGGCCACGTAGCGCTCGTCCCACTTCGCATTGCCCTTCGGCACGTGCTGGTCACGCCACTCAGTCAGCCCCGCTTCGCCAGACGACATGGACACCATGTACTCGAATCGATCGCCGCGATGGATGCCCATGTACTGCGCGACAGGGCCGAGCCCGTGCGTGGGATAGAAGTTCGCGTTGCGCTTGGTGTGCGGAAGGCGCCGCCAGAGGCCTTCATCGCGGTCTTCGAACAGGAGCTCGCGCAGGTCGTGCAGATACGCGGCTTCGCCATGCAGCAGCGTCCCGAACACACCTTCGCGTACCATGCGCAAGACGGTCAGTTCACTGTTGCCGTAGCAGCAGTTCTCCATCATCAGGCAATGCCGACGCGTCTTCTCTGACGTTTCGACAAGCTCCCAGCAGTCCTCAACACTGCTGGCGATCGGCACTTCGCTCGCCGCATGCTTACCGGCACGCATCGCCGCCAATGCGACCGGCGTGTGATACGGCCACGGCGTCGCGGTGTAGACGAAGTCGATATCGTTTCGCTGCACCAGCTGCTCGTACCCGCGCGGTCCGTCAAAGAACAGCGCCGGCTCCGCCTGCCCGTTCTTCGTGACCATTGTCGCGGCCGTACGCACCTTCTCTTCGACTACATCGCACAGCGCGGTGATCTGCACGCCGTCGATCGCGAGGAGTTCACCGAGCACCGACCGGCCGCGCAATCCCGTTCCAACGATCGCGATACGTACGGTTTCGTGCTTCTCGAACGGCACGCCGAGCATCAGATCGGCCGCGGGCCGGCCTGGATGGGCCAAATCGACCCGCCAGTCATCGGTCGCGGCGAGCAATCGCGCTGGCGTTCCGGCGATCGCGCCCGCGGCCAGCGCAGCCGCCGTGCCGCTCAGCAGATCGCGACGGGAAATGCGATCGGTCATGGAATTCAGGCTCCCTGGTGAACGCGCACTTCTGAATGATCGCCGACGTTCAGTGCACCACGCGCGCTCTGCACCACGACATGATCGCCGATGAACGAGTCGTTGAGCGCCGAGTGTTCGATGGTCGTGTTCGACCCGACCACGGAATCGCGAACGGTGCTGTTGCGCACGATGCTGCCGGCGCCGATCGACACATTGGGACCCACGGTCGAATGTTCGATCGTCACGCCGTCTTCGATGTATACCGGCTCGACGATAGTCGCGCCGGCGCCCAGTTCGGCGGGTCGTCGCGCACGTCCCTTCTCGAGCATGACGCGATTCGTATCGAGGAGCGTCTCGAGCTGACCCGCGTCGTACCAGCCATCAACGTCGACGACTTTGATCTTGGCACCGTGGTCAATCATGTACTGAAACGCATCGGTCAGATACCACTCGCCTTTGTTCGGCGCGGTCGTCAGCACATGATCGATTCCCTCAAACAGCAGCTTCCAATTCTTGAGGTAGTACAAACCGATGTTCGCACGCTTGGAAATGGGCGTCGTGGGCTTTTCGACGATTTTCGTCATGAAGCCGTCGGCATCAGTGACCACGACCCCGAATCGCTGATAGTCCTCGACTTCCTTCGTCCAGATCACGCCGTCCGCGTCGAGATCCTTGATGATGCTCAGATCGGCATCGAAGATCGTGTCGACGAAGATGATCAGGACTGGTTGATCGACGTGGGCCTTGGCGAGCGCGATCGCGCCTGCGGTGCCATCCTGCACCTTCTGTTCGATGAACGCACTCGGAATCTTGTACGCCTCGCGCGTGTACGCCTCCACCTTCTCCTTCAGATGACCGGTGATGTACACGACTTCTTCGACGTTGCCGAGCGTGAGCACATCGTCCATCACGTAGCTCATGACCGGTCGCCCGGCGACTTTGAGCATAGGCTTCGGCACCACGTGCGTATGCGGACGCAGACGCGTGCCCTTGCCGGCCAGCGGGATCAGAACCTTCATGAATTCGGGGCGGGTAGGAAGTGGTCGGGCGGGAGAGCGAGCGACGAATCGCCATCGATGGACCAGATACGCCCAAAATGCAGAGCGGTAGGCGCCGGGGGGAGGGGCACCTACCGCTCGAGTTCATTCAATGTGAGGCCCAGCCCGTTACGGCGCGCTGGTGCCTTCTCGGCCGTAGCGGTCGTTTAAGCGCACGACATCATCGAGCTCCGGCGTACTGGCCTCAAGGACATCGATATCGGTGATCGCTTCGATCGCATGAATCGTGTGCGGCGTGATGCGGAAGGACTCACCGGCCACCAGGTGCTGATCGTGGAGTTCCGTATCGCCCGGCATTTGTACCCAGTAGCGCATCTCGCCGGTGAGCAGATAGACTGTCTCGTCTTTCTTCTCGTGATACTGCACGGAGAGCTTTTCGCCGGCGTTTACGTGAAGAATCTTGCCGACGTATCGATCGGTGTGCGCCCAGATCGTCTCGTGTCCCCATGGCTTCGAGACGTGGCGCACGTCAACGCGACCGCTCATTCGATGACTCTGTAAAGGGTTCCTGACATTGGTCAGGCGCGGTTCAGCATCTTCCGGCGCAGCACGCCAAGCTTTCGACGCACCGACCCGTCCATGACCGTGTCGCCGATGCGGACGACGACCCCGCCCAAGATCGACGGGTCGACGGACAGATGCGGAACGACGGTCTTGCCGACCGCGGTCGACAGACGGCTCGCGATGGCGTTGCGCTCTTCATCGGAGGTCGCACGCGCCACCGTGACGCGGGCGTGCACGATCCCCAACGAGGCGTCGAGCAACGTCTCGTATTCGGTCGCGATGTCCGGGATCAGCATCTGTCGACGGTTGTGCACCAGCGTCTGCAGGAACTTGAGGAACAGTCGCGGTGTGCGGTCGCCGAGGGCGCGCGTGAGCATAGCCGACTTGTTGTCCGCCGGAATGCGCGGGGACTCGAGGAACTGCTGCAGTGTACGATCGCCGGAGATCGCATCGGCGATCTGACGCAGCAGCGTGCCCCACCCTGACGCGTCGTTGTCCTTGCGCGCGAGTGCGAGCAGGGTGTCGGCGTAGTTACGCGCGACGGTCGCGCCAGCGAGACCGACCTGCATCAGCGGACGCCCTTCGCGCCGTCGAGCGACGACAGGAAGCTTTCGACGATCTGACGGTTGCCCTCGGAGTCGAGGTTCTGCTCGATGACGCGCGAGGCACCGGCAATGGCGAGATCGATCGCTTCACGACGCAAGGTCTCGATGGCGGCCGTCTTCTCGCTCTCGATCGCACGGCGCGCCTGCTCGATCATCTCTTCCTGCTGTTGCTTCGTCTGCGCTATCAGGTCGCCGCGCATCCGCTCGGCCGTGGCGCGGGAATCGGCGATGATCGTCTGCGCCTCGGTGCGCGCCGCCTCCAACTGCGCACGCTGCTGCGCGAGTAGCTGCGCGGCCTCTTCGCGGTCACGCGCCGCGCCGGCAATCGCGTCTTCGAGCGCCTTCTCGCGCGCTTCGACGGCGGCGAAGAGCGGCTTGAACGCGTGCTTCGACAGCACGAACATCAGGATGATAAAGATCACCAGCGTCCAGACCATCAGGCCTGGATTCGGCGCCAGAAGGTTTACTGGACCGCCCGCACCCTCGGCCGCCAACGCCGACGTGGCGGTGAACATGAGCGCAGTGGTGAGCGCGATCACGCGAGCGCTCATCAGCCGAAGACGCGACGACAAAACGGACATGGAAGGATCCACGATGAAGGTAAGGAGTGGCGGGGCGTCCGATCGGACACCCCGCGCACCACCTAGAAGTTGACCTTATTCTGGATCAAGAAGCCGATCACGACGCCGAACAGCGCGGCGCCTTCGACCAGCGCGGCGAGAATCAGCGCCGCCGTCTGGATCGTGCCCGCCGCCTCGGGCTGACGGGCCATGCCTTCAACCGCACGGCCGCCGATCTGGCCGATACCGATACCAGCACCAATGACACCACCGGCGGCCGCAATGCCCGCGCCGATCATGGCGAGACCCCGATCCGAGGCGGTCGCTGCCTGCAGAAGACCCATCACTTCGATCATGTGAAACTCCGAACGTATGCGTTTATGAACTCCGCTCCACGCGACAGCAATCACTCGCTGCGCCACCTGTCCACGAGCCGAAGCTCAACAGGCATCACCGGTCGCTCGACCGGCTACCAAATCTGACCTCCAGGAGCACGAAGGCCCGACTTGATCTCCTTACTTTTTGTCTCCCTACTCGCTACTCGCTATTCTCAATGATGCGCTTGGCGAATCTGGCCGATGAACACGCAGGCCAGCAGCGTGAAGATGAAGGCCTGCAGAAACGACACGAACAGTTCGAGCACACTGATCGCCGTCGCCATCAACACCGGTACGCCGGTGATGAGCCAGCTCTGGAACGTGAAGATCAGCCCGATGATCGCCAACAGTACGATGTGCCCGGCCGTCATGTTGGCGAACAACCGAATGGTCAGTGCGAACGGCTTTGACAGCTTGCCGGCCATTTCGACCGGCGACATCACGAAGAACATGATGACGCGCATGACGATCGGCAGATCCTTGTTCCAGTAGAACAACGTGCTGAGATAGCCGGCGCCATTCGCCCGAATGCCAGCGAACTCCACCACGATCGCCGTGATGATCGCCAGCGTCGCGGTCACCGAGATGTTGCCGGTGGCGGTCGAGCCGTACGGGATCAGTCCCAGCAGATTACAGCAGAGAATGAAGAAGAAGAGCGTCAGCGCGAACGGCACGAACTTCTCGCCATGATGACCGACATTCGGTAGCACGACTTCGTTGCGCAGATAGAGCGCCAGTGCTTCCATGCCGCCGGCAAACCCCTTCGAATGGCCGCCCGTCCTGTGATCCCGGCGGCTCGACGCTGCGGCCGAAATCAGCAGAATGCTCGCCAAGGTCGCTCCAAAGAGCAGAAACACTACATGCTTGGTCGGCGAAAAATCCAACTCCATACCGCCGATGTGCACGGGCGCGAACCGCGGGAGCTCGATCTCTTTTACGAGTTCCGCGTTCGGCCACGGCAGCTCTAGATGGTGGCTGTCCGTGATGTGTGGCGTGATGAGATCGATGGGGCCTTCAGACCTGTGCTGGACGGCCGGCGGTGCGATCGGGGTCGCGATCACCGTCGCCGATTCGACCGGCGCGGGCGACGTGACCTGGGCGACGACAACAGGCGGTGAGACCGCGATGGCCGTCAAGACGGCTGCCGCGAACAACATCACCGGCAATAAACGTGACGAACGGAACATCCCGTGCTTCCGGATCAGACGTTCAGAAAGAGCGGCTCGACCAGCGTCGAGACGAAGAAGAACAGCACCAACGACAGCAGCGCGGGTCCAGCCTCGAGCCCCAGCGCCTTGATACCGAGAAATGCCCAGACGCCAACGACCGCAAAGCGCAGTACCACGCCTAGCGCCCAGCCTGCAATCACCTGCTGACGCGCCACCAACTTCGCGATCGCGAACGTGATCACCTGCACGCACACGGCCAGCCACGCACTCGCGTGAATTGCCCGCGCACCATCAGCCGACGTCCAGACGAACCGCGACAGCAACACCGAGGCCAAAAGGACCAGCGCGAGTTGCGCGACCGTGAAGCCAGCGACGGCGCGGGTGACGCCGCGCGGTGCCGCCGAATGCATCACAAACGACCCGCTCGGTCGGCCGGACTCGACGGGTCTGTATCTGCGTTGTTCGAACCGCGCATCAGCTGCCGATAACTCAGGAAGAAGGATCCACCACCACCAACAAAAACACCCGTCAGCAGACAGAGGGGCGACGTGCCCAGACGCGTATCCAGCCAGTTGCCGGCATACACGAAGACCAGCAGTGCGCCGAAGAACTGCGCACCCAACCCGGCGAGCGCCAGCGGCGACTGCTTGCGCTTCACCGGCGACAACGAGGATTGCTCCTTCGGTTCAGCACCCATTCGGGGGGTGAAACTAGGCGCTTGTGAAATCTTTCGCAAGCTTCCAGATCGACCCGCACCGAACACAACCCGGCATAAGTATTCCGATCTCCAAACCCGCCCCCCACCGTCACTTGCGCCGTCAGGTTGTGCTTGACATCACAGGGTCCGGTTAACAAGATTGCCCTGCACTGAAATGTGACGGTCGATCGTCCAAGTCTATGTCAGCACGGCTCGTGCGCATTCCACATCGGTCACCCATCACCCTTCGCATCCCCTGATGCTCTCACGCATCATCGTTCCGCTCCTGGCTGCTGCTGTGCTTGTCTTTGCATGCAGCCCGCGCACGCCGAGTCCGGTTGCAATCGCGCGACCACGTGCCGCCGTTGAGCAGGGAGTGAGCTCACACGTGATGGTCGATACCACACGTGGAGAGGTGCGATTTGCGATCGAAGTCGCCAACGACTCACGCAAGAACGTCGAGCTCGATTTCCCCGATGGTCGCACGCACGATTTCATCGTGCTCGACGAAGCGGGTCGTGAGGTGTGGCGATGGAGCGCAGGCCGCATGTTCACACAGGGCATGCAGAATCACCTGCTCGGAGCGCACGACGCCGTGGTCTATGCCGAACGGTGGCGTCCGAAAACCAAAGGCCACTTCACACTCGTCGCTCAGTTGCACAGCGAGAATTATCCTGTGCGCCAGCGCGTGGAGTTCGCGCTGCAATAGCGTCAGAGGCTCGTGCGAAGCCGCGCAACTGCCGTATGCGCTTCCGCGAAACGCGTGTAGTTTTTGCAGGGTCGCTGCGTCACCAGACAACGGACGTCCTCGGACGTCCGTATTTATTTTGAGTACTGTCGCCTGATGCATCGGCAAGATTCCCCTGCGTGTTTCGCTTTTCACTCTCCCGCCCGTGGCTCCTGTGAACGCACCGTCGGACACGAACGATATCGCACTGCTGGAACGACTCGCGGCCGCGCGTCGCGAGCTGTCGGCGCAGATTGGCAAACGCATCATCGGGCAGACGCAGGTGGTCGATGATCTCGTCGCGGCATTGCTGGCCGGCGGACATGTGGTGCTCGTCGGCGTGCCCGGGCTGGCGAAGACGCTGCTCGTACAGACCGTTGCGCGCGCCCTCGATTTAACGTTTTCGCGCGTGCAGTTCACACCGGATCTGATGCCGAGCGATATCACCGGCACCGAGTTGATGGAAGAAGAAGCCGGCACCGGCAAGCGCTCATTTCGCTTTGCACCGGGACCGGTATTTGCGAACATGGTGCTCGCTGACGAAATCAATCGCGCGCCACCGAAGACGCAGGCCGCGCTTCTGCAAGCCATGCAGGAACGCACGGTCACCGTCGCAGGACGCACCTACGAGTTGCCCAAGCCGTTCTTCGTCCTTGCGACACAGAATCCGATCGAACAGGAAGGCACGTATCCGTTGCCCGAAGCGCAACTTGATCGCTTCATGTTCGAACTCAAAGTGACGTATCCGACGCGCGAAGAAGAAGAGCAGATCGTGATGTCGACGACCGGTGACACAGAAGGCGAGGTGCGACCGGTACTCGGCGCCGAGGAGCTTCTCTCGCTGCAGCGTCTCGTCCGGCGCTTGCCGGCGCCGCCGAGTCTTGTGCAGTACGCGGTCCGTCTGGCGCGCAGCACACGCCCGGATACGCCGGAAGCGACGGCGCGCGTGAAAAAATACGTCAGCTGGGGAGCAGGCCCGCGCGCATCGCAGTACCTCGTTCTTGGCGCGAAGGCGCGCGCGGCCATGGACGGTCGCGCCATGCCCGACCTCGACGACGTGCGGCTGATCGCGCCCGCGGTGCTGCGGCACCGTCTGGTGGTGAACTTTCAGGCTGAGGCTGACGGCATTCCGATCGAAGACTTGATCGAATTACCGAAGTAGGACGGTCCGCCCAAGCGGGCGCGACTGTGCGAAGACGCCGCGAAGACTCTAGGGCTGGTACTGAGCCCGTCTTCGCGGCGTTACTCATTGTGCTGCCTAGCGTTCCATGTTTTGCGTGTTACGATCGTTTCGAAATGACGATCCGATGACGCCCGATCCCAATATGGCGGGATCACCCAATTCGATGGGACTACTATGGCTCGACCACGCACCTACCTGAACGCTGCACTGCCTCCGATCACGGGCGGCGGTTCGCTGCCCACGCACGATGCCGAGTTGCGGCCGCTGATCCGGTTGCAGACGCTGGGAGCGGCGACGATTCTCGTTGGCGACACGCGACTGACGGTCGCTGCCGGCACACTTTTCTCGCTGCTGCTTCGATTGACGAGCGCGTCGGGGATGCAGTTGAGTCGTGAGGTGTTGCGGAACGCGCTGTGGCCCGATCAGGACGATAATCGACAGCGCGCGAACCTGCGGCAATCTCTTTACAAGCTGCGCGGCTACGGCGTGCGCGTGTCCTTGCACGGCGACACCGTGCAAGTCGATGCGACGCAGGTGCTTCGCACGTTCGCCTTCGACCGCACGAGCGAGACGTTTGACCGTGACGTCACACTCGGCCACGAACCCTTCGGTGCGTTTCTCCCAGGGTTCTCGGTCCCGTGGCCGGAGTTCCAAGAGTGGCTGGAGGTGCAGCGCGAGTCGGTACACGCCGAGGTGCGGCGCGTGCTGGTGGATCAGCTCCGTCGCCGACGCGATCGCGCCGACTGGGCCGGTGCCGACGCGTTGGCGCGGTGGCTGCTGCAGTTCGATCCGCTGAATGAAGAGGCGACGCTCACCGTGGCCGAGTGCATGGCGTTGGCCGGCTCGAAGAAGGAAGCGGTCGCCATGCTCGACCGGTATCTTGGCGAGTTGGGTCCGCAGGCCGGCGACCTCAGACTGCAGGCGACAATGCTGCGCCGTCGTATCGTGGAGCCGGCGTCGCGAGGCCGGGTATCGTTTGCACCAACGGAGCGGCACTTCGTCGGTCGGGAAGAAGAGTTGGCGGCGCTCACGCTGTCGATGCGTCGAGCGCGGTGGCACGATGGCAGTGCGGTGCTGTTGCACGGGGCTCCCGGCATCGGCAAGAGCCGTCTCGCGAGTGAACTGGAGAAGGTGGCCGTGATCGAGGGCGTCCGCGTCGTGCGCACGTCATGTCGCGAGAGCGATCTGCAGCGGCCGATGTCGGTGTTCTTGGACTTTGTACCGGAGTGGCTGTCGATGTCTGGTGCGCTCGGTTGCGCGCCGGAGAGCCTAGTGGCGTTGCGGCGTTTGGTGCCGCATGAACGGACAGCGTCCGACGTGTTGTTCACGCGCGAGGAGGATGTGGAGCCGTCTTCGCCGGCGATTCCGCCGCTCGGAGCCTCGCGGCTGCCTGAACCGGCACCGGTCCACGTGTCGCCCCACGCCATGCCCATGGTATCGTCGATTCGCCGGGCGATTCTCGACCTCGTCGCGGCGGTTTCTGACGAGAAGCCGATGCTCGTCATCGTCGACGATGTGCATTGGATCGATGAGCACTCGTGGGAAGTGCTGGCGGATCTGATCGAGCGAACAAGCGCGATGCGCGTGTTC
>JANLPE010000063.1:0-107486 GCA_031366985.1 Gemmatimonadaceae bacterium
GGGGTTGTTGGCTGGTCGTCCCCCCCAGCCATACAAATTCTTTGCTCTTTGCTCTCCCCCCGCGTTTTTTTGTTGCTCCTCGGGGGGGGGCCCGCCCCCGCCGCCCCCCCCCCCCGACTGTATTTCCAGCGTTCACGCCCATCAGGACGTTGCGAAGGAGGTGTCCCGGAGGGATCGTACAGCCTTCCTGCCTGCCTTCCCCGTAGCCCTCCCGCCGCATGTCGCTCGACGCCAAGTCTTGGCTCCTCGTTGCCCTCGGTGGCATCTCGATCTTCCATTTCCTCACGCTTGGGTACGCCGTCGCGCGCAAACGCCGCGAGGCTGCCGCGTCGGGATCGAGTGTCGCCATCGCACCGTCGCCGACCGGTGTCGGTATCGGCTTCATCACGAACTTCTTCGACACCCTCGGGATCGGGTCGTTCGCGCCGACGACGTCGCTGTTCCGGTTCTTCAAGAGTGTCCCCGATGAGAACATCCCGGGCACCCTCAACGTCGGGCACACCATCCCGACGCTGATCGAAGCGTACATCTTCATTCAGGCCGTGCAGGTCGATCCGCTCACGCTGATCTCCATGATTGTCGCGTCGACGCTCGGCGCGTGGCTCGGGGCGGGCGTTGTGTCCGGGTTGTCGAGGACCGCCGTCCAGAAGGGCATGGGCATCTGCCTGTTCGTCGCCGCCCTGCTGCTGGCGGCGAAAGCCGCCGGCATCGGGCCCAAGCCTGGAATGGCGGACGGTGTGACCGGCGGGCTGCTCATCATCGCACTCGTCGGCAACTTCATCCTCGGCGCGCTCATGACACTGGGAATCGGCCTCTACGGTCCCTGTCTGATTCTCGTCAGCATGCTCGGCATGAACCCGAAGGCGGCGTTCCCGATCATGATGGGGTCCTGCGCATTTCTGATGCCGGTCGCGAGCGCACGTTTTGCCAAGACCATGCGCTTTGACCTGAAGGCGGCGCTGGGCCTCGTCATCGGTGGCGCGCCTGCGGTCCTGATCGCGGCGCTCATCGTGAAAGAGATGCCCCTGCAGTACGTCATGTGGCTGGTCGTCGTGGTCGTGCTCTACACCTCGGTGACGATGCTGCGAGCAGCGACCAGGTCGTCGAAAACGGCGGGTGCCGCCGCGCTGGTTTGACCGTCACGTCAGGAAAGTCCCCTTGCCGGGGGGTTGTCCCGGCAACAGGCTAAAGGTGGCGGCCCGCCTGGGTCGCCCACGACCTTCGTTCGCGGGGGCCGCGACGTCCTAGGACCTGGAGGGACGATGCGGGATTATGACAGCGCCGGCATTCGAAACATCGCCGTGGTCGGCCACGGCGCGAGCGGCAAGACGAGTCTGGTCGATGCACTGTGCTTCGCCGCCGGCTCAGGCAAACGACACGGCACCATCAGAGACGGCACCGCGCTGACCGATCATCTCCCGGAAGAGATTGAACGCGGATACTCCATCTCACTCGGTTGTGCCTACGCCGAATGGATGGACAGCAAGATCAACTTCATCGACACGCCCGGCTCGCTCGATTTCTATGGTGACGCACTGGCCGGTCTGACCGCCGCCGATGGTGCGCTTTGTGTAATCGGCGCGGCGAGCGGCGTCGAAGTCGGCACCGAACGGATGTTCCGTGCCGCCGTCGCGCGACAGGATCCGGTGCTCTTCGTCGTCTCGATGATGGATAAAGAGTACGCGAACTTCGATCGCATCTATCGGCAGATCAAGGAGCGACTCACAGCCAAGGTGATTCCGGTCGAGATCCCGTGCGGGGAAGGCGCGCATTTCCGTGGCGTGATCAATCTCTTCACGCAGCGCGCGTACATGTACGCGAACGGCGCGAAAGGCGAGTTCGTCGAGGAGGATATCCCCGCCGAATGTCAGGAAGCGTTCGCGCATTACCGTCAGGAACTCATCGAAGCGATCAGCGCCACCGATGATGCGCTGCTCGAGAAGTACCTCGAAGGTGCCGAGATCGATCGCGACACGGCCATCAACGGCATGAAGGAGGCCATGAAGCGCATGGACCTCTTCCCGCTGTTCGCGATGTCGGCGGAAAACATGACCGGCGTGCGTGCCCTGCTGACGGAACTCGTGCAGCTGATGCCGAACGCCTACGAGATGGAGGAGATTCACGCGCTGACGGGCGCCGAGGGACACAACACGATTCAGTTGCATGCGAAAGATGACGGGCCGTTCGCCGCGCTCGTCTTCAAAACGTTGTCCGAACCGCATGTCGGCGACGTGAGCTACTTCCGGGTGCTTTCGGGTCGCGTGACGTCCGGACAGGATGTCTTCAACGCAACGCGTGACGGCGCCGAGAAACTCGGTCATCTCTCGATCGCCTGCGGTCGCGAGCGCATCGAAGTCTCGATGCTGCATGCCGGTGACATCGGGTGCGTCACGAAGCTGCGCAACACGCACACCAACGACACGTTGTCGACGCGCGAGCATCCGATTCGTCTGGCATCGATTCCGTTTCCCGAGCCGCTCGTGCAATTCGCGGTGCGGGCGGCGGTGCGCGGCGACGAAGAAAAGCTGCAGCAGGGCTTACATCGGCTGCATGACGAAGATCCGACGATCGACGTGCACTACAACCTTGAAACACACGAAACGATTATCGGCGGCCTGGGCGAACGTCACCTCGATGTCGCGGTCGCGATCCTGAAACGCAAGTTCGGCGTGCAGGCGGCACTCGCGAAGCCGCGCATCGCCTTCCGAGAGACGCTCACCGCTAAGGCTGAGGGTCAAGGTCGCCATAGGAAACAAACTGGCGGACGCGGGCAGTTCGGTGATTGCTGGGTGCGATTCAGTCCAATGCCGCGCGGCGAAGGCTATCTGTTCGACGACCAGATCGTCGGTGGGGCGATCCCGTCGAAGTACATCCCGGCGGTCGATCGTGGCATCCAGGAAGCGTCCGCGCGCGGCGTGTTGGCAGGCTTCCCGCTGGTCGACTTTCGCGCCGACGTGTACGACGGCTCGGTGCACTCGGTCGACTCGAGCGAGATGTCGTTCAAGATGGCTGGCATCCTCGCGTTCAAGACGGTTGCGCCGAAGTGTCGTCCCGTGATCCTCGAGCCGCTCGACATCCTCGAGATCTCCTGTCCCGACAGCTACCTCGGTGATGTGCTCGGCGATCTCTCTGCACGCCGTGGACACATCCTCGGGACGGATACAGACGGCACGTTCACCATCGTGCGCGCGATCGTGCCGCAATCGGAGATGCATCTCTACGCGACCCAGCTGTTCTCGCTCACGCACGGCCACGGCATTTTCACGCGGCGCTTCAACGGGTATGAGCAGGTGCCCGCCGAGGCGGCGCCGAAGATCATCGCCGAGAACGCGCGCGAGATGGAGGCAGTCGAGGCGTAGGACGCCTACTGGAAGATCTGCGCCCACGCGCGCTGCTTAGTGCGCGCGGGCGTGGCGAGCGCGCTGAATGCGCTGCTCATGCCGCAGGCCGAATAGTAAAAGCTCGCGTTGCCGCTGGTCGCGTCGGCGGTACCCGAGACCAGCGCGGCGCCGTATAGCGAGAAATTGCCGTTGGCTTTCAGGTTACCCTTGACGACGATCAATCCGACGAACGTAAACGTACCGTTCACGGTGAGATCACCATCGACCAGCAGAATGCCTTGCCCGCGACTGTTGCCGTTCACCGACAGGCTCCCCGTTGTATAAATGATCGGGAAGTAGCTCTGGCAACCAACGACGGCGCTGCCGTTTCTATTCGGCTCGCCCCAGTTCGATGAACTTTGCGTGCACGTTGTCGCCGTGCCGGTCGGTGACGGATTTGGGCTGCTGCCTGCCAGGAGAATGTTGGCTTTCGCGGCTAACGATGCGTACGTCTCCGTACCAAACGTGTCGTAGAACGACGCCTTCGCCGCATTCGTATCGGCGTAGGTGCCATTGATCGACTGCGTCGCTGGCTTCTGCACGCTGGGCGGCAACGCAGGGTTGTACGCAATGGCGAACGTATCTCGCGCCGTCGCACATCCCGACCATCCAGTCGGATTGGTATTGATTCCGGTCACGTACGCCGATCCTTTGATCGTCGTGGCGGATTTCACTGTAAGCACAGCGGCCGCCGTTTTGCTCGGGTTCGATACCGTGACGAGCAAGTTCACCTGGCGCTGTGCTTCGAGTCGCCCGCTGCTGCGGTTGGTGCGCCCCACCGACACGATCCAGAAATTGCGCGCGTTCAATCGCATCACCGTCACGACCGCGGTATCACCTGCAGCCGGTACGATGGTCGTCGTGTCCACGGCGCCGTTGGCGAGCGAGTTGCGCGTGCTCGTCCAGCTGGCGAGCTGCTGATTCACGCCGTACTCCGCCACCGTGAGCGCGCGCTGCGACATCTGTTCATTCGTCGACGCCCTCAACTCCGCCATGGTGCCGAGAATCGCGCCGGAGGAGAGCAGCGCGAGCACGACGATCGCCACCAGCACCAGCACGAGTGCGGTGCCGCGCCGTTCGAGAATGCGCACAGGGTCCACGGTGGGGTCGATCCCAGCGCCACTCATCGTGCCACTCATTGTGCCACTCATCGGCGATTCCTCAAGGCGATGCGAAACGTAAGCGAGTCAATGATGTTGTTCGAGGCACCGCCGAAGGTGCCGGAACTGCTGCGTCCCTGCGCGCGCATCATGACATCCATGCGCGCGACCTTCGAGGCGTTGGCCGCTGATGCGACCGCCGCACCGGTGCTGTCATAGAACGTGAACGTCAGGCCGCCAGCGCCGCTGCTGCCAGGCGCCTGAAAGGGGCCACTGACCGGGACGCCCGAGCCCCAGGCGCCGCTCAGATACTCGGTGCGCGTCAGGTAAAAGCTGCCGGAGCTCTGCTGCAGCAACGAATAGCGGCCCGTCCGCGAAAAGCGGATCGGCGATCCGGCGACGACCGAGTCGGGTAGCGCGGGTGTCACGACGTATCGGTAGCGGGTCTTGCCCGCGTCGTTGGTGGCGTCGAGGTACGCCGACCCAGCGCAGTACGAGGTCGCGGTGGCCACACTTGTGATGCGATGCGCACTCCAGTAGTCGCCCTTCGTGCCGCTCGAGTCGCTGTACATCGTGAACAGCGTATCACCCGCAATCGGTGCGGTATACCACGCCGTCATGATCGATTTGGCCGCGCTCAATGGCGGCACATCGATCGTCGTCGTACCGGTCTTGGCGCATACGATCGAGGTGCCGGTCGTACTGCGGAACGTGACGGACGAACTGGTGAAGGTGACGAGATCGCCACCGGACGACGACAACCCGCGCAACTCGGTCGGCAGCAGATTGATCGACGTGCGCAATTCGCGCCGGATACCCTGTTGTTCAACCGTGCGTTGGAAGAAACGCTGCTGCCCCATCATGACCTGCGCCAGGATGCCGCCGACGATCCCGAGAATGGCCATCGAGACGATCAGCTCGACCAGCGAATAGCCGCGGCGCGGACGATTCATACGCATGGCACGATCGTCCGGTAGGTGACCGTCTTGCTCAGCCTTGGAATCGTGAGCGTCAGGACGATCACGCGCGTGTTCGTCGCCGACGTGATCGTCCAGCTTTCCCCGATGCCGTTCGTGGTCCGTGTGCCAGTCGCAATCGAGGACAGCGCCGTGCAGGACAGGCTCTGCAGCGAGTCGAGGCGCGCCTGCGCCACGCTGGCGGCGATCATCTGCTGGCGGCTGCCGCCGACTGACTCCGCGATCTTCTTTGATGTGCCGAGCAACCCCAAGATCGCCACCGTCAGGAGCATGCATGCCAGCATGATCTCGATCAGCGACGAACCTCGGCGAACGCGAGGCGCCGTGACGCAACGCGTCTGACGGCGCCGACGGTGCGCAGCGACCCGACGTGTCATAACTGACACGACTTGTTGAGAATCACGCCGGCGCCGCTGATGCAGACCGTGTCTGCCCAGCTCGAGATGGAGAGCCGGTATTTCGCGACGCTCGTACTGACGGGCGAGACGAGGCCGCGCCCGTCGTAAACCACGGACGTGGGTGCGCTGCCGATCGCCGTCAGCACGGTGCCATATGAACTGGTGAACTGAATCGGTCCGACCAACGTGACCGTGTTACCCGTGGTCGCACTGACGACTGTTACGCTCGCTGAAGAACTCGTCAGCGTCACGGTCGCCGAACGGGCTTTCTGCATCGCGGCGGCGCGGGCACTCGAGAAGGCCGCCGACAGACTCTGCCGGGATGCGCGAAGTGCACCCCGCGCTTTGATCTCGGAGATCATTGGCAGGATTAGGTACAGAATGGCGCCCAGGATCGCGATGACGAGCATGAGCTCGAACAAGGAGAATCCGCGGCGTCGCGGGAAGGCGGCGGCAATAGACATCATGGAGGGCAGAGGGTCCAACTCTAGGTATCGGACGCACCGTGCCAAGACTTGTCACTGAATTTGCGATTGACGGTCACGCGGGCGGCCGGATGCCGGTCCGACGCGTAATAAATCTCGAAATCACGGAAGAACGCCGGCGCCTCGCCCAGCATGACCTGTAGCACAACGAGCGCCAGCCGCCGAAGCTCCAACTCGGCCGATTCGGTCGCCTGCGACTCCAGCATCGTCCGCCAATCGCGCGCATTGCCCGTGACCACGAGCTTCGTCTCGGCGCTGTTGGGCAGCACGCCGGCAGCGGCTTCGCGGGCCATCTTGCGACGGTGCACCTTGTCGTCGACCCAGCTGTACCGCGTCATCATCGCGTTCACGAGCGCGATGTAGCTCTCGTGCGCACCCGTGATCTGCGTCAGCCACGCCGCCTCGAGCGAGGCCTCGCCGATGATCGCCGGCGGCATGACGAAGCACGCATCCGTGTCGTCAACGTAGCGCTGCGACAGCTCCGTGAACGCGAAGCCCGCGCGGTGTCCCATCAACTCGTGCGCCACCGATCGACTCACGCCTTCCAGGAGCAGCGTGTACGTCGCGTGCTCCAGCGCCCTGCCTTGTTCCTGCCACTTGATGAGCGCAAGGTACTCGCGCGTCGGGCGACCGGCGGGGTTCCGCTGGCTCATCGTGCGTAGGCGGCCAGCGAACTCCACGAGTCGTTCGCCATCGGTCGATTCCCCGGCCGGCTGCAGGGGCAGATGGGCCGGCGCCGAGAACTGGGGACGCGCGAGCAGCGTCACGGTCGGTTCGCGCAGAATCGCGGGAGCAGTGGATGGCATGGCAGTGGCCTGAGGAGTGAACGCGACGGCACCAGCAGCATCAGCGTGACGGTCGAAGAGTAACCCGCCATTGCTGCGATCGGCGATGCGCCGTACGCTCATGTATGCCCACCTTCGAGCCCGAAACCGATCACGCGGCGGTCCTTCGTAGGGAGCTTCGACAGTCGCGCCCGTTTCGCTCTGAATCGCAGGAAGCGGTGATCGCGCTCATGCGCACCGCATCGGTGGTCGGACGCAGCGTTGCACGCGTCGTGGAGCCGCATGGCCTGAGCCTGGCCCAGTACAATGTGCTCCGCATTCTGCGCGGCGCCGGTACCGATGGCCTGCCGACGCTGGCGATTCGCGATCGGATGATCGAGGAGGGTTCGACCGTCACCCGATTGCTCGACAAACTCGAAGCCGCCGCGCTCGTCGAACGCTCACGCTGCCAACCCGATAGGCGACAGGTGCTGTGCAGCATCTCTGCGCGCGGGCTCGCATTGCTCGCGACACTCGATCCGCAGATCGCCGCCGCCGAGGACGCCGCCATTTCCGCGCTCGATTCGGCGACGATTGGGCAGTTCATCGAGTTCCTGGGCCGGGTCCGCGCCGGGTGTCGACCGACCGACCGCTGACGGTCCGCTACGTCACAGGCGGCACGCCGTCCAACCGGTAGTGATGCCACGACCGCGTTCGCTCAATCAGATCGAGCGTCGCGCGCGCGCTCGGGTCGATGGCTGGCGCCTCGGGATCATACCGGAGCTGGTCGATCGGTTGCGCACCATCGCGCGCGACCTTGCAGCCGACGTTGAAGATCCCGGTGGGATCGCCGGCGCGCTTCACCTCCACGAAGGCCTGCTGCGCCGTCGTGCTCCAGACGCGTGACCACAAGGGCGCGCGCAGTCGACCATCGCCATGCTCGCCCGACATCGTGCCGCCAAGCTGCGCCGTCAACGCGCACACGTCATCGAGCAGGTGGCGGACGCGGTCACGCCAGCCGATGCGCGTCACATCGACCAGCGGGTTGACGTGCGCGTGGGCATCGCCGGCGTGGCCGAAAATCACACCGGGCATGTCGTAGCGATTGAGCGCGTCGCGGACGCCCCGCACGTACGCCGGAAAGTGCTCGGGTGGAACGCAGCCGTCTTCGATGAATTGCATCGAACGCAGCCTCGGTGCGAGGCGCGCGAGGATCGGACTCGCCGCATGCCGCAGCGCCCAGAGACGATG
The DNA here is from genome assembly GCA_031366985.1 of Gemmatimonadaceae bacterium. Classification (GTDB taxonomy): domain Bacteria; phylum Gemmatimonadota; class Gemmatimonadetes; order Gemmatimonadales; family Gemmatimonadaceae; genus Gemmatimonas. The sequence goes on from JANLPE010000063.1 coordinate 8,356, forward strand.
CTCTGACGCCTCGTCGATCGCCGTCGCGACCTCCAGCGCGCCATGCCGGCGGCAATCACGCGCGAGTTGGTCCACCGCCGCACCGGTGGCCGATGCATCCTCCCCTTCGACCTCGATCAGCAGCACCGCCTCGGTGCCATCGGGCACGCGGCGGATCAGGACATCGGCCGCTGGTAGTCCACCGCTGCGATCCGATGCCGCAACCTCGAGAAACGTGCGGTCGAGCAGTTCGCACGCACTCGCACCGAATTCCCGTGCCCCGATCGCGCACGACGTCGCGCGCTCGAGTGATGGAAACGATGCAAGCACGGTCGCCGTGGCACCGGCGATCGGGCACAGCATGAGTTCGGCTTCCACAAATAGCGCGAGCGTTCCTTCACTGCCGACCAGCAGGTCGAGCAGATGACCGTTTGGCGCCAGCGCATCAGAGAGCCCGTATCCGCTGGACTCCTTGCGCACCCCGCGATGACGCAGCGCAGAGAGATCTGTGCGGCCACGCAGCGACAAGAGCATCGACTCGAGCATCGCGCTTAGTCGTGCCACTGCCGGAATCTCCATCGGTAGCGGCGCGTCGCGGCGAATCCACGCGATCTGACCATCATCGAACACACAGCGCAGCGCGCGAACCCACGGACGCGTCGCGCCATAGCGCAGCGTGCGCGCTCCCGCGGCGTTGGCCGCAATCATGCCCCCGATCGTGCAGAACGCGCCGCTTGACGGGTCGACCGGAAATCGCAGGCCGTGTCGACGGGCAGTCGCGTCGATCGCGCCACGCAGCGCGCCGGTCCCGACATGAATCCACTGGCCGTCGACATCGACCTCACCAAGGCTTGCAAATCGGCTGAGGTCGACCACGACGCCTGGGCCCAGCGCTCCGCCAGCCATGCTGCTCCCCGAACCACGGGCGGTCAGCGCGACGCCGCCACGCGCCGCCCACCGAACGAGCGTGCTGACGTCATCCACGTCGGCGGGCACGGCGACAGCGGACGGAAGCAGTCGGGCGATGCCTGCGGCCTCCGCATACAACGATCGCGCGAGAAAATCGCCGCGAAACACGCCGCGGAAGCCGTCTGGCCGCTCGTCGATCAGGGTAGCATGGCTCACGCTGCAGTCTCGCCCCACGCGCCTCGGCGTACAAGCACGCCGAGGCGCGTGCGGGCACGCCAACGGGCACGCCTACGCGGGTGACGTGGCGCAGAACGTGACGGGAACCCGGTATCGCCCGTATCTTTGATAGCATGCCGCTCGCACCCGCCATCACCGACGCCGTCGCCAAACGCGATGCCGCGCGATTCTGCCACGCTGTGCTGCCGGCGGTCTCGCGCACCTTCGCCCTCGGCATCAAGGTGCTGCCGGGTGCACTCGGGCAGGCCGTGCTGGACGCATATCTCCTCTGTCGCATCGCGGACACGGTCGAAGATGCCCCGGACATGGCACCAGAGATCAAAGCCGCACTGTTCGATGACTTTCTCGCCGCGTTCGACGCGGACGAGGCGTTGCAGCGCTTCCTCGCCGGCGTCACCCCGCTGCGCGGCGATGAAGCGCATCTCGCGCTGACCCTGAACGGCGATCTCGTCCTCGCGCACTTTGCCGCATTGCCACCGGCGACGCGCAACATTGTGCGCAAATGGGTCACGGAGATGGTCGTCGGTATGCGCAAGTTCGTGCTGCTGTATCCGAACGGTATCCGCATTCAATCGATCGAGGAGTACAAGGAGTATTGCTACTACGTCGCGGGAACGGTGGGCTACATGCTCACTGATCTCTGGCAAGAGCACTCCTCCAGCATCGGCGCGCGACGCTATGCGGTCCTGCGCGAACGGTGCCGCGCCTTCGCGGAAGCGCTGCAAACGGTCAATATCCTCAAAGATGTCGCGGTCGATGTCGAGAAGGAAAACTCGATCTACGTCCCGGAAGAATTGCTGCGTGCACACGGCAGCACGCAGAGTCGAATCCTCGCCCCTGAACTGATCGCCAAGAATCGCGAGGCACTCACGCAGTTGATTCAGCTCGCGTGGCACGATCTTGAGGAAGCGCGCAACTACCTGCTGCTCATTCCGCGGCGCGCTGTTTCGATTCGTCTCTTCTGTATCCTGCCGCTCTTGCTCGCCTACGCGACGTTGCGTGATCTCGTGCAAAGCACGGCGATGCTCAAGCCGGGTGGCTCCGTCAAGATTTCCCGACGCGAAGTGAAGTCGCTGCTCATGACCGGCGCCATGCTCGTAATGAGCAATGTCGGCGTGCGCTGGCTCGTCGGTCGTGTGCGCCGGCGCGCCTTCGAACTCGGCTTCGCATAAACGGTCCCGCCACCCTACTTGAGCAGCGCCGCCGTCACCTGACGCGCCAGCGATGGCGGCGCCTGCATACCGCCATTCTCGAGTTCGTCGAGCATCTGTTCGAGGCGCAGATGGGCGCGACCGAGCATCTCGAGATATCCGTGCCGGATTGCGCGCCACGCCGCGAACGCGCCGCCGACCACGAAGACGCCGAGTCCCGCCAGCCCCACTCCCATCGCCGAACCCGTCACGACGAGCGAGATCGGGATGGCGCCACCGATGCCGATCAACGCCAATCCAGCCGCGATCCCCAGTGCCGCGTTGCGCTGCGCGCGACGCGCCCGGAACGCCTCGAGGTCGAAGCGCACGACGCTGCGTGTGCTGTCGACAGCCGTGACACTCACGACCAGCTGATCGAGTCGGACCAGATCAAATCGACGCCCGCCCATCCCGAGCGATCGCAGAAAATTCCCGATCGCATCGCGGCGCGGCTCCCAACTCAGTCGGTCGCCAATGCGACGACGCATGGTGAGCGATTCCATGCGCGGCATCCACCCTTCGAGCTTCGCGAGCAGCTCGGCGGGCGTCCCCGGCACCACGCGCTGGGCGGACAACGTGCCCGGTCCCAACGCCTCGAGCGTCACACCTGTCGGGTTCTCCTGCAACGGCACACGCGCGCGCTCCTCGGCGATCGCCTGACGCAGGCTTGCCGTATCGATACCGACTTCTTTTGCGATGTCCATCAGGCGCGATTCGGACACGACGTCCGGTGCATCGCTGCCTTCGCTCTGCAACTCGGTCGCACGCGCCAGCACCCGCTCAACGGCCGCGCGCGGAAGGACGGGATCGCTGTTCGACTCAAATGCCGCCAAGGACTGCCTCCAGTTGGTGACGCAGCACGTCTTCCAGCGCCGTCGGCAACGGAAAACGCGCGCTGAACGTGCTGTTCAATGTGGCGCGTGTCATCGCGTCCGGCACGCGCACGTCGTGCTGCGCGAGGTAGTACCGTACGTACCGTTCATACAACTCGGGCGCGATGCGATCCAGCAGCATCGCGCCCAGGCGCACCTGGCCAGTCGCGACATAGCCCTCGGCGGTGCGACGCGGTCCGTCAGTCGCCGTCATGTTGTCCGCCAGCGTCTTCGCCACCAAGGGCCCGCACACTTCATGCGCGAACACGAATAGCACATCAGCGGCTTCGTCGACGCGCTGAGGGAATGGCACGACCACAGCGATCTGGCGGTCGCGACCCGGGCCCATGCGCCCTTCGGACCCGATCGGTGACGACAGCACGATGTCGCCATTGCGTTGACCGGTATTCGACAGAAACCGGTCAAATCGCTGGCGATAGGTGCCCTGCCAGAGTGCGTCGACGGCGGTCACCACCGCGGCCCGACTGCGCATCGACCGCGAATAGTCGGCGGCGAAAAACTTCACCTGTTCGTCACCGACCCCTTCGACGAAAATGCGCAGCCATTCGCGATCCGCCGGCGTCTTGAAGATCGCGGCCAACCGTACCATCCCGGGCACCAGCGTCTTGTCGCGCGCGTGTTGGGTTTCGCCATCGACCTGCAGGAAACCGTCGACCGTTGCGCGCAACGCGGCCCACGTGGGCACCTCGAGCGCAAAGAACTGTGCGCGCTCATACTCCGGCGAATTCTGCAGCGCCTTGCCGAGTGCGTACCGGTTCTTGTCGAGCGACGAGAAGACGCCGAGTCGATTCTTCACGACCACGAGTGAATCGCGATAGCCGCGCCGATACAGCGGCATACGCGCCGAGTCGTCGCTCACAAGCGCGAACGCGTGCAACCACAGGTCGACGTGTTCGGCAGTCTTGATCGGCCAGCGTACCAAGGGCGCCGTGGCAGCCGAAACGGCCGCATCGCCACGCTCGCTTGGGAGACCGCGCGGTGCGCGTGTCGCAATAGTCGTTGACCCACGTGTTGGGGTCGGCGCCGTGGTTGGCGGATCCACCAGAACGGGACTCGCGCACGCGCCCAGCCACATCATGCCGAGCGCGGCGCTGAACACGACCATCGACTGCGGTGCACGCCCAGATGCAGGTGCGTACGCGGACGCGTCGGTGACGAGACGCAGGGAATCGATCATGCCGTGAAGATCGTCACGGCGACGTCGTTGAGGATAGAGCATGGCATCGGAACGATACCCGATTGACCAACCGCGGGTCCGATGATGCGACCTTCGAATTGCGGCTAGCTCGCCACGCGCATGAGTGGTGCCGAGCGCACAGGCGGCAGTTGCTCGGTATCCGGCGTCGTCTCCGCGCCGCGACCGCATGTCACGCAGAAGCGCCACGACGCTTCCAGTTCCGTGCTGCAGGCGGGGCACTGGCGCTTGGTCATGTCCAAGCCGCAATGAGGGCAGAACGTGATCCGTCGGCCTTCCGGGACTCGGCCACCGCAGAAGTGGCAGCAACGCGCCGCACCCGCCTTGCCGGCGGGTTGGGCGACGTCGGCGCTGTCGGCCTGAACGCCCATTGAAAGCAGGCTGTTCGACCATCCGCGCACGAGGGCGAGCGTCGGCGAGGGGAGTGCCAGCGCCTGCCGACAGGCATCGCGGAGCGAGGGTTCGGTGGCGAGAATTTCGCGCTCCCCAGCCAGCAATCGCAGCATCGCCCGTTCCCATGACTCGGTGCCACTATCGGCCATCTCGCGCCGCGTCTCGCGAAACGGCAGCAGCCGCTCCTCGAGATCGATCAGCGTGAACCCCTGCGTCATCAGCTGAGGATAATGCTGCCGGATTACCCGCGCGAGGCGAAACGCCAGCCGATCCAGATCATCGAGCGAACGCGTGGCGGCACTCACTTACCGACCACCTCTCTGGTCGTCGCATCCGCGTCCGAACGCATGTTCTCCTTGTTGTCGCCACCGATGCGATCCACAAGCCGCTCCGCGATGTTTTTTTCGTGGAGCTGCGCGTCTTTCCAGCCGTAGCCATAACCAATGGCCACGCCGAGTCCGAGGATGAGGATGAACTTGAACATGGGCGTCCCGGAATGCTCCCGACGCCTATGCGCCAAGAGACCTACTCCAGACGACGCGCGATTGTCGCGGCGGGTAACGGCGGGGAAGCGACAAACCGGGCTGGATCGGGAAACGGCGAAACCGGCTTGGGGCTGCCCCCTGCTTTCACGGGACGCTCGCTCCACCACTGCTCAAAGGACGACTCGATGAGTCCGTCTGTCGCGGACTGCTCCGCCGCGGCGCGTGTCGCGAGATGATTGGCGTATTCGTTCTGGGGATGCCCCGCGTGCCCTTTGACCCAGTTCCACTGGGATTCGTGCCGAGCGGCCGATTCAACGGCCGCCTGCCACAACTCGAGGTTTTCGACCGCCCCTTCCTTCCGCCGCCAGCCGCGGGAGATCCACCCGCGTACCCACGACGTCATGCCATCGACGATGTAGCGCGAGTCGGTCGTGAAAAGGATCGACAATCGGTTCCCCTTTCGCGACAACGCATCAAACGTGTCGATCACGGAGCGCAGGGCCATCCGGTTGTTCGTCGTGTCCGCTTCTGACGCACACAGGTCGAAACGCTGGACGACGCCATCCGGCCCACGCCATTCAACGAGCGCACCGAGTCCGCCCGGGGTCGCGCCACTCTTTCCGTTCCCCAGGCACGATTCGTCGGCGTATACCGCGACTAGCGGATGTTTCGCATTCATGACGCACTCAATGACGCACTCACCGCACGAGCTCGATGCTGTCGAGATCCTCGACGCGCAACTCAAGCCGCTGTCCAGTCGACGGGTGTCGTGCCACGATGACCTCGCGGCCCGCCTCGAGCCGCAATCGCTCAGGGATCACTAGGAATTCAGTGCCACGTCGCATCAGCGCGAGGCGCGCACCGGTCGTGATCGCGTGCTCCAAACGGTCGTACTGCGCGACGGAAAGCGCCATCAGATGGGTCGCCCCCAGGTCGCGCACACCTGCTCGAGCACCTTCGTCGCGCGCTCGACATCTGCACGCTCGACCCACTCTTCCGCCGAGTGGGCACGCGAGATGTCGCCCGGGCCGAAACACAATGCGGGGATGCCGGCCTCGTTAAAGAGCGCGGCGTCGGTCCAGCACGACAGCCCTTCGATCGGCGCGGGTCGCCCGTCGAGTCCTGCAGCATCGGCGACGAGTCGCGTCAATAGCGCGTTGACGGGAAGGTCGCTCGGCGGCTGCGCACAGACGAGTTGCAGTGACGCCGTAAATGTCGCGTCGCCAACGGCCAAGGCCGTCACGATCGCGTGCATCTCCGCCAATACCGAGTCCCCGGTCTCACCAGGAATCGTGCGACGTTCGATGCGCAGCGTGCACTGATCCGCGTAGGTCGACCATCCGGTCCCGCCATGAATCGTCGCGGCATGCACCGACGGACGACCGAGCAGCTCGTGATGACGCGTCGAGAGGACATCGCGTTCGAATCGGTCGAGCGCCGTCAGAAACAGGCCGGCATGACGCACGGCGTCGACCCCGACATCCTGACGGCTGCCGTGCGCGGCGCGCCCGTGAAAAACAATTTCGATCCACGCGAACCCTTTGTGCGCTGGACACACCGCCATGCGCGTCGGCTCGGTCACGATAGCGCCGGTCGCGCGCAGTCCGTGCTCGAGCAACGCCCGCGTGCCAATCGACTCGAACTCCTCGTCGCAGACCGCCGTCACGATGATCTCGCTCGACAACGCGCCGCGTGTGGCGGCGCGCGCCGCCGCGACACACATCGCCGCGACACCGCCCTTCATATCCGTCGCGCCACGACCGTACAGGTTGTTGCCGATCGTCGTCGGCTCGAACGGTGGATGAATCATTCCCTCGGTGCCCACCACATCGAGATGCCCGTTGAGCACCAGCGGCGAACGCCCAGTCGGACCAATCCGCGCAATCACGTTGGGGCGACCCGGCGCGACTTCCGTCAGTGACACAGCGAAGCCCCAACCGCCCAAGACCTGTGCAAGGAATTGCGCGCAGGCCCCCTCACCCGGTCCGTCCGCGACGAGTCGCGGATTGCGCGAGTCGATCGCTACGAGGGCTTCAGTCAGGGCCAGTGCGTCGAGCGGAAAACGGGAGGGCACAGAGGATCGGTAGGGCGTTGATGCCAGAGCGTCTGATTCAAATAAGACGACGCGGGCGAGAGCGGAGAAGGGATCGTGCGCAATCAGCGCATCGCAACATCAACGCCTGCAGCATCAAGACGCCACGCCAGCAACTCTGCCATCGGCGCGATCGCTCGCGTGACCGCCTCGACACGATCGTCTGGTGCGAAGATGATCACGCATCCGCCACCGGACGCACCGAGCGCCTTCAGTCCGTCCGCGCCCGCTCGGCGTGCCGCGTCTTCGATCGCGTCGATGCGCGCCGTCGTAATGGCGGGGTGGAGCGAACGCTGCTCGTGCCAGTGCTCGTCCACGAGTAACGAAAGCGCGTCGATATCACCAGAGCGCAGCGCTTGGGCCATGTCGACCGCCAGCGATTTCATGCGGGCCAACGCCTCAACGACACGCGGAACGCGATCCCGGTACGCATCGAGCACGGCCGTGATGGTCGTCGCCGAGATTCGGGACTCTCCCGTGTACGCGAGTACGCATCGTCGTTCGAGCGCGTGTTGAGCGTGTGCCGGGAGTGCTATGCATTCCACGCGCGTCTTCCCATCGAACGTCAGCGCCAAGGCGCCGCCGAACGCGGCGGCATAGTGATCCTGACGCCCTCCCGCGATTTTCATCTCGTCGACTTCAACCGCCCGACTCCATTCAGCGAGCGTCGAGGGCGTGAACGGGAGATTCTGCGCCGCGTGCAGCGCAGCGGCCAAGGCGACCCCCGCCGCCGATGAGCCGCCGAGCCCGGCCCCGATCGGGAAATCACTATCGAGCGAGACGCGAGCATTGGTGAGCGCGGCGTGCGCGCAGGCGGCGCGAATCAGTCGGTCGGTCGTCGGTTCAGCATCCGACGCGCCGAGTTCGACATGGACGCGCGCCCGTCGATTGATCGCGATGTTGCATACAAAACCGCCTCGATCTTCAGGGTAGGGTGGGACATCTGTCCACCCTCCACCGAAGTCGAGGCGGGTCGGTGCCGACGCGTCGAACGCGCGGCGCGATTCCGTCATACGCGAGGCTACTTCTTCTTCGTGGCTTTCTTGACGGGTGCCTTCGCCGGAGCCTTCGCAGCAGGCTTCGCCGGCGCCTTCGCAGGCGCTTTGACCGGGGCCTTCGCTGGTGCTTTCGCGGCTGGCTTAGCGGGTGGCTTAGCGGCTGGCTTAGCGGGTGCCTTCGCTGGCGCCTTGACGGGTGCCTTGACCGGCACCTTTACCGGTGCTTTCGCAGCAGGCTTCGCCGGCGCCTTGGGTGCACCCTTGGCCGCTGCATGCTCAGCGGCCTTCGCAGGCGCCTTTTCAGGCTCCTTGTCCGTCGCCTTTTCAGGAGCCTTCGCTGGTGCCTTATCGGCGACTTTTTCAGCCGGCGCTTCGACCGGCTTCGGCGGCGGCGTCGGAATCGGCTTCGGCGCGACGACGGCCTTCAGCACGAGCGTCGGGCCTTTGTCGGACGGGCGTTGCGGCTCGAGACGCATGGCTGCGCGAGCCTCGAGAGCGGCTTCTGCCGCTGCCGCTGGAGCCATCACGGCCTTCGGCAGCTGGCCCAGAGGAATCGGCTTCGGCGGAGCCGGCTTCGGTTCCGGTTTCGGAAGCGAACCGTGCTTGGCGATGTACGCCGCCTCGGCCTGCTGAATCAAGACGTCGCCTTCCTCTTGACCCATCTGACCACGGCGCACCATGTAATGCACCAGATCGCGACAGCTTTCGATCGCAAAGTTACTGAATCCGGCGGCCGCTCCGATGACGTCGCGCATCGCGCCGGCCATCTTGCTGCCAGCCTCGAGGCTGATCTCGTGCGCGCGCTGCGCCATCTCGGCAGCAGTATCGCGGGCGTCGGCGGCCCGGTGACCAGGGCCGCGACGCGGCGCCGGTCCCGCTGGGGGCGCATCGCCCTCGGTCGTCATCTCTTCATCAGCCTGCGGCGTATCAGCCATGGATCGAACGTACTCCTTCCAACAGACAAAGGGGCGCGATTGGCCGGAGCAATCACGAGCCGCCAACCGACGGTCAGGAATCGATTACACCAGCCAGAACGCGGGTAACTATATGATTTTCAGTCATCTATGCAACCCGTACGACGAGGATTCTCACGTCGACTTCAGTACGTCTGAGTCGATCCGCCTAAGTTATTCTGCTCGCAGTGGCGCGTATTCCTCGTTGATATATAAAAATACGCGACACTATCCGACCATTAACAGATCAGTATGAATACACAACCACTTGATGGAATTCGCGTACTCGACCTCAGCCGAGTCCTCGCTGGGCCACTGTGCTCCATGATGCTCGGTGACCTCGGCGCTCAGGTGATTAAAGTCGAACGCCCTGGATTTGGGGATGATACTCGCGGCTGGGGTCCGCCATTTGCCGACGATGGCCAGTCCGCGTACTTCCGGAGTACGAACCGGAACAAGCTTTCTATCGGTCTCGATCTGCGGCACGTCGACGACAACGGACTGTTTCGCGCGCTACTCAAAACAGCCGATGTAGTCATCGACAACTTCCTACCGAGCGCACTGGCGAGTTACGGTATCGATAGAGGCGCTGAACTGTCGGCAAATAGTCGACTTATTTGGTGCACCATTTCTGGATTTGGTCCGGAAAGCGCCCGACCGGGCTACGACTACGTAGTCCAGGCCGAATCCGGTTGGATGGCGATCAACGGCCCGGAGGCGGGCCCGCCCATGAAAACCGGTGTCGCGTTGGTCGACGTGCTTACCGGGAAGGATGCTGCGATCGCGATTCTCGCCGCGCTCGCCGCACGGGCTGGCAATCTCGCAAGCGATCGACTGCTCGAGATCTCGCTGATGGGGACTGCCACCTCGGCGCTGGTGAACGTGGCGCAAAACGTCGCCGTCAGCGGCGCTGAGGCGAGGCGCTGGGGGAACGCGCATCCGAATCTGGTGCCGTACCAGCTCTTCGCCGCAGCCGACCGCGCCTTCGTGATCGCCGTCGGCTCGGACTCCCAATGGCTCTCGGCATGTTCGGCCTTGGGATTGGACGCGCTGTCGGCCGATCAGGAACTGCGGTCGAACGCGGGCCGACTCGCTCACCGCGCCCGCGTGGTGCAGACCATCGCCGATCAGGTGCGTATGCAGCCAGCGGACGTCTGGATACGGCGCCTCGATGCTGCTCGGGTGCCGTACGGACTGGTACGTACGGTCCGCGAGGCCCTCACCGACGTGAAGGTATCGCCGAAAACCGGCGTTCCACCTTCTACCGGAGGCGTCGTTCGCTACGCCCCCCCCGATCTCGATGCGCACGGGGCGCTGATTCGGCGCTACCACTGGAGTGTCTTCGACCACCTGCCGATACTCGCCAAAACGGACGTGTGACCTCATCCGCGCCCGGGCGTCCTCTAAGCGAGAAGCTCAGCAACCATGTCCCAATCGGTTCCGTTGTGGTGGGAAGGGGTGTCGAGTCCGTCGGTCTGGCGTTATCCTAGCGCTGTGAAAATGACGGAAGACACCACAGCCCAGCTCACTGAAGTCGATTCGGACCAGGACGTCATCACCCGCGTCATGGCGGGGGACCGCGACTCGTTCGCGATGCTGATCGGTCGATATAGCGATCCGCTATATCGACATGCGCTCGGCATGACCGGAAGTCCGGATGTGGCCGAGGACATTCTCCAGACGTCGTTCATCAAGGCCTATCACCATCTCGGTGAAGTCCGTGGACGGTTCGACGCCTGGTTATTCCGGATCGTGGCAAACGGGTGCAAGGATTGGCTGAAGAACATTCGGCGCACGCACCTGAGCTATGACGAGGATGATCAGCCCTCCGGCTACGCCAGTCCTGAAGATGAACTCGATCGCACTGAGTTGCGGTCGGATCTCGACTCAGCCCTCGCGCAGTTGGCGCCATCACTCCGCGAAGCCTTCATCATGAAGCACGTTGAAGGACGTTCGTACGAGGAGATGGCGGACCTTCTGGGTACAACCGTGGGCGCATTGAAGATGCGCGTGCATAGGGCACGTGAAGCACTTCAGGCCCTGCTCGAGGAGAAATACGCCTAATGCTAGATCGACACGAAGCGCACGATGACCGGAGCGAACTCGGTCAGGATTTGCACAGCGACGCCGCGGCTGATCGACCGATCGCCGACCGACCGCTCGCGGATCGCGAGGTGCCGCTTCCCGGTATGGCCGCCGCCGACGATCCGACGATGGTCGCGATCCATCAGTGGCTAGACGGTGAAGCGACGGAAGTCGACGCACGCCGCGCCGACGCCAAGCAGGTCGACATGTGGAACACGATCGCCGGCGAGACGGAACAGCGTCGTCGTATGGTGACGCCGACGTACGTGGCGGCCAACATCATGAACGCACTGCCCGAGAAGCAAGTCGCGAAAGCGACTGCCACCGCGACGAATACGATGACTCCCCCCGCCTCGGGTATCTCGATGCAGATGGCCGTAGCTATTGGCACCGCGCTATTCGCTGTTGGTGTCGTCATCGGGAAGATGTTTCTCTGAGTACTGAATACTGAGTATTGCGTCGCGAGAAATTACCCAGTAACAAGACGAGCTCGACACAGTCACCGTGTCGAGCTCGTCTCTTGTCTCGGCAGTTTCTCCCGACTCCGTACTCCTGTCTCCCTACTCAAAAGTGAATCGCTCTGCCGAGTGCGGCCAGCGCTGCCTCTTTGACGGTCTCGCTGAGCGTCGGATGTGAGTGCACCGTGATGCCGATATCCTCCGCGCTGCCGCGATACTCCATCGCCAGCACGACTTCGGCCATCAGATCTGACACGTTCGGCCCAATCATGTGCGCGCCGAGAATCTCGTCGGTGTCTTTGTCGACGACGAACTTCACGAAGCCCTGCGTTTCGCCCATCGTTCGCGCACGGCCGTTGGCACTGAAGGGAAACTTGCCAACGCGATAGGCGCGGCCACTCGCGGCTACTTCCTGTTCGGTCTGACCGATCGTCGCGATCTCTGGCCATGTGTACACGATGCCGGGAATCGTGCGGTGATGCATGTGCACGGGCTTACCCGCGATGACCTCTGCCGCGACGACACCTTCCTCTTCGGCCTTGTGCGCGAGCAGTTTGCCGCCGCAGACGTCACCGATCGCGTACACGTTTGGCAGATTCGTGTGCTGTTGGTCATCGACGATGATCTCGCCGCGCTGACCCATCGCGAGACCAAGTGCCGCCGCATCGACGCCGTGCATTGACGGTTTGCGGCCAACGGAGACGAGCACGTAATCGCCGTCGAGCGACGTCGTCGCGCCATCATTCTCGACGTGAATCGTCACGCCGTCCGCACGCACGTCCGCACCAATGACCTTCGTGCCCGTGTGAATCGCAAGCCCCTGCTTGCGGAAGATCTTGTCCGCTTCCTTCACCAGTTCGTCGTCGGTGCCTGGCATGATCGTCGGCGCGTACTCGATGACCGTGACGCGCGCACCAAGGCGGCGCCAAACAGAGCCGAGTTCGAGGCCAATCACGCCGCCGCCGACGACGATCAGGTGCGTGGGCACTTCGGGAATTGAGAGCGCGCCGATGTTCGATAGCACGCGTCGCTCGTCGAACCGGAGGAACGGCAGCTCCATCGGCACCGAGCCGGTCGCGATGATCACCGATTTTCCCTGCCACAGCGCAACAGTGCCGTCGCGCCCGCGTACTTCGACCACGTTGCCGGCGTGCAGCACGCCGAATCCTTTGGCCCACGTAATCTTGTTCTTACGGAACAGGAACTCGACGCCCTTGGTGTTCTGCGCGACGACATCGAGCTTGCGCGCCATCATCGCGCTCAGGTCGATGCGCGGGTTGTCGGCGATCACACCGTGTTCGGCCCCATGCAGTCGCAGCCACTCGAAGTGCTCGGACGACTGCAGCAGCGCCTTGGACGGAATGCAGCCCACGTTGACGCAGGTACCGCCCAGTGTGCTGTCGGCTTCGACGCAGGTGACCGAGAGGCCAAGTTGAGCCGCGCGTATACTGGCAACGTAGCCGCCGGGACCACCACCGAGGACGACGACATCGGCGGTGAGGAGAGTGGTGGAAGTCATCCCGAAAAATAGTACCGAGCCACCCCGTCTCAGTACTCACTACTCAGTCTCGCGACTCGCGACTCACTTCTCTCAGCCGAAAGCGCGCCGCTTCCAAGGACCTCCCCCTTCTCCTCGCGCCGCCACCAGCGAGCCACCAACGGATTGCCTCGCGCGCGCAGGGTGGCTCATGGAGAATGGCTGGGCCGCGCCGCCCTGGTCAGAACGCAGGGAGCCTTTCCAGCAGCGCTTGATCGAAACCGTGTCCATTGGTCCTCCGGAGTCACGAGGGGCGCTATGCCTCACGGTGATCAACAGAAACTTCCAGCAATGGAACGGTTTGCAGGGCGCCTCCTTCTTGACCGGCCACTGACCGGTCCGTGACAGCGCGCCGACGCGGTGATACAAAGAAATTGCGTGGCGCCCGCGGTCCCGCGCGTATGTTGCAACCATGAGGCTGCTGGTAACCGGTCAACGGTTACCAGAGGTGGGTATGCGGCGTCCAAAGATCGATTGGCACGATGGATGCGTGTCGCCATCTGCCACAACAGGAATTCAGTTCATCGCTGGCCGCGCCAATCTTCGCATTGAAACGCGTGCTGGTGACACCCGGCGCCCCGAGCGGTTTTACCGCGAGGGGCGTCGTGGTATTGTATACTGAGTGCTGAGTACTTGAGTAAAGAGTAGGACGATTTAGAAGACCAGCATCGCCGCCGGGTCTTCCATCAGCTCTTTTACTCGCACGAGGAACAGCACGGCCTGCTGGCCGTCGATGACGCGATGGTCGTACGACAGCGCGATGTACATCATCGGCCGGATCACGACCTGACCATTCAGTGCGACCGGTCTCTCCTGAATCTTGTGCAGGCCGAGGATACCGACCTGCGGATAGTTGATGATCGGTGTCGAGACCAGCGACCCGAACACGCCGCCGTTCGTGATGGTGAACGTGCCGCCAGTCAGGTCATCCATCGCCAGCTTGCCATCGCGAGCGCGTTTTGCGACCGCCACGATGTCCTTGCCGAGTTGCACGACGCTTTTCGCATCGGCGTCCTTGATGTTCGGCACGACGAGTCCGGCGTCGCTCGCGACGGCGATGCCCAGATTCACATAGTGCTTGTAGACGATCGTGTCGCCATCGATCTGTGCGTTGACGAGCGGATGGGCCTTGAGCGCGAGGCATGCGGCCTTCGCAAAAAACGGCATGAACGACAGCTTCACACCCTGTTCTTTCTCGACGCGCTCCTTCAGTCGCTCGCGCAGTGCGGAGATCGCCGTCATGTCGATCTCGTTGAACGTCGTCAGGTGCGCGGTCGACTGCTGCGACTGCAGCAGGTTTTCCGCGATGCGCTTGCGGCGCGTCGTCAACTTTTCGCGCGTCTCACGCACGGCGCCACTGGCGACCGGCGTCGGTACGATCGAGGCCGCCGGAGCCGCGACCGGCAAGGGCGATCCGGTCGATGGTATCGGCGCGTTCACCGCCGCGACAACGTCGGGCTTGGAAATAACACCGCCACGTCCCGTACCGGCTACGGTCGATAGGTCGACACCCGCCTCGGTGGCGAGCCGCGCCGCCGCCGGCGACACCTTGAGCTCTGGCGCGGCCGGTGCCGCGACGGCCGGTGCCGGGATTGGCGCCGCCGCTGCGGCCATGGGTGCTGTGCTTGGCGTTGCGCCAGCGCCGGATGCGATGTCCCCCAACGACTCGCCGACCGTGACGACATCGCCCTCCTGCTTCGCACGGGAGGCCAGCACGCCGGCCTCCTGCGCGGTGACCTCGACCGTGATCTTGTCAGTCTCGAGTTCAACCAGCGTGTCGCCGACGGCGATCACATCGCCCGCGTTCTTGAGCCAGCGGGAGACAGTCGCCTCGACAATGGATTCGCCGAGCGGGGGGACCTTGATGGACGACATAGTGCTGATGCGGGAGGTAGTCTTGGCCTACGGAGTAATGTCGGTCTACGCTGTCCAATATAGAGACGTCGCGATCAGGGGTGGCATGATCGCACTCCCTTTTGCCGGACTGTCGTTGGAGATTGCGGCGACGGCACCGACGCGACCGAAGGATCCCCATGGCAACGGCCAGCATGCGCGCACTGACAATCGACGCCCACGGCGGACTGGAGCAGCTGCGAATCCGCGACGACGTCGCGCCGCCGACGCTCGAGCGGCCCGACGACGTGCGAGTGCGCGTGCGCGCGGCGGCGCTGAACCGGTTGGATCTCTGGGTCTTGGGCGGCATCCCCGGCGTGAAGATCCATCCTGGTTGGGTTCCGGGTTCTGACGGGGCGGGCGTCGTCGAGTCGATCGGCCGCGCGGTCACCGACGTCGCCGTGGGAGACCGCGTGATGCTGAATCCCGGCATCGTCGACCGTCAGTGCGCGTGTGAGTACTGCCGGGATGGCGACCAGCCGCTTTGCCTGACCTACGGCATTCTCGGTGAGCACCGCCCTGGGACGTTGGCGGAATATGTCGTGGTGCCCGCCGCCAACGTCCGCACGATTCCCGACTCGATCACCTTCGAAACGGCGGCAGCGTTTCCGCTCGCGACGTTGACGGCATGGCGCATGATCGTCACGCGTGCCCGCGTTCAGGCGGGCGACAATGTGCTCATTTGGGGCATTGGCGGAGGCGTCGCGCTGGCTGCGCTGCAGATCGCCAAGCGACTCGGTGCAACCGTGTGGGTGACCTCGGGAAGCCCGGAGAAGCTGGAGCGCGCCCGCATGTTGGGTGCCGACCACCTGCTCGATCACCGGCAGACGGAACTCGGTCGTGAGATCCGTGCGCGCACCGGCAAGCGTGGTGTGGACGTCGTGATCGATTCGGTGGGCGAGGCCACGTGGTCGCAGTCGCTGATCGCGCTCGGCAAGCGTGGGCGACTCGTTACCTGCGGCGGGACATCGGGCCCATTGGTGCAGGTGGATGTTCGGCGCATGTTCTGGAATCAGTGGACACTGATGGGCTCCACGATGGGGAGCGAGGCGGAGTTCGATGCGATGACGGTGGCCTTTCGTAAAGGCGCGCTGCAGCCACCGGTCGATTCTGTGTGGGCGCTCGAAGACGGGGCGGCGGCCTTTGCCCGACTCGACTCCGGCGCGCAATTCGGCAAGGTCGTAGTCCGACTGTGAGCAGGGCGTGAGCGACACGGCGCGGTATTCGAACGACGAGGAGCGATCGCTGCGCGAGACGGCGGTCGCGGGTGAGACCCCGGTCTGCCCGCGCTGTCTGGTGCGGATGACGCATCGGGAGATCGGGGGCGGTTCCTTTGGCCTCGGGTACCATCGTCAACGCGAGTGGCTGCTGTGCCCGTCATGCAAGCGCAGCGTGATGTACGATCGAAAGCGCGGAACCCGCCTGTAGCCGCCGAGCTTCGGCGTCGTTGTTGCGCTTCCGTCCGCTCGCTACCTTTCGCCCGTCCGCAGGGACCCATGAGCGCCCATGACCGGCGCCCTTTTGCCCGTGATGCCCGCATTGCACCAGACTTCTCAGGCTGACTCGCTCCGACTCGCGCAACAGGCCGCGCAAACCGCCGCGTCCGCGTCCGCGTCCGCGTCCGCGAGCGGGACAGCCGACGCTACGGTAGCCTCGACGTTCGCCGAACGCCTTGAGCACAGCTTTTCAATGCTCAGCGAGTTCGTGCCAGCGCTCTTCGGCGCGCTCGTCATTCTGATGGTCGGCTACATCATCGCCAAGGGAATCGAGAAAGGCACGCTGCGCCTGTTGCGCCGTCTGCATTTCAACCAGATGCTCGAACGCGGCGGCGTGATGCAGGCCGTCGAACGTTCCGGTTCGCACCTGAATCCCGCGAAGGTCATCGCGAACCTGCTGTTCTGGTTCTTTATGTTCGCTGTGCTGCTCGTTGCGGCGCAGGCGATCGGACTCGAATCGCTGGCGAACGTCTTCTCTGAATTGGTCAGCTACATCCCGAGTGTGATCGCGGCGATCGTGATCATCATCCTTGGCATTGTGCTGGGCGGATTCGTCGGCGGGCTGATCATGGCCTCCGCTGGCGGGCTGCATGGCGGCCCGTGGCTGTCCCGCGTAGGTCGCGCCGGTGTCATCGTGCTCGCGGTCTTCATGGCGCTGCAGGAACTCGGCATCGCCACCGACATCGTGACGACGGCGTTCGCGATTCTGTTCGGTGCCGTCGCCCTCGCATTGGCGCTCTCGTTTGGTCTGGGCAATCGCGACCTTGCCGCAGAAGTCACGCGTGAGTGGTACGAGCGGTATCGCGCCGAACGGAAGGCGATCGACGAAGAGGCGGCAGCGGAAGAGGCCGAGGAGCTTGCTGAGGAAGCGTCGGACGATGCGTCGGACGCGGCCGCGGATGTGAAAGCCGAGGCGCGGGCCAATGCGAAGGCGCACGCGAAGGCCGTGAAGGCGGCGAAAGCTGACGACGCACCGCGTGACACGGCCCGCGCATCATGATGCGGTCTGTTCGCACGGGCGGAGTCGTCCTGTTCTTGATGTCGATGACGGCATTGAGCGAGTCAGCGGCACAAAGTGCATCGCGTGCGACCGCGAAAGCGAAGACGGCATCAGCCGGCGCGCGGCCGACCAAGCCGTCGGCCAGAGATAGCGCTGCCGTCGACGCACTCGAACGTGCGCGGCTCGATGCCGAAGAGCGTTTTTTCGCGAAGCGCCTTACCGAACAGCGCACGATCTACCTGAAAGGCGCGTCGTGGGCGGAACTCGGTGATCGCTGCAACCCCGGGGCCCTGCGGGTCTTCGCGCGCGACACGACACGCGAGCAGCGCGACTCGTTACAGCATCTAGTCGAAGGGATGGAGCAGACGATCATCGCGCGCGGTGTTGGCGCGAAGCTCGACACGCCGGATGCCGCGGCGCTGCTTCGGATCATTGTCGGCTGGGAAGCCGGCATCGACCGGCCGACGTGGGATACCGATGCGGGCCCGACAAAGTTTGCCGTGGCCACTGGATTGACCGGCGACGTGCCCGATCCGCGTAGCCCCGGATGCCTGTCGTCGCCCCTTGCCGCGGATACCGTGACGTTCGTGCTGCCTGGATTCCGGACGATGGAGTTCCCGAAGGCGGCACGTCCTCGGGTGAAGGGATACTTCGGTGGCGATGCGCAGAGGCATGCCCGCGATGAGTTCTTTGCGTCGCGCGGTTCGAAGGATCCGGAGGCATTGCTCACGTACGTCGTGGTGGCACCCGTGGTGATCTGGCGCGGTTGGGCACTCGTCGGCGTGGATCGCCCGCGCGAAAAGGGCGGTGTGGAGCTTGGCGCGGCGAGTAACGGGGGCGCCGTCTATCTGATGCGTCTGGTGGGCAGCCAGTGGCGTCTGGTGACGGTGGTTCGAAGCTGGGGGTCGTAGTCGACCGCACGTCAAAATATAAGTTGTTGTTTTACAGCTATTTACGTGCGACCCGGTACGTTGATTTCAGCGGTCGGGCCGCTTAAATTTGCGTGGCTGTAGCACCGCTCCGCGACGCCACTCGCCGGACTCTTTTCCCGCCGCGCCATGACCGCACCGAACGCCCGCGAACGCATTCTTCCGCGCCTCATCGACGAAGAGGTGAAGGAATCGTTCATCAACTATTCCATGAGCGTCATTGTCTCGCGTGCGTTGCCAGACGTGCGAGATGGCCTCAAGCCCGTGCATCGACGCGTGCTCTACGCGATGAACGAGCTCGGATTGTTGCCGGGACGCGCCTATAAAAAATGTGCCACCGTCGTCGGTGACGTACTGGGTAAGTACCATCCGCATGGCGACAGCAGCGTGTACGACGCGCTGGTGCGCATGGTGCAGGATTTTTCGCTCCGCTATCCACTCGTGGACGGTCAGGGCAACTTCGGCTCAATCGAAGGCGACAACGCGGCCGCGTATCGGTACACCGAGTCGCGACTCATGCGCATCGCCGTCGAGATGCTGACGGATATCGAAAAGAACACGGTCGATTACGCGCCGAACTACGACGATCGGCTCGAAGAGCCCCGTGTGTTGCCCTCGGGATTTCCGAATCTGCTCGTCAACGGATCGTCGGGCATCGCCGTCGGCATGGCGACGAACATTCCGCCGCACAATCTGCGCGAAGTCGCGAGCGCCGTCGTCGCGCTGATCGACAACCCCGAGCTCGATGCCGCGCAATTACGCGCGCTCGTAAAGGGCCCCGATTTTCCGACCGGTGGCTACATCTACGGCCGCGCCGGCATTGCGGATTATCAGGATACGGGGCGCGGCCGCATCGTGATGCGTGCGCGCGCCGTCATCGAAGAGAAGGAATCGAGCGGCAAGTCGCAGATCGTCGTCACTGAAGTGCCGTATCAGACCAATCCGAAGAATCTCGTCATCGACATTTCGGAGCTCGTCCGCGACGGTAAGCTCACGGGCATCAGTGCGCTGCGCAACGAATCCGATCGTGATGGTATCCGCATCGTGATTGAACTCAAACGCGATGCGATTCCCCGCGTGGTGCTGAACCAGCTGTACAAGCACACGTCGATGCAAACGACGTTCGGCGTCATCATGCTGGCGCTCGTGCCGGATCCGAATACGCGGCAACTGGTGCCGAAGGTTCTGACGCTGAAGCAGTGCCTTGCGCACTACATCGCGCACCGCCACGAAGTCATCGTGCGCCGCACGCAGTTCGACCTCGACAAGGCGCTCGAGCGCGAGCACATCCTCGAAGGGCTCAAGATCGCCGTCGACAACATCGACGAAGTGATCCGGATGATTCGCGCGGCCGAAGACACGCCGTCGGCGAGCGCGCAGTTGCAGACGCGGTTTGGGCTCAGCGAGCGGCAGGCCGAGGCGATCCTGAACATGCGCCTCGCGAAGTTGACCGGCCTCGAGCGCGAAAAGCTGGAAGAGGAACTGACCGAGGTACGGGCATTCATCATCGATATGCGCGGCATTCTCGAGTCCAAGCCGCGTCGTATGAGCCTGCTGACGGGCGAACTGCTGGCGCTGGTCGAAACGTACGGCGATGATCGCCGCACGGAGATCGTCAGCGACGACGGGGAGTTCTCCATCGAAGATCTGATCGCCGACGAAGAAATGATGGTCACCATCACGCATGGTGGCTACGTCAAACGCACGCCGGTCTCCCTGTACAAGCGTCAGGGACGCGGCGGGCGCGGCAAGTCCGGTGCGGATCTCAAGGAAAACGACTTCATTGAGCGGGTGTACGTCGCGAGCACCCACACGTACATGCTCATCTTCACCGATGACGGGCGGTGCTACTGGCTGAAGGTGCACGAGTTGCCGCAGGCCGGCCGCGCCACCCGCGGCAAGCCGATCGTCAATCTGATCAACGTCACGCCGGACACGCGCATTCGCGCGATTGTCGTCACGCGTGAGTTCTCCGATACCGAGTTCCTGCTCTTCGTGACGAAGCACGGCACGGTGAAGAAAACGGCGCTGTCGCAGTACAGCAATCCGCGGGCGACGGGCATCAAGGCGATCAAGATCGAAGACGGCGACGAGCTCGTGGACGTGCAGGTCACGGCCGGCAACAACGACATCGTCCTGGCGACGCGTCATGGTCTCTCGCTGCGCTTCCACGAGAGCGACGCACGCGAGATGGGTCGCGATACGACCGGCGTGAAGGGCATCGAGCTGCGGCCGGCCGACGAAGTCGTCGGCATGGTCGTGATCAAACGGGAGTCGACGTTGCTGGTCGTCACCGAAAAGGGGCTGGGCAAGTGCTCCGAAGTCAGCGAATACCGCGTGCAGAAGCGCGGCGGCAAGGGCATCCTGACGCTCAACCGCACGGCGAAGACCGGCGATGTGGTCGCGCTCATGGAAGTCGTGCCAGAGGACGAGCTCATGCTCATGACGCGTCAGGGGATCGCCATTCGCAGCAAGGTCTCCGAGATCCGTGTGACGGGTCGTGCGGCGCAGGGCGTCAAGCTCGTGGCGCTCGACGAGCATGACGTTGTGTCGGCGGTCGCGCGGGTGATTCCGGACGACAAGGATGATCTGGTGGAGGGGGCGGAAGGCGTCGAAGGCGGCGATCTGAGTGATCTGATCGACGGCGAGTGAGCTCTCACCCATGACTGCCGTCACCGAAGACGCACTGGTCACACTGGACGACATTGAAGCCGCAGCGCGCGGGTTGCACGGCGTCGCCGTGCGGACGCCGCTGCTCCCGGTCGACGCGCTCACCGAGCGGTTTCCGGCCGGCGTCTGGGTAAAGCCGGAGATGTTGCAGCGCACGGGGGCGTTCAAATTTCGCGGGGCGTGGACGTTTTTGAGCAGCATGTCGCCGGCGGATCGTGGCCGCGGTGTGGTCGCGCCATCCTCCGGCAATCACGGCCAAGCGGTGGCCTACGCGGCGCGGAGGTACGGCATTCCGTGCACGGTCGTGATGCCGACGACCGTGACCGCAACCAAGCGCGCGGGCGCCGAGCGCTATGGCGCGACCGTCGAGCTGGCAGGCACGACGAGTTTGCATCGCGCGGCGCGTGCGGAGGAGCTGGCCGCGGAAACGGGCGCCGTCGTGGTGCCGCCGTTCGATGATCCGCGCATTATCGCGGGGCAGGGCACCCTCGGCCTCGAGATCGCGCAGGATCTCGAATACGTCGGGACGGTACTGGTGCCGGTCGGCGGCGGCGGCCTGTCGTCAGGTGTTGCGACGGCCATCAAACTCCGTCATCCACATGCACGGGTGATCGGTGTCGAACCCTCCGGTGCACGAAAGCTGTCGGCCGCCCGCGCCGAGGGTGCACCGGTGACGCTGCCCAGTACCTCTGGCCTACCTGATGGTCTGCTGGGCGTGCGGATCGGCAATCGCAATTTTGCGCACCTCGAACGGTACTGCGACGAGGTCGTGCAGGTCGATGATGCAGCCATCCGGTGTGCAATGCGTTTCCTGCTCGATCGTATGAAGCTCGTCGCCGAACCCAGTGGCGCGATTGCTCTCGCCGCGCTCACGGAAGGCATCGTCACACCGACCGGCCCCACCGTGGCCGTCCTGAGTGGCGGCAACATCGAGTGGACCGGCCTGATGGAACTGATTGCCGATCCTGTGCCGTCGACGGCATCGCCACCGTCCCACTGAGTATTCATGGCAACAGCACGCATTCTCGTCGCCGATGATGACCAGGCCGTTCTCGAGTCAGTCACCTGGCTGCTCAAGGAGAACGGCTACGACGTAGTCCCGGCCAACGGTGGTGAGCAATGCCTCGAGCAATTGGAGAAGCGCGCACCCGATCTCCTGCTGCTCGATATCCTCATGCCAGACGCCGATGGCTACATGCTGCTGGAGCGCATCAAAGCGGAAGAACGCTGGCGCGATCTGCCGGTGCTGATGTTGTCGGCGCAGCCGCCGGAAGATGCCTCGGTGCGATCGCTCGGCCTCGGTGCGTCGGACTTCATCCGCAAACCGTACCGTCCCAAAGAGCTGCTGGCGCGCGTGCAAGCGCAGTTGCGCACGGGCGCCGTGTTGCGCGCGACACGCCAGGCGTTGGTGCGCTCCGAAGAAGCGCTCGTGCGGGCCCAGCAGGATGCAGACAGCCGCCGCAAGCTCGTCGACATTCTGCATGAAGTCACGGGCGATCTGTCCGTGTCGGAGCTGTTTCATCTGCTGGTGCGACGCGCGGCGCGCGCGCTCGATGTGTCGCACTGCTCGGTGGTGCTGGCGCGGCCTGGCGAGATGACGGCGGTCGTCGTCGCCGCATACGAAAATCCGAAACTCCATCAATTGGTCATTCAGCTCGATCGGTATCCGGAACTGAAAGCGGCACTCGACAGCGGACAGCCGGTGCTCGTCGAGGATCTCGATACGCACCCGTTATACGAAGGCGTTCGTCACGTCTGGGGCATCGAGGGCATCGAGATTCCGATCCGCTCGGTGATCGCGCTGCCGTTTTCCATTGAGCGCGGCCAGCACGGCGTCTTCCTCGTACGACGCACGCGCGATCAGAAGCACTTCGAACCGGCGGATCTTGAATTCGCCCAAGCGGTCATCACGGCCGCCGTCGCCGTCATTCAGCGAGCGCAGATGGTCGAGAGTACCATGGCCGACAACGCACGACTGGAACAACTCGCACAGACGGACCCGCTGACGCAACTGCTCAATCGCCGCGCGCTTACCGAGCGCATCACGGCCGAAATGGAACGCGCGTTGCGGTACGACTCGACCATGGCGTTGCTGATGATCGACCTCGATCACTTCAAGCGCGTCAACGACACGTTCGGTCACCTGGTCGGCGACGACGTATTGCGTGACGTCGCGCAGTTGCTCAGCAATACCATCCGTGGCAACGATATTGCCGCGCGCTACGGTGGCGAAGAGTTCCTTGTGTTGCTGCCTGAAACCGATGATGCGGGCGCGGAAGCCTTCGCAGAACGTATTCGCCTCGCGTGCGAGCAACACGAGTTCAGCAGCGGTCCGGACGATCCGACGCTTCGGCTGACGGCGAGTATCGGCGTGGCGGTGTTTCCGGCCGCGCGTATCGAGTCCGTCGAAGATCTGTTCGCGCGCGCCGATGCGGCGCTTTATCGCTCCAAGGCGGACGGTCGGAACCGCGTACGCATGTAGGTCGTACCCTTCGACCTCGGCCCGCGATCGGTCATTCGGTTCCCTCCCAACACTCCCATTGTCACCCTCCGGAGATCCTGATGCGCATGCTCGTTCTGGGCGCGGGGCTGCAAGGCACCGCGTGCGCGTTCGACCTGTTGTTGAATAATCCAACAATTGAGCGCGTGCTACTGGCTGACGTGAAGGTCGGCGCGCTGCCGGCATTTCTGGCGCCGTATGCTGGTGATCGATTGCACATAGTCTCGCTCGATGTTCGCGATGCGAACGCCGTGCGTGCGGCCTACGCACAATGCGACGCCGTGCTGAGCGCGATTCCGTACTACTTCAACTTTCCGCTCGCGGAGTTGGCCGTCGAATGCGGCGTGCACTTCGCGGACCTCGGTGGCAACACCGCCATTGTCGGCCAGCAGAAGACGCTGGACGCCGCGGCCAAAGCCAAGGGCGTAAGCATCGTGCCGGACACTGGGCTCGCCCCCGGCATGGTCAACGTGATCGCGCAACATGGCATCGATCAGTTCGACGCCGTCGCGTCGGTGCAGTTGTTTGTCGGCGGCCTTCCGCAGACACCGGAACCACCGCTTAACTATCAGATCGCCTACTCGATCGAGGGCATGATCGATTACTACACGACGCCGTCACTGGTCGTGCGTGATGGCGCACCGCGCGAAGTCGCGGCGCTTTCGGAACTCGAAGCCGTGCGCTTTGCGGCGCCGGTTGGGGACTTGGAGGCGTTTCACACGGCCGGTGGGCTGTCGACCATGGTATATCGATACGCCGGAACAATTGCGACGATGGAGTACAAGACGCTGCGCTATCCCGGGCACGCCGTCATCATGGAGGCGATCCGTGGACTGGGGCTGCTGGACAAAGAATCCGTCGACGTGAAAGGCCAACAGGTATCACCTCGCGATGTCTTCGTCCGGGTGGCCGGTGACAAGCTCCGACGTGGCCAGCCCGACTTGGTGGCGTTACGCGTCGTCGTCACGGGCACGAAGCACGGTCAGGAATCGACGCGCTCGTGGGAGGTCGTGGACTTCTACGACGCCGAACGCGGCATCACGGCGATGATGCGAACGACAGGATTTACCCTCTCCATCACGGGTCAGCTGCAGGCATCCGGCGCCATCACGCCAGGAGTGCATACGCCGGACGAGTGCATGCCAACGGAACGGTATTTCACGATGTTGGCCGAGCGTGGCGTGATGGTGCGAGAGGTTTCGTCCAGCCCGTGATTCGGGCGTCCCTAGCGAAGCGCGTTGCCGGGCGGAATGTTCGAGGAGCAGCGAGCAGGCCACGGGTGGCAGCGAACAATCGGTGAGGAGCCAACATGCGATGGAACCGCAGGGCACAGTGGCTCTGTGCCCTCGTTGGGGCGATCGGTCTGATGACGACGCAGGCGTCGGCCCAGACGTCCGCCGCCCCGCGTGGGGCGCTCGAGGGTACGGTCCTCACTGATCCAGGGGACCGGCCCGTCGTCGGCGCGTTGGTCGAGTTGGCCGAGTTCGACCTGCGCGTGAAGACCGACAGTGCCGGGAACTTCACGCTGAAAAACGTGCCGATCGGCGCGCACGCCGTGGTGGTTCGCGCCGACGGATTCAACGACCTCGAGACGGTGCTGACGTTCAATCCGAACGAGACGTTGTCGCGAGATTTTCTGATCACGCGTGAAAACGACGTACGCCTGCTTATCGGCAAGAACAAGCAGCCTTCGGCCGAATCGATGCGCCTGTCCGACTTTGAATCGCGTCGGAAGCTCGCGAGTGGTCGATTCATCGCGCGCCAGGTGTTCGAAAAAGCGGGAGGCACGCGACGATTCTCCGAACTGCTGACTACGGGAATCCCCGGAATTCTTCTCGTCAGCAACAACGGCGAGCGCTCTGTGGCAACCGGCAATCGCGGTCAGATCAGTGCGTCGAGCACACCGGGTGAACCTGGCAAGACAAAGCGATGCTACGTCCAGGTGATCATGGATAATATCGTGCGCTACCGATCGACACCCGGTGAAAAACTGTTCAACATCGATCAGATCGATGCGAACATGGTTGTCGGCGTGGAGTTTTACACCGTGTCGCAAACGCCTATTCAGTTCAACAGCACCGGCGGCGCCCCGTGCGGCACGTTGATCATCTGGACACAGGGCTGACGGTCGTCAGCGCAAGCGGCTAGGTCCTGAACTCTCCAATCAGTCCGCGTACGCGTAGACTCGCGGTCTGCAGCATCTCCGCCGTCGCACTGACTTCCTGCGCGGACGCCGATGTCTGTTCGGTGCTGGCGGCCACTTCTTCGGCCGCGGCCGCGTGCCCTTCGGCGGTATCGCGCGCACTGGTGAGCGACTTCTGCACGGCGCTGAGTGATGCGCGATTGGCGGAGACGGCGCCGGAGACGCGCGTCGCGGCCCCCTCGACCTGTGCGACGGCCTCTTCGATACGCGTCAGGGCGATCGACACACTCGCCGCGACCGTCTCGGCGTCTTTGAGACGCGTCGCACCCGACTCGACCGCCGACGATGCGCTGGCGATACGTGTCCGAATCCGCTTCACGTTCTCGGTCACTTCGTTGGCGGCGTTGGCACTCTGCTCGGCGAGCGTGCGGACTTCCTGCGCGACGACCGCGAAGCCTCGCCCGGCGCTCCCCGCGCGCGCGGCTTCGATCGCGGCGTTCAAGGCGAGCAGATTGGTTTGCGTCGCGATCTCGGAAATGACGCCGACGAAGTCGTCGATGACGGCCGTCGCGTCCCGCAGCGACGTCATCTCGCTGCGGGATTCGAGCACCGACGTGCGAGCGCCGAGGAGCGTATCGACGGCGACCTGCACCTGATCACGCGTCGTGTTGGTCGTGTTGCGAATATCACGACCCACGCGTTCAGTTTCTTCCGCCGCCTCACCGATCGTGGCGCCCGCCTCGGCGAGCACCTTGACCGTGTCGCTGGCGTTGTTCAACGCGTCTAGCTGCAACGAGGCGCCCTGCGAGATGTCCATCACAGCGGTAGTGACATGCTGCGATGACGTCGCGGCGGCGCTCGCTGAGGCCGACAGCTCTCCGGCGGCCAGCGTGACGTGGTCGGCTTCGTTTCGCACGCGTTCCAGCAGGATGCGCAATCGCTCCCGCGCCTGTTGCATGGCCCCGATCAGATCCGCGTACTCCTGGGCGACTCGACCGGAATGGGCCAACGCGTCCGGGACGCGTAGGTCACCGGCGCCGATTGCGGCCATCTCAGAGCGCAGTTGCGAGAGCGGTTGCGTCACGGCACGCGCGGTGGACAAGCCAAAGAACGCCGCGAGACCGAACGCCATGGCGATCAGGACGGCGAGGCTGGCTTCGGCGCGCTGGAGCACGTGCTGGAGTTCGTCCATCGATTCGTTGGCGCTGGATCGTGCCTCCGCGCGCAGAGCCTGCAACTCCGTCTCGATCGACTGAACGTCCTTGGTCGTGCTCTTGAGCACCCGCTGCGCATCCGCTTCCCGGCCGACCACTTGCCACGCATGCGTGGTCGCAATGCGCACTTCGAGGGCGGCCTGCAGCTGTCCGATGGTCTCCATCCGCCGGCGTTCAGCCGGCCGGATCACACCCTGCTTGATGGCATCACGTCGCAGCTGATCCGCTTGATCGACGAGCGCGAGATACTGTCGCTGGTCATCGTCGCTCCGTGTGTTCACATAGCGCAGTCCAGCGACGAGTTCACGCAGGATCGTCGTAGTCGCGCGCTCGGTGAAGTCGGCACGGTCGGACAGCGACATCACGGTGTCGTTCGCCTTGGCATTGCTGCTCGTGAGCCCCCACCAGCCGAGCGCGCCGGCCAACAGGAGTACGCCCACGGACGTGCCAAATCCCGCAATGAGCCGTGCCCGGATCGTGCGCAACATCAGTTCGCGCCTCGCACGTCACCGACGGTGGTCACCACGACGGAACGGCCGGCGATATCGTGGTTCTTATCGAACCGAATGCGACCAGCGACGCCTTCGACCGCGGCGGTTCCAGCTGACCCCAGATGCTCGAGTGCCCGTCGGACCGCCGCCCGGGTACGCGCACCGCCGAGCACCGTCTTGCCGATCGCCAGCGCGGCGTCGTACGACATCGCGCCGAACATGTCCGGCTGTTGGTGGAAACGCTCAGTGTATCGGCGGACAAACGTTCGGCCTTCTTCCGTCTCGACCAGATCTGCCCGAAAGAACGACACATAGTGCGCGCCCTGCGCTTCGGCGCTGTCGCGCATGCCTTCGGTGCCGTCGCCGCCAATAAACGCGAGCGTGACCTTCGCCGTGTTCAGGGCACGCAGCATCTGCACGGCGTCACCCGCATCCCCCGGGAAGAGCAGAACGTCCGGTTTCAATTTTGCGAGGAGTTGCGCGTACGCATCCCACTCGGACAGGCCGGTGAGATACGGATCGCGCGACACCACCACTGCGCCGGCCGCGGTGAACGACTCGGTGAACGTCGTTGACCAATCGCGGCCGTACGAATCGTTGCGATAGATGACGGCGGCGCGACGTGCACCGAGCGAATCACGCACCCAGCGCGCGACGAAACGGGCCGCATCGTTGTCGCTGGGCGCAACGCGGAAAAACCACGGACTGATCCCTGAGAGGCGAGGTGAGGAGGCCGTCGGCGAGATCGCGACCACGGCGTTGCGCCCCAGATGCTCCGCGTCGGCGTAGACCGGCAGCGCTTCGATCGTATTGCCGCTCTCGGGGTGCCCCACCACGCCGATTACCGTCGGGTCCTCGCGCAACGTCTGCGCGACCTGTACCGCGCTGGTGCTCGAGTGCTCCGGGAGTCTGAGCTTGAACTTGCCTTTTCCCGTCTCATTGAGCCGCTCCACGGCCATCTGGAGGCCCCGGACCATACTCTCGTAACCGGGACGCCCGGGGATCGCCCCAACACCGATGCTGACGGTCCCCTCGATGGCCGGTTCAGGCTCCTGCCGACGGCAGGCGCTGGCAAGTGCTGCGGCGGCCGTCAAGACAATGGCCCGACGGAGTGCGGCTCGGCGCCGGGCGACCGGGCTAGCGACGCGCGCGGTGATCACGCGTTGCTGGCACGCGTTCCAGACTGGTTGGTCATGATGCGCAACGCTGGTCCATGTGTCATGCTGGGGCATATGCCGAGAAGACGATCCCGGCGCGCCGACGCAAACAGGAGCACAACGATCGCCTCTCATTCGTGAAAACCATCAAAACAACACGTTAATGGTTACCCCTGCCATAAAAACTCCACGAACCCACGAGTTTACGCCCTGGTTTCCTTGCGAGTGGCTGAAACGTCGGTTTAGCTTCGCACTGCTGTCTTACCGAATCCCATGACTACCACGCGTGTACGCGCGCGCGAGCGCGGGGTTGTCCACTCTCAAGGAACCGAAATGGTTGGCACGTTCCGCCAGCGGCGGGTCTTGTCCGCACTGCTGCTGGGCGCTCTGGCCCTGGGTCTCGCTGCCTGCGGCGGTGTGTACCCCAACTCGACGTTTAATCACACGTCCGAGTACAACACGGCGATCGATGGACTCTGGAACACTCTGCTCTTGTGGGGCACGGTGGTCTTTGTGGGTGTCGAAATCGCGCTGGTGTACACGATCGTCCGATTCCGTCGGCGCCCGGGCGGCAAGACGCCCGAACAAGTGCACGGGAATACGGTGCTCGAGATCACGTGGACGGCGATTCCTGCCGTCATCCTGATCTTCATCGCGATTCCGACGGTTCGCACGATCTTCACGACGCAAGCAAAAGCGGCGCCCGACGCCCTGCAGGTGCAGGTGATCGGTCACCAGTGGTGGTGGGAGTTCAAGTACCCCCAGTACGGCATCACCACGGCGAACGAGCTGTACCTGCCGAATGGCCGCACGGTCAACTTCGAACTCAAGACATTGGACGTCCTGCACTCCTTCTGGATCCCGCAGCTTGGTGGCAAGCGCGACTTGATCTCGAACAGGAGCAACTTCCTGTGGTTTACGCCGAACAAGGATTTGCCGTCGTCGGCGTTCAACGGGTTTTGCGCGGAGTTCTGCGGACCATCGCACGCCAACATGAAGTTCCGTGTGTTCTCGGTGACGCAGGACGAGTTCAACAAGTGGACCGCGCATCAGAAGACGAATGGGGCATTCCCGCTCGTTGCGCCCGCTCCTGCGCTCACTGCCGCGACCCCGACGGCGCCGGTCCGCGCGATGTCGGTGGTGAAGACGGCTTCGTTGACGATGCCGGTCGCCGCTGACACGACCACGTTGGCAACGCCAGCGCCCGCGGTGGAAGCGTGGGTGTTCCCGAAGGAGCGTATCGAGAAGGAGTTCCCGGCGACGATTCCTACCATGCCGCTGCCGTCGACGATTGCCTTCGACGAGAGCGTGATGGGCAAGGGCGACGCGGAACGCGGTCGGCAGATCTACTCGCGCGGCATGTGCATCGGCTGTCATGCGATCGCGGGGAATCCGATGAGCGCCGGCGTGATCGGGCCAAACCTGACGCACGTCGGGTCGCGGCACACGATCGGCGGTGGCCTGTTCCCGAATGACACGAAGCATCTGTCCTACTGGATCAAGAGTGCACCGCATCTCAAACCCGGCAGCATTATGCCGACGATCGGCAAGGGTCTCGTGGATCCGGTCCGCAAGAACACGGTCACGATGGGTGGTCTGACCGACGCCGAAATCGCCGATGTTGTCGCGTACTTGCAGGCGCTCAAATAATCGACCGCCCGTCACCGTTCACGCATCGTTCACGCATGGCTCTCACGCATCGCACCGACTGACGAAACCGATGGCTACTCTTGCTGCCGCGCCCCCATACATCGAAACCCACACGGAGTCCGCTGACACGGGCCTCTGGAGTTGGCTCACGACGGTGGACCACAAGCGCATCGGGGCGCTTTATCTCGTTTCTTCGCTGTTCTTCTTCTGCTTCGGCGGATTGGAAGCCTCGATCATTCGCGCGCAGCTGGCGCAGCCGAACGGCACCCTGATCACGGCGGAACAGTACAACCAGCTTTTCACGATGCACGGCACGACGATGGTCTTCCTGGCCATCATGCCGTTGTCGGCGGCGTTCTTCAACTTCCTCATTCCGCTGCAGATTGGCGCCCGCGACGTCGCGTTTCCGCGGCTGAACGCATTCAGCTACTGGATCTATCTGCTCGGTGGTCTGTTCATCACGTTCCCGATCTTTCTGGGACTGGCGCCGGACGGTGGATGGTTCGGCTATGCGCCGCTGAGTACAAAGGCGTATTCGCCTGCACACAACATGGATTTCTGGGTCCTTGGCCTGCAGATCCTTGGTATTTCGTCGCTCGCGGCGGCATTCAATTTCATCACGACGATCATCAACATGCGAGCGCCTGGTATGTCGCTCATGCGCATGCCGATCTTCACGTGGATGTCGTTCGTCGTGCAGTTCCTTGTGGCGCTCGCGTTCCCGGTCATCACGGTGGCGCTCGTATTCCTGCAGTTCGACCGGTTCTTCGGCACGAACTTCTATACGATCGCCAAGGGTGCCGACCCGTTGCTCTGGCAGCACCTCTTCTGGGTGTTCGGGCATCCTGAGGTCTACATCCTGGTTCTGCCGGCCTTCGGTCTGGTCTCCGAAGTGCTGCCGACGTTCTCCCGGAAGCCGCTCTTCGGCTATCCCGTGATGGTGTACTCGGGCATTCTGATCGGCTTCCTCGGCTTCGGCGTGTGGGCTCACCACATGTTCTCGGTCGGCATGGGCCCGATCGCCGACGCGGTGTTCTCGCTCACGACGATGTTGATCGCGATTCCGACCGGCGTGAAGATCTTCAACTGGATCGCGACGATGTGGGGCGGTCAGATCCGCTTCACGGTGGCGATGAAGTTTGCGGTCGGCCTGGTTGGCATGTTCACCATCGGCGGTATCTCCGGCGTCATGCACTCATCGCCGCCGGCCGATTTGCAGCAGACCGATACGTATTTCGTCGTCGCGCACTTCCACTACGTGCTCTTCGGCGGCTCGATGTTTGGCCTGTTCGCCGGCCTGTACTACTACTTCCCGAAGTTCACCGGCCGCTTCCTCTCGGAGAAGCTCGGCAATTGGCACTTCTGGATCACGCTGCTCGGCATGAACCTCACGTTCTTCCCGATGCACTTCAGCGGGTTGTACGGCATGCCGCGTCGTACGTATCAGTACGACGCCGGTCAGGGTCTTGAGCTCTTCAACCTGTTGTCGTCGATCGGCACGCTGATCCTTGTGATCGGTACCACCTTCCTGGTGGTGAACCTGATCAAGAGCTGGCGCAACGGTGAGCGCGCGTCATCGAATCCCTGGGGCGCTGCGACGCTCGAGTGGACGATCCCGTCGCCGCCGCCCGAGTACAATTTCGCTGAGCTGCCGCAGGTGAAGTCGCGCTACCCGCTGTGGAACCTGAAGGGTGGCGACAAGCTCGTGCACGAGACCACGTACGAAGAAGAGAAGCATCTGCGCGTACCGACGGCGACGGAGCTTGGGATTGTGTTGCCCAACCCGAGCATTTGGCCGCTGCTGACCGCCGCGGGACTGCTCTGCATGTTTTCCGGCTTGTTGTTCATGGACTCGAGCGTCAAGACGGCGATCGCGATCATGCTGACCGGCGCGCTCTGGTGGGTCGGCTCACTCTACAAGTGGCTGATGACGCCGCTCGAGGATCATCACTAAGATGAGCGCTACAGCTCCTACGGCTGCCGACGCACACGGCGATGCGCATGGCGACGCGCATGGCCATGCCTCCGGCGGCGGACACTACACATCGCTCGGACTCGATAATCGGAAGGTTGCGATTTGGACCTTCATCGGCTCCGAGTGCATGCTGTTCGCATCGCTCATCTCGACCTACCTGATCTACAAGGGCCGCAGCCCGGAAGGACCGTTCCCGCACGAAGCGTGGACGAATCCGATGACGGGCCAGGTATTCGCGCCGATTCTGAACATCCCGGTCACGTCGTTCTCGACCTTCGTGCTGCTGATGTCCTCTCTCGCGATGGTGCTGGCGCTCGCGGCGGTGCAGAACCGCCATGTGCCAAAGCACACCAGGTGGGAACGTATTCTTGGCTCCTCCAAGACGTGGTTGTGGGCGACGTGTCTGCTGGGCATCACGTTCCTGGGGTGTCAGGCGTACGAGTTCACGTCGTTCATTCATGAAGGGCTGTCCATCCGCACCAATCTGTTCGGCTCGAGTTTCTTCACGCTGACGGGCTTTCACGGTGCCCACGTGACCGCCGGCGTGATCTGGCTCTTCACGCTGCTCGCCATCGACTACAAGCGTGAACTGCAGCCGTCGGATGCCACTTTGGTCGACATCTGTGCACTGTACTGGCACTTCGTCGACGTCGTCTGGATCGTGATCTTCACGCTTGTCTACCTGATCAAGTAAGGACTGGCTATGTCTGGAGACGCACAGGCCCACGGCCACGCGCATGAAGAGCATCCGACCTGGTCGACGTACTGGAAGGTCGCGCTGTTCCTGACCATCATCACGGTCGTCGAAGTCGCCGCGTACTACGTGCCGGCGATCGTCAACAGCTGGGTCTTTGTGCCCGCGTTGCTCATCATGTCGGCCGTCAAGTTTTTCACGGTCGTCATGTACTACATGCACCTCAAGTACGACCACAAGCTGTTCCGTGCGCTGTTCACGGGACCGTTGGCCGTCGCCGCCCTCACGCTGATCGGTCTGATGTTCCTGTTCAGCAAGCTCGCCATCAAGATCGGCGTGTTGTCGTAGTGGTGGTGTAATGCTTCTTCACCCCACCGCACAGCTTTCGTGGACGAATTTTACCGTCCATCCAAGCACGGTGATCGGGATCGCGGCCCTCGGCGCGGCATACGCATGGCGTATGCGCCGAGGGCCGTCGCCGTCGGACCGCTATCCGGTGACCGTCAGCGACGCATCTCGGGCGACATCAGCGCAACTCGATGCCGCCGCCGCGCCGATGGGTCCCAGCATCGGCCAGCGCGTCAGCTTCTACGCCTCGCTGGCCATCATGTTCGTGACGCTGAATGGACCATTGCACGATCTGAGTGATTCGTTCCTGTTCAGCGCGCATATGGTGCAGCATCTGATACTGACGCTGATCATCCCGCCGCTGATGATCCTCGGCACCCCCGGCTGGATGCTGCGCCCGCTACTGCGTCGACCCGCTGTCTTCCGCGCCACGCGCTGGTTCACGTCATACGGCGCGTGCTTCGCGTGGTTCAACATCGTGTTGTCCTTGTGGCACCTGCCACCGATGTACAACCTCGCGCTGGCGAATCATCCGATTCATATCGTGCAGCATCTGATGTTCCTGGCCGCATCGGTGCTAATGTGGTGGCCGCTCACGTCACCGCTGCCGGAGCTGCCACGAGCGCCGTATCCGATGCAGATGCTGTACTGCTTTCTAATGGTGATCCCGATGTCGGTGATCTCGATCTACATCGTCATGGCGGATTCGCTGCTCTATCCGCTGTATGCCACCGCGCCGCGCGTGTGGAGCGTCACGCCAATGATGGATCAGCAGTACGGTGGATTGATTATGTGGATTCCCGGTGGCGTGTTCTTCTACGCCGTGATGACTGTCATTTTTTTTAAATGGGTGAAGCGCGACGGTGACGACGAAGCGACCGCGCAGGTGGGTTTCGTCTCGCCCGTCGCGTAACACCCGCACCCGCAAATAGGCACACGGCTGGCAACCGGTACCCGTTCGTTCCATTCGTTCCCGTCACCAGCGCGCGCGGAATCTCTCGCGTGAGAACAAAGCCAGCACGCCCTCGGGCGCTTAACAAATGGACGTCGTGCCGCATCCTCGAGCGTCACCGGATCGCGCACCGCGCAGCTGACAGCAGCCAACGGAACCAACCGGTACCCGTTTCCAACCCGCTATGTACGGCGGAAGCTCCCGCCGAATACGGCGGTCGCTTGCTGAGGGTCCCAACGGGGTACATCGTTCGACATGCCTGCAAAGAAATCCGCCCAGTCGGCGTCACGTGGTGCGAGTGCCCGCAAATCCGCAGCGCGTCAGGCGGCGAAGCTCCCGCGCTCGACGCCGAACGCAAACACGCCGAACGCAAACACGCCGAAAGCTCCGAAAGCCCCCAACGTAGACGCCAGTGGCGGCGCCTTACCGCCGGCGTCACCGCGAAAAAATCCGCCGAAGCCGGGGACATCGGGGCTGAAGAAGTCATCGCCGAAAGACAAACTCCGCGCCAAGGCGGTCGAGAAGGAGTTTGGAAAGGGTATTCGGCGATCCGCCGAGCTCTCGGGACGAAAGCCGGCGACATGGCGTGAAGCGGAGCGTCGCGAAGCGCGCGAGATCGTACTGAATAAGATCGGCTCAGCCGCCGTGCAGCGCGCGACGACCCGCACGTGGGAAGAGTGGCTGCTCACGCTCGACGAAGACGGCATGAAGGGCAAGCCGCATCGCGATGTGGTGGCGCACCTGGCGACCGTGCACAAGCTGCCATCGTGGTGGTGTCAGATGGTGTGCGTCGGCTACGAGCAGGCGCACGGCCAGCGGGTCGTGCATGAGAAGCCGGGTGGCTTCGAGATTTCGGTGTCGCGCTCGCTCGAGGCGTCAGCCTCCGATGTCTTTCGCGCCTTCAACGATCCGGCCCGCCGCTCGTGGAGTGCGGTCCGAGACTTCGTCGTGCGCACCACCATCGCGCCGCGTTCGCTGCGACTCGGCATGCCCGACGAAACGCTCGTGAGCGTTGCGATTGAACGGAAAGGCAACACGCGCTGCACCGTCTCGGTGCAGCACAGCAAGTTGCCGGACGCGGCGGTGGCCGAGCAGGCCAAAGCGATGTGGCGCGATGCCTTGGCGCAGTTGGCCGACATGCTTGCCGAGTAGGGAGTACGGAGTACTGAAGTAGAGAGAAACCACCGAGTCGGGAGCGGTTCGGAGTAACAACGCGGGGAGCGCCTGAATCGGCGTTCCCCGCGTTGTCTATCTACTCAGCTGTTTCTCCCTACTCACTACTCCCTACTCAGTACTCAGTACTCATCCGTCGACCGAAACGCCGGCGAGTTCCTGCGTGACGCGTGCGGGCAGCGTCGGATGCTGGCGCCACATATAGACCCCCATGGCGACCGACGCGATTACGTTGGCGGCGAACACCTGCAGCCAGCTGAGCTGCCCAAAGCCCTGCGCGAGCACCATCGTCCAGCCGAGCCATCCGACTTCGAACGCGACGAAGAGCATGCCAAAGCCGATGAACATGGACGGCATGCGCTCCGCACTGTTGACGAAGAACGCGAAGGCGATGCCAATCAGGACAAAGAGCGCAAAGTGGCAGATCGTGTAGCCAAGCAGCGCCGCAGTGGTACTTGGCGTCGCGCCGTTAAGTACGAGCGAACTGAGTGATGTGCCCAGCATGACGGGCGTCGCAAAGAGGTGGCCTTGGACTGCATCGATGATCGCGAACCATGCCGCGATAGCGGTGGCGCCGATCAATCCGACTACGATCCCTTCACGCGTAACACTGTTTTGTCTGGACATCTGAGGCCTTCCTCCGGTCGGACGGTTGGCGGGGAGTTGAAAAATGGCACTCCCCTTCGCATCTCGCTCTATATTCGCATCGGAGCGCGGCGGCGCTAGTCTGATGCTCGTTCCCGGGCTGCCTCTCGACAAACGCGGGACCGCTGGTGAAGCTCCCCTACCAGTCTACGCTGACCAATCGGCAGCGTTCCCCTACGTCTCCTTCCAGATTGCCACATGAACGGTCCGGCTCGTCTTGGTCATCGCGTGCTGGCGCTTTCCGCGCTGCTCGCCTCGATGACGCTTGTGGGGTGCGGTGCTGATTCGTCGAAGCGCCCATCCACCGCGAGCAAAGGGGTTGCCGCGTGCCAACGTGGCGACACAACGGCGGCGTACGTGGCGTTTAAGGAATACATCAAGGTCACGGTACCGACGCCGCAACGTTTTCTGACCGCTGCCGGGACGGACTCGGCGGCGCCTGAAGACGGCTTTCGGGCGATGCAGGACAAAGGGCCCAGCTTCTTCTACGGGACCGATGCGGCGTCGCAGAAGAAGATTCGCGACAAGCTCGCGAATGATGGGCCCTACGCCTCCTTGTTGATCGTGCATCGTGGCACGACGCGTTCGGCGGCCGGAGACACGGTCACCATCCGCCTCGGTGGTCACTATATCGGCGGCGAACATGAGGGGAAGCTATCGACCAGTCGAGTGCTGTCGGTGGTCTGCCGTGACTCGACGTGGAAGTTGGCCACGATGACGGACGAGCCGGCGAAATGACCGCGCGCGAGCGGCTTCTCGCCCTAGACGTATTTCGCGGCATGACGGTGGCCGGCATGCTGCTGGTCAACAACCCGGGCACGTGGAGTGCGATCTACCCGCCGCTCGAGCACGCGCCGTGGAACGGATGGACGCCAACGGATCTGATCTTTCCGTTCTTCGTCTTCATGGTCGGTATTACGACCGAACTGTCCCTGCGCGCGAGACGCGCGCGTGGCGACGACGAAGGCGCGATACTCAAACAGATTCTGCGTCGCGCGTCGTTGATCTTTCTGTTCGGCACGCTGCTCTCGACCTTCCCCTACTTCACGTGGGTGCCGATCCCGGAACTGCCGAACGCGACGTTCCTCGATCGCGTCGTGCATCGCTTCGAGCACTGGCGAATCCTCGGCGTGCTGCAACGCATCGCGTTGGCCTACCTGTTCGGCGCACTGCTGACGTTTCGAACTACATGGAAACAGCAGCTGGCGATCGTCTCCGCGCTGTTGCTTGGCTACTGGGCCCTGATGACGCTGGTGCCGGTCCCTGACACCGGCATCCCGGGCCGATTTGTGCTCGACAAGCCGGAGCAGCTCCTGAGCGCGTGGCTCGATCGTACGGTGTTGGGCGTGAATCACCTGTGGTCCGGATCGAAGACGTGGGATCCGGAAGGCATTCTCAGTACGTTGCCGGCGATCGGCACGATGATGTTGGGCACCTTCGCCGGTCGCTGGATCGGTGAGCAGCAGCGGCCGCTGAGCGACCGACTGGCCGGGCTGTTTGCGGTCGGCGCGCTCGTGATGATGCTGGGGCTGATGTGGAACTGGGTCTTTCCGATCAACAAGAGTATCTGGACCAGTTCGTACGTGTTGTTCACCGGCGGTATGGGTGCCGTGACCCTCGCCACGTGCCTCTGGCTGATCGACGTCTGTCAGTTGCGACGTTGGACGTTTCCGTTCGTCGTCTATGGGATGAACCCGATGCTGGCGTTTCTCGGATCGGGACTGATGGCTCGCCTCATCGTGTCAATCATCACGTTTGACGCCGGCGATGGAAAGCACATCTCCGCGCAGGCGTGGGTCTTCGATAGGTTGTATGCATCTTGGCTTCCGCCGCGTGAAGCGTCGTTCGCCTTCGCCGTGAGTTTTGTCGCGCTCTGGTTCGGAATACTCTGGGCCGCGTGGAAGCGAGGGATCGTTCTCAAGGTCTGACACTCGTGCACTCGTATCGCGCCATCCGACGTCGTTGTGCTCTGCTCGCCGTGCTGGCCTCGACAGCCAGCGGCGTGGGCGTATCCGCTGAAACGCAGATGCATCTCGAGCGTGCGCCGTCGGTTTCGGCGCCGTCGGTTTCGGCGCCGTCGCAACGCAGCACAAAACCAAAACGCCAGCCGAAGCGCGCGGTGTCGCGCAGCACGCGCGCCCGAGGCGCGAGTGCGTCGCGCGCACCGGTCGTCTCCGTACTGCATTTCACGACGCCGCGGACCGCGGCGGCGCTCACGAGTGATCTGACAACGCTGTTGGCCAGTCGCACGCGCACCGGTCACTGGGGCGCGATGGTGATCAGCCTCACGCGTGGGGATACGCTCTTCGCCGAACATCCGGACGCCCGGCTCGTGCCCGCGTCGACGATGAAGCTGTTCACGTCGGCGATTGCGCTCGAGCGTCTTGGCCCCGATCACACCTTTTCGACCGACGTGCTGCGAGATGGCCCGCTTGAAGCGGCGGGCGTTGTGCGCGGCAATCTCATATTGCGCGGGGACGGTGATCCATCGATGTCACCTCGCTTTGTACGCGGCGGCCCCGACGCGGCGATGGTCATGCTGGCGCTGTTCACGCAGGGTGCCGGCATCACGCACGTGACGGGCGACCTGATCGCCGACGCGTCGGCATTCGAAGCCCGCCGGATTCCTGAGGGCTGGCTGACGCGCTACGCGGGAGCCGGGTATGCCGCACCCTTTTCCGCGCTGTCGCTGAACGAAAACATCGTCGTGGTTGGGGTCTCGCCGCTGAACAACGGCGGGGCAACGGTCTTTCTGGAACCGGCGACGCGAAGCATCACGGTGACGAACACGGTGCACACCGTTCCCGGAAGCGGCGCGCGACTGAGTATCCGTCGACTGGGCGATGATCGGGTGATGGTGTCGGGCACGATCGGCGAACGCGCGGGCGCACGGCGCTACCAGCTCACGGTCGGTGATCCGGCGACGTTCACCGCCGGCGCCTTTCGTGCGGCGTTGGCGTCGCATGGCATTACGGTCGATGGCGAGATCAAATCGGGCCGCACGCCGCCCACGGCGACGCTGGTGACCAGCCTTCCCTCGCCGCCGCTCGCGCGTCTCATCTCGATGATGAATCGCGAGAGCATCAATCATTTTGCCGAACTGCTCTGGCGTGACGCGGCACGCGGTGCGGATCGCGCGAGCGTAGGATCGGCGGAAACCGCGAATATGACCTTGCAAGATTTCTTGGTCAAGAAAGTTGGCGCGTCGTCGGAGGCCGTCACGGCGACCGACGGCAGCGGCCTGTCGGTCCTTGATCGCGTGACGCCGCGCGCGCTCGTGCAACTGCTCGCGCACGCGCACAAAGCCTCGTGGGGCAGCGCCTTTCATGCGTCGCTGCCGGTCGCCGGTGAGTCCGAACTGCTGCGACGCCGCATGAAGACCACGCCGGCACAAGGCAACCTGCATGCGAAGACCGGCACCACCAACGACGTGATCGGTCTCTCAGGCTACGTCACCGCCGAAAACGGCGAGATCCTCGCCTTTGCGTTTCTGTACAACGGCAACGACCGCTGGCATGCGCGCGAAACGATCGACGCGATGGGCCCGACGATGGCGGCATTCTGGCGAGACTGAGGAGTAGGGAGTACGGAGTCGGGAGTAGGGCGAAATAGCCGAGTATAAAGACAACGCGGGGCGCGCCGATTCAGGCGCTCCCCGCGTTGTGCTTCCGCACCCTCTCGTTACTCGGCCGTTTCTCCGTACTGCAGCACTCCGTACTCCCTACTCAGCGCCCTCTTTTCGAGAGGGCACGCTGCAGCCCCACCGCTCGCGCCGTCGCCATTCTCGCGCCGAGGCTACCGCGAATGCCCCGATCCCGGCGTGCGGCACCGGTCGCGGCCGCACGACTTGCCTTGCGGTCATGCAGCGCGGCCGCGGAGGGATTCAGATCCTGCGGGGACGAGGACAACATGGCCGCGGCGCGGAACGCTCCACTGCTGCTGCCCGCAACCACGGTGGTATTGATGCCCACCGCGAACGCGCCGCCGGTTGCATCCGGTGCGCCGGAGACGGCCCAGAGGAGATCAGTCGTGCCGGTGCTCTGACTCTGCCAGCTGATACCGTTAAAGCGAAGCAGCGCGCCGTTGTCGCCGGTGCCATAGAGATCGAAGGAACTCGCCCCCCAGACCGACGTCAGCGCTTTCGCGCCACCCACGTCCAGCGACTGCCACGCGGTGCCGTTGTAGGCAAAGGCAAAGCCGAGCGAACCATTCTGATCGGCACCGACCGTAAGGATGTTATTGCTGCCGCTCATCCAGATGCCGAAGAGCGTCGTCACCGCATCGGGCGCGGAGAATGTCGACCACGCCGTGCCGTTGTACCGCATGACTAATCCGCCGGTGCCGGTCGCGTACACTTCGTTGGCGGAGACGCCGTACAGTGACAGCAGTGTTGCACCGCCCGGTGCGGTAGTCTGCAACGACCATGTGGTGCCGTTGTAGCGCAGCAGTTCGCCGGCGTCGGTCGCCGCGAAGACATTGCTCGAACTCGCGCCCCACAGCGCAAAGACGCGCGCCGTCGACGGGAACGTCATGGCACTCCAGGCGGTGCCGTTCCAGCGCAGCATGGTGCCGTTGTCGCCACCCG
The DNA here is from genome assembly GCA_031366985.1 of Gemmatimonadaceae bacterium. Classification (GTDB taxonomy): domain Bacteria; phylum Gemmatimonadota; class Gemmatimonadetes; order Gemmatimonadales; family Gemmatimonadaceae; genus Gemmatimonas. Next base: position 49,275 of record JANLPE010000063.1, read on the forward strand.
CGAACGCATCGCTCGCGGAGGGCGCCCAGACGGTATACAGGTTGGCGAGCGATGGTGTCGTCTGGCGACTCCAGGTCGTGCCATTCCAGCGATAGATGTATCCGTATTCACCGACGGCCCATGAGTTCGAGGCCGAGGTACTCCACACGTCGAGCAGATCCGGGGCGAAGCTCAGCGTTTCCCACGCGCTGCCGGTGAAACGCTGAATCGAGCCGCGCTGTCCCGCCGCCCATGGATTTCCCGATGCGTCGACGGAGACACCGAACACGGTGACGGGGTACGGGGCCGGTGCCGATGTCAGTGCCGTGCCGTTGAGCTGGTAGAGACCGTTATCACCGCCGACGTACATGCGGTTCCCGTTCGCGTTGTTGCCGCCGATGGCGTACAAGTTGTCGAGCACACCGTTGCTGTTGATGAGGCTCCAGGTCGTACCGTCGAATTGCAGCGCACCGCCAAAGTTGCCGACGGCCGTGACGTTTCCGCCGGCGACGCCGCCAACGGCATTGAGATCATCGTTGAACGGCACGGTCTGCTTCACCCATGCCGTCCCGTTGAACCGTAAGACCGCGCCGGCTGCGCCAACGGCGTAGGCGATCCCCGCGTTCGCCCATACGCCGTTCAATTGTGCGGTGGAACCCGTCGTCATCGTCTCCCACGTATTCCCAGTCAGACGCAATGCCGTGCCATTGGTGCCGACTGCGAAGGCGCTGTTGCCGCTTTCCGTCCACACACTTCGCAGCGTGCGCGTCGAGCCGGAGGCCATCGGGGCCCAGCTCGAACCGGTCCATCGCACAATCACACCGTTGGTGCCAACGGCAATCACGTTGGTGTTCGAGGTCCCGTGCACCGACAGGAACTGCGTGTTGAACGTCGAGCCGCTGACGCTCTTCGTCCACGCCACTCCGTTCCACGCGTAGATGTCGCCACCGCTCGCACCGCCGTTAATGGAGTTGATGGCGAACGCCGTGGTGGGGTTGAACGCGACGACGGAAATCATGTCGTCGTACATGACCCCGTTCAATCGACTTGACGACCACGCGGTGGCCAGACGCGGGACCACCGAGACGGTGACCGTATCCTTCTTGGTGGGGTCCACCTGCGACGTAGCCGTCACGAGCGTCGTGCCAGCGGTTAGTCCTGCGACCATCCCGCCTTGCGTGATGGTCGCGACAGACGGCGTCCCCGACAACCACGTGACCGCCGTCGAAATACCTGGATCGGCGCCGACGGTCGCCGTCAACGTCGTGTTGGTGCCCGGGTTCACGCCGACCAAGCGCTGAATGATCGACACGGAGATGGGACGCGGGGTCACCGTGATGGTGGCGGTCGCCCGCTTGGTCGTGTCGACCGTCGAGAGGGCCGTGATCGTACTGCTGCCCAGCGACACGGCAGTGACGACGCCGGTCGCGTTCACGGTCGCGGTGGCCGGATTGCTCGAGCGCCACGTCACGGTCGTCGCAAGGTTGCCTTCGGCGGTAACCGTGGCGGTGAACGGCTGCGTGTTGCCGATGAAGATCGACGCGGTCGTCGGTGCCGCGCTGACGGCGCGAATGACTGGCACGACGTTGATCGTTGCCGTCGCGCGCAAGGTCGTATCGGCGACGGAAATCGCCGTGATCGTCGTCGTGCCGAATGCCACGCCGGTGACAAGACCGGCCTGGGTCACGGTGGCCACGGTCGCGGCACTGCTGCGCCAGCTGACGCTTGCGTTGAGTCCGCTCTCAATGGCGACGGTCGCGACTAGCGACTGAGTGCCACCGGTCGCGATGCTGGCTGAGGCGGGTGTGATGGAGACGCCACGCGCTGGCGTGACGGTGATGTTGCCTGTCGCGGAGACGCGCGGGTCGGCGACAGACGTGGCACGTACCGTGGTCGAACCCGCACTGACGCCGGTCACGACGCCAGTGGTGCTGCTGATCGTGGCGATGGCTGGACTCGTGCTCGTCCAGACGACGGCCTGCGAGACGCCGGCATCCGCATCGAACGTGGCCGTGAGTGTCTGCGAGTCGCCCGTGCGAATCGACGCGCTCCCCGGATTCACCTGAATGCTGCGGACTCCAAGCACCCGCACCGGGATGTCGGCGCCGACCGTGCCGGAACGTACGCGCACAACAGTCGCGCCCGCGCCAACCGCCGTGATCGTCCCACTCGAGCCGGAGCCAGAGACCGAGACGATTGCCGGATTGTCAGACGACCAAGTGATCGTCGCGGTGGCGACGGTCGCTCCCTTGGCATCGCGCGCCGTGGCGGTCACCGCTTGCGTGCCGCCGATCGCGTTCAGCGTGACGGTGCTGATCGAGACATCGACTCGGCTGACGAGCGCTGGTCCCGTCGTGTCGCCGCCGCCGCCGCCACAGGCGGTGAGGGCAGCCAGCAGCATCGTGCGGCACACGCGGACAGAAGGCAGAGCGAACCAGCGCGTGTGGAAACGAGTCGGAGTGCGGACAGATGAGGACATGGATTCAGCTCACGGAGCGCGGCGCAGTCATGGCCGCTGGGTTCAGAATCTCGTCGAGTTGCGCTCGGGTGAGCACGCCGCGTTCAAGAACGACGTCGAACACACCGCGCCCGCTCTCAAGCGCGACTTTGGCAATTTCGGTTGCGGTCTCATATCCGATTATCGGCACCAGCGCCGTCACGATACCGATCGAATGTTCAACGAACATGCGCATCCGGTCCGCGTTGGCCGTGATACCAGTCACACAGCGTTCACGTAGCACCAGGCAGGCGGCGCGCAGCATGTCGATGCTGCGCAGCAGACGATAGGCGATCACCGGTTCGAAGGCGTTGAGCTGCAACTGGCCGGCTTCCGCCGCCATCGTCACCGTCACATCGCCACCGATGACATCGAAGCAGACTTGATTGACGACTTCGGGAATCACCGGATTCACTTTGCCCGGCATGATCGACGACCCGGGTTGCATCGGTGGCAGATTGATTTCGCCGAAGCCCGCCCGTGGGCCGGACGACAGCAGCCGTAAGTCGTTGCAGATCTTCGAGAGCTTGGTCGACGTGCGCTTGAGGACACCTGAAAGCTGCACGAAGGCGCCGGTGTCGCTGGTGGCTTCGATCAGGTCGCTCGCCGTCACCACAGGAACGCCCGTGATCTGGGCCAGTTTGGTCGCTGCAAGTTCGGCATACCCAGGTGGTGCATTGATGCCGGTGCCGATCGCGGTGGCGCCGAGGTTGATCTCACGAATGAGCGACTGCGCTTCGGCGAGACGATCGACGTCTTCGCGCAGCGTGTGCGAGAACGCCTGGAATTCCTGCCCCAGCGTCATCGGCACGGCGTCCTGCATCTGCGTGCGACCCATCTTGAGCATCGAGGCGAACTCCTTGCCCTTGATCCCGAACGCGTCGGACAGCCGCTCGAGTTCAGCCCGAAAGACGCTCAAGCTCTGGTGCAAGGCGATGCGCACGGCCGTGGGGTACACGTCGTTCGTCGACTGACTGAGATTGACGTGACTGTTGGGCGAGATCACGTCATACGATCCGCGCGGCGTATTGAGCAGTTCGAGGGCGCGATTGGCGATGACTTCATTGGCGTTCATGTTGGTCGACGTGCCCGCACCACCTTGGATCATGTCCACCAGAAAATGCTCATGGTGCCGGCCGGCGCGGATTTCACGCGCGGCGCGAATGATCACATCGGCTTCCTGTTGACCAAGCAGTCCCAATGCGAGATTCGTCTGCGTCGCGGCCTCCTTCACGGATGCCATCGCTTCGATCAGCACGGGGAACTCGCGAAGCGGAATACCCGTGATCGGAAAATTCTCGAGGGCGCGCAGCGTCTGCACGCCATACAACGCTTCGAACGGCACTTCGCGCGCGCCGAGCAGATCTTTCTCCGTGCGCGTACGATTGCCACCAAACCCCAGGGTCCGACCTCGCCCGACCAACGTCGCATCCGCCTGTCGCAGACGCCGCGCGATGGCGCGAGCGGCGCGTGCCACGAGCGCCGCGTACAGCTGCGGCGCTTCCTTCGTGATTTCGTCGACGTCGGCGCGCGTCAGGACGACGGCAAGGCCGGGCATGATGACGCGCGCGGTGGTGCCGTGTGGCGCATCGTCGAGCAGCAGTCCTTCACCGACGGCCTCGCCGGCACCGAGGGTGACGAGTCGCGTCGTGCGGCCATCGGCGTGCTTCTCGATGGCGACGGCGCCAGAAATCAGAATGGCGAATCGCTCGCGCGTGTCACCTTCCTGAAAGATCGTGTCGTCTGCGCCGAGCGGCTGCGGCGTGACATGACGCGCGAGCTTCCACAGGTGTGCATCGGTAAACCCATCGAGAAACGAGGTCGAACGAAGCCAGTCGGCGATTTCGGCCGGTGTGGTCATGAGAAAACCGGAGGTGAACGAGCGCGGTGCCGATCCATCGAGTCGGCTTCGGAGCGACGCTCCGGAAAGCCGATGGCGTGACACACGCCCGCTGGAACTGACAGGTAGTATGCCAGCTGGATGACGATTCAGCCGGCGGGACAGGAACATTCTGGCACTGTGACCCGGCATCTCGCCACAGGCAGGTTCAGGTGGTATCGTCGCGTGACGTTTCCCGTGTCCTTTCCCGTGTCCTTTTGTCCGCGTTCCGGAGCTCTCCCGTGCCATTGTCCCGTCGCGATTTTCTTGAGCGGTCGGCTGCCCTGACGGCCGCCGGCTTCCTGCCTCGCGTGCCGCTTCCCGAAGAGTTTGCTGGTGCCATGGCGACGGGGCGAACCGAGCCGTTCCGCGCCCGCCCGACGGTGATCTCATCGGCGAATGGGATTCGAGGGGTCAAGGTGGCCTACGACAAGATCGTCGGCGGCGACGATCCGCTGGATTCGATCATTGCCGGCGTCAACATCCAGGAACTGGACCCGAACGACCAAAGCGTCGGGCTCGGCGGGCTGCCGAACGAGGAGGGAATCGTGCAACTCGACGCCAGCTGCATGCACGGGCCCACGAAGCGGGCGGGATCTGTCTGCAGCATCGAGGACATCGCGACGCCGTCGTTGGTCGCCAAGGCCGTCATGGACTACACGGACCACGTGATGCTGGCCGGCGCCGGCGCCCGGAAGTTCGCGATCGCGATGGGTTTCAAGGCGCAGGATCTACTGACCGACAAGAGCCGCCAGGACTGGCTTCGCTGGAAGTCGCGTCTGAATCCGAACGATTTCTGGCTCGATCACGACAGCGACGTGAAGATCAATTTCACGCACGGCACGATCAACATGAACGCGGTCACGGCGACGGGCGACATCGCGTCGGTCACGACGACCAGCGGCATGGCGTACAAGATCCCCGGTCGGGTGGGCGACTCGCCGATCATTGGGGCCGGGCAGTATTGCGACAATCTGGTCGGCGCCGCGGGGAGCACCGGTCGCGGCGAGGCGAACATCAAGACGTGCGCGTCATTTCTGGCCGTCGAGTTCCTGCGACAGGGGCTCTCGCCCGAAGCCTCGCTGATGAAGGTCATCGAGCGGGTCGTGGCGATGACCGAGAAGCGTTTATTGGATGCGAACGGCCGGCCGAAGTTCGACCTGGAATTCTATGTGGTGTCGAAGGACGGTCGCCATGCTGGCGCCACACTGTTCTCGGGTGGTCGCTATGCGGTCTGCGACGAGAAGGGCGCACGATTGGAAGACTGCGCTTTTATGTACAAGCGGTAGCGAGCTGCTGTTCAAGGCTGGCAACGGGCACTAATTGGTCCAATTGGTTCCCGTCACCAGCGCGCGCGCTGCTGACGGGAAGCAAGGGGACAAACAGGTGCCTGTTCCCAGCGTTGTTAACTTCTCAGGCTATGACTGAAGAGACGATCCCGACCCCTTACACGCCGGCTGAAGTCGAGTCGCGTTGGCAGCGAACCTGGACCGAACGCGGCACCAATCAGGTGGACCTGGATGGCGCAGAGCGTCCGTTCTATGCGCTGATGATGTTCCCGTATCCGTCGGCAGAGGGGCTGCATGTCGGCAACTTGTTCGCCTTCACCGGCAGCGATATTTCGGCGCGGTTTCATCGACTGGCCGGACGTCAGGTCTTTCAGCCCCTCGGCTACGATGCCTTCGGCATTCACTCGGAGAACTACGCGCTGAAGATCGGCGCGCACCCGATGGAGCTGACCCCGAAGAACGTTGCGAACTTCCAGCGACAGCTCGAGCGAGCCGGCCTGATGGTCGACTGGCGCAACAAGGTCGACACGTCGCGCCCCGAGTACTACAAGTGGACCCAGTGGGTCTTCCTGCAGCTCTACAAGCAGGGGCTCGCCTATAAGAAGGCCGCGGCCGTCAACTGGTGCCCGACCGACAAGACCGTGCTCGCCAACGAGCAGGTGGAGAACGGCGTCTGCGAACGGTGCGGCACCGTCGTCGAGCAACGCTTTCTCGAACAGTGGTTCTTCAGGATTTCAGAGTACGCCGGTCGACTGCTCGACAACCTCGAGTCGCTCGACTGGTCGAACGTCACGCGCCAGGCGCAACGCAACTGGATCGGCCGCTCGCAGGGCGCCGAATTGACGTTCCGTATGGCCGATGTCGACGCGTCGGTCCGGGTCTTCACGACACGGGCCGATACGATTTACGGTGCGACGTATCTCGTCCTGGCGCCCGAGCATTCTCTCGTCGGTACGATCGCGACCGCCGACCAGCAGCCGGCCGTGCAGGCGTATCAGGACGCGACGCGCAAGCAGGATCTGATTTCGCGGAAGAGTACGCGCAACAAGACCGGCGTCTTTACCGGCGCGTACGCGATCAATCCCGCGACGGGCGCGAAGATTCCCGTCTGGATCGCCGACTATGTGCTGATGGAGTACGGCACGGGCGCCATCATGGCGGTGCCCGGTCATGATGCACGCGACTTCGAGTTTGCGCAGGTCTTTCAGCTGCCGATCGTGCGCGTGGTCGCCGGGCCCGATGACGATGTCTCGACGCCACTCGCCGAAGCGTTCACCGACGACGAAGCGGGACGCCTCGTGAACTCAGGCGCATTCGACGGCGTGCTCGTGACCGACGGTAAGGCGCAGGTGACGAGCTGGCTGGCCGAGCGCGGACATGCGACGCCGGTGGTGAATTATCGGTTGCATGATTGGTGCATCTCGCGGCAGCGCTACTGGGGCCCGCCGATCCCGATCATCTACTGCGATGCCTGTGGCGCGGTCCCCGTGCCCGAGTCGCAGCTGCCGGTGGAGTTGCCCTTCATTCCTGATTTCAAACCCGACGATTCGGGCATCTCGCCGCTCGCGCGTCATGAAGAGTGGTATCGGGTCGATTGTCCGACGTGTGGCCAGCGCGCGCGTCGCGAGACCGATGTGTCGGACACGTTCCTTGACAGCGCCTGGTATTTCCTGCGCTATCCAAGCGCGACGCGCGACGATGTCCCGTTCGATGCGACGCGCACCGCCAAGTGGTTGCCCGTCGATTCGTACATCGGCGGCAACGAACATGCCGTGCTGCACCTGCTCTATTCGCGCTTCATCACCATGGTGATGAAGGACGCAGGACACATTGATTTCGAAGAGCCGTTCACCAAGTTTCGCGCGCACGGCATGATCATTCGCGACGGCGCGAAGATGTCGAAGTCGAAAGGCAACGTCATCAATCCTGACGTCTACATGGAAGAGTGGGGCGCCGATGCGTTCCGCATGTACCTCATGTTCCTCGGACCCTACGAGGAAGGTGGCGACTTCCGCGATCAGGGGATCAGCGGCGTCAAACGGTTTCTTGATCGGCTGTGGGCATCCGTGCGCGATGCCAATACCGACGGGGCGGCTGATCCGGCGGTGCTGCGCCAGCTGCACCGCACGATCAAGAAAGTCGGCGAGGACACGGCCAACCTTGCATACAACACGGCGATTGCCGCGATGATGGAGTACATCAATCACGTCCGTCGTGGTGAGCGCGCGCCGCATCGCGACGAAGTCCTGCCGTTGGTGCAGCTGACGGCGCCGTTTGCGCCGCATCTGGCCGAAGAGTGCTGGGCGACGCTCGGCCACACGACGAGTGTCTTCGATGGTGGCTGGCCGACCTATGACGCCGCGATGCTCGTCGACGACGAGGTGGATCTCGTCGTGCAAGTGAACGGCAAGGTGCGCGGCAAGCTGCGCGTGGCGGTCGACATTGCGCAGGACGCCGCGCTCGCGCTGGCGCTAGCCGATGCGAACACTGCGAAGTTTATCGTTGGCGAGATCAAGAAAGTCATCTTCGTGCCGAAACGGTTGCTCAACATCGTCGTGGGGTGACCACGACCGGGAGTCTCCGCAAGGCACTGGGCACCGTCTCGCTGGCCGCCGTGATGTTCTTCAACGTCAGCGGCGGGCCCTTTTCGATGGAAGGGTTGGTTGCATCGGTCGGTCCAGGCATATCGCTGGCGCTACTCGTGCTCGTGCCGATTTTCTGGAGCGTTCCCGAAGCGCTGCTCGTCGCGGAACTGGCGAGCATGCTGCCCGAAGAAGGTGGATACTATCGCTGGGTGCATCGTGCGTTCGGACCGTTCTGGGCATTTCAGAACGGCTGGCTCACGTGGTGCTACTCGCTGGTTGACATGGCGATTTATCCGGTGCTGTTCAATCAGTACCTGAAGTTCTTTTTTCCCGGGCTGTCGCACGCGACGCAATGGGTCATCTCGCTGGTGATGATCTGGGGGGCCACGTTCATCAACCTGCGTGGCGCGGGTCGCGTCGGTCGCGTCTCGGTCATCGCGGCCGTCATCGTCCTCGGCACCTTCCTTGCGATCACGCTGGCCGCCGTACCGCACATGACGCACGTGCCGTGGCTACCTCTCACGCGGACGGGTTCCACACCGTGGTCGGCGATGGGTGTCGGGTTGTCCACCGTGCTGTGGAACTACCTCGGCTGGGACAACGCGAGCACGGTCGGCGAAGAGATCCACGACGCGAGCCGCACGTATCCGAAGGCGTTGGCGATTACGCTGGCCGTGGTGACGTGCGCCTATCTGTTGCCGGTGTCGGCGACGCTGGCGGCGACGGATTGGACGACGTGGAAAGAGGCGAGTTGGCCCGCGATCGCCGTCGCGAGCGGCGGCGTCATCGGACCCTTGTTGGCCACGCTGGTCGCGCTCGCGGGCATCGTCAGCGCGATGGCGTTGTTCAACGCCCTGTTGATGGCCTACTCGCGTATTCCGCTCGCGATGGCGCGCGATGGACTGCTGCCGGCCGGACTCGCGGTCCTCGACCGCCGCGACAATCCGGCGCGCGCGGTGCTCGTGTCGGCGGTGTGCTACTCGATCTTCACACTCTTGCCGTTCGGGCAATTGGTGGTCGCGGACGTATTGCTCTACTCCTTCGCGCTCGCGCTGGAGTATGGTGCGCTGATCAGACTGCGCGCGCGTGAGCCAACACTGCGGGGCGCCTTTCGTGTGCCCGTTGGACTCAAGGGGCTGGGTGTGCTGATCGCGATCCCAACGGTGATCCTGATCGTCACGATCGGTCTGAGCTTCATCGACGGCGAATTCGGTGCGCCAGCCGCATTGGGATCATTGGCAGCCGTCGCGGTCGGACCGCTGATCTACCTGACGCAGCGCCGTCGACCGACGCCGATGACGGCACCGTAACCGCTCGCGGTACCCTGTTGGGCCAATGCTGAGTGTCGCACTAATGTCCTCCTTCACCCGAGAACCTCATGCCACGCACCACCCGTTACAACGCCGTTCGCGTCGGCCTGGTCATCGCCGCCCTCATCACGCCGCCCGCCTCGACCCTGCAGGCGCAGGATATCAAAATTCAAAGCCGGGAGCGCATCCTCACCGAGTTGATATGGACGCCGCCGGCCGATCGCGCCGTCATCGGCGTCACCATGGGCGCATCGTCCCGCGCCGACAGCGCTGGCGTTCGGATCGAGGAGGCCGATGCGAAAGGACCGGCGGCCAAGGCTGGTCTGAAGGCGGGTGACATCATCACGGACGTCAACTGCGTTAGTCTGCGCGTCAGCGCGACCGACGCTGAGGACGCGTCGCTGATTGGTCTCGCGCAGCGTCGGCTTCAGCGGACCTTGGCGAAGGTGAAGCCGGGTGATGACGTCGAGCTGCGGGTCCGCAGCGCGGGCGCCTCCCGCAGCCCGGGCGCCTCCCGGATCGTGCGCGTCAAGTCCGTGTCAGCTGCCGACCTGAGCCACAACGACGAACGCCGGATTCTGAAATAGCGCGCCGGGTGCGGATCACCCCGTAGGGAACACCCGGTACGGACGAGAAGACGCTGGCCGAGCCCAACGCAAAGGGCTGGGCCAGCGTTATCTTGGCGAGCGTCGTTCTGACGCGTCACATGGCGTGCCCCCAGTCGAGAACTGAGCTGGATAAGGCGCGCCATTCGTATCCGCCGTTCGCCCCTGCGAATGCAAATCATGAGTATTGGGCTGCGCTCAGCGCGCCCCTCGACATATCCCGTTTCTCGTGGCGCCGTCGCGCTAATCTCCACGGTCATCGTCATGGCCGCGTGCAAAGAGAAACCGCGTCCGCCGCGTCCCACCCCTGTCGTCTCTGCGAAGACGGTTTTCAAGGGTCCTCTGCCGTATATCGTCATTGCCAACGGCCAGGTGGAAGCGAGTCGCACCGTGTCGGTGCAGTCGCTGGTCTCGGGTATGCTCACCAAAGTTTCGATCACCGAAGGCGACGAAGTGCGCGCGGGGCAGGTGCTCTTTCAGATCGACCAGCGGCCGTTTCGGGCGGCGCTCGATCGTGTGAAGGGTACGCTGTCGCGCGATGAAGCCATTCTGGCGCGTGCGCGAGCGGACTCGACGCGTTTCGCCGGATTAGCGAAGGATGGGTACATCACAAAGCAGCAGATCGATCAGACGTTCGCCGATGCCATGTCGGCCGGCGCGACCGTCTCGGCGGATCGCGCGGCGGTACAGAGTGCGCAAATCGATCTCGACAACACGACCATCCGCGCACCCATCGGTGGCCGCACAGGACAGCTCGCGATCAAGGAGGGCAACCTAGTGCGCGCGCAGTCCGATCCAGCGCTGTTGATCATCAACGAGCTTCGTCCAGTGTTCGTGCGATTCAGCGTGCCGGAGCGTGATTTCGCCGAGATGCGCGCGCGCGCCGGTCTGGACAAGCCGCTGACGGTGACGGTGCGCCCGAATGTCGGGGACAGCACCAAGAAGACGATCGGCACATTGACGTTCATCAACAACGTGATTGACCAGGCGACCGGCTCCGTGCTTCTCAAGGCGCGTGTCGGCAACGAAGACCGCAGTCTCTGGCCTGGGCAGTTCGTGACCGTTGGACTCGAGCTGTCGATCGATAGCAATGCGGTGACGGTGCCAGCGGAAGCGGTCGTCACGACCGCGGCGGGTTCGTTCGTTTACGTCGCCGATAGCGGCAAGGCGAGGCGGGTGCCAGTTAAAATCGGACGCCAGTCTGGTGGTGCACTCAAGATCGAGAGCGGCCTCGACGGCGGCGAGCAGGTGATCGTCGAAGGGCAGAACCGCCTCAGCAACGGCGCCAAGATCGAGTTGCGGCCTACTGTACCAGGCAGCAACGGCGGTGGCCGCGGCGGGCGTGGTGGGCGTGGCAAAGCGGGCGGCGATTCGACGGCCGCTCCGCGCGGAAAGACGCCATGAATATCAGTGCGATCTGGATCAAGCGGCCGGTCATGACCTCGTTGGTCATGATCGGCATTCTCGTTTTCGGCGTGATCGCGTACCGGGGGTTGCCGGTCAGCGATCTGCCGACGATCGACTATCCGACGATCACCGTCAACGCGTCACTGCCCGGCGCGAGCCCGGAAGTCATGGCCACGTCGGTGTCGACGCCGCTCGAGCAACAGTTCTCGACGATTGCCGGCATCGACAACATCACGTCGTCGAGCTCGCAGGGCAGTACCAACGTCACGCTGCAGTTCAATCTCGAGCGTGACATCGACAAGGCCGCGGCCGACGTGCAGTCGGCCATCTCGAAAACGCTGCGTCAGTTGCCGCAGGGCATTCAGCCCCCATCGTACAACAAGGCGAACGCCGCCGACCAGCCGATTGCGATGTACAGCTTCAGTACGGATCAGATGACCCGCACGGAGCTGAACGAGTTCGTCGAGACGTTCGTTGGGCAGCGACTGTCGACGGTCTCCGGCGTTGCGCAGGTGCAAGTCTTCGGATCCGCGAAGTATGCCGTACGCATTCAGCTCGATCCCGGACAGCTGCAGGTCCGCAGCATCGGTATCGACGAAGTGCAGCAAGCGGTACAGGCCGGCAATTCGAACTTGCCGGGCGGCGTGCTGATGGGCCCGAATCAGTCCTTCACGGTGCAGGCGAGCGGTCAGCTGAAAAACGCGGCCCAGTATCGCCAGCTCGTTGTCGCCTATCGTAACGGCGCACCCGTGCGGCTGGGTGACCTCGGCAACGTGCTGGATGATCTGCAGAATCAGCGCGGCATGAGCGAACTGAATGGTCGCGGCAACATCTCGTTGTCGATCATTCGTCAGCCGGGCGTCAACACCGTCGCGGTCTCGGAGGGTGTGAGGGCGGAGCTTGAGCTGCTCAAGCCGCAGCTGCCGCAGAGCATTCGCGTCGAGAAGATCTACGACAAGGCGGACTCGATCCGGGAATCGGTGAACGACGTCAAGTTCACGATGCTTCTGACGTTGTTCCTCGTGATCATGGTGATCTTCCTGTTCCTGCGGAATGTGCGCGCCACGATCATTCCGTCGCTCGCGCTGCCGTTCTCGCTGATCGGCACCTGCTGCGTGATGTGGGCGCTCAACTTCAGTCTCGACAACCTGTCGCTGATGGCCTTGACGCTGGCCGTCGGCTTCGTTGTGGACGACGCGATCGTCATGCTCGAGAACGTCGTGCGTCACCTGGAAATGGGAAAAACCCCCCTGCAGGCCGCGCTCGACGGTTCGAAGGAAATCAGCTTCACGATTCTATCGATGACGCTGTCCCTCGTCGCAGTGTTCATCCCGCTGCTCTTCATGCCGGGACTCGTCGGCCGGCTCTTTCGGGAGTTCGCGGTCACGATCGGTGTGGCGATCCTCGTATCGGGCTTCATCTCCCTTACGTTGACGCCGATGCTCTGCGCGCGCTTTCTGCGTGAGGGCGAGGGTCATGCGAGCGCCGAAGGGAAGTGGCGCTCCGTCGAGCGACTGTATCAGGCGAGCGAACGCGGCTACGTGAATTCGCTGAACTGGATCATGCGGCATCGCGGGATGACGATCCTGTTCGGCGCGCTCATGATGGGCACCACGGTCGGTCTGTTCATGGTCATTCCGAAGGGCTTCATTCCGTCGGAAGACACCGGTCGGCTTTCCGGCTCGATCGAAGGGCCCGAAGGCATCGGCTATGAGGCGATGAGCGCGAAGATCCGTGCCGTCGCGGAAATTGTCCGAGCCGACAGCGCCGATGTCTCGTTCGTGCTTGCGTCGCTGGGCGGCGGTTTCGGCAGTGCCAATCAAGGGCGGTTGCAGATGACGCTCACGCCGCGCGGCACGCGTCCGCACGTCGATGAAATCATGCGCAAGCTCACGCGCGCGACATCGAAAGTGCCGGGTGTGCAGGTCTTCTTCCGCAATCCGCCGCCGATCAACATCGGCGGACGTCGCGGCAACAGCTCGTATCAGATTTCGCTGCAGGGTTCGGATATTGCGCAGCTGTATACGGCCGGTCGTGCGCTCGAGCAACGCATGCGTGATCTGGCGGAGATCGAAGGCATCTCCAGCGATCTGCAAGTCGGCAACCCGCAGGTTGGCGTCGAGATCGATCGCGAACGCGCGTCTGCCCTCGGCGTGACGGCGACACAGATCGAGCAGGCGCTGTACAACTCGTACGGCTCGCGTCAGATCTCGACGATCTACACGCAGACCAATCAGTACTGGGTGATCATGGAGTTGAAGCCGGAGTATCAGCGCGATCCGACGGCACTCAGCCAGATGTTCGTGCGCTCGCAGTCGGGCAATCTGATTCCACTCGGCGCGGTTGCGAAGTTCACCAAGGGCGTCGGACCGCAGTCGATTCAGCATAACGGCCAGCTGCCCGCCGTCACGATCTCGTTCAACCTGCGTCCGAACATCGCGCTCGGTACGGCGGTCGATGCGGTGCAGCGCGAAGCGCGCGCGACGTTGCCGTCCGATGTCACCAGCATTCTGTCTGGCGACACGCAGGCCTTCGCGCAGGCGCAGAGCGGACTGCTCGCGCTGCTCGTGGTCGCGATCTTCGTGATCTACGTGGTGCTCGGGATTCTGTATGAGAGCTACATCCATCCCCTCACGATTCTCTCAGGGTTGCCGTTCGCGGCAGTCGGTGCACTGGCGACGCTGTTGATTTTCGGGAAGGATCTGAGCGTCTATGCGTACGTCGGCGTCATCATGCTCATCGGACTCGTGAAGAAAAACGCGATCATGATGATCGATTTTGCGATCGAGCTGGAGCGCGATCAAGCGATGACCGCGGCCGAATCCATCGTCGAGGCGGCGCGCGTGCGATTCCGCCCCATCATGATGACGACGGCGGCCGCGCTGATGGGGACGTTGCCGATCGCGTTCGGTGTCGGTGCCGGTGCGGAATCGCGACAGCCACTGGGACTCGCGGTCGTTGGCGGACTCGCGTTTTCACAGTTGATCACGCTGTACGTAACGCCGGTGGTGTACACGTATCTGGATGGACTGCGCCAACGTGGTGCCAGGCGGAAAGCGGTGCGCGAAGAAGTGCGCGAAGAAGTGCGCGGCATGGCGCTTATCCCGGTCGTTGGTGACTGACGTTTGCCAGCCATCGGACGTGCCAGATCGCTCAGCGCATGGCGTCAGCGTCCAATGCCGAGTGTCTGCGCGAGTTTGTCGTAGAGTTCGTTCGCGCTGAAGGGCTTTTGCAGGAACCCGGCCAGTCCGCGCCCGACGAACCGCTGCGTAACTTCCTGTTCGTTGTAGCCGCTCATCAGCAGCACGAGCGCATCGTTTCGAATCGCGCGAAGCGCCTCAAACGCTGCCGCACCGTCCAGTATGGGCATCGTGAGGTCCAGCAGCACAAGATCATAGCGCAATGGGTCCGCGCGAAAAAGCGTGAGCGCGATTTCGCCGTTCTCTGCACCGGAGACGGTCATGCCCCGGCGCGACAGCAACGCCGTCGTGACGGCGCGAACGCTCGATTCATCATCCACGACGAGCACGTGGGCCGTGCTGCGCCACGCGACGGCGATGGGAGCGTTCACCGGGGATCGCCGACGTTCGCCGGGCGGGAAGAGCAGCGTGAACGTACTGCCAGCGCCTAGTGCGCTGACGACGCGAATCGCGCCCCGGTGGGAACGGACGATTCCGAGAGTGGCGGCGAGCCCGAGACCGCGACCGGTGAACTTCGTGCTGAAGAACGGATCGAAGATGCGCGAGATCGTATCCGCATCCATGCCGACGCCAGTATCCGATACCTCGATGAAGACGAAACGACCGGGCTCCAGGTTGGGACCGTAGATGCACGCGGACAGCTCCGCGGCGCCGACATCACGGAAACCCGTGCGCAACGAAATCACACCGGCGCGATCATCAAGGGCCTCGGAGGCGTTGGTGATCAGAGTCATCACGATGTGCCGGAACTGCGTCGGGTCGGCGTCGATCGTCGGCAGTCCCTCGATGAGCTCCATGTGCATCGACGTATGCCCGGAAGCGGCGGTTCGCAGTAGCGCACTCATCTCGTGAACGGCCAGGGACACATCAACGGCGTCGATCACGTAGCGGCCTTTCCCGGCGTATGCGAGCAACTGACGCGTCAGGTCGGCGGCTCGCTGCGCCGCCCCTTCGATTTCCGCGATGGTTTCACGAACGTGATGTGTCGTATCGATGTCGAGCAACGCCAGCGACGCGTTCCCGAGAATACCAACCAGCAGATTGTTGAAATCATGTGCGATGCCGCCGGCCAGCACGCCGAGCGATTCGAGTTTCTGCGCTTGCTGCAATTGCGACTCGAGCTGCAGTCGCCGCCCCTCGGCCTCGACGTCATCGGTGACGTCCATCGCGGTTCCGACCACACGCGCGGGCGCACCGCGTTCGTCGCGAACGAGCATGATGCTGCCGAGCAGATGTCGAATGGTCCCGTCACCACGGACGATGCGGTGGCGAGTCACCTGCTTTTGTGCCGTCTCGAGGGCGCGGACGAACGTCTCACGCACGGCGTCGCGGTCCTCCGGGTGGATGAAATCGAATGATGGGTCGGTGTCGATCCAGCGCTGATCGACCGTGCGAGGATCAAGTCCGAGGATGCGCAGCAGCTGTTCCGACCAGTATGTGCGCGAGGAGCGAAGATCTCGGTCGAAGATGCCGATGTTCGCCGCTTCCGAGGCCAGCCGAAGCGACTTTTCGCTGCGTCGGAGCGCTTCGTTTGCCCGTACACGTTCCGTCACGTCCTGAATGGTTCCATACGCCTGCGTGACGGCATCTCGTATCCGCTCGCTGACTCGCATCAGGACATCGATCTCGACGTGGCGACCGTCGAAGCGGAGGAACTGCACGGTCGCTCTCACGTCCTCGCCCACGACCGCCTGCGTCAGGGCACGGGACAGCGCATCCAGTTGATCCTTAGGCAGACGAGCGCGAATCGCCGGCAGATCCGCGTGTGACACGGCCGGATCGAGGCCGAGCAATCGAAAGGCTTCGGTCGACAGACTAAGTCCTGAGTCTGGGCTGAACGCGAAATTCCCGATCGACGCCAATGACTGCGCGCGCGCGAGGGCCTCTTCGCTCGCTCTCAGTGCAAGCTCCGCGCGGCGACGCTCCGTGATGTCTTCAAGGATCGCGATGACGCCACCATCGGCGGGATACGCATACACTGCTCGCCAGCGATTCAGAGTCGGTTCACGATCCTCGAAGGACGTGGCGATCCCATCGCGCAAAACTGCGTCATATGCGAGTTCGAAGATCGAACCGCGCAGATGCGGATATCGCGTCCACACGTGCGCGCCAAGGAGTGAGTCCGGATCGACGCTGCCGTATTCCGACGCGGCCGGATTCACATACCGGATCCGGAATAGCCCATCGAGTGCCAACACCGGGTTCGGATTGGCTTCAAACAGCGCCGACTGCTCGGGTGACAGCGGGCGAAAGCGCGCCTGCATATCCGCGACAGTCGAGACTGACTCATCAGACATGTCGAATCCTCAGTGAGAATGTCCTGCTGGCCTACCCCGTCAAACGTCCCGTGAAGGCGCCGCTAAAACTCGATCTGCGTCCCGAGCTCCACGACACGGTTCGCCGGGATCGCGAAGAACTCCGTCGCGGACCGCGCATTTCGCGCGAGTACGGCGAACACGACCTTTCGCCACCGCGGCAGCGCAAAGGCCTCGTCCGGGCGCGTCGGCGCCGGGATCAGCCGTTCGCGGCCTAGGAAATAGCTCGTCTCCATGGGCTTGCACCGAATGCCCATTTGATCGACCACTTGAAGCACCTGCGGGACGTTCGGTGACTGCATAAATCCATAGGTCGCGACCACTCGCCAGAAGCCTTGACCGAGTGGAAAAACGCGAACGCGCTCTGAGGCGCTCGTTTCCGGCACGTCGGCCGTTTTCACCGAGACCAGTAACACGCGCTCGTGAAGCACCTTGTTGTGCTTAAGATGGTGCAGCAGCACAGGTGGTACGCCATCGTCGCTGCCGGTCATGAACACGGCCGTTCCCGCGACGCGATGCACGGATGACTTCTCCACACCGTCAAGGAACAGGGCGAGTGGCATCGTGCCCTCAGCCAGGCGCTGGTTGAGCAAGGCTCGGCCGCGCTTCCACGTCATCATCAGGACGAACAATACGAGGCCGAGCGCCAGCGGCACCCAGCCACCGCTCCTCACCTTTACGAGGTTCGCGCTGAGGAAGGCTAGGTCGACGACAAGGAACGGTATTGTCACCATCAAGGCCTTCGTGGTCGACCAGCGGAATCGCAAGCGCGCGACGACATGGAACAACAACGTGGTGATGAACATCGTGCCGGTCACCGCGATGCCGTACGCGGCGCCCAGGGCGCTCGTGCTCTTGAAGGCGACGACGATGATCAGGCAGCCGATCGCAATGAACCAGTTCACTTCGGGGATGTAGATCTGTCCTTCTTCGGTCTTCGACGTGTGACGGATTTCCATGCGCGGAATGAAGCCGAGCTGGATGCCCTGTCGCGTGATCGAGAAGGCGCCGGAAATGAGCGCCTGCGACGCCACGATGGCCGCTAAAGTTGCGATGACGAGCAACGGGATCAACATGACTTTGGGCGCCAACAGGAAGAACGGATTCTCGACGGCGGCCGGATTGCGCACGAGCAGCGCGCCTTGGCCGAAGTAATTGAGCAGCAACGCCGGAAAGACGAGCCCGAGCCACGCGAGGCGAATCGGGCGCTTGCCGAAGTGGCCCATGTCGGCGTACAGCGCTTCACCGCCAGTAATACAGAGAACGACCGACCCAAGAACTAGGAAGGCGAGCTTGCCGTGATCCTTCGCAAACACGACCGCGTACCACGGATTGACCGCGCCGAGAATCCACGGCGATTGGATGATTTCGCGAACGCCCATCGCCCCGATGACGAAAAACCAGATCAACATCAGCGGACCGAACAAGCGGCCGACCCGATCGGTTCCGTGGTACTGCGCGGCGAAGAGAACGGCCAGAATCACGAGCGAGATCGGCACGATGAAGACGGCCAGGTTTGGCAAGGCGACCTCGAGACCTTCCATCGCGCCGAGGACACTCATGGCCGGCGTGATGATGCCGTCGCCGTAGAGCAACGCCGTGCCGAACAGGGCGAGGGCGACCAGCACTTTGCCCTTCGTGAATTCGTTCTGCGGGGCGCGTCGCGGAAAGATCAATGCGAGCAGCGCGAAGGTGCCGCCTTCGCCGCGGTTATCGGCGCGAAGGATGAAGCTGATGTACTTCACGCTGACGACCAGCGTGAGCGCCCAAACAATCATCGAAAGGACGCCGAAGACGTTCTCCCGGTTGGCGGGCAGGTGGTACATCGGGCTGAAACACTCTTTGAGCGCGTACAGCGGGCTGGTGCCGATGTCGCCGTACACAACACCGAGCGCGGTCAGCGTCAGCAGACCGAGTCGCTTGCCGGTCGGATGCTGATAGCGGCCATGCGTGCTGGGAAGCCGATCCGCCGGAAACATGCCGGTAGTGGCGTGGAACTCAGTACCCGGCTCCGCGGCCGACGCGTCGACGCCACTGGGCGGCGCGGCGTGGCCCGTTGGGTGTCGTAGCGGTTCGGGAGACGCGGGCTGCGCTGGCTTCGGAGACGTAGGTTCGATCGACATGGGAGGGGACTGACGGCAAGAATCTACAAGGGGGCGGTCCGGGGACAAACGGGTCCCACCACAATACTTTCTGCCATTCCCCGTCTAGAAACGCAGCTGCGTGTTCAGTCGGAGCGTCAGTGGTTGCTGTCGTAGTCGCACGGCGCCGGCGAGTGAGGTTTTGTCACCCGTTACCTGGTTGTTGACCGACGTCTTCACCGCGGCCGTCGACTGGCCGTTGAAGACGTTGAACAATTCGGCGCCGATCAACAGACGCTGGCCGCGCACGGCGATCGTTCGCTGCAGCCGGAGATCCAGTGACGCTTGCGCCGGCAGTTGTCGCGAACCACGCGTCTCGATGAACAGCTGCTGGCCGCTCACACCGGTGAACAGGTCACGGTTGAGGACCAGCTCTTCACCAGCGGCAGAGAAGACGTGGTAGTTCGGCTCGCGAGCGAGCGTGTAGCTTGGCGTCCAGCGATCGCCGGTGCGCAGTGTGAAGAATGCACCGCCCTCCAGATGCCATGGCAGGTGACTGGTGGCGCGCGCTTTCAGATCCCACGGCGAATAATTGTCGAGCGCCCCGTCAAAATTGGTCGCGCGATTGGGCTCCACGAACGGTCCGTTATCCTGACCGTCCGGATTGAAGTAGCCGTTCACACTGAACACGTTGCCGGTCAGCTGCGTTTTGGCCAGCGTCGCGGCAAAAGACCAATTGGTGAACTCGCCGGAGAGGCCGAGCTGGATCTGCTGGAACTGACGCTGTGCCTGTTCGACCGGCGTGATGATCAGATCCTGCACATACGTCGACGGCAACGACAGTGTGTCGGCCTGCGTGTACCCGGGAATCTGATTGCTGAACTGCGTACCGAACGCGAGTCGTCGACGCAGGTCATCTGCCCGCACATAGAGCGTGGGAATCTTGAGCGGCTGACCATTGGCATCGCGCACGTTGCCGAAGCCGTCGTACACGTACACATCGTGCAACGGCTTCCAATTCCTCGCCGCATTGCGATCGACGAGTGCCAGCACCGACTTGTTGGCACGCGTGATGAAGAGCACTTCGGCCTTGAGATGCGACGTGATGGCGCGCTCGATGCCAAGCGTCAGCTGATCCATGTACGGCTGCGTGTAGTTCTCGAAACCCTTGGCTTCACTGAAGATCGAATTGCCAGGCCGACACGTCGCCAGAGACGACAACTCGCTGGCCGCATACGCACGCGTCGGTTCCGGCCGCGACGCGTTGGCGACATTCCAGTCGCAGAAGCCCGTCGAGGTGAACACGTTCGCACCGGGCGCCCGATCGAAGAACAACGCGAAGAGATTCTGGTGATAGCGACCCCAGTGCGCCTTGGCGACCAGCGTGCCATTGCCGGTGAGATCGATCGCTGCGCCGATGCGCGGATCGATGCCCGTGGCCTTGATGGCGCTGAACGACGCGGTCCCGCGTGAGCCGCCGCCGTGTCCGGGCGTGATATCACCGATCCAGGAACCGGCACGAACACCGACATTCAGCGAAATGCGATCGGACACGCGAACGTAGTCCTGCACGTAGAGCGCGGCATTCGTCGATCGCGCGTTCAGGTCGATGCCGCCACCCGTGTCGGCCGTCGCGTAAATGCCGCCGCCTACACTCGGGATCGGCCCCCACGTGTTGACGTTGAGTGGGGCGAAAGCGACGCCGGCTTTCGGTTGCGTATACCACGAGATGCCACCGTTGCGCGTGCGCTGTTCGCGCCAGTCGCCAATGCCGTAGTCACCGCCGATGCGCAGTTGATGCTGCACGCCGCCCGTGTTCAGGTACTGATCGAAGTTGACCGCAAGGCTCTTCGTGTCCGGGCGATTCGTGCGTGTCCAGATGCTGTTCACGTACTGCGGCGTGCCGCTGACATCGAGCAGTCGAATCGACGGCTGTCCCCCACCGGTGTACGGCAACTGATCGTCGGCGCCCCGATAGCCGGAGAACTTCACTTCCAGAAAGCGCTGATCGCCGATCGTACGCTGCCAGTTGGTCTGATAGAACATCGCCGGCGAACGTCCGCGCGTGCTCGCCGCGATGTCATCGTAGCCGGAAAGTCCGATGCGCTCGCGCGCGAGATTGTCAACGCCGAGCGACGCATTGACGATGTCACGCGGACTCGCCTGCCACGTCAGCTTGCCGTAGTACTTCTGCTCGTGACGGTCCGTAGTCGTCGGCAGCCAGGCGATGCGTTTGGTGGTCGCTCGCTGAAAATCGACGAATCGTTGTGAGGCGAACGCCTCCTCACCCGAGAGGTAAAAGAACAGGCGATCGCGAATCAGCGGACCGCGCACCTCCGCGTTGAGTTCCTGACGCCCGGACTGCTCGGATCCGCTCTCGAACGCGTTGACGTTGCTTGCGTTCAGGACGCGGGATTCGGCAAACGCGCGCACCGCGCCCTGCATGGTATTGTTACCGCTCTTGGTGACCATGTTGATCAGGCCACCCTGAAAGTTTCCGTATTCGGCACCCGCGCCGAGCGCGATCACTTTGAAGTCCTCGAGCCAATCGACATTCGGCAACAGGAAACTGCCGCCGGTGCCCGGCGCATTGACGGTCACGCCATCCAACTGATACAGGTTCGCCTGATTGGTCGAACCGCCGTAGATCTGGCCCGGACGCGATCCGGGCGTGAAGGCAATCAGGTCGTTCGCATTGCGTGCGGTCGGGAGCATCTCCCGTTCCCGGGCGCCCAGCGACGACGTAAATTCGGTCGACGTCGTGTTGATCGTGACCTTCGACGCGATGACCGTGAGTGGGGCGAGTTCGGTCGGCGCCGGCTCGAGCACGAGTGCGAGGCGACTGGATTCCGTCGCGCGCACGACGATGTCGCTGACGGTCAACCGACGAAACGCGAGCGCGCGCGCCTCGAGCATGTAGATGCCCGGCTGGACGAAGGCAAAACGTGCGTCCCCGCGCGCATCGCTTCGTGCAGTTCGTGCAAAAGATCCGTCGGCCTGCTTCAGCAGTACTGTAACGTCAACGAGCGCGTGACCATCGGGTGCCGTGACCTTCGCCTGCACGCTCCCGGTCTGAGACGTTTGTGCCGCGAGCGGCACAGTCGCAATCGACGTCGCCAGCGCGACCACGCTGGCCGAATTCAGTACGCGAGCGACCATGCCGCGGGCTGGCCGGTGTGCGTGATTGGCATGACGTACCACGCGACGGCTCCTACTCGTAGCGCAGCGCCGTAATCGGGTCGAGGCTCGCCGCTCGCCGCGCCGGCCAGACGCCGAAGACCACACCGACCACGGCCGAGAACGCGAAGGCCAGCACCACGGACTGCGATGAAACCTCCGTGTTGTAGTTCGCGAGCTTGCTCATCGCGTACGCGCCGCCGCCGCCCACCAGAACACCGATTGCACCACCGAGGAGACAGAGAACGACCGCCTCGATAAGGAACTGAAACAGAATGTTCTTGCTTGTCGCGCCGAGCGCTTTGCGTACGCCGATCTCGCGCGTGCGTTCAGTGACCGAGACCAGCATGATATTCATGATGCCGATGCCGCCGACAATCAGCGACACCGATGCGATGCCGGCGAGGAGCGAGGCGAACACCTTGCTGGTGTCGGCGAGCGTCGTCAGGAAGTCGGCCTGATTCCGGATCTGAAAGTCGTCATCCTTCTCGCGCGCCAGACGATGCTGACGGCGAAGGATCTTCTGGATCTCGGCCATCGCTTCCGGAATCTTTTCTTCGCTCTGCGCGAGCAGGGAGATCGAACGGACGCGATCAGTGCCGAGCACTCGGAATCGCGCGGTATTCAGCGGAATGAGGATTTGATCGTCGGGATTCTGAAAGGCGTTGGCCTGCCCTTTTGATTTGAGCACGCCGATCACGGTCATCTGGATCCCGCGAATGCGCACCTGCTCGCCGATGATCGCGTCGACATTCGTGATGCCAAGGTTGGTCAGCACCGCAGGGCCGACAACGGCGAGACGTTGCTTGCCGGCATCTTCCTGTGTCGTGAACATGCGGCCGCCTTCCAGTTCGAATTTCCGGACGTGCAGGTAGTTCGCCGTCGTGCCGATCACCTGCGTGCTGGCGTTCTTGGTCTGGAACTGGATCTGCAGCTGGCTCGACATCTCCGGCTGCACCGCGGTCACGAGCGTGGCCTGCTCCTCGAGCGCGCCGGCATCGGCCATGGTCAACTTGGCGCGGTCATTTCCGGACGCAACGCCGCCCATGCCGCGCACCTGACCTGGGTTGACCGTCAACAACGTGGTACCCAGCGAGGCAATTCGGTCCTTGATCGAGCTCTGCGCGCCGCGACCGATACCATCCATCGCGATGACCGCGCCGACGCCGATGACGATGCCGAGCATCGTCAACAACGAACGAAGCTTGTTCGCGCGCAGCGCACCAAGCGCGACCCGAAAAACCTCAGCGTACAGCATCAGCGGCCTCCGGGCGGTCGACCGCCGCCACCCCCCCCACCACCACCAGCGGGCGCGCCTGCGGCAGCGCCGCCAGCGGCCGGTGCGCGCTGCATGCCCGGTACGCCGCCGCCGGCCATGCTACCGAAGCGCGCGTTCTGCTGGTCACGCTTGGCCTGCAGTGCCGCGACGGCGAGCGTCGCAACCGAATCGCCCTCTTTGAGTCCCGAGAGGACTTCGGAGTAGTCGTAGTTCGACGCGCCGATCTTCACAAGACGCGGCTCATACTGGCCGGCGCCGATCTGGATGAACACGAGACCCGTGCGTGAGCGCGCCGCCCCGCCCGGACGTCCGCCAGCCGCGACACCACCCATGACGGGCGCCGAACCGTTGGCCGCACCGCCACTGCGGCCGCCGCCGCTCCCGCCGCTCCCGCCGCTCCCGCCGCTCCCGCCACGCGCGCCGCCGCCCGCAGCCGCACCCGCGCCTCCGCTGCGAGCACCGCCGCTGCGAGCACCGCCGCGATTGCCACCCATCGGGACGGACTGCGCCGCAGGGGCGTCGCCAGTTGGCTGACCCGTGCCAGCTCCGGCGTTACCGCCGCCACCCACGCCACCGCGTCCGCCGCCGATCGCTGCCTGCATCGCGCGAACCTGTGCCTGCACTGAGTCCGGATTGAGTCCGACGAACGTCGCGGCCGTTGCCGCTTCACGAACCGTGCGCACCGCGTCGTTCGACACGGCCACCACATTGTCGCGGCGATCGACGTTCATCGACACTTCGCCGTTCATGCCCGGCTTGAGAAAGCCTTCGCTGTTGTCGAGCGAGATGATCACGGGGAACATCGTCACGCTCTGCTGCACAACCGCCTGCGGTTCGATCTTCTCGACCATGCCCTGAAACGGACGTTCCGGAAACGCGTCGACGGTGACACGCGCCGTCTGACCGGCGCGGACGTTGCCGATATCGGTTTCGTTCACCAGCGCGCGGACGCGCACCTTGGTGAGGTCGGCCATCCTGAGCAACGTCGTGCCGCCGCTCACCGAGCCGGTCGCCGAGGCGATGACCTGACCGAGCGACACCGGGCGGTCGATGATCGTGCCGTTAACGGGCGCGACGACGGTCGCGTCCTCCAATCGCTGCTTGGCCAGATCGACGTTCGCCGTCGATCGGATGATCGCGCCTTGCGCCTGCGTCAACGCGAGCTGCGCGGTCTCAAATTCCGGCGTCGTGATAATGCGCGTCTTGTACAGATCGTCCGCGCGCTTCTTCGCCGCCTGCGCGACCTCGAGCGACGCCTGTGCAGTGCGCAAATCGGCGGCCGCCTGGTCGTACTGGTTCTTCACGTCGCGCGTATCGATCTGCACGAGCAGCTGTCCGGCCTTCACCATCGTGCCGATTTCAACCGGGATCTTGGTGATCTGACCCGAGGCCTTCGATTTCACTTCGATCACGTTGATCGGCTCGACCGCGCCAGTCGCCTGAGCGTCGACCACGATGGTCCGACGATCGATCACGACGTTACCGACCTTCGGTGCGGCGTCCTTCTTCGACGAGCAACCGGTGACGAGCGTGCCGCATACGGCCGCAGCGACCAGTGTCTGCGTGGCAGAACGAACTGCGGACCTCATTGCGAGGTGGCTCATAGTTGACGACCGATCAGCGACGCGAGCTGGGCGCGTGCGACGCGTCCGTCAAAGCGAGCCTGAATAAGCGACTGACGCGCCTGATTGAGCTGCGTCTGCGAGGTCAGCAGATCCAGGAGCGTCGAGGCGCCAAGAGTGTACCGCTGTGTCTGCACTCGCAGATCTTCTTCCGCGGCGGCGATGGCCGCCAACTGTACCGTCACACGCGCCTGCGCGTTCTGAATGGCGCGCAACAGCGTCGTCAACGTCGCGCGGCCGCCCAAACGGGCATCCCGCAGCAGCGCTTCGGCGTTTCGCATCGTGACGTCGAGTCCGACAGTTGCCGCCTCACGGGCGAAGCCGTTGAAGATCTGATACGAAAAATTGAAGTTCAGGTTCTGGCGATTCGGATTGCCGCCGCTGAACAGCCATATCTCACTGCTCGCGAACTTCTTGCTGCTCTGCGTGAATGAGTACTGATACGACATCGTCAATGTCGGCAGGTAGGCAGCGCGCTGTGAACGCTTGCTCGCCTGCGCCGCAGAAAGGTTGGCTTCGGCCAGCATGACGGCCGGCCCATCGGCGATCAACTTTTCGAGCTCCACCTCGCTCGGCATCGTCGTGCTCACGTCGACCGTGTCACCGGGCATCGCCGTGACCGTCGTGTTCGATCCGATGACGCGGGTCAGGGTCGCATTCGCCACGCGCAAGTCGTTCTGCGATGTGAGCACGGCCAGCTGCGCATTGCCCACCTGAATCGCCGAGCGCAGCGAGTCCGACTTCGTGGCGACACCGGCATTCACTCGCGCCGACGAGGCCCTGAGCTGCTGCTCCGCCTGCTCAAGCTGCGCCTTCGCGGCCGCCTCCGACTCGCGGGCAGCGAGCGCCGCGTAGTACTGCTGCTTGACCTGCAATTCGGCGTCGAATTTGGCCTGCGTCGTGCTGACATCCGCCACATGCTGCGTCGCACGTACGCGTTGCAGTTCGCTCCAGCGCTGATTGCCATCGAACAGCTGAAGATTCGCCGTCACGCCGTTGTTGTAGTTCCACGGATTGCCGGTGAGCGGCACCAGCTGACCCTGAAAGAACTGTACACCCTGCGTCCGCGCAGAGCCGGCCGTCAGGTTGAGCGTCGGCAAATAGGCGCCGCGTGCACTGCGATAGGCGGCGGCGGCGTTGCGCTCGAGCCCGTTCGCCGAGACAACCGCGGGCGCATTCCGTTGCGCCTCACCGATCGCGTCGCGGAGCGAGATGGGTCGTGCGTCATCGCCGGCGCCCTGAGCCTGCGCGACAAACGGGGCGGCCATCAGGACCGCCCCGGCAAACATGGCTGCGGAAATAGAGCGCTTCATCGCCCCGTCTCGCGCGCACGGCTGGCGCTGTCCGCCGAACGTTGGTTCCGCTCGATCATTTCGGTCAGTTTCACCTGCTGCGACGGGTCGAGCACTTTGCGCATCAGCACACGGGCACTGTCGCGAATCGAATCGAATGCCGGTCGATACGGCTGCATGATTTCCCTGTTGCGAGCACGCCGCCAGTCCATCACAGACTCGATGACAATACGCTGGTCGGCCGTAAGGTCCAGTTGCCTGGCGATTTCGTCGCGCGCGGCACGCTCTTCGTAGCGTGCCGGACGCGCGTGGGCCATCGCACGTTCGGCGGCGAACACGACGGTGCCACCGGCGAGGAACGCCCCGAGTAAAAACATCAGGGCTAATGATTTGGGACGGGGAGTTGTGGACACTGTAACGACAGTCGTGGCTAGTAGTCGAAAGGATCGAGATAACGCTCGGGAGCGTCAGCCGGGAGCCGCTTGCCACCGCGGAATGAAATCGTCGCCTCGTCGCTTGGCATACCGGATTCGATCGCCGCACGCGCCGCGATTTCCCGCGCGGTCTGGTCCAACGACAGCTCGCGCACCACCGTCGCGCCGGCGAGGAGCAGCGCGACCGTGGCCGCGATGGCTCCAGCCGTACGCCACTCGGACATCACCGTCCACCATGACGCGACCGGCGATTCGCTTAGCCGCGACCACACGCGCTGCTCGAGCCCCTGCCAGTAACTGTCGTCGCGAGGCGCCGCATACGCGGTGCGCAACAGAGCCGTGACGACGGGATCTGCTCCTTCGCTCCGTTCGTTGTCGATCCGCTTGAAGTCCTTCATTCCGTGCTCCGCAGGTTGCCCAACAAGCGCCGCAAATGCGCTCGGGCATGGTGCAGGTCTGATCGGGCGGTGCCCTCGGGAATTCCGAGGAGTGCGCCGATCTCCGCATGCTTGTACCCCTCAACATCGTGCAACACAATCACCGATCGCTGGCGTTCGCCCAATGCGCTCATCGCCTGCACCAGCCGCGTCCGTAATTCATCGGCCTCGGCGGGATCGCGATGCGGTGACGACAACGTTTCCGGCAATTCGTCCGCATCGCGTACCTTGCGCCGTCGCGCGATATCCAGCGCGGCATTCGCCACAATTCGATGCAACCACGCACCAAACGCCTGCTCTGGACGAAAACGTTCGAGCGCGCGGAACGCGTGCAGAAACCCTTCTTGCACCGCATCCTCGGCGTCGTCATGCGACAGCACGATCGATCGCGCGACCGCATACGCCCGTCGCTGATGCCGATGGACCAACCCAGCGAACGCAGTACGGTCACCTGCCTGTGCGGCCACCACGAGTGCGCGCTCTGCCAAGGCATCAGCGCCCAGGATCGGCCGATCGATCCCGACTGGTCCGATGGGGAGCACCTTCTCGTCGGGACGCGCTCCCTCCGCCTCAGGACCTTCTTCCACTTCAGACCACCTCGATCGCGCGCTTCCCGAACGGGGAGCGGCCGAAGGAATGGGAAGGGCGAGAGAGGTCATTGGGCGTGGTGGAGTCATCCGAATTACGCACCCGGGTCTGGCGGCGTTGAGGACTCTATCGCTGGAGCACCCACGCCGGCGAGCCCGAGCGATGATGCGGCAGCTTGCATGGCGCCCAGGACCACGCCGATGTGCTCGTCGAGCGGGACGCCCAGCGCCTCCGCCCCCTGAATCACATCATCGCGGTTCACACCACGGGCAAACGCCTTGTCTTTCATCTTTTTGCGCACGCCAGGGACGTCGACTTCGGCGACCGCTTTGGACGGTTTGACCAACGAGGATGCCGTGATCAATCCCGTCAGCTCGTCGCAGGCGAATAGCGCCTTGGCCATCAGCGAGACACGGGGCACGCCGGTGTAATGGCCATGACCGAGCACGGCTTCACAGACCGATTCAGGCCAGCCCAGTGACCGCAGATGCCGCACCCCTTCGGCCGGATGCTCCTGATCGGCGATCTGCGCGTTGTTCGGGAACTTCTCGTAGTCGAAATCGTGAATGAGGCCCGTGACGCCCCAGAGCTCGACGTCTTCGCCGTAGCGCGTCGCGTAGGCGCGCATCGCCGCCTCGACGGAGAGCATGTGTTTGCGGAGGGATTCGGACGCGGTCCATCCGTACACGAGGGCCAGCGCCTCGTCGCGTGTGGGGTTTGGCATACCGCTGAAAGCAAGCGGCTCGGACCGGGAGACGGAAGGCGCGGTTGCGTGGTGCCGTCTAGGCTCCCGATTAGTGCAGCAGCTCGCCCGGCACGCCGGCCGATTTCCCGGTCTTCCAGATCAGCAGCAGCGGCAAGGCCGCGACGAGCAGAATACCGCTCACCAGATAGAGCCGCGAGAAGGCCAGCACGCTCGCCTGGGCCGATATTTGCCGGTCGAGCATCAGCAGCGCCTGCTGCGTCGCGAGCCCCACGTCGACACCACGGGCCATCATGCCGCGTGTCAGCATCGCCATGCGCTCTACCGTCGCGGGATCGTAGCTCCCGACGTGATCAGTCAGGGTCGCTTTCTCGATTCTCGTGAGACGGGAGAGCAAGGTCGCCATCGTCGCGATACCGAGGGAGCCTCCCAACTGACGCATCAGGTTGAACATGCCGGTGCCCTGGCCGAGCTGGCGCATCGGCAAACCGGCGACGGTCGCGTTCGTAAGCGGCACGAAGATCAGCCCGAGACCCACACCGCGCAGGATCAGTGGCCAGAAGAACTGTCCTTGGCCCGCGTCGAGCGTGAGTCGCGACAACATCCACATCGACGCGAGAAACAGGAATGCGCCGGAAACAACTAGCGGGCGCGCGTCGACCTTGGACGCGTTCCGTCCAACGATCGCCATCGTGAATGCCGACGCGAGCGCACCAGGCAGAATGACCATGCCTGTCTGCGACGCGGTATAGCCGTGCAACGACTGGAGAAAGACGGGCAGCACGAACACCGAGCCATACAGCGCAAGGCCAAGAAACGCCGCGAACAGCACGCCGGGGGCGAGCTGTCGTGATCGGAGAATGCGGAAGTCGATGATTGGTTCATCGACGTGCAACTCACGCCACACCAGCAGTGCAGCCGAGACACCGCTGACGAGCCCCAGCCCCGTCACGAAGCGCGATTCGAACCAGTCAAATCGTTCGCCACGCTCGAGCATCCATTGCAACGATCCAACAGAAAGTGCCAGCAGCGCGATCCCGAGCGCGTCGATCGTGGTCGCGCGCACCTGATGCGACGCGTTGCGCACGTAACTCCACACGAGATACGCCGCGAACAGACCCAGGGGCACGTTGATGTAGAAGATCCACGGCCATGCATACGCGTCGACGATGTAGCCGCCCAACGTGGGTCCGAGCGTCGGGCCAACCATCACGCCGACGCCAAAGATCGATTGCCCGATGCCGCGCTCATGGGGCGGGAATGCTTCGAACAACGTTGTCTGCGCTGTTGACAGCAGCGCGCCGCCACCGAGTCCCTGAATGACGCGCCAGAAGACCAATCCCCACAACGACGTGGCCGCACCGCAGAAGAACGAGGCGACGACGAACAGCAGGATCGATCCCGTGAGATAGCGACGGCGCCCAAAGAACGCCGACAACCAGCTCGACATCGGGATCACGATCACATTCGCAATGATGTAGCTCGTCGAGACCCAAGCAATTTCGTCGAGCGTCGCGCCGAGGGTGCCCATCATGTGCGGAATCGCGACGTTCACGATCGACGTGTCGACGAGCTCCAGCACGGCCGCGAGCGTCACCGCGATCGCGATCAGGTATCTGTTCTTGTATGGGTCGTCGGAGTTCGAAACCACGTCCTTACTGCACGATCACGATGGCCATCACCGACATGCCTGGACGCAACGGACGATCCGCGCCGAGCGCTTTCGTCACCCTGATACGAACCGGCACCCGTTGAACGACCTTCGTGAAATTGCCCGTCGCGTTATCCGGCGGCAGCAACGCGAACTTCGCGCCGGTAGCCGACGCGATGCTCTGTACTTCGCCCTCGGCATGCACACCGCCGTACGCATCGACTTCAAGCTCGACCTTCTGACCGACGTGGATGCGGGCGAGCTGGGTTTCTTTGAAGTTGGCGGTGATGAACACGCCGGAATCCGACACGATCGACATCAGCGTCTGACCGGGCTGCACCAGCTGTCCGACCTCGACCTGCTTCTTCGATACGACGCCGCCAACCGGTGCCGTCATCGTCGTGTACGACAGCTGCAACGACGCATTGTCGCGGGCGGCGCGGGCGGAGCCGAGCCGCGCCTGCGCGAGACGCACGCCGGCCTCTGCGTTCGAAATGCCCGAGGTGGCGGCTTTCACCTGACGTTCAGTAGCGCTGAGCGTTGCCGTCGCGGCATCGAAGGCCGCCTGCGCCGCATCCAATTGCGCGGCGCTGACGATCTGCTTGGCGACGAGTTCTTTCGCTCGGGCAAGATCGGCCTGCGCCTTGGTCAGATTCGCGCGCGCCGCCGAAACCTGCGACTCCCCGACATCGCGCTGGCTCGCGGCCGTGCGCACTGCCGACGCCGCCTGACCTTCGCCGTTCCTGTCGCCGGCCAATGCCACCGCCGCCGCAAGGTCCGCGTCAGCCTGCGCGAGCCGCACCGCAAACTCGCGAGGGTCGAGCTTCACGAGCAGGGCGGAGTCGGCGACGTGCACATTTTCAGCGACGTGCACCGCGGTGACGTAGCCGCCGACCTTGGCGACGACGGGAATGATCTGACCGTCAACTTGCGCGTTGTCGGTCGACTCGTGACCGCGGGAAAAGGTCCAGCGTTGGAATCCCCAGAACCCAGCACTCGCGACAAGCACGACAGGGATGAGAATGCGGAGGAGGTTGGGTCTTTTGTCGGAGGTCATAAGCTGTTAGAAAAGTCGAGAAAAGCGATATCGGAAAAACGAGATCGGATATCAGATCTTGTTTAGCTGATATCGTGGTTTCTGTTGTGAGACCCACGGTCGCCCTACGGCAGCTCCTGCACCGCACCCATCGCCCGCGCCAGACCCACCCGCGCCCCCTGATACGCGGCCAGCGCATCATTGCGCAGCGTGCGCGCCTGGTTGAGCGACAGCAGGGCACTGATCACATCGCCATTACCGGCGACGCCAGCCCGGAATCGCTCCTGTGCTTGGGCGACTTCCTGTTCGGCGAGACTCAATCGCTCGCGTACGGCGTCGAGCTGTTCGCGCGTCGCAGCGAGATCGAGCAGTGCGGTGCGCACATCGAGTGCGCTTTGCGCGCGCAAGTCGCGCAGCCTAGCCTCCGTCTCGCGTGTGCCAGCGATCTGCTCCTGCACGCGCCCTTCGCGACGAAAGCCATCAAAGAGTCCGACCGAAAGTTGCACGCCCCACGTGTACGTCGGCAGGAAATGCGCCCAACTTTTGCCGAGTTGCCCCTGATCGAACATCAGGCCAAGCTGCGGGGTGCGTTCCCAGCGGATCGCCGACAATGCCTTCTGTTGCGCCGTCTCCAGCGCGAGCAGCGCACGCACGTCCGAACGCGTGTCCGAGGCGCGCAACAACGCCGCGCTTTCATCGGGCAGTCGCGCGTCAATCGGCAATCCGCCAAGAGTATCACGCAGCACCAGCACCGCATCGAGCGGCATGCCAACCGCGCGCTTGAGTTCGAGCAGTGCGCGATCGCGGTCGTTGCGCGCACCGATCAACTGTGCCCGCGTCGATGCCAGCTGGGATTGCGCACGCGTGACATCGAGCGCGATGCCAACGCCGGCCTGCAATTGATCGCGCGCAATGCGTACCAGATCGGCCGCCAACGATGAATCGGCAAGTCGCGCAGCGACCTGCGCATCGCCCCGGGCGGCGCGCACATATGCGACAGCGGCCACAGCGGCGGCGAGATCGGATTGCGCCCTCACATCGGCGGTGGCCGCCTCAGTCGATGACTGTGCCGCGCGCCACTTGGCATAGTTGCCCAGATCGAGCAGCGGCTGCGTGATGCGATAGCGCACATCGATCGTTGGAATCGGTCCGATTAATTGACCGTTCGGATCGAGTAACGGACGCCCCTGCGCATCCTTGAAGGCAAAGCCGAACGTCGCCGAATTCGTGGTGCGACCGGCCTGCTGGATGCCGGCTGCGACATCAGGCATCAGCGCGCCTCGGCGCTGCATCACGCGCGCGTTGGCGGCATCGACACGCGAGCGCACGATGTCCATGCCACCGTTCTGTTTGGCCGCGAGACGCGCGGCATCGCCGAGTGAAAGGGCGGTGGCCTGTGCGGTACTCTGTGCGACCGCCGTCGATGCCACCATCGCAAGGGCGACGGTCGCTTGGCCTAGCGCGGTGGCGAAGACGCCGAACGTCGGGAGTGTTCGGCGACGCGGAAGGAAGAACGGTACGAAAGTCATGATGTCGAGGACGGAGAGACTGACGCATCGACCAGAAGCCCGGGTCGGAGCGCGTGCAGATAGAAGTCGATCAATTCATCGCGCACTTCATCGTCCGTGCGCTGCATCAGCGCCGGGAAGAACTGCCGACGCGAGCACCATTGACTGTGCGTCATCGCGAGCGCCGACAGCATACGCGCCGCGGATTCGGGATCGACCACGCGGAACTCGCCGAGTGCGATACCGCGACTGACGATGCCGGCGATCAGTCGACGACCGCGTGCCACCACTTCCTCGGCGTAGAACTGCATCAGGTCGGGGAACTGCGGCAAATCCGCCATCACGAGGCGTTGCACCACCTGAAATCGCTCCGTGCGCAGATAGCTCCACCATCCCGACGCGACGGCGCGTAGCTGCACGACGGCCGTTTCGTGATCGGTTTCGGACCGACGCACCTCGGCCGTCTCGAGCGCGGCAATGAGTGTCGTTCGAACCATCTCCCGAAAGAGCGCTTCCTTGTTCGGGAAGTAGAGATAGATCGTCCCCTTCGCGACGCAGGCACGCTTGGCGATGTCGTCCAGGCGTGCGCCAGCCAGTCCATGTTCGGCGAACTCCCGGAACGCGGCCTCGAGGATCTGTTGTGGGCGCGCTTCCGGATCGCGACGGCGCTTATGATCGCTCGGGTGGCTGCCGTGCCGTGCAGTCGTTTCGGTCATCACAACTCGTTTACGTTATTTTTACTGACTGACCAGTCAGTTCATTAACGATTCTAGACCCAAAACGGTTTCAAAACAAGCGGGACGGAACTCCGATGGTTGGAGTTCCGCCCCGCTCTTCTACCTAAATCTTTCTATTTCAGGCGTTTACGCGAATAGCTGACGCTTCGATGACAAGGGCGCCGGTCTTCTTCTCCGCCTTTTCCGCCTTTTCGCTTTCGAAGTGCCGGTTCGTCAGGAGCACGATGCCGTACAGAATCGCGCCGATGAACAGTGCTCCACCGATAAGGCCGGTGAACGCGGCGCCCATATCGGAGCCGCCCTTCGCATGATCGTGTGCCATGGGGTTCCTGGAGAGAAGGCTCAGTCGGCGTCCGTCACGCGAACCGACGTCATCGCATCATTCTGCATGATGGTGCTCATGGCGTCGAGTCCCTGCGTGATCTGGCCGAACACGGTGTGCACGCCATTCAAGTGCCGCGTATTGCTTTCGCTAAGCACCATGAAGAACTGGCTACCGCCGGTGTTCTTGCCGGCATGGGCCATCGACATGGCGCCGATCTTGTGCGTGTGCGGATTGCCCTTGGTCTCGCACTCGATCTGCCAGCCCGGGCCGCCGGTACCGACGCGGCGATCGCCCTCGGGAAGGTCACGGGACAGCGGGTCGCCGCCCTGCACCACGAAATCGTCGATCACGCGGTGGAACTTCACGCCGTCATAGAAGCCCGAATTGGCAAGCTTCTCAAAGTTGGCAACTGCTATAGGCGCCTCGGCCGGGTACAGCTCGGCGACGATGGTGCCCTTGGTGGTTTCGAAGGTGGCCAGTTTCGGCACGACAGGTCGGGTTAGGGTGATGTGGGAAATGTAGCAAGGCGGGGGGAACGACGATATCGTCGTTGTCCGACATCGTCGTCTCAGTCTTCTCGGCTAGGGCAGACATCCGCCACCACACACCCCCCACAGTCCGGCTTCCGCGCAACACACCGCCGTCGTCCGTGCCAGATCAACAGATGGCTTAGCAGCGTCCATCGTTCGCGCGGGAAGAGCGGCATCAGTGCCTTCTCAATCCCCACCGGATCCGGCTCGCGGGTCAGCCCCAGCCGCCGTGCCAACCGCTGCACGTGGGTATCGACCACAATGCCTTCGTTAATGCCGAAGGCGTTCCCCAAAATGACGTTCGCGGTCTTCCGTCCGACCCCGGGTAGCGGCACCAGCTCAGCGAGAGACCGCGGCACCTCGCCGTGATGCGTCTCGGTCAACGCCTTGGCCATGCCGACGAGGCTCTTCGCTTTCGCCCGGAAAAATCCCGTCGACCGGATGATCGCTTCGACGTCCTCCTGCTCGGCCGCCGCGAGTGAGGTGGCGTCTGGATACCGCGCGAACAAGCCGGGTGTGACCATGTTGACCCGCACGTCGGTGCACTGCGCGCTGAGGATGGTGGCGCCGAGCAGTTCGAATGCATCGCGGTGATCCAGCTCGCAGTGCGCGTCCGGGTATTCGGCCATCAATCGCTGCAGCACAATTGCCGCGATCGCCTGCTTGTCGGCCTTCGAGCGCGGCGACTTCGCGACCGTCGGGGCTTTCTGCGACGGCTTCTGGCCGGCCGATTTCGACCGTGACGACTTTCGTGCGAGTGCACTCGTGGCGTCGTGTGCGCGAGCTGCGACGGAGGCGGACGTAGCCGTCTTCCCGGGTTTTTTCATCGACAGCGGTTGACGAGCGCCTCCGCTGCCCGCCTTACGCGCCATGCATCCTCAGACGCGGACGGGAGTGACGGGCCCGCGCAAACGCCAGCACGTCGTCGACGTGACGCGTGTTGAGCACATTCTCTGCGGCGAGCCAGCCTTTGCGAGCGATCGCGACACCCATTTCGAGATGCTCGAAGCCTTGCGGTGAATGCGCGTCGGGTCCGATGGAGACGACGGCACCGCATTCGGCGGCGAGGCGGCACGCCCGCCAATCGATGTCGAGGCGATGCGGATCCGCATTCAGTTCGATCGCGACGCCGACGTCGCTGGCCTTCTCCATGACGGCGCGCAGGTCGATCGCGTACGGCTCGCGCGCGAGCAACAGACGGCCAGTGGGATGTCCGAGGACGGTCAGATGCGGATCGTCGAGCGCCTTCAGCACGCGATCGGTCATCTGCTGTTCGTTCATACCATATCGCGTGTGGATCGAGCCAATCACGAAATCGAATCGGCCGAGGAATTCGGCATCGTAGTCGACGCGGCCGCAGGGGAGGATGTCGGCCTCGATGCCTTTGAGCACGCGGAACGACACGCCATCCTGTCGATACTGTGCGTTCAGCGCGTCGATCTCGTCGTGCTGCGTGAGGATGGCGTCGGTCGACAGACCACCCGCGTACGGATTCGATTGCGAGTGATCACTGACCCCCAGATAGGTGAGTCCGCGAGCCTGCGCCGCGCGAGCCATATCAGCGATCGATGCACCGCCATCACTGTACTGCGAGTGGCAGTGCAGGGCACCGACCAGATCCGATTCGGTGATCAGTGTCGGGAGTGCGTGCCGCGCCGCGCGATCCACCTCGCCGGCGCCCTCGCGCAACTCCGGCACGCAATACGCGAGTCCGAGATGCGTATACAGATCGGCCTCCTGCGCCACCGGCACCAGCGCGCCGTTCGCATCACGCAGTTCATCACCCGCCAGCACGAAGCCGAGGCTCGATGCCCGCTCGGTGAGCTGCCGGACGTGCGTCGTGCTACCGGTCGCGCGCCAGAGCGCGAGGGCCATCTGCTCGGGGCGCACGCAGACGAGATCGAGTGCCACGCCGTCCTCGAATCGCAGCGTGAGGGTGCGCCCGCCGCCGCCGAGGACCTCTCGCACGCCTCGCATGTGTGACAGCGACGCGGCGACGACGGACGGAGAGCCACGTACCGCCGCCACGAGATCGATGTCTCGCACCAGCTCCGCGCGGCGACGGATCGAACCCGCGATCTCGACATGCAGGACATCCGGATGCGCGGCGATCGCGCTGCGCAGACGCAGGGCTTCTGCGTTGCCGTGCTGCCATAGGACATAGGCGCCCGTCGCACGCAGATCCGCGATCCCCTTAAGAATCTTGTCGGCCGTCTTGTCGCCGAAACGCGGCAGCGCCGCGATTCGACCATCACGCGCGGACTGTTCGAGCTCCTGCAGGGTTTCCACGTGCAGTCCATCGTGAATCTGCCGGATCCGTGCGGGACCAAGCCCGGGGACGCGAAGCATCTCGAGCAGTCCTTCCGGAGTCTGTTCCTGCAGTCGTTCGAGCAATGCTGACCCATTAGACTCGGCCAGCTCACGGAGTATCTCGAGCGCGGCGGGCGCGAGGCCTTCGTCGTCAATACCACGGTGTTTGAGCGCATCGGCGAGATCCCGCTCACCCGCCGCCGACGCGGCCCTCGCGGCGACCTGCATCGAGCGCACACTGAATCGATCTTCGCCATGCAATTCGAGCAGCGTGGCGATCTGCGTCAGGGCGTGTGCGGCATTCCGGCAGTCCATCCCCGGAATATATGGTCTCAGCCTGCGTGGGGCAGTTCAACGCGGGGAACGGTCACCCGTTTGTCCCATTCATGCGGACATCAGCGCGCCAGAGCGCCATCAATCACGCAGCAGCGACAGCACGCCCTCCCGCCAGCAAAATGCATGCATTCGTGCCGAACGCTCAAACATGAAGGCGTGCCGACATCGCGCCCCGTCCGACAGCTCTCGCGCGCGCTGGTGTCCGCACCAAACGGGACCAATTGGTTCCCGTCACCAGCGTTGAACTTCGCGCGAACTGATGGACCGTGCGCGAACTGATGGACCGACTATTACCCCTCGATGCCCGCCAGCATCCTTGCCTGCCTCACCAGATCCACCATCTGCTCTTCGGTTAGCAGCATCTCCTGCGTGGCGGCATCACGATCCAGCAGCCCGCTGCGCATGCTGACGGCGACCTGATTCAGATATCGGATCTTCGACAGCACTTCCATCGTCAGCCTTCGCAGCCCGTGAAATCGGCGCTTCTCCGCATTCGCCCGCCGATAGCGCTGGATCAGTTCGTCGGGCCGCAGCCGATGGGCAAGCGCGAGGACCTCGCCTTCCGTCCGGCCGGGGAAGACCCCGCGATCAGGGATTCCGGAATTCGTCCATGTGGATTCAGCAAACCACAAGCGGCCGACGAACTCGACGCCGTCGTGCACGATGTGCAGCGACACGCGCACCTGGCGCTCGTCGATGTCGATGGTGCTCAACACCGATTGCGTGACAGTTCCGAATGGCAGCATGAAGGAAACACGAAACGGGGGACCGATCAGTCGAGGAACGGCTGCAGCGCCGCGAACAATGCCTGCGGTTGCTCGACATACGGGACATGACCGCAATCGTCGAGAACCACAAGCGTTCCCTCGAGGCACGCACTGACCGATTCCGCCGATGCCAGCGGAATTGGATCATCGCGCCCATGAACGACGAGCACCGGCAGGTGGACGGCACGTAACGCATCACGCAGGTCGAAATCGCCTAGGCTGTCCCACACCGACTGCTGCACCCGACCTGTTACGCGGAAGGCCGTGAGTGATTCAGCCCGGTGCGGATCGGCGAAATACCCGGCCACGCTCAGTTCGAAGCTGCGCTGTCGGTACGCCCCTGGATCGGACTCCCGCAGCCCGGAGGCGGCCAATTCGGCGCGGAGCGCCTGAACGACGGGCCCACGCTGGCGCTCGGCCAACTCCGCTTCGAACGCAGTCCGCCACCGGCGCGAAATGGGCGCTGGCGAAATGAGGGCCAGTCGGCCGATCGACGGCCACGACGGTTCGCGGCGCTGCGTGACCGCATAGAGCATCGCCAGCAGCGCGCCCCATGAATAGCCGACGACGGTGGTGGCCGAGAGATCAAACTCGTGCAGCACCGCCGCGAGGTCGTCGACCTGTGTGCGCCACGTGATTGGTGACGGATCATCCATTCGCGAGCGGCCACCGCCGCGCTGATCGTAGGTGATGACGCGATGGGTCTTCGCCAACTCCAGCATCTGAGGATACAGGTAGTCGTGATGCGCACCGGGACCACCATGCAGCAGCACGAGCGGCGGATGGTCTGGCGCGCCGTCCTCCCGCCAATACAACGGTACCGGCGTCGATGCGGTGAAGCCCTCGGCGCGAGGTGCCGGAATGGAAAGCGTCATACTGAAGAAAAGCTGTGCGCGCGTGCATTCGGCAGTAGCTTGACCGCGTATGCCCGCCCGCTTGGCACGTTCCGCCACCGCTCTGCCGTGAGTCCCCCGAGCCTGTATGCTCGCGGGACCCCGACGGCACGCACCTCCGATTCGGGTGTGTTGCGCGTCGTCACCGAGGGGCGCGCGTCGCGCGTGGTCGCACGCGCGCTTGGCGCACTCGTCCAGCGACTGATTGCGCTGGGGACTGATCGCAGCGGCGTCGTCGGCGGGCTGGACGGCGTCGATCCAACGAGCCCGCTTCTCATCGCGGCGCGTGACGCCTTGCGGGCAGTCGCTGCGCGGTCACGCGACGGCGCAATGCTCTGTCGAGTCGTCGACGGGGTGTTGGTGCTCGAGGGCGTCCCGATCGACCGACAAGCGGCGACCGCGGATCCCATGCTCGCGCTGCTTCTGCCACGCCTTGTGGCGCTTGGCGTTGGTTCGCTGGCTATTCGTGAAGGGGCGGCGCCGGGCGAGTTGCTGACCCTCGGCCGACTACTCGCGCAGCCCTCGTTGCCGCCTGATGTTCGCGCCTTCGGGACTCCGTCCCGCGGAACGGCGGCGTTGACAGGCGATACGCCGTCGACGGTGCGCGCTGTCGCCTTTGCTGATGAAACGCCGCGCGAACTGCTGCGCACGTGGAGCGTCCTCGTGACGCCCGTCGCCTCGCCACGAGGCGTGACGGAGGACTCCGGGGGGACCGCCATCGGCAGTGCGCTGACGCGGCTGGCCGCGGCGCACACGGACGATGCGGCCACGAGTGCCGTCACGGCAGTGCGCGAGTTGCTCGATGAGGCGCAGCGACGTGGCGATGGTGTCGCGATCGAAGGCATAGCGCGGGCCTGTCTGACACAGTTGCACGTTGTGGGTGAGTCGGCGGGACGAGTGGCACTGGAAGGCGCCCTGCGTCACCTCCTGCACGCGCCGCTGCTCGAGCTCCTGGCACGGCAGCTGCCCTTCAGCCACGACCGCACGATTCTGCTCCAGCTGATTGCGCGCGCCGGTGACGCAGGCGTCGCGACGCTTGTAGATCAGCTGCTCACGACGGATGACGCACTGTCCCGGCGTGCGTATTTCGACAGCATCGTGGCAATGGATGTCGGCTCCGCCTCGCTCTTTGAGGCGCTGCGCGACAGTCGCTGGTTCGTCGTGCGCAATGCGGCCGCGCTGCTGGGTGAGATGAATATCGAGCACGCGGACGACGAGCTGCTGCCGCTGCTCACGCATGCGGACGAGCGTATTCGCATCGCGGCCGCGCGCGCGTTGATGCGTCTGCGCACCAGCAAGGCGATGCAGGCATTGCACGGCATGATTGACGATCCGAATCCGGAAGTGCGTCGACTGGCAGCGGCCGCATTCGGTTTGGCCGGTGCGACCGCAGGCGGTGGCATGCGCCCCCCCGCATCACGACTTTCGGCAGCCCTCGATCGTGAACCCGACGAAGACGTCGCGTTCGAGATGTTGGCGGCCCTCGGGCGGCTTGGCAGTGCCGACGCGGTGCAGCGCCTGCTGCGTATCGCCATGCCGCCCGCTCCCGACATGACCGGCGCGTCGTCCGGGGAGATACGCGACCCGTCGATTCGGATCGCCGCGCTCGACGCGCTCGTGCGCGCACGCGGCGGTCAGATGACGCCGGTGGTCGAGTCGCTGATGAACGACGCGGATCCAGAAGTTGCGGACGCTGCTAGAGTCTTGAGTAGAGAGTCGGGAGTGAAGAGAAACAGCGAGTAGTACGAAACAGCGCGTACAGAGACCCCCTCTCCCTACTCGGCAGTTTCTCCCTACTCGAGTACTCCCTACTCAGTACTCTACCTTGCCGTGAAGTCAGTATCGGTGGTGACTATTCTGCAGGTCTCGGCAATTAACTCCGCCGCGCGATCGAGATCATCCAGCGACACCATCTCGTTCGGCGAGTGCATGTAGCGATTCGGAATCGACAGCAACGCCGTTGCCACGCCGTTGCGCGTCAGATGAATCGCGTCGGCGTCGGTGCTTGTGAAACGACCGGCCGCGTGCACGGTGTAGGGAATCGCAAGCCGATCAGCGGTATCGCGCAGCAGGCCGAATGCGACGGGGCTCACGACAGAGCCGCGCGTCAGCACTGGGCCGCCGCCGATGTTGTGTTCGCCGAGTTCCTTCTTTTCGACGCCGGGATGATCGGTTGCAAACGTGACGTCGACGGCGATCGCCATCTGTGCGTCGTGCGATTGCGCGGCAACACGCGCACCGCCGCCGGAATAGCCAATCTCTTCCTGCGCCGTCGCCGCCGCGACGACGCGCGCAACACCGGGCTTAGCGGCGTACCGACGCAGTGCCTCGAGTACCACGAAGGCACCGATGCGATCGTCGATCGAGCGCGAAACGATGCGACGGTTCGGCAACTCGCGCAGCTGGCTGTCGATCACGCCCGCGTCGCCGATCTGCACGTGCTCGAGCGCCTCGGCCTTGTTCGCCGCGCCGATGTCGACCCACAGGTCGGTAATTTTCGACGCCTTCTCGCGCTCGTCTGGCTTCATAAGGTGAATCGGCTTCTTGCCGATCACGCCAAAAACGTCGCCGTGGCGGCCAAGGAAGCGAATGCGCTGCGCAACGAGCACCTGTGGATCCCATCCACCAATCGGCTCGAAGTAGACGAAGCCCTGATCGTCGATCCACGTGACGATGATGCCGATCTCGTCGATGTGGCCCGCGAGCAGAATCGTGGGGCCGCCTTGCCCTTCGACGGTGGCGAAACTGTTGCCGACGACATCGGCACGAACGGTGGCGAATGTGGCGGCTTCGGCGCGCCACACACGGGCGGGCGCGGCTTCGAAGCTGGACGGGCCCGGCGTATCGAGCAGGGTCTTGAGAAACGCGAATGACGAGTCGGAAAGCATGACGCGAAAAGTAGCGTCTTCCGAAGCCTCGCGCCCACGGGCAGCTTCAAGCCATGATACTCATTCTCCTCGGCATCGGGCTCGGCGCCGGCATTCTGTCCGGCATCTTCGGCATCGGCGGTGGCATTGTCATCGTCCCCGCGTTGATCTATCTGGCGAAGTATCCACCGCAACAGGCCGTCGGGACGTCACTCGCGGCGTTGGTGTTTCCCGTCACAGCGATCGGCGCGCTGACGTACTACAAAGCGGGGCAGCTGCCGATTCGCGATGCGCTGTTGATCGCGGGCGGGATGGCGGTTGGGGCGTATCTGGGAGCGCAGATCGCGACGCATGTGGATGCGACAGTGCTACGGCGGGGGTTTGCGGGGTTGATGGTGGTGATGGCGGTCAAGATGTGGGTTTCTTGAACGACGATATCGGATAACCACGACACCCGATCTCCGATGTCCGATATCTCATCTCGTTTATCTGATATCGTTGTTATCGATTGTCGTAGTTCTAAGCGACCCGCCGCGCATGCCGCGGATCCAACTCCGTAAACTCCCCCGGATTCATCACCCTCGCCATCGCCTCGATCCCGTCCACCACGCGCGGCCCCGGCCGGCTCACCAACCCGTTCGCATCCAGCGCCCAGACCTGCGCGTTTCGCATCCACTGCCACACATCGTCGTGCAGTAATCGCTCCGCCTCCGCAGTCGCCGCGTCGAGCGAGTACCCGCACGGCGCAATGAACACAAACTCCGGTTCTGCGCGCGCAACGGCCTCGAGTTCCACCGTGACCGAGTGCGCACCGGCGACACCAAGCACATCGATGCCCCCCGCGCGCTTGATCTGCTCCGGTCCCCAGTGGCCCGCGATGAACACCGGCGAGGTCCACTCGATCAATACCGCACGCGGCCGCGGCGCGCGCGCCGCTTTGAGCGTGTCATGGACCGCCTTCACACGCGCGTGCAATCCTGCAAGCAGCTCCTCGGCGTCGCTACGCGCATCGATCGCATCAGCAACCGCTTGAATATCAGCATAGATCCCCTCCAGCGACGTACCTCCGAGCGTGACAACGTGTGGCACGGGGACAAGTCGTAACGCAAGCGCCCGTACGTCGGTCTCACTGACCGCGCACACATCGCACAACGCCTGCGTCAGCAGCACATCCGGATGCAACGCGCGAATGCGAACCTCATCGAGTGTGAACAACGGTCGCCCCTGCGCCGTAGCCTCACGCACCGCACCGTCGATGACCGCCGGATCCGACGAATGCGGTATCGCGCTGTGCGTCACACGCGCGCGCGAGGCGACAATATCCGGATAGTCGCATTCGTGCGTCACACCGACGAGATGCTCAGTCGCACCAAGGAACGCAACGATCTCGGTGGCCGCGGGAAGTAGTGAAATGATTCGCAAGCGAGTATCGAGTATCGAGTAGTGAGTATTGAGTAATCAGAACCTACCGAGAAGAGAGACCGAGTACTGCGTACTCAGTAGTTTCTCCCGACTCCCCACTCCTGTCTCCCTACTCGCTGGTACACCGCCTTCCCACCCACATACGTCGCCACCACCTCTGTCCTCAGCACCAACTCCGCCGGCACCCGCATGATATCCTGATCGAGCACGACGAAATCGGCGTACTTGCCGATCGTAATCGAACCCATGTCTTTTTCCTGAAACGCCGCGTAGGCCGGCCACAGCGTCATGCTGCGCAGCGCTTCCTCGCGCGTCATGCGCTGCTCCGGGAACCACCCGCCGGCTGGCCAGTCGTTCGCGTCTTGTCGGGCGATGGCGGAATGAAATGAGATCAGTGGATTGACCTGCTCGACCGGGAAATCACTGCCATTCGGCACGACGACGCCGGAGTTGATCAGCGAACGCCACGGGTAGGCCCCGTACAGTCTCGTGGGTCCGAGTCGCTTGCCGATCCAGTACATATCGCTCGTCTGGTGGCTCGCCTGCATCGACGGGATGACGCCAAGCTGCGCGAAGCGCGGGACGTCGTCGTAATTGAGGATCTGCGCATGCTCGACGCGGAAGCGATGATCCGCCGTCGGCACG
This sequence comes from Gemmatimonadaceae bacterium, assembly GCA_031366985.1. GTDB lineage: Bacteria > Gemmatimonadota > Gemmatimonadetes > Gemmatimonadales > Gemmatimonadaceae > Gemmatimonas. Next base: position 92,981 of record JANLPE010000063.1, read on the forward strand.
GTCTTGAGTGCGGCTTCGTACGCGTCGAGCACGACGCGATTGCCGCGATCACCGATGGCGTGCGTATTGACCTGGAAGCCCGCCCTGAGCCCGCGTTCGGCCACATCGCGAATGTGTGCTGGTGCGGACAGCAACAAGCCGCTGTTGTTCGGATCGTCTGAATACGGCTCGAGCAGCGCCGCGCCGCGTGAACCCATCGCGCCATCGGCGTACAGTTTGATCGCGCGTACCCACACGTGACCGTCATAGAGCGCCGAGCGCGGCCCGAGCTGCACGTAGTGTTGCACCGATGCCGAGTCGTCGCCGATCATGACGTACAGTCGCAGGCTCATCTCGTTGGCCTGCGCCATCTGCTCGTACAAGTCGATCATGCCGCGCGACGCACCGGCGTCGTGCATCCCGACCAACCCCCACTTATGCATCACCGCGATCGCGCCCTTGAGCGCGGTACGCGTTTCGGCCGTCGTCGGCGCCGGCACTTTGCCAGCGATCATCCCTTGTGCGTTGTCGATCATGACGCCAGTCGGCGCGCCCTGTGCGTCGCGCAACAGCCGACCTCCGTCGGGATCCTTCGTCGTTGCGGTCACACCTGCCGCGCGCATCGCCGACGCATTCGCCAGCACCGCGTGCCCGTCGACACGTTGCAGCACCACGGGGTGGTCCGGTGTGGCGGCGGTGAGCTTCTCGTGCGTAGGGAATCGGGTATCTCCCCACGCGTTCTGGTCCCAACCGCGTCCCTGGATCCACGTGCCTTTCGGGGTGGTCTTCGCTCGCTCGACCACGCGCGCGACGACCTCGTCGTAGCTGTGCGTGCCCGTGAGATCGACCGCGCTCAGGGTCTGCGCGAGTCCGCCAAAATGCGCGTGCGCATCGACCATGCCCGGAATGACGGTGCGCCCCGCGGCATCGAGCACGCGCGTGGCCGCGCCCTTCAGTACATCGGCTTCACGCTTCGATCCGACGAACACCACGCGTCCACCGCGCACGGCAAAGGCCTCCGCCAGGGGATGGGTCTCGTCCGCCGTGTAGACTCGCGCGTTGGTGACGATGAGGTCGGCCGGGGCGGGAGCCGGACGCTGGGCTCGGAGCGCGAGCGGGGCGCAGAGCAGGAGCGCCGCGAGGAGGAGTCGTGAGTTCATCCCCAAGTGTCGCGCAAAAAAAGCGAGGGGGCAAGCGGTAGCTCGCCCCCTTCAACCACGATATCGGACAACCACGATGTCCGCTAAACGATGTCTGATATCAGATATCCGATGTCGTTTGTCCGATATCGTCGTTGTCCGCTATCGTCGTCCACCCGCAGTTACTTGGCCGGCGGCAAAATCACCGCATCGATCACATGAATCACCCCATTCTTCGCCACGATATCCGTCGTCACGATCTGCGCGCTATTCACCATCGGCTTGCCATACATGACCGTGATCTTGATTTCCTGACCTTCAACCGTCTTCACACCCTTGCCCTGCGTCTTGAGCGCGTCGGCAGCCAGCACTTTGCCGGACAGCACGTGGTACAGCAGGACGTTCTTGAGCGCGACCTTGTCTTTCAGCAGCGCGTCGAGCTGCGCCTTCGGGACCTTCGCGAACGCTTCATCGGTCGGGGCGAACACCGTGAACGGGCCCGGGCCCTTGAGCGTCTCAATCAGACCAGCGGCGGTCAGCGCCGTGGCAAGCGTCTTGAACGAACCCGCCGCGACGGCCGTCTCGACGATGTCCTTATCCTGCGCCTGCGCCGAACGCGGCGCGGAGACGGCGATCATGGCAACACCAGCGACCAGCATGGACAACTTGCGCATCAGAAAAGCTCCGGAAAGTCAATGTGAACCGCGGTGACGTGCATCCAGCACGAGCCCTACATCCCGTCCTTCGCACGAAGCGCAAGCGTGGATGCACACGAGGTTCGACGTTCCTGAGAATCCGTTGGTGCGTGAGCTGTTACATGCCGGGGGGCAGTAGGACCGTATCGATGACGTGCACAATGCCGTTCCGCGCCATGATATCCGCCTTCACGATCGTGGCCGTACCGATCATCACCTGCGTGCCCATCATCATGACCTTCGCATCGCTGCCTTCGACGGTCTTGCGGCCCTTGCCGTTCATCTTGATGAAGTCCACGGTGGTCAACTTGCCGGCAATGACATGAAACAGCAGCACATTGCGCAGCGCTGACTTGTCCTTCATCAGCGCCTCGAGCTTGTCCTTCGGCAGCTTCGCGAACGCTTCGTCACTGGGCGCGAACACCGTGAAAGGTCCAGGACCCTTCAGCGTCTCGAGCAACCCCGCATCCGTCAGCGCTTTCGTAAACGTCTTGAAATTGCCGGCGGCCATCGCCGTCTCGACAATATCCTGACCCTGCGCCTGCACCACGTTCGGCGCGGCCATGGCAACCACGGCACTCGACGCTACAACCAACGACAGCCTGCGCATCATGTCTCCGAATTCCTGAGGATTCGCCTCTACCACTACTGTTCGACACTGCTCGGCCGACAGCGTTCCGGTTTCGGACTCGAGCGTCCGGACTGGAGAATGGCGCTGCCCGCTTGGACCTGCCTGCCGCGGATTGCGCGGAAACGCGCCGATCGAACCGATCGAGGCTCAGGGTTCAACTCGCAATCCGCGGCCGAGCCGTTTCCGAACCCGCCGTGCGACCGAATCCACCAGCACGCAATAAAATGATGACGAGCTCAGGAACGGTGGTCGCTACGATACGACCAGTCATCACCAGGGGCCATCATGACGACGGACGAACTGCTCTACCGCGAGCTATGCCAGAGCGTGATTGGCGTGTTCTACCAAGTCTTCAACGAACTCGGCCTTGGTTTCTGGAGGCCGCATATCGCAAAGCCATGCACATCGCACTCGAACAATCGGCCATCGCATGCCGGCGCGAGGTTCCCACGTCGGTAATCTTCCGCGGTCACGTGGTTGGCGACTATCGCATCGACCTCGTCGTCAACGATCTCATCGTCATCGAGTGCAAAGCGGTTGAGAAGATCGCCCCCGTGCACATCGCACAACTCATCAACTACCTGCGCGCAACCAACTACCAAATCGGGTTCGTGTTCAACTTCGGCCCAACACCGACCTTTAAGCGCGTTGTACTCGAATCTCGGCGACGAGGCGATCCGCTGCTCGAGTCGCATTGAACCGCCTGCCGCGGATCACGCGGAAATGCGCGGATCGAACCGTGCGGGGCTCAGGTTTCGACTCGCACTCGGCGACATCGCATGCTTTTGATCAAAAAACCTCAACGCCGCCAACGTCGCGCCGTCGGCCGCATCCTTCACGGTTCCATCCGCGCGTTTCCGCGTAATCCGCGGCAAAGCAGTTCGCGGTTCTCACACCGCCCCAAGTATCAACCGCTCAAGCAGCTGCAGCCCGAAGTACGCCACCAGCACCGTGATATCAAGCATCCCGATCGTCGGAATCACCCGACGCAAGGGCGCCAGAATCGGCTCCGTGATCACGTACGACCAGCGCCACCACTTTGAGTACGGCGATCCGCCGACCCAGCTCGAAATCACGCGCGCAAAGAGCGCGATCTGCAGGATGCCGAAGGTCCAGCGCACCAAGATGTACAGCAGCGAGCCCGTTTGCGTCGCGTAGGCCAGCATCGCCAGCTGATCACGGATGAAGCCCAGTCCCGAGAGTATCAGCAAACCGCCAATCACCACCGTCGCCAGCGCCCACCACGGTGCGGCGTACGGCGTGCCGCCGGCGCGCATGATCCGCTTTTCGACCGGCGCGATCAGCCACGGGTCGATCTTATCGCGCACAAATCGCGCAACCGGTGAGAACGGCTGCAGTTTGCGCGTGCGAACCGCGTACGACACAAAGGCCACGACCGCAGTCAGCGCGCCCGCCACAAATACTGCAGGGCGTAGCACGCCGAGGACCAGATCGAAAATATTGATGATGGTGATGAACATCCGTCAAAATACCCCAGAGTGGTTTCGAATGGCTCGGCTCAGGCCCCGATATCACGCGGTTACAGCGGCTTTTCGGGTCGCAACGGCATTTTGATCGTCCCCGTGATGCCCGACAGTCCAGCCGACACTGCCGCGTCGTTGATGACGACCGTTCCCGTGTCCAGCTACCGCAACACCTTCTGCCGCGAGTCGATCGACGACGCCACAACGGCAGTAATCATACACGCACCGATGCACGCGCCATCCTGCCACCAAGCCAGCGGGCTGACGCCGAAGACTACGCCCGCCGCCCCAATTGTCACCAGCACCAGCGAGCTCCAAGTAAGAGCGAGAAGCAATGGCGCCGACAAGTCCGCTCCATGCGCGGTGCCGTCCTGCACAAACGTCCGGCCGAATTTCGAAGATACCATCCATCGACCCACCGGAACGAACCACAGCAGCAACCACACCAGCGACAGCCATGGCCCGAGGCACGAGTCAACGCGCACCACAGACTGGATCAGTGTCCATCCAAGCGCGGCGGAAAGTGAAAGTGACGCGTTCAACACCGACGTTGAATCCGCCGCTGGGACCGCGGACAGCGAGAGCTTTCCGTTCACCACCGTGGCACGAATTCGCGTGAGCGACGTCGTATCGAAGCGCGACGCCGGGAAAACTCCGCGCAGCACGAGTCGAGGGGTCGCGAGTCCGATACGCGTGGCATTCAGGCGTGCCTGCAGTGACAGATCACGATCGCGCTGCGCGAGTAACGTGTGTGGCAGCGAGTCAGATTCCGCATGCAACCACGCGATTGGCACGGTCGAAAATCCATCATCGCGTCCGCGCTCCACGGTCTCGATGGTTACCGTGTCAGTACGCTGGACATGCAGCATGATCGGTCCGGATCCGCGGTGCGCGACTCGCGCACCGTTGAGGGAGAGTACTTCAGTCACTCCGCCAAACCATCCATATCCAGGCGTATGCGGCAAGGCGCTCGCCGCAATCACCGCGCTGTGACCGGCGCTCGGTCCGTCTCGCGCAACCGCCCACGCGCTGCCGCCAAGAGCGGCAAGCGTCAGCGCAGTCCATCCCGCGAGCAACCGATGCGCCGCATCGCGCGAAGGCCGAACCATCAACGGCCACATCGCCACGAACAGCACCCCAAGCGCCGCACCCGACGTGTTGGTGCACCAATCCGAGAAGGACGCCGTGCGGCCCGGTGGCACGTCGAAGAATTGCAACAGCTCGATGGTCACCGAGAACGCCGAGCTTAACGCAATCGCTCGTCGTGCTCGGAGGCCAACCGCCGTAAGTGATGCGCCGAGGGGGAAGAAGAGCGCCACGTTGCTGATGACATCAGCCAGCCAGCTGTCCGGGCATGTCAAGCACAACGGAGAGACATGCCGCTGCTCCCCGCCCCGAAATCCAGAGGGCAGCAGCGTCGCGGTAACGATCACACCAACGCTCAAGGCGAGCATCGCCCAGAACCCGACCCGCCGCATCGCAGTCCCGCCCGCCTTAGTCTCGATACTCCGTCTCCCGACGCGCAGTTTCTCCCGACCCGCAGTTTCTCCCGACTCTCGACTCCCGACTCCCTACTTGAGTACCGCCTTCGCAATCGTCTGCAACTGCATATTACTCGTCCCCTCGTAAATCGTCCCGATCTTCGCATCACGATAAAACTTCTCGACCGGATACTCGCGCGTGTAGCCATATCCGCCAAACAGCTCCACGCACAACGACGTCAACCGCTCGCACATCTGCGACGCATACAGCTTCGCCATCGCGCCCTGTCGCGCGATGTCATGCCCCGCATCCTTCAGTCGCGCCGCGTTGTACACCATCAGTCGCGCGGCTTCGAGTTCCGTCGCGACCTGTGCGACCTGAAACTGAATGCCCTGAAATTCCGCCAGCGCGCGGCCGAATTGCTTGCGCTCTTTCAGATGCGCGACCGTCACATTCAGCGCGCCCTGCGCGACGCCGATCATCTGCGCGCCGATGCCGATGCGTCCTTCGTTCAGCGTTTCAATGGCGATCTTGTAGCCCGTCCCGACATCACCAAGCACGTTCGCGTCCGGCACGAACACATCGTCGAAATGCAGCGTCGTCGTGCTCGACGCGCAAATCCCCATCTTGTGTTCCTTGGGGCCGACCGTGAAGCCGCGCGTGCCCAGCTCGACCAGGAACGCGGTGATCCCCTTGTAGCCCGCCTCTGGTTTCGCGTTCGCGAACACGACGAAGATGCCCGCTTCACCGCCATTCGTGATCCACGCCTTCGAACCGTTCAGCGTCCACCCGCCATCGACGCGATCCGCGCGCGTCGCCAGTCCGAACGCATCGCTACCCGAGCCCGGCTCCGAGAGCGCATACGCGCCGATCGTGCCGCCGGTGAGCTTGGTAAGAAAGCGCTGCTTCTGCTCCTCCGTACCGTACCGATTGATCGGATAGTTGACGAGCGTGTTCTGCACATCGACCTGAATCGCCGCCGACGCATCGATGGTACTGAGCGCTTCGACCGCCAGCGTTACCATCATCAGCGAGCCACCGGCGCCGCCGTACGCATCGGGGACCTCGATGCCCATCAGCCCCAGCTCGACGAACTTCGCCGTCACCGCGGGATCGATCTTGCCCGCATCTTCCATCGCCCGCACCCGCGGCTTCACCTCGGACTCGGCCAGCGCCAGCACGGCTAAGCGAAAGAATTCCTCTTCTTCCGAGAGGATCGTGAGGGGCGGGTGGGTCAAATCGGCGTCGCTGGTCATCAGACGGAGAGCGGGGGACGGAAGCACGGCGTCAGGGGAGTAATCGCAAAGTAACGCGCCGCACGGCGGGCGCGATCATCGAAGCCCTCAGGCGCGAATGTGGGCCGCGAACACATTGCCGACAACGGCACGCATCGATTGCCCGTGCGGCGAGACGTTCTATAAATCGGTGACGGCGGCGACCTCCCGGCAGGCGCCAAGGTCCGCTGCCGACGGTGCGGCCGTGTACACGACGCGTCGTCTGCTCAACAGGACTCAGCAACATCGCTACCGAAGACGCACCGGCGCCGATCCGCGCCGGAAGACCGCGTCGTCATGCCGAAGCGCGAGCCCATGCTGTCGCGCGCTCGCCACTGGTGGCGCCAGCGTCGCCCAGACGTCACCTCGACACACTCACGGTGGCCCGGTTAGCTCGCCGCGGCAACGCGCCCCGTCGGCATCGCCGTCATCGCGTACCTGACTCTTCTGACGGCCGTGGCGGTCTACATCGACGCCTATGGCGACGTCAACGGAATCGGCATGCTGCTGCTGTTCGGTCCGCGATGGTTGTTCATGTTGCCGTGGGCGCTACTCGTTCCTGCGACGCTGCTCGCGCGGCGCAAACGGATCGTGATCGTCGCGCTCGTCGGCGTGCTGGTGACGCGCTTCAGCGTCATGGAGTTCGAGCTGCCGGCGCCGTTCCGTGACTCTGCGTCACGGCGCGCACTCAGGGTGGTCACCTACAACACCGATCAATCGACAGACCTCGCTGTTCGCATTCGTGCCGACCTGGCGCGTTGGAGTGCAGATGTTGTCGTGCTGCAGGACTGCAATCCCGTCATTTCGGATTCCCTCCGCGTCATCGACGGGATCATCGTAAACGTCACGCGTGAGTTCTGTATGATCTCACGGATGCCGGTCGAATCAATCGACCTCGCGCCGTCCAGAGCGCGACAGGACGTCGACGGTGTGGGACGGATCGGCAACGCGATCAGGTATCGTGTTCGCACAGTCAACGGCGTTTTACCGATCTACTCGATCCATTTCAACAGTCCGCGGGACGCGCTCTGGTCGGCTCGCGGTCTGGATTTCAAGAGGATCGACCATGTACTCGTACCCAAGGCACTGGTCGTCGAGGCCGTGGTGCTCGAGCGTGGATTCCCGTCGGAGCACCAGCCGGTGGTCGTGGATCTGGGCTGGCGGTAGGGCGGGGAACCGCGCAAGGTGCTGGGCGCTCAGAGCGCGCTACTTTGGCTGCGGTACGCGCTTCGGCCGCACGCGTTTTGGCAAGCGATTCAAATCGAGCAGGGTGCCGGTGTCGTCCGACGCCGGATCGGCCAGTTGGTGCAGCACGGCCTCGAGTCCGAGTGAGAACAGCGCCATGGCGTAGGTGCCGAAGGCGACCGAAGGATCCCCATTCTCCAGACGCCCATACGTATCGCGGCCGACACCGAGTCGCTCAGCCATCATGACTACGGTAAGGCCGCGTCGTTTGCGCGCCACGGCGATGTTGGCGCCGACGGTGGCCAAAGATCGCCGGACCTTCGGCGGGAGAAGCGGGTGAGAGGGATTCATCGGAGTAATGTACTATAAAGCAGTCCTTAAACGCCAATATGATGTATAAATACGTCTTAATCGAAATTACGGCGTGATCTGTTATCGGGCAAAAATGAGGGCTGCGAAGATAGGGGTTTCCCTCCCTTGCCGGACAGGAACCGCGCGCGATCAGAACTCGGCACCGCCTGGCGCCAAGAACCCAGCTCAGTTCTCAGCTCTATGCAGTGCTGAGCTCTCACCGCGCGCTTTTCCTTCCGTCTTGCTATCCAGGCAGCCACTGCGCCGCCGAATACGGTAGTCGCCGCGCCGACCGCGATCAGCACAACCAAGCTTTGATTATTTGTTGTTGCTTTATCAGCGCTTTTTCCGCCTGTTCATCCACACTGTTTCCGCGGCAGAGTTGTTGGTTGCTGTTCCGGCGTTCTGACGACCGACCTCGCGGCGATTTGGTTATGTCGTGTGCCGGTCGCACCCGAAGTTGGCGGATGTCCCCTTGCGATTTCGCCGAGCCGCCGAGCAGACTATGGGAATGCCCGCTATGCTGGAGCGCCGCTGGACCGCGGCTGAGGTGCGCGCGCTACCGGACGAACCCGGGAAGCGCTTCGAGGTGGTCGACGGGGAACTGCTGGTGAGTCCCGGGCCGACCTTCCGTCACCAGTATGTGCTCAGTCGACTTTTTGCCGTTCTGTGTCCGTACGTCGACGGCAACAGGCTTGGCGCAGTGTTGTGGGGACCGGGTGAAGTCGAACTCGACGACCACACGATGGTGCAACCAGACTTGTTCGTCGTACGCCGCGAAGAAGTGAAGTCGCTCGGCGACGCGCAAGCGGTACGCGACCCGATGCTCTTGATCGAGGCGCTGTCGCCGAGTACCGCGCGATACGATCGCGTGGTGAAGCGTGGTCGATATCAGCGTCAGCGCGTCGAATATTGGATCGTCGATTTTGAGGCGCGACTGGTCGAACGCTGGCAGCCCGAGGCGAGTCGACCGGAGATCATTGCTGATTTTCTGGAGTGGCATCCGCCGCAGGCTGACCGTCCATTGGTGATCGACCTGGCCGTGCTCTTCGACGCTGCCTTAGGCGCGTAACGCACGCACAAACGACTTTGCCGCGGAAACTGTGCGGATGAACTGCCGGACACAGGCGGAACCGGCGACCGCAAATAGCGCAACAAACCGTTGATTTTCATTTTTTGTTGTTGCTGTATCCGCGTTTTTTCCGGCCTGTATCCGCGCTGTTTCCGCGGCAAAGTCGTTCGTCGCCGATCCTGACGACGTGACGACGTGATCCACAGGCAAGCGGAGATCGGACGTCGCGTGCCCCACTGTTGTGCTCGGACGAGAACCTCAGTATAAACAGTCACCCTGATCGCGAGCTGCGCGCTGCGCGAACTCAAGGCCCTTGCCGCCTTGGCCTCCGTGTCGGCCGCCGCTCAGTCGGCGCAGGGCAACGCCTGGTCCGGCTTGCAGCGACGACTCGCCGAAGGCCAGATCGCGTCCCGCGGTGCGTTCGCCCGCGGCGGGCATACCGCGTCCGAAATTGACGATCGCGAAACGCGGACGTGGGCGGAGATGGTCAGCGCGGGCAGCGAGCGTGAAACAGACCAGCCTGCGTTCCGTCGTGCACTCCGCTGATCACCATCACACGGCATGAGCGCGGGGCGAACGAGTAGCACGTTCTTTCTGGTCAGTGAGCCGGCGACGCTCATGCAAGGCGACATTTTCGTCGCGCCGACGACGGTCCTTCGCGGCATGGGGCTCACGTTGGGGCCACTCGCCCCGAACGTCCCGCCACCGCTTGGCGAATCGAGTTTGAGCGCCGCGTGGCTCCCCGGCAGTGGAGCGACCGGCAACGTGCCGGACGTCACGCACGAGACGCGCTTCGGTGCCGTCATTGTCCTCAGTCACGAGTGCGAACTCGAGAAGGACTACAACGCCTTTGTCGGACTACGGATCAAGGCTGGTGCCTCCCGCGACGCCGCTGAAGTGGAGGCGCGCGAGATGGGCGCCCTCGATCCGTTCGTGCTCGTTGCCCCGCTCATGACATACGACATGCTCGCGGAGGACTGGCCGCTTCCGTTGCGGACGAGCGAACGCATCGCCGACGTCAAGCGCGGCGCGCGCGTTGGGTACTTCCCGATCCCCGCCAAGCCGAACGTTGACCTTCCCGAATGCGTCGCCCTGCTCGGCCGCGTCTCGACCGTGGAGCGACAGCTGTTGTCGAAAGGCCTCCGTCTGGCGTCGTTGGCCGACGAGCCTCGCGCCGTGCTGCGCGCCAGCCTGACACGGGTATTCGCAACCCGCGACATCTCCAAATGGCAGGAGCTTGAGGCGGCGATCGGCCAACGGATTCTCGATGTGCAGAAGAATGCCGCAGGCAAGAAGAGTGTCGGCGTCGCGCTGTTCCCCGAGAATGGTGCGATCCTGCACCTCGAAGCGAAACCATCGCCGCCGACGCGACGCACGCACTAGCCGTACAGATCCTCGAGGGTCCACAAGTACACCTCCTGGCGGTCTCGGCGTGCCGCGTTTCGGAACTCGTCGGTGAAGCCGCCCGCCGCCACCCAGATGAGCGGCGCGTGCGGTTGGGAGGCCTCGCGCGCCCACATGCGCCCATCGACGAGCGGGGCCACTATGTCCATTTCGAGCGATTGGCGTGCCCGGTCCTGTCCCTCCCGTCGTCCCCACTCCGACACGGCGGGCAAGTTCAATGGGGCCGTGAGGCGCGTATAGGACTGTTCGGCGACCCATTCAAAGATGTGCCCAATGTGGCTGTCGAACTGGTCGCGCATGTAGGTATTCCAGACGTGCAGTGGCGCATTGCGTGCGAGTGCCGCCTCGTGGCGCGCCGTAAACTTGTAGTAGAACGCGAAGGCGGGATCGCCGATGTAGTAGTGGTACGGCGACGTGTGCTTCGCCCCGACGTTTCGTCGAGCGCCGACATAGTCTAGCTCCTCAAGCTTCTTGATCATCTGGCGGACGGGCGTGTCCGACGCCTCTTGCAGACCGGCTTTCGACCGGATCTCCGCAAATGACGTACTCCCCGTGCCAATGGCGCGGAGAATGGCGCGGTAGCGATGCACCTCACGCAATCCCCGCTCTTGCGAGAGGGCGGTGTCGAGGAGCCCCCGAACCTCACCCTGCGGATGGAGGAGGAGATTGGCGATGTTGGTGTCAAGCGGATTGGCGGTGTTGATCGCGGCGAGGTAGCGCGGGGTGCCGCCGAACGCTGCGTACGCGCGGACCTTATCCCGCAGGCTCAGGTCGGGGACCATCTGTGCCGCGTGCCAGTAGTTGAAGGGGCGGATGCGCGCGGTGTAATTGAAGCGGCCGAAGAGTGGGCCGGCGTCGACGAGGGACTCCATCGTCTTGACGTGCGATCCCGAGAGGACAACCACGAGCGGCCGGGGTGACCGTCGCTTCTCCCAGAGCGCGGTGAGATCCGACGCAACCCGCCGCACGTCGGTCAGCTGGTCACCCATGTACTGAAACTCGTCCAATAGGAGTCGGGCGGCACCGGTCGGGTGAAGCTCGCAAGGAACCGCGCGCTTTTGTTTTCGATGTATGGATGAGCCCGGCACGCCCCTTGCGGCGTAGATGAATATGTGCAGGATTCATCCATTCACGTAACGCCGGTGACCATGTCCCCAATCGCTTCCAGAATCGCCACTTACGTCGTCGCCCGCCGAATCCGGCGTGCGACTCGTGCCGCGGGCGTGATGGCATGCGTTTTGGCCCTGTTGCAGGCGTGCGGCGGTTCTGAGGCAATCGCCCCGATTTCGCCGTCAAACGCCGGTCCAATCGGCCAAATCGCCGGCGCCGCGATCGTCGGCGCCACACTCGACGCGCCGGTGCGGCTGAGTGTCACCGGCGTTGACAACAAGCCGCTCTCGGGCGTCACCGTGCGCTGGAACGTGGCGAACGGTGGCAAGGTTAGCTCGGCAGAAACGACCACCGACGGCACGGGCGTCGCCTCCGTGCGCTGGACGCTCGGCACGACCGCCGGACTGCAGTCCCTGACCGCGAACGTCGTCGGACTTCCACCGGTCATCTTCGGAGCGAACGCCGTCGCGGATCGCGCCGCGACGATCCGCTTCGCCAACGATATCGCTCGCCTGACGCTCCTCGGCGACACCGTCCGCTACGCCGCCAGCGTCACCGATCGCTACGGCAATCCGGTTGCCGCGCTGACGACGACGACACTCGAGTCGACGAACGACGTCATTGTCGCCGCCGGCGATGTGTTCATCGCCAAAAGCCGCGGCTCCGCGACGATCAAGTTCACCGCCGATACCGCCACCGCGCGCTTGACTATCATCGTCGATCCCGCGACGCCGGTCGTCACCAGCGTTTGGCCAGACACGCTGACGCCGGGCGCGACCATCTCCATCGACGGCACTGGCTTCGCGTTGACGCCAGAGTCGGTCGACCTCAACGTTGCCGGCGTCAAGGTTGCGGTGACGAAGGTGACGGCGTCGCGTATCGAAGCGACGCTGCCGACGACCTATGGCTGCACCGCGACCGCCTTGCAGCCGGTGCAAGTGACGATCGCGACGTCGACCGGCCAGCGCGCCATGCCGTTCCGTACGGCGACGCGCATCGCGCTGGCGAAGGGTCAGTCGGTCAACCTGCTTGACGCGACGCAGGTGCGCTGCACCGAGCTCGTTGCCCCGGTCGGCAACGCCACCGCGAAGTATGTCTTCGCGGTGATCAACACCAGCGTGGCCGCGGCGACGACGTCCGGCTTCGAACTGCGTGGGGCCGGTGCGGGTGCCATGGCGGGTCAGACAGCAACGCCCAAGATCTCAATGCAAGCGTCCGTCGCCACGTCGGGCGCGACGATCGCGTCGAATCCGCGTCTCGCCACCGCAATGTCGCAGCTGGCGACGGAAGACGTGGCTCAAGGCAAGCACAACGCCTATCTCGAATCCCAGCGTGCCCTGAACGCGCGCTTCGGTTCACCGGCGCCGACGTGGCGCGCGATCGCGCAGATCAAGGCGATGAATCACCTCGCCGCATCGCGCGCACCCGTCAGCGTCGGCGACACAATCCCGATGAAGGCGCTCTATTCGTCCTGCTCGGTAGGTCGTGACATCAAGGCGCGCGTCGTCTATGCCGGCACCAAGTCCCTCGTGCTCGAAGACATCGCCGCGCCCCGCGCGGGCACGATGGATGACCAGTATCGTCTGATCGGCGACGAATTCGACCGCGTGCAGTATCCGTTGCTGCAGAGCAAGGTCGGCGATCCGCTGGCGATGAACGACGCGATGCAAGGGGATGGTCGCCTGACCATGTTGTTCACGCGCTACGTGAACGATTCATTGCCCGGCATCGCCGGCTATGTGTCGGCGTGCAACTTCTACTCGAAAGGCACGTTCGCCGCGAGCAACGAAGACGAAGTGTTCTACGCCCGCGTTGCCAATGCCGGCGAGTCGCCCGCCGAGTGGCGTCGCGGGATGCGCAGCACCATTGTGCACGAGGGCAAGCACCTGGCGAGCTTCGCCATTCGTTTCGTCAATGGTACGCCGTTCGAAGAATCCTGGCTGGAGGAGAGCCTCGGGCGCGTGGCCGAAGAGCTGTACGCGCGGACCTTCGCGAACGGCGGCAGCTGGAAGGGCAACGTCGGCTACGACAACACCGTGCGCTGCGAGGTCTACCAGTGCGACGATCGCCCGCTGATAATGTGGAAGCACTTCTCCGTGCTGCATCAGTACCTGCGCGGCGTCGACACGCTGACGCCGATCGGTGCCGCCGCGAACGGCGACTTCACGTTCTATGCAAGCGGCTGGTCACTGGTGCGCTGGGCGATCGATCAGTACGCGACCGACGAAATCTCCGGCATCAAGGACCTCGTCCGCGGTGGCCAGCTGACGGGCCTGAGCAACCTGTCGCAGCGCACCGGCCGCCCCGCCGGCGAGATGCTCGCCGATTGGGCGCTAGCGAACGCGGTGGACGACATCGCCGGCTTCACGCCGGCGCGCAAACAACTCACGTTCCCGAGCTGGAACGTGGCGGATGTCTTCTCGGGCCTCGCGGCGACGTACCCGGGGTCATTCGTGGCGGCGCCGCTCAAGGCGCGAGCGATGACGTTTGGTAGCTTCTCGCTGCCGGTGACGAAGCTGCGTGCGTTCAGCAGCAGCTACTTCAGCTTCGAAGGTGCGCAGATGGGGAGCCAGCTGGTGGAGCTGCGCGGGGAGGATGGGGCGGCGGTGCCGCCGGGAACGTTGCGCGTTGCGGTGGTGCGGGTGGAGTAGGTACCGACGTCGGTTTCGACGTCCAAAAATTGAAGTTGTATCGCGAGGA
>JANLPE010000095.1:0-19924 GCA_031366985.1 Gemmatimonadaceae bacterium
GTTGATGCGACGTCGCGGACCAATCGAAGCGGCGCCGCCGGAGCATGCGGCACTGACCGCGGTCGCACAGGCATCGTGATGCATCGTGACGCATCGTGACGCAGCTGGTTGAACCGCTCGCCTACGCGACGGCACGCGTCCCGTGGGGCGGCCTCGCGCGATTCTGGATACGCGGACTGTCCGCGTGCGTCGGCTTTGGCCTGTCACTGGGCTACTGTGTCGTACTGCTCCTGTGGCGTCGTGATCGATTGTGCATCTCACGTGACACGGCGCGCCTGATGTCCCGATTCTGTTGTACGCCGTTGGGCATTCGTGTCATGGTGCACGATGCCGAACGCCTCCAAGCGACGGCGCCCTGCGTGATCATTGCGAACCATCAGAGCTTCCTCGACTATCCGATCCTAGGGCGCGTGCTGCCCGCGAATACGAAGATTGTCGGAAAGGCCGAGATGCGCGGCATCCCGATCGTCGGCGCGATGTTTAAATGGGCTGGGCACGTCTTCATCGACCGGCGCGCGTCGGCGACGCTTGTCGAGACAATGGCGCACATTGTGCGCGCCATTCGACACGAACGCATTAGTGTGTGGATGTTTCCCGAAGGGACGCGGCGTCGCTCAAGTCAGGTGTCGCTGTTACCGTTTCGCAGCGGCGCGTTCAGGATCGCTGCCAGCGCAGGCGTGGCGATCGTTCCCGTCGTGGTCGACGAACTGAAGCCTGATACCGACATCGCAGGCCGGCGATTCAGGCGACGCACGGTGAATGTGCGGGTGCTCGCGCCGATCTTCATCAACTTGTCGAATCCCGATCATGTGGCGATCGCGATGGACCAGGCCCAGTCGCAGATGCGTGCGTGTCTGATGACCGGTCGTGGAGAGGTTACATGACGCCAGCGCCAGCGACACAGCGTCAGCAGATCGGCGGACCGCTGCTGTACGTGGCCGTCGTACTGTCCATCGACGCGCTCGCCACAAGCGGAACGCGCGGGCCTATCGATTGGCGCATATTCGTCTGGATGCGAGGCGCGTTCGACATCTTCAAGTTCACGACATGGCTGGTGATTCCGCTGCTCTGGTCCGCGCGTGACTTCGACTGGGGCTACTACGGTTGGCGGCGATGGACGAGGGCAGATGCCGCGTTGTGCGCCGCGCTGGTGATCGGCGGCATCGTTGCGGTCGCGCTCATCCCGCAACTGCCCGGTGTCGACGCGTACTATCGGCCGCGTACGTACCGCAGTGCCGAAGCGAAATGGCGCGAGTGGGCGCGCCAGTTCGTGTGGACGCTCTCTTGGCTGCCCGGCTGGGAGTTCCTGCATCGCTACGTGTTGTTGCGACGCCTGCGAGTGATCTCACCCGTGCTCGCCGTGATCACGGTGGCGTTGTTCGAGGGCGTGTATCACCTACAGAAGCCCCAGCTCGAATGCCTAGGCATGGTCTTGCTGTCGATCGTGCTCTCAACGTGGGCCGTGCGACGCGTGAACGGCCTTCTACCGTTGCTTGTTCACGCGTCGATCGAGGCTGCGTTGGCGATCTTCATGATCGCGTGATACCTCACACGATCAGTTGAAGGGTGCGAGCGAGACGAGTGTCGTGCCGCCGGCCGTCACGATCACTCCGAAGAATGTCTGTTGCGCATAGTTGCCCTGCTGAGACACGGTCACCGTGTACGATCCGGGTGCCAGCCCGATCAGGTAGAAGTAACCGTCGTTGTTGAGCGCCGAGACCACTGAGGTGCCGCCGAACGTTGGTGTGGCAATGGCTGACGAACCGCCAAGAAACTGCCCCGAGGTCGAGACCAGATTGCCGCGAATCGAGCCCGCATTGCCGTATGTAAACCAACCGATGTCGGTCTGACCGGCAGCCGTGGCGGTGAGCACGCCACCGCCGCCTACACCCGCGCCGAGCGATGCTGGAATGGACACTCGTCCAGTCGGATCGAACGTGGCGGCGTTGGCTGATGATTGCACCAGCGACCACGTGACCGGCGCGGACGCACCGGCGGCGGACTGCGTGACCGCCGAAGTGAACTGAAAGTTCTGTCCCGCGGTCAGGTAGATATACCGCGGGGTGACGTTCACCTGACTCGCGCCGTACGCGGCATCGATGACGGTCAGTCGCGAGGCAAAGGCGAACGGACGATTGTCCGTGCAGTAGGCGCGCACCGCAGACGTTCCGGCGCCTACCCCGGTCGCCAGTCCCGTGGCGTTGATATTGCCAATGGCGGAACGATCAACACCCCACCCGATCGGACAATCCGACGCGTTCTGGCCATTGGCATCCTTGGCGGCGCCCGAGTACTGCACGGTCCCGCCGACACCGATCGTCGCGTTCGCCGGCGATGACGTTACGACGATGCGCGTCGCGGGGCCACCGGTGACAGGTGCGGAGACGAGGACGGTCATCGTCGCTTTCGCGTTGATGTTGCTCGAACTCGTTACGGTCACTGTCGCCGTGCCAGCCGCGAGCCCGGTGATGCGCGCGGTTCCGCTGGTCAGTGCGGCAATCGAAATCAGTGACTGTTGTGTCGTGCTGAACGTGAGCGGCTCATCGATGACGAGGCCATCGGGATCCTTGGCGCTGGCGATTAACGTGAGGTTGCTGCCGACGGCGATTGGCTCAGGGGCAACTGGAGGCCGGAACCCACCACCCGATGGCAACGCCAGCGTGATCGAGCTGGCAACGCGGAAGACATGGAGCGACACCGTTGCACTGATGCTGGTGCTGTAGCTCAGCTTAATGAACGCGTCGCCAGCCGTCTCGCCGTAGACGCGACGAACGGAGTCGGCCTGTGGATCGTCCGCGGCGGAAAATGTTGCCACTGCCGGACCATTCACCACGCTCCACGTTGCCGTGCCACGGAAGCGACGCACCGGGTTGCTGCCCGCATCGAAGTATGCGGCTTTCACGAGTGCGACGGCGCTGACCCCGACCGACACTTGGCTCGGCGAGAGCACGACGGATGCGACCCGTCGATAGATGGTGACGTTGAAGCGGCCCGTGACGCCGAGGTTCGGCACGTATGCGAGCACGCTGACGGTATCACCGTCGGCGGACGGATTCAGCGCGGTCAGCACGCCGGCCTGATCGATCGTCGCGATCGACGATCGACTGGTCGACCATCGCACATTTGGACTGGTGACCGGGATGCCAGTCGCGTCCTTCACTTGTGCAACGAACTGCTTCGTCTCACCAACTTCGATCGGCGCAAATTGGGGGGCGGCGGTCGTCACCAGCACCTGACCGCCCCCAACCACGATCAATGCCGTGTCGGCGAGGACGGGGTAATTGCGCCCGGCACGCGGCTCGAGTGAGGCGACGAGCCGCGCGACGCCGGGGGCGAAACCGTAAACCGTTTCTGGCCACTTCGCGGACAGGGACTGCGCTGCGAACGTGTATGTGCCGGCGCTCTGAAGCGTCGCCGACTCGTAAAACTTCGCGGGACCGACGTCGACCAGGCTCCAAGTGATTCCGGCGTTCCCGGTCGCCGCGCGTCCGGTCGAGGAACGCAGGATGGCTCGCGTCTCGAAGAACGCGGCGGGATTGGTAACCCCCTCGACCAACACTTGCAGCACATATGGCGTTGGCGTGGAGATCTTGAGCGTTTTCGGCGGACCCGCGACGGAGACCGCCTTGCGATAGATCAGCGACTGACCGCTCAGCGTCTTGATGTCGCCGCGCAGCGTGCCCGTGATGATCGCATCGCCTTCGGACACTGAGGCAAACCGACCACCGGTGGGGAACGAGCCTTGTCCCGTCTTGCTGCTGCTTGTACCGATCAGTCGCAGCACGGATGGATTGCTCGACGCCCAGTCGATGTCGACGATGAGCGATGTGCCCGTCGTCGATATTGCCTCCACCTGAGGCGCGGTGATCGTATCGACGACGAAGATCGAATCGACCTCATTTAGTGGACGCAGCGAGGCAACAATGTCGGTGCTGGTGTTGATATCGGTAGGAGCGGACCCCGGACAACCGAGGGACACGGCGGCGGAGGCAACGACGACGAGTAGTCCGGCAATCGTCGTTGCGTTAAGCGAGTGACTGCGCATGGGAAGGGTGTACCAGTGACCTCTCGAAGCGATATCGAAGTTGCGCAGCTGTCTGCGACAACGTCGCTCGCGTTACGTCGGAATGGATGGAGCGGTCTTTGTGCGTGCGCCCGCGCAGTCACGCCTACGCGCTATCGCGTCGACGTGACGACAGACATCAGGGAAAAGGGACCAAGGTCAGCAGGGTGGTACCACCTGCCGTGACGATCACGTTCGTGAACAGCTGCGCAGTGGGATTTCCCTGCTGGCGAACGTCCACGGTGTACGATCCGGGTGCGAGCCCGACGGCGTAGAAGATCCCTTCGTTGTTGAGGCCGAAGATCGCTTGCGCGCCGCCGGCGGTGGGCACCACCCGGGCCGTGGTACCGCCCAGATATGCGCCACTCGTCGAGAGCACGGTGCCCTTGATGGAGCCGGCGTTCCCATACGTGACCCACGACGTGTCGGACTGTCCGGCCGATCGCGCGATCACGCGCACACCGCCCGCGTATCCGGCGACAGTCGCGGGAGGAATCGATACCTTGCCGGTAGCGTCGATGGTGCCAACGCCGAGCGGCGACTGATCGAGCAGCCATTCGATGGGCGACAAACCTCCTGGAGCAGACTGGACCGGCGTCGCCGAGAACTGCGCGAACTGTGTCAACGTTGAGGCGGGCACATAGAAGTAGCGCGGCGTGATGTTGATCCGCGAGACGCCGAACACGCCGTCAACAACGGTCAGTCGACCAGCGACGGAGATACTCCCACGATCCGCGCAGAAGGCGCGCACCGCCGTTGTACCGATGCCGACGCCGGTGGCCAGTCCGGCGGCATTTACACCGCCTACCGCGGACTGATCGGTCGCCCACTGAATGGTCGCGCAGTCCGACGCCGTGTTGCCATTCGCGTCTTTCGGGACGCCGGTAAACTGCACTGTACCTCCGACAGTCGTGATGCCGCTTAGAGGCGTCGACGTCAGCACGATGCGCACGGCAGGTCCGCCTGTCGACACCGGCGATACGATCACCGTGGCGGTCGCTTTGACGCTGAGATCGCTGCTGCTCGTCACCGTAATCGTGGCGGTACCGGGTGCCACTCCCACAATGTTCGCCGTCGCCTGTCCCGTCGATGTGATCGTGACAAGCCCGGATGGCGTGGCCGAATAGGTCAGCGGCTCCGACACGACGACGCCCGTGAGGTCCTTGGCCGTGGCTACGACGGCCAGCGTCGCGCCGACAAGCAGCGGCTCGCCAGCCGGAATGATCGCTCGTGTAGCGCTGCCGGTCTGAATCGCCAGTGTGATCGTCGAGGCGGCCGGGGGAGTTACGCGGACGGGCACGGTCGCGCTGACAGAGCCATAGCGCACGCGAACAACCGCATCGCCCGTCTTGAGGCCTTGCAGCACGGCGGTGCTATCGGTCTGATCAAAAATTGCTACGATGTCTGTGCCGCTCGTGACGTCCCATTGCGGGTTCGATTTGCGTGCGATCACTGAACCGCCGGCCGCGTCTTTGAAGCGCGCGACGACTACGCGAAATCCGCCGGTCGCGACGCTCGCCGGATTCGGTGCGATGGTCGCCGATGCGACCCGACGCAGCACGGTGAACGTCTGCTTGCCAGTGATGCCCAGCAGTGGCACGTTGGCGAGGACGCTTACCGTATCCCCTTCGGCGGCCGCCCCGATCGCGGTCACCTTGCCGTTGGCATCGACCGTCGCGATCGCGACGCGGCTGCTGGACCATGCGATGGGCGGCGTAATGGTGGCGCCGGCCAAGTCCTTGACCTGTGCCGTGAACTGCTGCGTGTCGCCCGCCTCCATCGTGGTGTTGGTTGGCGTGGCGCTGGTGACGAGCACTTGTCCGCCGCCCACGGTCAGCAGGATGGTGTCGGCCAACACCGGATAGGATCGCCCTGTGCGTGGCTCGAGTGACGCGACCAGTCGTGCGGTGCCGGCCGCGACGCCGAAGACCGTCGGCGCGAACGCTGCCCCAAGCGGTTGCGAGAGCGAGGAGGTCAGTAATCCGCCAGCGAACGTGAGCTTCGCCGCATCGCCTCCGATGATGGACCACCGAATTTCCAGGTTGCTCGTCATCGGACGCCCGGAAGCCGAGCGGATGATGGCCTTGGGATCGATGCGTGAACCGGGGTTGGTACGGCCCGCATCCGTCACCTGAAGCCCCGGCGCACTGGACGGCGAGATCTTGAGCGACGTCGGCAGTCCGGCCACCGAGACATTGGCCTTGTACGTCAGCGCCTGGCCCGAGGCCGTCTTCACGTTATCGGTCATCGTCGCGGTAACAACGGCCGAGCCCTCACTCACCGGCACCAGCGTGATGCAGCACTGGCTTCCTTTCGTCGTGGTGAGGTTGCTGCCTATGATCTTCACCACCGCCGGATTGCTCGAGACCCACGCGAAGTTCGTGGTGATCTCCGTCGATTTGATGTCAATGACCGTGAGACTCCTCGTTCTGAGCGTATCACCGATGAACGTGGAGTCCCACTCGGCCGTCGGATCGATGTCTCTCAGGACCGTCTCGTCGGTCGGTGCGACCGCCTTCTCGCCGGGCGGGCAACCGAGCGACACCATGGCAGCGACAAAGACCGACGCGATGCCAACGATGGCTGAGCTTTGACGGGAATGGAGTCGCATGTTGATGAGGGGGAGGGAACAGCGGTTTGTGCAGGCCTCGCCGGACGCATGCCGCCGAGTCGAATGGTCCGAATCGACGAGTTCCGTCGATTTACATCGGTACCCTAGCGTCGCCGCGTTACGGCTTCGTTATTTCGGTGCGTTCACCTCTGGAATAACGGTATTTTTGTGCCTGATCGAAGCCGCGCCTGCTGTCCGCCTAACCTGTGACCGGGCTTTACCTGCTCGGTCGGCTTGGGCTATTCGACGCGACCGGGGCGCCGGCGACCGAATTGTGTGCGCGGCCGAAGACGGTCGCGCTGCTCGTCTACCTCGCGCTGGCCCGTCCGCGGGGGTATCAGGCCCAAGACGCGCTGCTGGCGATGTTCTGGCCCGAGTCCGATACCGCGCGGGCGCAGCTGTCGCTCCGACAGTCGTTGCATCTGCTCCGACGATTCCTCGGGGAGGGGATCGTCAGCCGCCGCGGTCGCGCCGAGATCGGCTTGGTCACGGATACAGTCCGCTGCGACGTGTTGGACTTCGATCAGGCGATCGAGGCCGGTGCGCTGGATCGGGCCTTTGCGGCGTACGAGGGAGAGCTGCTGCCGGGTTTCTATATCCCCGACGCCCCAGAATTCGAGCGCTGGTTGAACGCCGAGCGCAGCCGGCTTCGCGAAACCGCCATCGAGACGGCTCGCACGCTGGCCCTGCGCTTCCGCGACAGCGGCGACGCGCGAGCCTCGGCGGACTGCGCACGACGATGGTCCGACATTGCCATCGGCGACGTGGACGCGTTGCACCATACGATCGTCGCGCTGACGGATATCGGCGATCATTCCGCGGCCCTTCGCACGTACGACGATTTTGTGGGGAGCCGATCGTCGGATGACGCGATCGTGAACGCGGAGACCGAACGACTCGTCGCCACGACGCGTGCGGTGCTGGCACAGAACGTCGCCAACATCCCAGTCGCGTCGTCATCGCCGCTGGCACCAGCGCGCATGCCGGCGCGCTCGATGTTCGTGGCCAGCCGATGGGTCGTGGCGACAACCATCGCCGCCTCGCTGCTGGTCGCGTTGGCGTACGTCATTCGACTTGGGCCGAGCAGGTGGGCCGCACGCACGACATCCGCCGAGGATCGCGCGACCGCCATGCGAATTGCCGTGATGCCCTTTGCCGTTCACGGGGGCGCGCAGGTCGGCTATCTGCGAGACGGCATCGTAGACCTGTTGTCGGCGAAGTTGGATGGTACCAGCGGCCTGAGTACGGTTGACCCTCAGCTGATTCTCGCGCAGGAAGGCGTGGCCGCGATCACGCAAGATCGCGCGCGTCAGCTCGCCAGTCAGTTGGCAGCAGGATTGTTCGTCATGGGGAGCATCGTCGACGTGGGCGGTCGCATCGAGTTTACGGTGAGCCTGTATGCGCGCGATGGATCGAAGCGCATCAGCATCGACGCGGTGGCGGCAGACGAGGCACACGTCCTCCCGGCCATCGACAAGATCGCGCGGGAACTTGTCGGTGCGCAGTTCATCGGTGCCCCTGCACGCATGGAACACGTGGCGGCCACCACGACGACGTCGCTACCGGCACTGAAGTCGTTTCTCGATGGGGAACGTGCGCTGCGTGCCGGCCAGCTGACCACGGCCGAAGACGCATTCAAACGAGCCGTGGCGCTTGACAGTACGTTCGCGCTGGCCCACTACCGCCTGAGCACTACCGCCCTCTGGAGCACGGACTCGGTACTCATACGCGCCGCGATCGCAGCGTCCGAGCGTTTTGCCGAACGCTTGCCGCAACATGAGCGGTTGGTGCTTGCGGCACGTAGCGCGGTGGTTGATGGCGCGGCCGACGACGCGGAGCGCTCATATCGGTCAATCGTCGTCACCTATCCGGACGACGCGGATGCATGGAATCAACTGGGCGAGCTTCGCTTTCACGCAGGACCGTGGCGCGGCCTGCCGCTGGTCGAGTCTCGTGTTGCGTTCGAACAGGTCGTGCGGCTGCATCCGGCGGACATCAACGCCCTCTTGCACCTCGTGCGCGTCGCCGCCATGGAGCAGCGTCGCGCGGACGTCGACTCACTCGCAAACGTCGCACTCGCGTTGAATCCAGAGCGCGGCACAAGCTTGGAACTGCGCGCGCTGCGAGCGGTGGCGCTGTCTGACCTCGGCGCGCAACGACAACTGTTGGACACGTTTCAGTTGTCGACGGGACTGGGAGAAGCCGACAATGACCTGCTGCGGATTGTCGGCCGCGTGGCGATGTACACGGATGACCCACGCTTCGGCACAGCGATGGTGGCGGCGGTCGCGGACTCGCGCGACGTCGCACGCCTGCCGATGTCGGCGCATGTCACGCTCGCGCATCTGGCGGTCACCGGTGGACAGTGGAGCAGGGCATCGCAGGAACTCAACACGGTGGCGCATGCTGACGCCGGCCTCGCTGCGGAGGTGCGCGCCAACTTCGCGGTCACTCGACCTGCGATGCTCACCGCGGACGCGCGCGCTCGCCTGCGTCGAACGCTCGACGCGCCGTCTCCGATTGTTTCGGGTGACTCCATTCGGTTAGTCAGGCGAGCGTATCTCTCGGGAACGCTCGCGCTGTCGGACGGCGACGAGCGCGCTGTGCGGAGGCAGGTCTCGGTGCTTGCCAGTCGTGGTGCGACTCGCGGTGCCGACGCGGAGTTGGCCAGGCATCTGGCGCACGAGCTCGAAGCGCGTCGCCTGTGGCGTCACGGCGAGGTCTCGGCGGCCCTTCGCGAGGTGGAGGCCGGTTGGCCGCACGGCGGTCCGTCCGCAGCGCTGCCGCTCTTCCAGGGTGAGACACTGACCGAAGGACACGAACGGGTGTTGCGCGGTGCACTGCTGGTGGCGTTGGGTCGTGATGCCGAGGCCGAACCTTGGTTTCGTGCGGTCAGCGAAGATCAGGCGGCGTCGTTTTTTCTGTCAGCCGATGTGCATATCGTCCTCGCGCAGATTGCCGAGCGCCGCGGTGATCCGGCCGGCGCCCGGAGCGAGTACCAGAGCGCCGTCGATCTGTGGCGCAACGCCGATCCGGAGCTGCGAGGGACCCTCGACGCGACGCGCTCGTCGGTCTTGCGATTGGGGCGAACGTCATCGCCGAGGCCGAAGGGTAGCGATCCGGCAGGCAAGTAGCTCGCGTGACGCGTTAACTTCCACCGATGCATTTTCGCTCTCTCTTGCTGGGCAGACGGTGGTGCGCGCGAGCCGCGCTCGCGCTCATTGCGCTGATTGTCGGCGCGTCGCACGAGGCGACGGCACAGCTGTTGAGGCCAACGCCGCCGCGCGCCGTCGCAGATCCGGCGCCGACGATCGTCGCCGGCACCTCTCCTCGGGCATCGCTGCAAGAATTCCTGCGGCTGACCACGGCGCAAGACTGGGCAAGCGCCGCTGACTATCTGTCGCTGTCGGCGGCTGATCGCGAACAGGGAGCACTGCTCGCGCGACGCCTGAAGGTCGTCCTCGATCAGCGACTCGCACTCGACCTCAACGCGGTGTCGCCGCTCGCGGTGGGTGATACGACGGACGGGGATCCCCAGGGCGACCGGATCGGATTGATCCCCGGTCTCGGCGGGCGCGAAGACCCGGTCCGCCTCGTGCGCGCGCTGAACAGTGTGCCCGCGCGATGGATCTTTTCCACCGCGACGGTCGCGCTGATCACGCCGTGGTACGAAAACCTTGGCGCGCCGTGGCTGCGCGATCGCTTGTCGCCGTCGCTGATGCGCGAAGGTCCGTTCCATGTGTTCATGTGGCAATGGATCGGACTCGCCATCGCGCTGCCGACATTGGTGCTGCTGGCGTGGTTGATCGGTGGATTCCTGCGCACGATTCTCACGCGAATCGCTGCACGCACGACGACGGATTGGGATGATCTGCTCGTCGTGCACCTGCGCGGACCGTTCCGCCTCTGGGTCAGTGCCATCGCGGCACCGCCGTTGCTGGGCATCCTCGAGTTGAATGCGCGCTTGTCAGCGTTCATGCACGACAGCGCGCGCGGACTCGTCTTGCTGTCGTTTTTCTGGGCGTTGCTGCGCGTCATCAAACTCGTGCAGCATCGGCTGGAACATGCGGCATGGGAAGCGGGGCAGGGTGGGCAAGCCCGCACGCTGGTGCCGCTGCTCGGCAACTTTCTCCGCATTACTTTGGCGATCGTCGCGCTGCTGGTCGCCCTCGCGCAGTTCGGGTATCCGGTCGGCACGCTCTTGGCCGGCCTTGGCATCGGCGGTATTGCTGTCGCGCTGGCCGCGCAGAAGACGGTCGAGAATCTGTTCGGATCCGTGTCGCTCGCGGCGGATCGCGTCTTCCGCGTAGGCGATTGGGTTCGCGCCGGCTCCACCGAGGGTACGGTCGAACGGATCGGGTTGCGCTCTACGAGCGTACGGACGAATGAGCGCACCATCGTGCGGATTCCGAACGGGCGCCTCGCCGATGAACGGATCGAGACGTTTGGCGCACGTGATCGCATGTTCCTGCGCACCGACATCGACCTGACGTACAACACGTCGTCGGAGACAATCGATGCGATCCGTGACGCGATCGAAGCGGCGCTGCGGGCGCACGACAAGATCTGGCCCGATGCGGTGCGGGTGCATGTCGTGGGACTCACCGAGTCGGCGATTCGGATCAATGTGCTGGCGTGGTTCGAGACGGAGCAGTGGGGCGAGTTCCTGATGATTCGACATACGATGCTACTGGAGTTCCTGCGTATCGTGGAACGACACGGGACCAGCCTCGCCCTGCCGTCGCGCACCGTCTATCACGTGACGACCGACAGCAGTAGCGGACCGCCGACGGCGCCGTCGGCCGACGTCCCGTTGACCGATTGACGTTGTGATCCAAACGGATTTTCTGGTCCCGCCGCCGGTCGTCGCCACCGAACTGGCGGCCACGCTGTTGCAGGGCGCCATCACGACGGGTGTTGCGGCGCTCTGTGCGCATCTTTACACGCGCTATCGTCGGCCATGGTTCGGCTGGTTCGCGATTGCGTGGGGCGTCTACGTGGCGCGCCTGCTGTGCATCCTGAGCTTCTTGCTTACGAGTCAGCGTGTGTGGTTGTACTGGCATCAGGTCACCACGGGCTGGACGGCCCTCGCCCTGCTCTGGTCGGCCATTGTGTTTCTCCGGCAGCCCTCGGCGCGACCGCGCTATCTTCTGCTCGCGTTGTTCCCGCCGCTCTGGTCGTATATCGCGATCTACCGACTTGATAGTTTCGTGCTGGCGGCGTTGCCGGCGGTGTTGTTCCTGAGCGCAGCGACGATGTGGACCGGATGGGTTTTCTGGCGACACGATCGTACGGTGTCGTCGCCAGGGGCGCGGATGCTGTCGGTGTCGTTCGTCCTTTGGGGACTGCATCATCTCGACTATCCGTTCCTGCGCGCGCAGGGGGCATGGGCGCCGTGGGGCTACTATCTCGACATCTGCTTCGAGTTGCTGGTCGCGTCAGGACTCGTGCTGCTCGTGCTGGATGATTTAGGTCGCGGCGTGCGCGCGCTGTCGGCGCTCTCCGGTGATCTGCAGCAGCGCAATGCGGAAAAGGATCCGATGGACCTGCTGCTCTCGCGCCCGCTGACGTTGCCCGGTGTGCGTGGCTCCGCGATGTACCTGTTCGAAGGCGATGATGACGCGCGCGGGCGCTTCGTGCGCGGCGCCGGCAGCTGCGCCGCATGGGAGGACACGACGCCGCAGGCTGCGGTCGCCGACGCACTGGCCCGCATGCGGCTGACGCAACGTCCGCAGGTCGTGTCCGCACGCGGCAATTTTCCGTTCATTGCCGCGTTGCCCGTGATGGCGGCGAGTCGCTTGGTCGGGGCGTTGGTCATGGCGGGAGACGTGCGCAATCCATTCACGGCGCTCGACGATGACTTTCTGCGCGCGCTTGGCCAGCAGGTCGGTGCGGCGCTCGAACAGTTTGAACTCGATCGGCAACTGGTGGCGCGTACGACGGCACTCGAGAAACTGTCAGCCCGCATGGTGCGACAGCATGAGGAGGAACGTCGCCGCCTGTCGCGGGAGCTTCATGACGAAACGGCGCAGGTTTTTTCCGCGGTCAAGATGCAACTTGAAGCCTTGCGCTCGTCGCTCGTGCCCACCGCATCGGCGCGGCTGGATCGGCTGCTTGGTCTTGTCGATCAGGGAATCGCAAGCATTCGACAAGTGACGAGCGCTCTGCGGCCGTCGCTACTGGACGACCTAGGGTTGATTCCCGCGCTGCGCTCGCTCATCACCGACTTCAACGAACGCAGCGGACTGCGCGCGACACTGACGGCGCCGGATCGCGTGCCGACGTTGCCGCCCGACGCGGATCTCGCACTCTTTCGTGCGTTGCAGGAAGCGCTTTCGAATGTGGTCAGGCATTCCGCCGCGCACGCGGTTGATGTACGATTGCGTGTAGAGAGCGAACGCGTCACGCTGAACGTGCGGGACGATGGGCGGGGATTTCCCCGGACGCGCGACGGTCGTGTGCGCGAGACCGAAGGACGCATGGGACTGACCGGTATGCGCGAGCGGATGCTCGCGGTGGGCGGCTCGGTGTCGCTGCGGAACAGTGAAACGGGAGCGGAAGTCACGATGCAGGTGCCCGTGACGGTGGAGGTGGCAAGATGACCGATATTCGCGTGCTGGTGGCCGATGATCACGCCTTGGTGCGTGAAGGCATACGCCATGTGCTGGATGCGGAACCTGGCATCACTGTGGTCGCAGAGGCGCGCAACGGTCGCGAGGCCGTAGAACTCGCGATGGTGTATCGACCGGATGTCATCGTGCTCGATATTTCGATGCCGGAGGAATCCGGCCTCGCGGCCGCCGCGCGGCTGCGTGAACTGCTTCCGGCCGCGCGCGTGCTGATACTGAGCATGCACGATCAGGCGGAGTACGTGCGCGAGGGTATGCGCATCGGGACGCATGGGTATATCCTCAAAGACAGCGCTGGCGAGGAACTGCGCGCGGCAATTCGCGCCGTCCATGCCGGTGGTACGTTCTTCAGTCCCGCGGTCGTTCGGCGGTTGACGTCCATACCGCCCGTCGCCGCGCCCACCGCCGCGTCGCAACTCGATACGTTGACGCGGCGCGAGCGCGACGTGCTCGATGGCGTCGCGCGCGGTCTCACGAACAAGGCGATCGCCGGTGAACTCGGCATCAGCCGACGCACTGTCGAAGCGCATCGCGAGAGTCTGATGCGAAAACTGGAGATCCACAACGTGGCCGGATTGACGAAGTTCGCGCTCGAAGTCGGTATGGCGGGCGAAGCCGGCACGAATAGGTGAGGCGCGTCGGCGCACGAGTGGTCCGGTATGCCGCGTGCCTGAGTGCGGCGCTATTGCTACCGATGGATGGTCACGTCGCGCACGCACAGGCAGCCGTTTCGACGATCGGCGACGCCGCGCGCTTTCCGTACGCACCAGGCGTCGACGTCCAGCGCTACGATGTGTCCGTGACGCTCCCGCTGCGCGGCCATGAAATCCGCGCTCAGGCGCTGCTGACGGTGGATCGCGCGAACAGCGTGTCGGCGTTGTCGCTCGATCTGATCGCCTTGACCGTCGACCGCGTGTCGGTGAATGGCCGTTCCCGGGAGTTCGGGCGCGACAGCGCAACCATTCGCATTCCGTTGACGGTCAAAGACGGCACCCGGGTCCATGTGCGTGTCGACTATCACGGTGAGCCACGTGATGGCTTGATTATTCGCGAAGATCCTGATCGCGGATGGAGCGCGTTCGGCGACAACTGGCCGAATCGGGCGCGCTACTGGATCCCCTCGATCGATCACCCCAGCGACAAAGCGCTCGTCAACTGGACCGTGACGGCGCCGGCTTCACTGTCAATCGTGGCGAATGGTGCGCGCATCACCCGCGTGCTGCTGCCGTCGACGCGAGACGTCGCGACGCGATTCGCGCGCACGTCGTTCCGTATGACGAAGCCCATCCCGACGTATCTCATGGTGATTGGCGCCGCTCGCATGCAGGAGTCGTCGCTTGGGCGCACGGCCTGCGGCAGCGCAGTCGGCGGCGGATGCATCCTGCAGTCGGTCTGGACCTTCCTGCCGGAAGTGAAGACCATGCCGGGGCATTTCCGTGAGGCCGGCGCGATCGTGTCGACCTTCGCGAAACTCGTCGGGCCGTATGCGTACGATCGCCTCACCCATGTGCAGTCCGCCACGCGCTTCGGCGGCATGGAAAACGCGACGGCGATCTTCTACTCCGACGACGCGTTCCGCAAAGGTGACGTCGGGGTCTCGCTGATCGCGCATGAAACGGCGCATCAATGGTTCGGCGATGCGGTGACACCGCGTCGTTGGCCAGACCTCTGGTTGTCGGAAGGATTTGCGACATACTTCGCTGCGTTGTATACCGAACGCTCGCGCGGCGACTCGGCGTTCAAGGCCGAGCTGCTTCGGATCCGCGAGGCGGTTATCGCCGCGCCGATCGTGGCAGAACGACCGGTGGTTGACTCGGTCGGCGGCGAGACGCCGCTCTCCCTGCTGAATCGCAATAGCTACGAGAAGGGCGCGTTTGTGTTGCATATGTTGCGCGGGTCCATGGGCAGCGACGTCTTCTTTCGCGCGCTGCGCGACTATCAGAACCACTATCGGAACGGCACCGCGACGACCGATGATCTGCGCGCGGCGCTCGAACAGCGCGCGGGCACGTCATACAAAGGCTTCTTCGATCAATGGCTGCACCGCCCGGGGTTCGCGGATCTCACTATCACGTGGACGTGGAATGCATCGACGACGTCGCTGATGCTGCAGATCGTTCAAGGCACGACGTTCGCGCCGTACTCGGGGCCACTCACCGTCGCCATTCGTACCGGCGCAACAACTCGCCTGATCACGGTGCCGTTCGCGGCGAAGCAATCGCAGCTCATTGTCATCCCGTTGCCTGACGCGCGCGACATCGATGATGTCATCGCCGACCCGAACGTCGCGTTGCTCGCGCGCATCAGCATGCTTCACGCGGTTGAGTAGGGAGTAAGGAGTACGACGTAGGGAGAGACGGTGGAGTCGGGGGAGACTTTGACGGATGTTACGCGCCCGTTGCGATTGCACGATGGTTTTGCGACAGTGACTCGCGACACTTCTGTGCAATGATGCCACCACTGCTGACTCGACTTGATGCGCGCGATCGCGCGCTCTTCGCCCGCCTCGTGTTGCCGGCTCATCAGACGCGGCGATGGCGAGATTTCTGGACAGTCACCACGCATCTGGGCGGCGCGCGCGGATCCATCGCCGCCTGCCTGCTGTCGGTGCTACTGCCCACGGTCACCCTGACGATTGCCTGGCACGCCTTGTTGGTGCTGGGGATATCACATGTGGCGGTGCAGGTCGTCAAGCGATTCGCAGTACGCGAACGACCCACGGTCCGACTGTCCCTAGAGGCGTTGATCGCCGTGCCGGATCGTTTCTCGTTCCCCAGCGGCCACGCCTGCGCCGCGATGGCCGTCGCGGCCGTCTACGCTGCGTGCTTCCCGGCGCTGGCCCCGCTGCTCCTCGCGGCGGCGATGCTGGTGGGGCTCTCGCGGGTCCTTCTTGGCGTTCACTATCCGGGCGACGTCGTGGTCGGACAGGCAATCGCGCTGCTGACCGCATACGCGATGCTGCCGGCTCGCTGAGGCCGTACGATCGGCGGAATCGCGATTCGGGCGCGATTGGGAGTGAACGCTGGAGAGTTTGGTGGCGAATGTTACAGTGGGTGTGACGCCCTCGGTTTGCAGTCGTCAGCCCCTAAATCCTCCACTCGTACCCTCCATTGAGCTCAGTCGCTCCCAGTATGGCCCTGCCGGCGATATTTGCATCGCAGTCGCTCGACGCCAGTTCCGATCGGCTTGACCCCAGCGTGCGCTTACGTTTGGTCAGCTGTCGCATTGAACACGGCCGCGGGGCGACTACGCGTGCGACGGTCGAGTGCGAAGGCCCCTCGAGCGGCCTGTTGACGACGGGGACGCAGGACGGATCGTCCAGCCCGGGTGGCGACCTGCGTCTGATCGCGCTCGCGACGCTCGATGCGGTGACGCAGGCCACCTGCGGCGCGCTGCATCTGGACCTGATCGGGGTGAAGCCGCTCCGCGCGTTCGATACGAATCTGGTGGTCGTTGCGGTCTTGGCCCACCACGAGGGCACGTCCACGCGCATGGTCGGTGCGGCGATGGCCGAGGACGATGCGGTCGATGGCACGGCGCGCGCGACACTCCACGCCGTCAACCGACTTGCGGGACCGCTGCTCTCGCGTTTAATGCGCTAGAGGTGGTGCCCGCGGACAGACTCTTCGCGTAGCTTGACATCGTGTTTCCACCGCAACGATTGACCCGACTGCTTGTCGGATGTGTACTGGGACTCGCCGCGTGTCGCACCGCGCCGCCGTCTCCAACGCCTTCTCCTGTCGCGGGCATGCCCGTGCCGAGCGCGCCGATAGCGCGTCCGGCTCACGGCGACTCGACACCGACAGGCACACGAACGCGCGCGCGCATCGCGCCCAGCAACGAGGATGTCGCGCGTACCGCGGTGTCCGTGTTCGGCGACACGACCGTGCTGCACCACGACTCGACCGCGGGACCCGACGCGGCGCCCGTATGGGATATCGATGTGCGGTCGTTCGAAACTCACGAACGCGTCGCACACTACGTGCAACTATTCACCACGAACGCGCGCGGACACTTCGTCGAGCGACTCTCGCGCGGCACACGGTACGAGCCAATGATTCGCGCGAAGCTGCGCGCGAGCGGCATGCCGGAGGATCTGACGTATCTCGCATTGATCGAAAGCGGATACGATCCGCATGCGTACTCGCGCGCGGCGGCGGTCGGCATGTGGCAGTTCATGAGCAGCACCGCCCGTGATGTCGGACTTCGCGTGGATTGGTGGATGGACGAGCGTCGCGATCCCGTGCGTTCGACGGAAGGCGCGATTCGTTTTCTTGGCGGACTGCGGAAACAGTTCGGCGGGTCGTTGTATCTGGCGGCGGCCGCGTACAACGGCGGGCCCGGGCGCATCGCGCGTGGCCTGACGCGCATCGCTGACGAACTCGAAGGGTCCGGCGGTGACGCGCAGTTCTTCAAGCTCGCCGACCATGATTATCTGCGAACGGAGACGAAAAACTACGTGCCGCAACTGATCGCGGCGGCACTCGTCGCCAAGATGCCGTCGCGATACGGGCTTGCCGTCGATTCGACGTCACCGCTCACGTATGATTCGGTACTGGTGAGTGCGGGAACGAGCATGGCCGTCGTCGCCACGGCGAGCAGTTCGTCGCCGGCCGTGCTGAAGGATTTGAACCCGTCGATCCTGCGCGGGGTGACGCCGCCGGATACATCGGTCTGGGTGCACGTACCGACGGGCCAAGGCGCACGAACCTTCACGTCGCTAGACCGTCTCGGCGACGCTGACCGCATCGGCTTTAGCACATTGCGCGTTGCCGGTACAACCGCGACGCTCGCCGGCGTCGCGACCAAAGCGGGCATCACGCTCAAGCAGCTCACGTGGTTCAATCCCGCGCTCAAGACCACGAAGAGAGGTCGGCTGATCGCCGGCCAGTCACTGCGTGTCCCGCATCGTGACGTCTTCGCCTTTGCGCGCGACCTGCCCGATCCGTCGATTGAGCGATATGGCACCAGCGATCTGGCCCGAGGCGGTTTTCATGTCGTACGCCGCGGCGAGTCGATCGCCTCAATCGCCTCGCGGTACAAGGTAAGCGTGACGCGGCTCAAGTCGATGAATGGCATCCGCGGCAATCG
Organism: Gemmatimonadaceae bacterium; assembly: GCA_031366985.1. GTDB lineage: Bacteria > Gemmatimonadota > Gemmatimonadetes > Gemmatimonadales > Gemmatimonadaceae > Gemmatimonas. Next base: position 18,395 of record JANLPE010000095.1, read on the forward strand.
CGTGGTTCCGGGGCAGACATTGCGCGTCTCCGCGGTCAAGTCGTCGAAGGCGCCGAAAGCCTCGGCCGGCAAGAAGTCCGCGTCGAAAAAAGGCGCCGCCAAGAAGGCCGGCGCCAAAAAGAAAGCGGCGGCGAAGCACTAAGCTCCGCCGCCAGAATTCCTGTCATTGTCTGTCGGTGGGATCAGTCCAAGACGCCGCGCCCACGATAGCCGCGAAGCATCATGCTGTCGTAGCCGTTGGCTGGATCGCGGCCCATGCTGATTGCGCTCTGTACTGCCGCTGGTCCGCGATTGTAGACCAGTAACGCGATCTTCAGGTTGCCCTTGTACTCGCGGATCAATGACCGGAGATACTTGAAGCCGATGCGCAGATTCACGTCGGGGTCGAGCAACCCCTCGCGCGTGACGTCGCGTTCGAACTCGCGCGCGGTCCCGACCATCAGCTGCGTCAGGCCGACGGCGCCCACCGGGCTCATGGCACGCGGATCGAAGACGCTTTCGACGCGAACCAGACGGAATCCAAGCTCGGGCTCGATTCCGGCGGTGACGGCGGCATCGTAGATGCGGCGGGCCAGATCCGGCTTGATCCGATACTGGGTCGAGAAGAGATAGATGCGGTGCCATCGTGAAAGCGACTCGCGCTGTTCGATCGCCCGAGGGTCACTCGCAAACGGGAGTGCGGTCGTCGGCGTTGCCTTGCGCTTCAGGATATCGCCAGCGGGTCGGAAGGACGGCTGAATGGCGATGCTGGCCGATGCCATGGCGTGTGCGGCGGTGATGGGGCCACGCGCATCTGGCGTCCGGGCCACGCCGTTTCCGGGGATGCGATCAGGGGCGAACAACACCGCGAGCGCAAACACGATCGTCGCCACGACAGCGACACGGGTCAGTCGACGCTTGGCTTGCCGACGATGCATCCGCCGGCGGCGCGCCGCTGCGTCGAGGCTGGCCGATCCATCGAGTGAGAATGACGTTGTATTGTGCATGGTCCTCCGAGATCGTCAGGTCAATCACGGACCGGCGGTGAAATCTCCCTTCGTGCCGCCGCGCTTTTCGCGCAGCACGATCTCAGAGATCACCATTGTCCGGTCGACTGCCTTGGCCATGTCGTAGACAGCAAGCAACGCTACGGACACGGCAGTCAACGCTTCCATCTCCACCCCGGTCTGAGCGGTGGTTTTGACAAACCCCTCGACCAGAACGCCTGGCAGGGACTCATCGAGGTTAACCCGAACGTCTACCCCGGACAACGGTATAGGATGGCAGAGGGGAATAAGCTCAGCCGTTCGCTTGGCCGCCTGAATCCCGGCCAGGCGGGCCACCGGAATGACATCACCTTTTGTTAATGTATTGTCCCGTATTGCTTTGAATGTGTTCAACGCCATGCGAATATGCCCGCTGGCGAAGGCGGACCTCGTCGAAAATGGCTTGTCGCCAATGTCGACCATACGGAAATTTCCTGCTGAATCCACGTGCGATAACTCGCGCGCGACCCCTTCTGGGGGCTGAAGTTCAGACATGTTGGTGTCC
>JANLPE010000030.1:0-69763 GCA_031366985.1 Gemmatimonadaceae bacterium
GGCGGCGCCGCTGCGCTGCGGGGCCAGCAGCATCCACGTGAAGGATGCGATCGGGTAGGCATGATCACCGGGGGCGTCCACGAGCGAGCGGCGGAGGTCGTGAGCCCGCGTCGTGTCGTCCGTGACACTGGCCGCCGCCGACGCGATCTCGAAGGGCATCGGCGAGGCGAAACGTCCCGCGCGATTCCGGATGTGCGCCACGGGCAAATGATTCTGTCGCGCGTACACGACCTCTAGGTAGCCAATTGATCCGGGCAACTGCTTCACTTGGCCGGCCACACCTTCGTTGCCTTTGCCACCGATGCCGACGGGCCAGCGGATGTCCTTGCCGCGGCCAGGGCCTTTTGCCCATGCCGGGCTCACGGTCGTGAGGTAGTCGCTGAAAATGTATGACGTACCACTGCCGTCGGCGCGGTGGACGACCGCAATCTCGCACGCCGGCAGAGTGGCTCCCGGATTGAGCGCAGCGATGCGCGCATTATCCCATGTCGTGATGCGACCCAAGAAGATGTCTGCGATCACATCACCGGAGAGATTTAAGGGACGAGTGACCGTGGGCAGATTGTAGGCGACGGCGACGGCGCCGAGGACGGTGGGGATGTGCAGAATCGGCTCTTTGGCCTGCGCGAGTTCCTCGTCGGACATCGGCACATCGGTGGCGCCGAAGTCGACGGTGCCTTCCAGCATCTGCCGGATGCCACCACCGGATCCGATCGACTGGTAGTTGATGCGCACGTTGGTGCGCTGTGCGTAATCGTTGAACCAGCGGGAGTAGAGCGGATACGGAAACGTGGCGCCAGCGCCGGTGAGGTCGACGCGTATCGACGACGCGGACCGTGCGTCGGCCGAGTCCGCGCGCCCTGATGAATCGGACGAACTGCATCCGAGAAGTAACATCGCGCATACGACGACTACGGCAGTCAGGACGGGTCGCATGTCAGAACTCGTTCCTGTAGCTCATGAACTTGAATTGTCCGTCGCGCTCGACGATCGCGCCGAAAAACCGATGAGTCGACGTATCGCCGTGCTCGCCCACGAGCGAGAGGAGGCAGCCGCTCCACAGCGTGTTCTTGCCTTGGGTGGTGGGTGTCGAATCGCAGGCGTACTTCGCGAGCTTCACCGGTACGCCTCCGGCACGTTTCACGAGGCGTTTGAAGCCGGAGGCGCTCGGATTCTGAATACTCCGCCACACTAGCGCGGGATCCTGTTGGTACGGTGGTTTCGTGCTGGGGGACTCGGGATAGATCAGATCGGCGAATTCACGGGCGTCGACAGCCATCGCGCGCAGTTCGAGCGAATCGCCGGCGACCAAGGCGTTCATGAATCGATGAACCAGTTTATCGCGAGACGCACTGCCACCGGCGAGCGCGGTGACCGGCGATCCGCCGACCGCACGGCGGAATCGTCGCAGCGTTTCCTTCACGGGGAGAATCGAATCGATGACGTACCCGGGGCGGGTGCGGTTGATGGAGTCTTGACGCGCGCGCGCGACGGAATCCTTGACGAGCGAATCCCGCGCGGCCGTACGCGTTGCGGACGCGTCACGCGCACCGCTGGGCGCGTCTCCAGCGTTGCGACAGCCGACTGCTAAAAGCAGGGCCGCCAAGGCGGCGAAGGCGCCCGGCCGTGGCCAAGGAGTAAGGGGCATCATGATGAGTTGCGAGTATATCGGTCAACCGCCCGAAACGGCAAACGGCCGGCCCCCTAGAGAGGACGCCGGCCGTTCGAAGCGAACAGCGTCCGCCGGTTAGTTGCGGGCGTAGACCGTCCAGCCCTGCCACCACTTTGTACCGCCCGGCGCCACCGCGCCCATATAGGCGGTCGGCGTCACGAACGTTCCGGCTTTCGCGAGAATCTTGCCCGCGAAGGTGGACATACCGCCCGTGGCAATCGGTGAGCCCGATGCCGGTGAGAAATCGAACGCGGCCAATCCGCTCGGCGGCGTTCCGGTCGCCGGCAACGCTGTGAACAGCGATGTTGCCAGTGCCGTCGTGAGCGTGAGGCTGTTGCCCGCCAGATCGAATGCGTTCTGCTGCACCGCTCCGGGCGCGTTTGGCACCTGGAAGACATTCGGTGTTTCGGCGAAGTAGTTGTTGCGGACAATCAGATCAGACGTGTTCACGTCCGGCACCGACGCCAGCGCGGCACGCACGAACGTCAAGCTGTCGCGCAGCGAGATGCCGGCACGCGGCCAGCGCGCGAGCACGCCGTTGACGTAGTAGCCACCCGTTCCGCGACGGAGCATCGCGCCGTAGCCGCCACCAGTACCCGAGCACGCCACATCGCCGCAGCCGATCAACGTGTAGTTCGCCACCAGCGGGATCGTATACGGCGTGGTGTTGAACCCGAGATCGCAACCGGTGCCGTTGCAGCCGTCATTCTCGATGCCTTGGATATCGACGGAGTAGAATCCGGCGCCCGTGCGCGGCGTCAGCTGCACCGAGTTGTAGCCGATCAGGTACTGCATGCGGCCACTCCAGCCTTCCGACATGTCGAACATGTCGTCGGCCGTTTCGAACGCGACGGCGTGGTCGAAGTCAAAACCACCGCCAAAGAATTCGAAGGAATCGTCGAGGCCCGCGAGCGCTTCGACGTAGGACATCCGCGTTCCGGAGCCGATCGCGGCCAGCGTGAAGGAGTTGAACTCCTGATCGATCAGCGTCGCATAGCCGGCGAACTCAACGCGCACGTAGTTGAGCGTGCCCGAGTTGTCGGTCGCGACGGTGCCGCCGTTGTATTGCACGAAGTAGTTCTTGCCGCCGACGACGGTCGAACCGTCGACGCCGGAGCCTTCGATATTGATCACGCCACTGCGGCTGTCGATGGCGTTGCCGATCATGAGCAGTCCGCCCCAGTCACCCGGCTGACGGACGCCAGCGGCGCGCGACGAGGTGAACACGATCGGGAGATCGGCGGTGCCGACCGCCTGCAACTTGGCACCGCGCAAGATCCACAATGACGATCCGACCGTGGCGAAGTCGCCTTGGATCTTGGTGCCAGGCTGAATGGTCAACGTGGCGCCATTCGCGACGTGAATGAAGCCCTTGAGCGTGTACACCGTGTCCGCGAACAACGTACGGTTCGCGGTGATGTCCGTCGTGAGGTCCGCGGCGGCGTTGCCCACGTTCAGCGTCGACGCCGACTGTTCGCTGGACGGAATGCTTTGCAGGCTTCCCTTTGTCGTGATGACCCGGAAGCGATAGGGCGTGTTCACTCTGAGGCTGCTGCGCGTGACGGTGATCGCCGTGGCGGTCGCCGGCGCGGTGATCACGGTGTCGCTGGCAAAACTGCCCGTGGTGCCTTCCGCGCGTTGTACTTCATAGCTCGCATCGCCCGGCACGGTCGTGAACGTGTACTGCACCGACGTGGCGCTCTTGGCCACGATGGCGAAGCCGAGGATTGGATTGGGCGCGACCGGCGCGGTCGTTGAGTCGCTCTTGCATGCGGTCACGAACGACAGTGCGAAAACTACGGCGATGGGTAGCACCCGACGAAAGATCATGCGAAGCCTCAAAACGTGTGGGAGATGGCACGGCGTGCATGCGGCGGCAAATGCGGTGCACGGTCGTGCCGTGAAACACGACGGGACGGCAAGGCGACCTGCGCCTCATCGTCCCTCAAAGAAACGACTCGTGTGTCCGTGTTACATATCCATCGTGTCACACCGATGTCACAGCCGCAGCCATCCAACTACGGACGGAACTGCAGGCCCATCTGAAAGGTGCGGCCAGGTCTGTAGTACTCGCGCGTTACGGTGCCCTGCGTGGTCTTGTACGCCGCGTCGAGGAGGTTGCGCGCATCGGCGCGCAGCGTCAGCGACTTGGTGAGTCCCATGCGCACGGAGAAGTCCATCACATTGCGCGGCGTCAGAACGACGTCGGGCAGCGGTGATTCGCCCGCCACGTCGATACGCTCACCGACACGGTTGAAGAGCAGGCTGGCCGTCGAGTTGCCATTCGACGTAGTGTACGACACGCCGCCGTTGAACACATACGGAGCCTGCCCAACCATGCGCCGCTTGTCATTCGTGAGGCTGGACGCGGCGACCGACGACAGCTGAATCCGACTCTGCATCACGGTCACGTTGCTGAACACCGTGAACGGCATAAGTCGCGGCCAGATGACGCCAAGATCCTTCCGCATTTCGAGCTCGACACCGAGGTTGTCCGCGCCATCGGCATTCGCGTAATACACCTGACGCGCACTCGATGAAGCGCGGTACACGCGTTCGATCGGATTTTTGAAGCTCTTGGCGAACAGCGCGACGCTGACCAGCTCGCCGGAATTCGGGTAGGCCTCCCAACGCAGGTCGAGGTTCGTGACGTTGGTCCGCAGCAGGTTCTCATTGCCGGCGACGTCATCGCCGCCGACGACGTCACGGCTGATGATCGGTGAGAGCTCACGATATTCAGGGCGCGCGAGTGTTCGCGAGGCCGAGAAGCGCAGCTGCTGCGTGTTGTTCACTTGATAGTTCATCGCGAGCGACGGCAGCAGATCGCCCCACGCCTTCTTCGAGTCGACGGCACGACCGAGGCTCGACACGGCGTTCACTTCAAGATGGTCGAGTTCGTAGCGCGCGCCGGTGATCATGCGGAGATTTGACGTGAGCGGGATCTCGGCCATCGCGAAGCTCGCCGACAGCTGATCCTTCGCCGTGTACGCACCGCCCTGCGACAGCGGCCCGATATCGAATACGGCCGACGTCGACGTCGTGTTGCGGCCATCGAAGAGCAGTTCAGCCGGCAACTCGCGCGTCGCGTTCGGCAGACCACGGCCACTGATGTTGTAGGCGCGGTTGTCGCTGTTGCGATCCGTGCTGCGGAGCAGACCGCCAACCTTCACGGTCGTGCGGCGTCCCTGTTCACCGAAGGAGAACGAGTACTTCGCGTTGGCCTCGCGGCTGTTTTCCGTCAACAGCGAGAAGGTGCGCACTGCACCGCCGTTGCCGCTGCCGAACCACCGATACACACCGGCCGACGTCGGCGTGTCCTTCTCGAAAATCTGCACGAACTCCGACTTGTCCGGTTCGTTGCGCGAGACGCCGCTGACGGTGCCGAACCATTCGAAATGATGGTCGTCATTCATTTGATGATCGCCCGCCAGCTGGAACGAGTGCACGGAGCGCTCGACGTACTGCTGGCGCGTGATCTTCGCCTGCGTCTCGTCGCTGGAGAAGACGCCTGTTTCGATGCGCGCCGTGTTGTCGGACGTACGGTTATACAACCCGTTCGCCGAGATCCGGGTCGTTGTGCCGATCATCGTGCTGAGGTTCGCGAGGCCGCCCCAGAGCACGCTCTGTTGCGCGGTGGAGCCGGTGAACTTGTCGGTCTCGATCGTGGCACCCTTTGTCGGGCCACGGTCTGCCTGTGCGCGCACCTGATCCATCTTGACATCGGTGCCGTTCGACATCGTGCCGGAGATCAAATAGCCAAGGCGATGACCGAACAGGATGGGATCGTTTCCACCCATCGACATCGAGCCGCTGAAGTTCGGCGCACCCGTCGAAGCCGTCGGCGTCCATGAATTGCGGAACTGACTGATCAGCAGGTTCTTGTCACCCTGCGACAAATTGAAGTTCGTGAAGTTTCCGACGTACCGAATGAGCGAAGGCAGCTCGCGTCCGTTGTTGACCATGGCGAAGTTCTCGCCGCCAATCGTCCTGGCCGCGAAGAGGTTCGCACCGGTCGCTCCCGCTTCGTAGCCGCTGCCGAGGCTTAGCGTGCCGCCGCGACGCGCCGGGAACTCACGCGTCTTGATGTCGACGAGCGCGCCGGAAAAATCGCCCTGCTGTTCCGGCGTGAAGGTCTTGATCGTTGTGATGCTCTGCAGCAATCCCGACGGAAACATGTCCAGCGGCACAACGCGCTTTTCGGGCTCTGGGCTCGGCACACGTGCACCGTTGAGGGAGCTTGTGGTATAGCGCTCGCCGAGGCCGCGCACGAACACGTACTTGTTGTCGGTGACCGTGACGCCGCTGACACGCTGGACCGCTTGCGCCGCGTTGGCGTCCGGACTCTTCGCGATCTGCTCGGCCGTGATTGCGTTTTGCACGCCTGTCGCCGATCGCTGAGTGTTGAGCGCGTCGTTGACCGTGCCGCGTTCCGAAGAGGCAGAGACCGTCAGTGCGGCCAGCTGCAGCGTGGCGACCTTAAGCGAGATGTTCTGCTCAAGCGTCTTGCTGGCTTCGAGCACGATACCCGTCACGGTCTTCGGGCCGTACCCAATGCGACGTACTGTTATCGTGACCGTACCCGCAGGAACGCCGGGAATCGTGAAGCGACCGTCGACGCCGGACTGCGCGCCGATGGTCGTTCCCACGATCTGAACGCCGGCGCCGATCAGGCCTTGGCCGTTATCGGCGTCGATGATGCGACCAATGATTCGGCCCGTCGGCGCGGGCTGCGCAGCGGCGTGTGTAACGGGCGCGGCAGCGACCATCACAGCCACGAGCCAGCGCGCTGCCGCAGCGAGGCCGCGCAGCATCATGGTCAGAGGAGCGGGGCGGGTCACATCTGCGTATTTCCGCATAATGGGAGTCGTTCGAGTCAGGGTGTCCATCTGGATCTCGGCGCCAAGCGCGCGCCCGGGATGCGATGAACTTCCGTGACGCAGGTTTCGATCTCCCCACGGAATTGCAACGAACGTGTCACGGACTTCCGGATGACCGTGGCACGCCTGAACGGCAAAACGCGCATTTTCTCAGAAAAAGGCAGGGGGCACCCGTTGCCGACGGGTCCTTGTCTAGGTAATCTCGGCCTGAGATGACCCCGAACTCCTCTTTCAACGGCTTGGCGGCGAATGCCCGCCGGGTGGCCTCACCGCCGACCACCGACCCGCAGACCCGCGCCGAGGCCTTGTCCGTGGCCGCCAAGGCGTTGCGGTCGGCCGAGCACGTCTGCGTACTCACAGGCGCCGGAACGTCCGCCGAAAGCGGCATCCCAACGTTCCGCGATGCGCTGACCGGACTGTGGTCGAAGTTTTCGCCCGAGGATCTGGCCACTCCAGAAGCGTTTGCGCAGCATCCGAAGCGGGTCTGGCAGTGGTATGCGGCGCGGCGCGCCATGGTGCGTCCGGCTCAGCCCAACGCGGCCCATATGGCCTTGGCGACCTTGGCCTCGCGCGTATCCCATTGCACCCTGGTGACGCAGAACGTCGATGATCTCCATCAGCGTGCGGGGAGCCGAGGGGTGGTTTCGCTGCACGGCTCGCTGATGCGGGCGCGCTGCAGCGCGGGGTGCCCGGGTACGATCGAGCCCGTGGACGACAGCCACGAGGTGCCCACCTGCGCCTCGTGCGGAGCGTTGATGCGACCCGACGTCGTGTGGTTTGGCGAGCCACTGCCGATGGATCAGTACGAAGTCGCTCGGAACGCGGCGGTCGCGTGTGACGTGTTTCTCTCGGTCGGCACCTCGAACATCGTTGAACCGGCCGCCTCACTGGCTTGGGTCGCGGCCGCGCACGGCGCGACGGTCATCGTGGTCAACCCCACGATGGATGGGCAGCGTCGCGGCCCGAGCGTTCTCGCGGTCGAAGGGCCGGCCGGCGTCATGCTGCCGCGGCTGATCGCGGAGGCGTATGCGGGGAAACGGCCGCGTCGTGTCGATACGTCTGGCGCGGTGGCGGCCGCCAATGCGCAACGTGCGTTGGAGGCGTTGGAGGCGTTGGAGTCGCGGGCGTCGGCGGATGCGCCGCTGGATTCGCTTCCGACGACCGTCGATGGCCAGCCGTCCACGGCGGATCACGCCGACTCGGATTCGACGGATTAGTGCGGCGCGCCGCGAACAGCTAAAGTTCGGCGCGCGTCTCTGCGCGGGGAAACAGCGCCGCGATCGTGGTGCCGACGCCTGGCGTGCTCTCGGCCCGGACGCGCCCGCCGTGCGCCTCTGCCAAATGACGGACGATCGCCAGTCCGAGACCCGTACCGCCGGCCTCACGCGACCGGCTAGGATCGGCGCGATAGAAACGTTCAAAAATCCGAGGTAGGTGTTCCGCGCTGATGCCGATCCCCGTGTCGCGCACGCCCAGCCACTCGCCCTGCTCGTCGTGCTCGGTGAAGAGCACGACCTCGCCGCTCATCGTGTGACGCAGCGCATTTTCGGTGAGGTTACTGAGGATCTGCCGGGTGGCGGTGGAATCGGCGTAGATCGAGGCGGTGTTGGGCGCGATGTCAACATGCAAGACGATACCTTTTGCCTTCGCGACCGCCTGCAGCGGTGCCGTGATTTCTGCGGCCACCGCCGCGACATCCTGCTCGACGGGGTTCGGAAGCCACCCACCGGATTCAATGCGTGACAGATCGAGCAGGTCGTCGACGATGCGTTGCATGCGTCGCACGTTACCTTCGGTCATTGCGAGGAACTGACGGCGCAGGTCCGGTGGCAAGTCTTCGTCCTGCAGGGTTTCGACGAATCCGGTGATAACCGTCAGCGGCGTGCGCAATTCGTGCGAGACGTTGGCGACGAAATCGCGACGCACGGCTTCGAGCCGGCGGAATGGCGTCAAATCGTAAAGCGCGAGAATGGCACCGCCCGCCGGTAACGGGCGCGCCGTGAGCGAGAGCGTTCGATCGTCGACGCGCACCTCGCCGGGGACGGCCTCCGCCCCAGACAACACCGCCACGAGCGCTTCGCGCAGTGTTCGATCGCGCGGCAGATACTCGGCCGGGAATGGCACAGGTTCCCGAAGTCGTAGCAATTGGCGTGCGGTTTCGTTCATGCGCACGACCTGCTGCCGCGCATCGACGGCGACGACCCCTTCGTTGAGCGACTCGGTCAACGCGACGAGCAATTCTTCTTCGGCGGTGAGCGCATTCCGTCGCGCTTCGAGCTGTTCGGCGAGCTGTCGCAGTGCATCGGCAAGGTCGCCGATTTCGCCCGCACCGATCAGTGACGGCCGACGGGAGAGATCACCAGAGGCGAGGGCCCGCGCGACGTCACGCAGCTCTTCGATCGGTCGCGCGACGGGACGCGCCAGCACACGGGCCAAGCCGACGCCGACGATCAGAACGGCCAGCCCGGCAATGACGATGTCCCTCCGCACATTGGCGAGAAACGCATCACTGGCGAGCGTCCCCGCGGCCGGTCCTTCTGCGCGTACTCGCTCCGTCACCCGGCGTTCGACCGCAAATAGCACGATCGAGACCAGCAACGTGGCGACGACAAACGTGTTGAAGACGAGGCGTTGAGTCAGCCGCAAGGGATTCCCTGCATAGTGGCGAAGATATCAACCGCCCCGTGGCGCCGAGGCGCGAAGGCGATAGCCGAAGCCACGCACCGTTTCGATCAGGTCGCCAGCCGGCCCGAGTTTGGTCCGCAGGCGTTGCACATGCATGTCGACGGTGCGCGTTTGAATATCCGGCGCCGCTTCCCATACCGTCTCCAGCAGGTGACCGCGACCCTGCACGCGACCACGTCGTTCGGCCAGCGTCAGCAACAGCTTGAATTCAGTCGGCGTCAGGTCGACCGGCTGATTGTCAACGACCACGGTCATCGCGCCGCGATCGATCTTCAGCGGTCCGATGACGATGCCGTCAGCGGTGCTCGTCGGTGCCGACCCGGCGCGCCGCAGGATCGCGGCGACACGCAGCACCAGTTCGGCGGGGCTGAACGGTTTCGTGAGGTAGTCATCGGCGCCGAGTGAGAGGCCACGGATGCGATCCGGCTCCTCCCGACGCGCCGTGAGCATCAGGACCGCGACGTCGCGCGTGGCATCATCGGTGCGCAGCGCCTCGAGCACATCGAAGCCCGACATGCCGGGCAGCATGAGGTCGAGCACGATGAGCGAGAATCGTTCACGTCGCGCCGCCTCGAGCGCGTCTTGTCCGGTCGCGGCCGTGGAGAGGCGATACCCCGCCTTTCCGAGATGGTACGCCACGAGGGCGACAATCTCCGGCTCATCATCGACGACGAGAATGCGTTCGGCGGACGGCGGCACTGGATTCATGCGAGTTATGTCTCGGAAGGCGTCGCTGGTACGAACACCGGAGTGGGCATCGCTTCCCGCGCGGCCAATCGCGCGGTCAATCGTCGTTGGATCTTGGCCACGATCATCTCGATCGCGACCGTGTTGCTCCCCCCGCGCGGGACGATGACATCGGCGTACCGCTTGCTGGGTTCTACGAACTGCAGATGCATGGGTTGTACGGTGGTCAGGTACTGCTCGAGCACGGACTCCAGCGTTCGACCGCGCACCGCGGTGTCGCGCCGAATGCGTCGAATCAATCGAATGTCCGGATCCGCATCGACGAATACCTTCACGTCGCACAGCTCACGCACATTCGGATCAGACAACAACAGAATGCCGTCGATCACGACCACATCCGAGGGTTCGATCGGACGCGTCCGCGTACTGCGTGAATGCGACGCGAACTCGTACACGGGCATCTCCACCCGTTCGCCTCGCGACAGTGCCGCGAGGTGTGCGGTCAGCAACTCCACATCGAAGGCATCCGGATGATCCCAGTTGACGTGATGCAACTGCTGCAACGTCAAATGCCGGAAATCGCGGTAATACGCGTCCATCTCGAGAAACGCCACCGAAGCATCCGGGAGCGCCTCAGCGACCTTTCTCGCCACCGTCGATTTGCCTGAACCAGTCCCGCCGGCGATGCCGATAATCAGCGGCTTCATACGAGGGGGGTCGATGCCGTGCACAGTCTTCGCCACAACACGATGAACATCCTGCCTGTCTGAGGTGTCCGCTTTGCCACGACGGTGTAACAAATGCGTATCACCGCTCCTGGGAAGTTCGCGGCCCTTGGGCGCGCGGGGGAGGGGGCGGCCTTCGGAATTCCCTGCGAGGCGAAGGGGCGGGTGGAGGCCACGGCGGTCGTCCACTAGCATTCTCCTATGGAAAGAGCAATTCGGTCGCTGTCACGGCGATCCCTCCGCGTGGCCATCGCGGCCACCGGGTTGACGCTGCCTGGGGCGGCCGAGCTTCTGCGGGCGCAAGGCGCCGATCGATTCGACCTTGTGGTGGCGGCGACCACTGATGTGCACGGTCGCCTGCGCGCCTGGGACTACTACGCAAATGCGGCTGATCCCGCGCGATCACTGGCCGCGGCCGCGACGGTCGTCGACTCGGTGCGCCGCGCGAATCCGGGTCATGTGGTGCTCGTCGACGGCGGCGATCTACTGCAAGGCAATCCGCTCACGTTCGTCGCGGCGAAGGTGAATCCGACACCAGTGCATCCAGTGATCGCGGCGATGAACGTCATGCAATACGACGCGGCCGTGATCGGTAATCACGAGTTCAACTACGGCGTCCCGCTGCTGCGTCGTGCGATCGGGCAGGCGGGATTTCCGTTTCTGGCGGCGAACGTGCGGGACGTCGCCACCACGCCGCTCGCGGCCCCGTTCACGATCATTACCCGAGCGGCGGTGCGCGGCGGTACCGTGCGCATCGCCATCATTGGCGCGACGACGCCCGGCTCGATGGTATGGGACGCCGACAATCTGCGCGACGCCCGCATCACCATCAGCGATATCGTGCCTGCCGTGCGCGCCGCGGTGGCCGAAGTCAAGCGACGCAAGGCGGATGTGGTGATCGTGGTGCTGCATTCCGGACTCGAGGAGGCCGCCAGCGACGACACCGTGGCCACCGGACTGCCCTCCGAGAACGTGGCGGCCCGCGTACCGCGCGAGATCAACGGAATCGATCTCGTCGTGTACGGTCACTCGCATCGCGAACTCGTCGATTCAACGATCAACAGCACGTTGCTTATCCAGCCGGGCAATTGGGCGACGACGGTCGGCTTCGGGACGCTCACGCTCGCGCGAACGAAAGGGCAGTGGTCGGTCGTCGCGCGACATGGCTCATCGGTGAAAGTCGCCGGACACGCGGAATCACCCGCCATGTTGGCCGCATCTGCAGCGACACACAAAGCGACGGTGGCGTGGGCCACTGCGCCCGTCGGCCGAACGGCGGTGGTGTGGCATGCCGACAGCGCGCGCGTGGCGGACATGCCGATCACCGATCTCGTCACCGAACTGATGCGACGGGCCACGGGTGCCCAGCTCGCGGCCACGGCGGCATTTTCACTCGATGCGACGCTCGATACGGGCGCGATCACGCTCGCCGCGCTGAGCAAGCTATATCCGTACGACAACACGCTGCGCGCCGTGAAAGTGAGCGGCGCACAGCTGCGCGCATTTCTGGAGCATTCGGCACGCTACTATCGCTCGCTCGACGCCAATGGCCAAGTCCCGGCGAACGGTATCGTCGATGCCGCGGTCCCCGGCTTCAACTTCGACGTGCTGTCGGGCGCCGACTACGTGATCGATCTGACGAAGCCCGTCGGTGCGCGCATCACCTCCCTGAGCGTGAACGGTCACGCGGTCGCGGCGAGTGATTCGTTCACCGTGGCCCTGAACAACTATCGGGCCGGCGGCGGTGGGGGCTACGCGATGCTGTCCGGCGCGCCGGTGGTGTATCAGCGCGACGTGGATATCCGACAGCTGTTGATCGACGAAGTCAAACGACTGGGCGACGCCGGGAAGGCCCTTGAGCCAGCGTCGTATGCGACGCGTAACTGGCGCCTCGTGCCTTCGAAGGCCGTCGCGGCGGCGTATTCGGAACAGACGCGGGGCCGTTCTGTTGAGGCTGCGGGTGGCGCACCGCCTGCCGTCAAGCGACCGGGTAGCAGGCTGCCGCGATGACCGCACGTCGGGGTGAACGCCGCCCGGAGAACGCCGCCCGGAGAACGCCGCCCGGAGAACGCCGGACGATGCGTGTCTCGATAGCTTTCATCATCGACACCAACATGCCGGACGGCCCGCAAGACACCGAAGGATCATCAGTGCGTTACGAGGAGATGCTGGCGTGAACGGACCGACGGATGTGCGCGTGTATGTGAACGAGCGAGGGGTGAGCGTCCCGATCGGATCGATCGCGCTTGACGCGGTACGTGCGCTCTTCCCGAACGATGTCGACGCGATCACGGCCGGCACCATGCGGCTGACCGACAGTCGTGGCTTGCCCGTTGCCGCCGATGTCCCACTGTCCGGTGGTGCCATTTTTCGCGTGGTGCCAGTGCGCGATCGTCCTGAGGAGACCGCATGAACGAACCGTCCGCCGCCTTCATGGAGATCGTGCAGCGAATGCCCAAGGCGGAGCTGCATTGCCATCTGGACGGTTCCTTGCGGCCGTCGACGTTGCTCGAATTTTCCGCAAACCAAGGCCACGTGCTACCGGTGCACGATGCGAGCGAACTCGCGCGCTGGATGCGCGTGGATGACGCGCGCGACTTGGGCGACTATCTCGCGCGGTTCGAGATCACGCTGGCCGTGATGCAGGACGCCGTATCGCTTGAGCGCATCGCACACGAGTTGGTCCTCGACGCGGCGCTCGATGGCGTGCGCTATATCGAAGTCCGCTTCTGCCCGTCGCTCAACATCCGCGCAGGTCTGTCGCTGGATGACGTCGTGACGGCGGTTGCGCGCGGTGTGCACCGCGGTGAGCGGGAGAGCGGCACCGTGGCGCGCGTGATCATCTGCGCGCTGCGCAGCTTCCCGTGGCCGCATGCGATGGAGATGGCCGAGCTGGCCGTGTCATTCAAACATCGCGGCGTGGTCGCATTTGATCTGGCCGGCGGTGAATTGGGCAACCCGGCGCACGTGCATGCGCTCGCATTCGACTATGCGCGCGCCAACGACCTCGCGGTGACGGTGCACGCCGGCGAAGGTGATGGCCCGCATTCGATTCGCGAGGCCGTGCACCGGTGTGCGACGGATCGCATCGGCCACGGCACGCGCTTGCACGAAGACTCGGCGCTCGAGGCGTATGTGATCGATCATCAGATCCCGCTCGAAGTCTGCCCGACGAGCAACGTACAGACGCGCGTGGTGACCACCTTCGCGGACCATCCGCTGGCGCGTCACCATCGGCTCGGCGGCATCGTGACGATCAGTACGGACAACCGCCTCATGAGCGGCGTCTCGTTGACCGATGAATACGTGCAATGCGCGCAACATCTCGGCTTCGGTCTGCGAGAACTGAGCGCACTGTCACTCGCGTCGTTCGACGCTGCATTTCTTCCGCATGCCGAGCGTCAGGCTATGCGCAACGCCGCTGAGCGTGACATGCGGCAGTTGCTCGCCGACGATTTGACGGCGGTCATGTCGTGGGGGGAGAGCGAGTGAACCAGCCGTTCGTGACGATGACGCATGCGGCGTCGCGAAACGGGCCCGGCGCTGCGGAGGCGAGCGTGGCGGCCGACTACGTGCGCGCGCGAGTCGGCGCCGCCTTCGAGGCTCCGGTGTGCGGGATCGTCTTGGGCTCAGGGCTGGGTGGTCTTGCCTCGAAGATCGACAACGCGACGCGCATTCCGTTTTCGCATGTCCCGGGCTTTCCGGCGGCGACCGTCGCCGGCCACGCTGGTCAGTTGATCCTCGGCACGCTTGGTGGGCGACCCGTCGCGTTGATGGCGGGACGCATTCACCTGTACGAAGGACACGACGCGGCGCTGGCGGCCTTTCCGGTGCGTGTGATGCACGCCCTTGGCGCGACGGTCTACATCGCGTCGAATGCCGCGGGCGGCGTGCGCCGCACGTTCAAACCCGGCGACCTGATGGTCATCGCCGATCACATGAACTTGATGTTTCGCAATCCGCTGTCCGGGCCGCTCGAGCACGGCGACGAACGGTTTCCCGATATGTCGCAACCGTACGACGCCGCGCTGCAGTCGCTTATGCACGAGGCGGCGCGCGCCGTCGGGGTGACCTTGCAGGTCGGCGTGTACTGCGGACTCCTCGGCCCCACATACGAAACGCCGGCCGAAGTGCGCATGCTCGAGCGCCTCGGTGTCGATGCGGTTGGCATGTCGACGGTTCCGGAAGTGATCGTGGCGCGCGCGATCGGTATGCGCGTGGCCGCGGTCTCGTGCATTACGAACAAGGCGGCCGGTTTGTCGCTCCAGTCGTTGAATCACGAAGAGGTGGTGGACGTCGGGAGGGCCGTGGCTTCCGACTTCGAGTCGCTGATTCAGGACTTTGTGCGGCGGCTGTCATCGTGAAACTCCTGACCCTCGCGCGTGACCTGCAGCGTCGCAAAGCCCGCGAGCGACAGGGGTGCTTTGTGGCCGAAGGGGTGCGGTCCGTGGAGGCGCTGCTGTCGTCGGAACTGGCTATTATCGGTTTGCTGGTTAGCGAAGAACTTATCAGTTCTGACCGGGGCGCGGCGCTGCTTGACGCCGCCGCTGGTCGGGACGTGCCGGCCAAGACCGTCAGTGACGCGGAGTTCGAAAGCGCGGCGAGCACGGAGTCCCCCCAGGGGGTGCTGGCCGTCGCGGAGATCCCATCGGTGCGATTGCCGGAGCCGGGTGATAGCGCCCGGTATTTGCTGCTGGATGCGCTCCAGGACCCCGGCAATGTCGGGACGATCATTCGCACCGCGGCCGCCCTCGGCGTCACCGCGACCGTGGCTTTGCCGGGAACCGTTGACCTCTGGAACGCTAAGGTCGTCCGTAGCACGATGGGGGCCCTGTTTGTGCACCCAGCCTTGGCGGCGAGTTGGGAGGACGTCACCGCGTTCCTGGACGCGCAGGACATCGTTTGCTGGGCTGCGGACACCGATGGTCTCGTGATCGATTCGTCAGAAGCCCTGCGTCGTGAGACGCTGCCCGCGCGTTTGGCGCTGGTGGTGAGCAACGAAGGGGCGGGTCTTTCGCCGTATGTGTCAGCGCGCGCCACCTGTCGTGTGGCGATCGGCATGGCACCGGGCATCGAATCGTTGAACGTGGCTGTGGCCACCGGAATACTGCTGCATGCGTTGCGTCCGGGCTGACGTCCGGATGAGCGCCTGCGAATCCACTCGCCCATGATGCCCAATCTGACCGTCGACGTCGTTGCCGTGATCCTCCTGCCGATCTTCGTGGTCGGTGCGTCGATCGGGTCCTTCCTGAATGTGTGCATCTCGCGGTGGCCGGCGGAACTCAGCGTCATCAGGCCGCGCTCCCGATGCCCGAATTGCGAGCGCCCGATCGCGTGGTACGAGAACATTCCGCTGTTCAGCTGGATCTTGTTGCGCGGGAAGTGCAAAGGGTGCGCCCTGCCGATTTCGGTGCAGTATCCGGCGGTCGAGTTGCTCGTCGCGCTGGGCTGGGTCGGGTGTGTGATCGCCTTCGACGTCACGTTCGAGGCGTTTCGCGTCGCGATTTTCGGGACGGTCCTGCTGGGCATCGCGATCACGGATGCCAAACACTATCTGATTCCTGATGGCTTTACCATCACGGGACTCGCGTTGGTGCTCGGCATGGCCGTGGCGAACTTTTTCGTCGGCGAGACCTCGCTCTTTGCGTCCACATGGCCCGCGGTACTCGGCGCCTGTGTCGGCGCCGGAGCGATCACGATCATCGGATGGTTGGCCGAAGTCGCGATGAAGCGTGAGGCGATGGGCTTCGGCGACACCACGTTGATGGCGGTCGTCGGCGCAGCGCTGGGACCGGAACGCGCTCTGCTGACGATCATTGGCGGCGCTGCAGTTGGCGCGGTCTTCTTCCTGTTGATTGTCGGACCGATTGTCTGGGTGCGCAGCCGACGCAGCGGACAGGCATTCGAGTTTCCCGATGTGCCCTTTGGCGTGTTCCTTGCGCCGGCCGCGATGCTGGCCTTGCTTTGGGGTGATCGCCTCATCGTCTGGTACATGCAGCGCGCCTTCCCCACGTGATCCGACTTTTCGCACGAACCACCCTACTGTCGCGGCCCGGTGTCGCCTCCCTGCGCGTAGCAACGTTTGTCGTTTTGACGTGCCTGCTGGCTGCGTGCGGCGATACGCGCGCGAAGTTCGAAGGACCGTATGCTGATCTGGTCGGCAAGGCGGTCCCGCGGATCGAAGCGCAGGTCGGGCTGACGTTCAAGACGCCGCCCACGCTGGAGACGCGATCGCACGACGAGGTCGCGACGTTCGTGATGAAGCAGCTCACGAGCGACAAGGCGAAGGTGCTGATCGACGGGCAGCAACGTGCGTATCGCGTGCTCGGGCTCATCCCCGACACGTTGCAGCTGGCCCCGTTGCTGCAGCGACTGCTTGAGGAGCAGATCATCGGTTTCTACGACCCAGCGACCAAAGTGTTGTACGTGGTCGACGGCGCGCCCAAGGCGTTGCTCGCGCAGACCGTCACGCACGAACTGGTGCATGCGCTGCAGGATCAATACATCAAGGTGGACTCGATTCAGTCGGAGACCGGCGATGCGGACCGGCAGGCGGCGGCGCAGGCGATTCTCGAAGGCCACGCCATTTTCACGCAGTTCCTTGTCGATCCAAATCTGGGCCCGATGCTCAAGATGCCGGGCGGCTGGGATCGCATTCGCGATCTGATTCGCGATGGACAGGGCAGTATGCCGGTCTTTGCGTCGGCGCCCCGCGCGGTGCGGGAAGGGTTGCTCTTTCCGTATCTCGGTGGGGCCGATTTCGTGCGACGATTCAGCGACAAACGACCGGTCAAGGAACTACTGACTGATCTGCCCGTGTCGACGAAGCAGATCCTGAATGACGCGGCGTATTTCACCGACGATAAGTCGAAGCGCGACGTGCCGACGGCGGTGACGCTGCCGAAGCCCAACGTCGGCACGGTGATCTACACGAATACCTACGGTGAATTTGAAACGCGCTTGATTCTGGTGCAACATCTGAAAGACGAAGTCGCGGCGCGACGAGGGGCCGGTGGCATCGACGGCGACAAGTATGCGGTTGTGCGTACACCGCAGGGTGATGCACTGGTCTGGGCGAGCGTGTGGGATACGTCGGTGGACGCCGTAGACTTCCAGGACCTGCTCGCCGATGCCATTCGTCGACGGTACGATCTTGGGAAACAGACCGTCGCGGCGGGCGCCACCACGCGTCGTCTTGACGTCTCCGCCGGGAAGACTCACGGCGCGCGCACGGTGACGCTCTCGCTGGAACAGCGCGATGGACGGGCCGTAGTGATCTTCATGGACACTCCAGCAGGCATTGGCGCGCTGATTGATCCGGCGCGCGTTACCATCGGACGCTAAGCCTATGACCGCGGTGGATCTCACACCTGCGGCGTTGCGAGTCACCCCGGACGACGAGATCAAGCGCGTGCGCTTGGTCCGCATGAAGCGCGTCGCGACGGCCATGCTGGTCGTTGTGGCAATCGTGTTCGTCGTGGCGCGATTTTACGAGGCGCGCCATCCGTGGCTGGGCTACATTCGCGCGTTCGCGGAAGCGGCGATGATCGGCGGGATCGCGGACTGGTTCGCGGTGACCGCGCTCTTCCGACACCCCATGGGCATTCCGATCCCGCACACGGCGATCGTGCCCGCGCGGAAGGATCGCATCGGCACGGCGCTCGGCAATTTCGTGCAGCGTAATTTTCTCACGCGCGACGTCGTGGCAGCCAAGCTTGCCGCGATGAAGCTCGGTGAGCGTGCCGCCACATGGCTGGCGCAACCGGAGAACAGCCGGAAGCTCTCCCGCCATGTGGCCCGCGGATTGACTGGCGCCGCGAGTGTGATGCGCGATGAGGATGTGCAGCAGGTGGTCGATCAGGGGATCGTCTCACGGCTGCGAACCTTAAAGGTCGCGCCCATCATCGCGCGCGTGTTCGAACTGCTCACGGCCGGAGGACGACATCAGGTGCTGCTCGACGACGCACTGCGGTTGGCGGCGCGGTTCCTCGATGAGAACGACGGCATGATCCGTGAGCGCGTCAAGGCGGAGAGCCCGTGGTGGGTACCGGGCGCGGTCGAAAGCCGATTGGGCGACAAGATCGTGAGCGGCGTCGAAAAAACACTCGTCGCGGTCGCCGCCGACCCGCAGCATCCCCTGCGGCATCGCTACGACGAAGCCGTCGATCGATTCGTCCTGTCGTTGCGCGAAAACCCCGATGTCATCGCCAGGGCCGAGCAGATCAAACTGGAAATGCTCGCGCACCCGGCCGTCACCGAGTTCTCACGCACGGTGTGGGACGACGTGAAGTCGCGGCTCGCGAACTATGCGGATCGTTTGGCGGACGATGTGGAGTCCGAGCCCGATCAGGTCGAACGGTGGCTCACCGGACTCGGACAGAAAGTGCTCACGGATCCAGAGCTCGCTGCGAAACTGAATGGCTGGCTGGTAGAGCTCGTGACGTATGCGGTCGAGCAGGCCCGCGAGGAGGTCGCCAAGCTGATTGCCACGACCGTCGCCGCGTGGGATGCGAATGCCACCTCCCGCAAAATCGAACTGCAGATTGGTCGCGATCTGCAGTTCATTCGCATCAACGGCACAATCGTCGGTGGTCTGGTCGGCGTGCTGCTGTACGTGCTCAGTTCGGGCGGTCGCTGAGTTCGGGTCGCACGCGTGTTGGTGGCTCGATCCAGCTGTCGGCTGCCGGTGCACTGTCTGCATGATGTGCATCAGGAAGCGGCAGCAGTGCGAGATGAAACACCTCATCCATCGTGCTGGTGAAGGTGAAGGCCATCTTGTCGCGCACTTCCTGCGGCACATCGCGCACGTCTTTTTCGTTGCCCTTCGGCATGATCACTTCGCGCAAACCGGCCCGGTAGGCGGCGAGCACCTTCTCTTTCACGCCGCCGATCTCGAGCACTTTTCCGCGCAACGTGACCTCACCGGTGAGCGCGAGATCACGACGCACTGGTCGACGCGACAACGCGCTCGCGAGCGCCAGCGTGACCGCGATACCGGCCGATGGACCGTCCTTTGGAATCGATCCGGCGGGGAAGTGCAGATGCAGATCTGACTCGCGGAACTCTGAGTCTTCGATGCCGAGCGGTGTCGCGCGCGAGCGGACGAATGAGTAGGCCGCATCGACTGATTCGCGCATCACGTCACCCAGCTGCCCGGTCACGGTCAACTTGCCGGTGCCCGGCATGCGCAGCGCTTCGATGGTGAGCAGATCGCCGCCCGTGTTCGTCCAGGCGAGGCCCGTCACGGCGCCGATCTCCGGTTCCATGTCGGCTGCATCATTGCTGAATCTCGGCGCACCGAGAATCTCCTCGACGCGCTCGGCCGTGATCTCCCACAGACTGTCGTCGCCATCAGCCTTGGCCCGGGCGCGCTTGCGCAACAGCGACGCGAGCGACCGTTCCATCCCGCGCAGACCGGCTTCGCGAGAATACCGGCTGGAGACGAATCCGAGCACATCCTCGGGAACGTGTACGTCGGCGGCGGAGAGGCCATGCTCTTCGAGCAGGCGCGGCATAAGGTACCGCGTCGAGATCTCGACCTTTTCTTCGATCGTGTATCCGGCGATCCGAATGACTTCCATGCGATCGCGCAAGGGGCCGGGGATATCGAACAGGTTGTTTGCAGTGCAGATGAACAACACGCTCGACAGATTGAACGGCAGATTCAGGTAGTGATCGACGAAGCTCGTATTCTGCGACGGATCGAGCACTTCGAGCATCGCTGCGGTCGGGTCTCCCGAATTACCGCCGTTCGACATCTTGTCGATCTCGTCGATCATGATGACGGGATCCCTGACATTCACGCGGCGGAGCGCCTGCAACAGCAGGCCGGGCATCGCGCCGACATACGTGCGCCGATGGCCGCGGATCTCGGCTTCATCGCGCACGCCTCCGACGGAGATGCGATAGAACTCGCGCCCGATCGCGGTCGCGATGGCTTCGCCGAGCGACGTTTTGCCAGTCCCCGGTGGACCGACAAAACAGAGGATGGGACCCGTCGGATCTCCACCGCGAAGCTTGCGCACCGCGAGGTACTCGATGATGCGTTCCTTTGCTTCGTCGAGTCCGTAATGTTTGTCACCGAGCGCGGCTTCGACGCGCGACAACGTGATCTCCTGATCGTCCGCTGTCCGCTTGTTCCAGGGCAGGGCGAGGACCCAGTCGAGATAGGTCCGCAGCACCTGATACTCGCTGGATGCCGGCGACAACATGCGAAGGCGTTCCGTCTCGCGACGCGCTTCCTGCACGACCTTCTCGGGCAGGTTCGCTTCCTCGATGCGGCGCAGCAGCTCGACCGACTCCTTCTCGTTCGGATCCGCCTCGCCGAGCTCCGATTGAATCGCCCGTAGCTGCTGGCGCAGATAGAACTCGCGCTGGTGCTGCTCGATCTTGATCTCGGTCTGCTTCTTCACGTCTTCCATCACTCTGGCACGCGCGACTTCGCGCTCGAGCCGCGAGAGGATGAAGCGGATACGCTGGCCGATATCGAGGCGCTGCAGCACTTCTTCCTTGTCAGCGATGCGCAGATTCATGTTCGTCGCCGCCAGGTCCGCGAAGCGGCCCGGATCGGAGACGTTCATCTTCAGGATCTGCGGCACTTCACTGGGAATGCGATCCACCAACTCGGCGAGCGTCTCGGCCGCGGTCACGGTACGCGCGACGAGTTCATCGAGTTCGGACGCGTCGGCTGGTGTTTCCTTTGCGCCCTGAATTTGCGCGATGGCGTATGGCGACGTCTGATCGATCGCGTCGATCGTGATGCGTCGCAGACCCTGCAACGTGATCTGGATCGTCTCGCCCGGCAGGTTGATGCGCTCGTGCACACGCGCCGCGACGCCGACGCGACCGACGAACTTGTGCGGCTCGATGGCATCGTCACCGTCGCCGGCGGCGACCACTAAGGCCACGACCAGACCGCTCTCCTCATGCGCGCGCAGCAGCGCGAGGTTCTCGGGCGCACCCATCTGCACGGCGATGGTGCCCAACGGGTAGACGATGGTCGACCGGAGCGCCATCAGCGGCAGCTTCGGCGGCAGCTCAGCGCGGAGGATTTCCTCCTTCCGCTGACCACGGGGCATCGAGATAGCCGGGAAGCGCGGATTGGATGACGACACGGGGCGGGCGAGGGTGAGGGGGACTTCGGGGTAATCTATGGTGCCCGACGTTCCGTGAAACGCGTGATTCCAACTCAAGTTGCGCACAGGATGGCCTGGTTCGTCACCCCCCGGGAACACGAATGGGTGATTTTACGCACGGGGGCAGTTCCCCTGTTCCCGCCCCCCCGCGTCCGTTACCCTACAGAATCATGTTCGACGAACTCTCAGACAAACTCGGAAACGTCTTCGCCAAGCTTCGCGGCCGCGGCGTTCTGACCGAGGCCGATCTTAAAGAAGGGCTGCGTGAGGTTCGCCGCGTCCTTCTCGAAGCCGACGTGAACTTCACCTTGACGCGCGAGTTCCTCGAGCGGGTCGAGCTGAAGGCCGTCGGCATGTTGCAGATCAAAACGATTCAGCCGGCGCAGCAGCTAGTGAAGATCGTCTACGACGAACTCACCTCGATGCTTGGTGAACGTCGTGAAGGGCTGAAGATGAGCACGGTACCGCCGACGATCATCATGATGGTCGGCTTGCAGGGTTCCGGCAAAACGACCACGGCTGGTAAGCTCGCGCGGCGGCTGCTGGCCGAGCACAAGAGCACGAGGCTCGTCGCCGCCGACGTGTATCGACCGGCGGCCATCGATCAGCTTGAAACGCTCGGGAAGGCGTTGAATGTGCCGGTGTACGCGGATCGTGACTCGAAGGATGTCGTGAAGATCGCGAAGGCGGGTATCGATCAAGGTGTGCGGAATCGTGATCGCGTGGTGATCATCGATACGGCGGGTCGATTGCAGATCGACACCGACATGATGGACGAGCTCAAACGGCTCAAGGCGGCGATCAAACCGGACGAGATCCTGTTCGTCGCGGACGGGATGACGGGTCAGGAAGCGGTGAAGATCGCGCAAGGGTTTGACGAAGCGCTAAATATCACCGGCGTGATCCTCACCAAACTCGATGGCGATGCGCGCGGTGGTGCGGCGCTGTCGATTTACGGCGTCCTGAAGAAGCCCATCAAGTACATCGGCGTTGGCGAAAAGCCGGATGCACTCGAGGAGTTTCATCCGGAGCGGATGGCCGGCCGCATTCTGCAGATGGGTGACATCGTCTCGCTTGTCGAGAAGGCGCAGGAGTCATTCGACGCCGACGAAGCGAAGAAGCTCGAGAAGAAGGTCCGCAAAGAAGGCATGGACCTCGAGGACTTTCTTTCGGCGATGCGGCAGATGCAAAAGCTCGGACCGATGGAAAATCTCCTGAAGATGCTGCCCGGCGTGAACAGCAAGATGCTGAAGGACGCGAAGATCGATCCCAAGCGAATGAAGCACATCGAGGCGATCGTGCTCTCGATGACGCCGGCGGAACGCAAGAAACCGGACATTCTGAACGGTTCGCGTCGTGCTCGCATCGCCAAGGGCGCGGGACGGCCGGTGAGTGAGGTGAACAAGCTGCTGGACCAGTTCCGCGATATGCAGAAAATGATGAAGAAGTTCGGTGCCGGTGGTGGTGGTCAGGGTGGTGGAGGAAAGGGCGGTGGTATGCCACGTCTGCCGTTCGGCGGCGGCGGCGGTGGGATGTTCGGGATGCGCTGAGGGTCGTATCGATGGCTGGCTCGTCAATCCGGGAACAGGAGCAGCAGGCAGGACGCGTGATGGCAAGTCTGACGCCCGAGGCGCTCGGCGATCGCTTGCGTCGCGCCCGTATGCGCCAGGGTCGCTCGATCCGTGAACTGGCGGATGCGGCCGGATTGTCCAAGTCGTCCATCGTGCGCCTCGAGCAGGGCGGTGGTACGTACGCGATGACGATCGTGAAAGTGTGCGCGGCGTTGGGGCTGCACGTCGCGCGACTGCGCGATCCGGACACGGCGCTCGACGATCGCGTCGCCGTGCATCGCACGGGCGACGATCGCTGGTATGACCTCGTCGATTTCGGTGCGGGCCCGCTTGGCGGGGTCGATCGTCCGCTCACCGCCCAAGAACGCGCGGCGTTCGCCGAGCGGGGCGTGAAGGTGCCGATTGTTGTGTTGAGTTCGCGACTCAGCGACGGGCGACTGCTATCGAACGTCGTCGAACTCTACGGTCCGAGTGTGACGCGCGAGCACCCGGGGGAAGAATTCGTTTACGTGCTCGACGGCAGCGCGACGATCACAGTCGGTTCGACCGTTGTGACGCTGGCGTGCGGGGAGAGCATGGTCTTTCGCAGTGCCGAGCCGCACACGTATGCACCAGCGGAGGGATCCGTACTACCGGCTCGGCTGTTGATGGTCCGATTCGACGAACGGATAAGCAAGGAGTCGGAAGTGGGGAGTAGGGAGACCGAATAGCGAGACTAGTCGACGAGGGTGTCGAGACCGGGCCAGGCGGGGAGGTTGTAGCGGACCAGCACCCGCAGGTAATGCCGACCGTCGTCACCGTGGGCGGCGAGCACGGCGGCGGCGCCCGCAGCCACTGCATCTGTTGAGGCATACGGCGGCTCGAGTCCTTCTGGAAGGATGCCGTTTTCGTGGGTCACGGCTGCCGCATTGAAGAACGCGATCTGAATGGTCGGCTCGAGGTCGACGTACAAGAGTTGCAGCAACTCCAGTTCGTCGGTCGACGATTCTGCGTTCAGTCGAACCAGTTCTCGCGCGAGTTTGTCGGGCGGCCAGGTCATCAACGTCGCAGCGCGGAAGCCACCGCCCTTCGCGACCAGGCGCTGCGCGTACTGCGCGCGTGCCCCCTTGTGGTTCACGATGGCGTGTTGCACGAGCGCGACGCGACGGGCCTGAGGCAGGGCGCGGTAGAGTGAGGATTTCGACATGCCGATGAACCTAATCGCCCCGCCGCGCAATGTCCTCGTCGGCGGACGGGAGGAATACCGTGAACGTCGAGCCTTTGCCGAGGACGCTGTCGACCAGTACATCGCCGCCGACGCGGCGCACGATGCCCAGAACAGACGCGAGCCCCAGACCGGTGCCACCATCCGCGTGGCGGGTGGTGAAGAATGGCTCGAAGAGATGCGGCATTGCGTCCGCGTCGATGCCCCGTCCCGTATCGGCGACGGAGACTTTCACGTAATGCCCATTCGTCAACTGCAGCGCCGGATGGGCGAGCGAATCGACGTGCGACACGCCGACGTGCGACACGCCGACGTCGATCGCGATGTCGCCGCCCGTCGGCATCGCGTCGCGTGCGTTGGCCATGAGATTCACGAGGACCTGTTCGAACGGTGCCGGATCCATGGTCACGACAGTGGACGTGGGTGCGACCGTCACCGATACGCGGATGTGTGCGCCGACGAGTCGTTCCATCAGTGACGTCATGCGCCGTACGCTCGCACCCACGTCACATCGCTCGATCGACTGCGGCTGTGGGCGTGCGAACGTGAGGAGCTGACGTGTGAGCGTCGCGCCTCTCGACGCCGCATTCGCGATTTCCACCAATTCGACGTCGATGTGTGGACTCCGCGCCTGTGCGTTGTTCGCATCGCGAGCCATTTCCACGCTGCTGGAGATGACGGTCAGCAAGTTGTTGAAGTCGTGCGCGACGCCGCTCGCCAGCCGGCCGACACTTTCGAGACTGTGCGAGCGTTCCATCCGGAGTGCCGCATCGCGCAGCAGGCGCCCAGTCTCAAGTGTGGCCGCGCGCTCTTCCGCGAGCGCAAGCAGCAGGCACGAGACGCCGAACAACGTCGACCCGAAGATCTGAATACTGACGAATGCGATCGCCGTCGACGTCGGCAGGTCGCCGGATGGCGGGCCGCCGAAGAACGCGAGTACGAGAATCGGACGGGCCACTTGATAGACCAAGGTGGCCGTCAACAATGTCAGCGCGCTCGTGAAGCGCTCATCGGCACGCTGCCGGGAACGCCACACCGCCAGCGTCAACCGCCCATAGAGCGCCACGATCACCAATCGTCCGACCAGACCGACAAACCGATTGGTGTAAGCGAACGGGCCTTGGCCGAGCAGAACGAGGAAGACGGTGACCAGCATCAGGGCGAGCGCCCACATGACGGATCGCTTCACGAGTCGAGACAACGGCTCGACCTCGGTGCCGCTCACGACCTGCCGTGCGGCGGTTTCGAACGCGGGGAGGCTGGCGCCGAATCCGGCGAGCGTGAGGCCGCCGAAGATCAACGTGGGGAGGGTTTGGCGGCCGGTCGGATCGACGAAAGAATCGATGGCCACGGCCAAAAGCGCGACAGTCGTCCAAAGCCAACCGAGCGCCAGCGCCCGCGTGGCCGGACGCTTGAGCTGCACGGCCAATCCAAGCTGCGCAAACGCGAACGTGACAGCGATCGCGCCCTGCAGTGTCCAAGCGATCTGATTGGCGACGACTGATGAATTCACGGATTGGCGAGTGTCAGGAGCGGACCAGCGTGTGCGTGTGCTCGCGTCGGCGTGCTATAGTGTACTTGTTAATTGAGTCGCCCGCACTGCAGTATCCTGCTCCTCCAACGCGCCGTCCCACTATGACGCTATCAAGAATTCTGTCCCTGTCCGCCGTGCTGACACTGACCGCAGCCGCCGCGCCCGCCGCCGCTCAGGCTACGGCGGGCGCGCCACCAGCTGGTGCCACGCAGCCGCCGCTCTCGCCTCGCGACTCGCTGAACGCCACCATCAGTGGCGCTGAGATCTCGGTGAACTACGGTCGCCCGTCGAAGCGAGGACGCGATGTTTTCGGTGGTCTCGCCGACATGAAATGGGGAATGGTCTGGCGTCTGGGAGCCAATGAAGCGACCGGCTTCATCACCACGAAACCGCTCGCCTTTGGCATCGTGGTGGTTCCGGCTGGCAAGTACACGCTCTTCATGAAGCTTGTGGAGGGAGGCCATTGGGAACTGATCGTGAACAAGCAGACGGGACAGTCCGGGACCGAGTACGATGCTGCGCAGGATCTTGTGCGCATCCCAGTGACCGTGACGACACTGCCAGCCGCCGTCGAAAAGATGGAATTGGCAGTGAAGCCGGCCGGGAAGGGCGGTGAGTGGTCGATGCAGTGGGACAAGACCCGGGCCGCAGTGGCGTTTACGGTCAAGTAGTCTAGGGTGGCTGTTGGCCCCAGTAGCGCTCGGCACCTTGCACTCGCTACCTTTCAAGGCTCCCCACCGGCCGTTCGACCAATGCTGTATGGGAAGACCTGAGTGCGCCCCGGAAACGCCGGCGGCGCGATGAGCTCAGGCGGTGGCCGTTCCCGCGAGTCTTGGCGTGGCGTGGCTACCCTGTCACCATCGCACCGAGGATGTCGAGATGGCCGTTCGTATTCGTCTCCGCCGTGAAGGCCGGAAGAAGACCCCGATGTACCGCATTGTTGTTGCCGACTCGACTGCTCCGCGCGATGGCCGTTTCATCGAGATCATCGGTCAGTATCAGCCGCGTGGTGGCGAGAACGCGCTCAACCTGCAGGTTGAGCGCGTGAACCATTGGTTGAACGTTGGCGCGTTGCCGACGGACACCGTTCGCTCGTTGCTGCGTCGTGCCGGCGTCATGAAGGCGCGTCACGAAGCGCGTCTGGCGTCGAAGCTGCAGGCTGCAGCGGTCGCGATGCCGAACGCCGAGGCGTAAGCTGGCCGACTATGTCGTAGTGGGTCGGATCGGTCGCGCGCATGGCGTGCGCGGCGGCTGGGCCGTTCAAACGATGACTGATGCGCCGGACGTGATTTTCGCGTCCGGCGCTGTCGTTTTTGCCGGCGACCGCGACGGCGCCCTGTCGATGCGCGACGGGGCACCTATCGCCCTGACCATCGAAGACGGCCGCCCGATGAATAAAGAGTGGCTCGTGCGGACGGTCGAAATCACCGATCGCGACGACGCCGACCTGTGGCGGGCCCGGTATCTGCTGTGTGATGCCGCACGCATTCCCGTGCCGGACGAAGACGAGGTGTATCTCTTCTCGTTGATCGGCATGGCGGTCGAGGTGGTCGGTCAGGGGCCGGTCGGTCACGTGCGCGACGTATACCAGGCGCCGCAGGGTTTACTGATCGAAGTCGAAACGGCCACCGCACGACCGCTGGTGCCGTGGCACCCCGACATCATCGAGCGTGTCGATGAGGAGTCGCGAACGATCTTTCTGAGGCCGCTGGACGGGCTGATCCAGTAGGTCGCGTCGAATGCTGCGCATCAACATTGTCACGATCTTCCCCGAATTCTTCGCCGCCCCACTCGCGTTGAGCATACCGGCCCGGGCGGCGGCCGCCGGGGGTGTGTCGTACCGCGTGATCGATCTGCGCGACTTCACGCACGACCGGCATCGGTCGGTCGACGATGCACCGTTCGGCGGTGGTCCCGGGATGGTCATGAAGCCGGCGCCGTTTTTCGAGGCCGTGGCCGCGGTGCAGGCGACATCACCGATCGTGCTGTTGTCGCCACGAGGCAAGCGCTTCGCCCATGCCGATGCGGTGCGCTTCGCGGCGGGCACCGAGTTGACGCTGCTGTGCGGGCACTACAAGGACATCGACGAACGCGTGGCGATGCATCTCGCGACCGAGGAGATCTCGCTGGGCGACTATGTGCTGAGCGGGGGTGAGCCCGCGGCGCTCGCGATCGTCGACGCCACCGTGCGTCTGCTGCCTGGTGCGATGGGCGACATCGAGAGCGCGCGCACCGATTCGTTCTACGATCGCGGCATCAGCGCGCCGAGCTATACGCGACCGGCCGAATACCGTGGCGCGGCGGTGCCGGATGTGCTGCTGAGCGGAGATCACGCGAAGGTGGCCGCATGGCGCGACGCGGAGAGTCTGGCGAGGACGCGAGAGGCCGAGGGGCGTGACCGTGCAGCCTGGAGGCTGCGTGAAGCCGAGATCGCCACTCGCGAAGCCAGCATCGCCGAGGTCGAGCGCGTACAGGCGGAGAAGGCCGCGAAGAAAGCCAGAAAACGCAAACCGAGAGCGTAGATGCGACGGATGCCGACGTGGAGGCCGATGGCCGCGGGATGGTCGTTGGTGATTGGTGCGTTGTGGTCGAGTGGAGTCGTGGACGCGCAGGTGCCGACCGTCGCCGCGCGCGACACGGTGATCCCGATCCAGCCTCCGCATGTCTCGCTTCCCGGTGAAAGCGCGAGCGCGAAGGAAACGCGGTTCTCGTTCATCGTGTACGGCGACACGCGTGGACGTCATGACGGCGTTGAAGTGCAGGCCGAGCATCAGTTGGTGATGGAGTCGATGGTGCGCACGATCGTCAGTATGAAGAACGGGCCCGACCCCGTGCGATTTGTGTTGC
The DNA here is from genome assembly GCA_031366985.1 of Gemmatimonadaceae bacterium. Lineage (GTDB taxonomy): Bacteria > Gemmatimonadota > Gemmatimonadetes > Gemmatimonadales > Gemmatimonadaceae > Gemmatimonas. The sequence goes on from JANLPE010000030.1 coordinate 28,938, forward strand.
AGAGCGGCGATGCGGCGGTGAACGGACGTGATGCGAAACAGTGGAACGTCAGTTTCACGCCGCTGATCAACCGTCTGACGCTGGAGGCCGGGGTTCCCTATTTCCTCGTACCCGGCAATCACGATGTCACGTCATCCTCCGACATCAACAGCCCCGGACGAAAAGAAGGACTCAAGAATTTTCTCGCCGCCGTGTCGCTGTTGATTCCCAGGAACGGTGCGCCGCGGCGTATGACCGACTATCCCACCTATGCATTCGGGTATGGCAATACGTTCGTGATCGGATTCGATTCGAACATCGCGGGAGATTCGACGCAGCTGCAGTGGGTGCGCAAGCAACTCGCGGGAATTGATCGCACGCGTTATGTGCATGTGGTCGCGTTCATGCATCATCCGGCCTTTTCGTCCGGGCCCCACGGTGGCATCACGCTTGAAGAGCAGACTGCGGAGATGCGCGCGCACTACATGCCGCTGTTCCGGCAGTACGGCGTGGACCTGATGGTCGCCGGGCACGAACATCTGTTCGAGCACTGGATCGAGCGCTATCGCGATGCGAATGGGACGACTCGTCGCATCGACCAACTCGTAACCGGCGGCGGCGGCGCGCCGATTTACACGTATCAGGGCGAGCCCGACCTACGTGCCTATCTGCAGGCCGGCGTCGCGGACTCCGTGCGGCTTGAGCATTTGGTCAAGCCGGGAGTCGCGACTGGCGACAACCCCTACCACTACGTGGTCGTGCATGTCGACGGCGCACGCCTGACGATCGATGTCGTCGGCGTCGACTGGGGCCGTAATTTCCAGCCGTATCGCAGTGCGCGCGCCGTCTTGAGTGACCTGCCCGGGCGTCCGTAGACGCCGTCGGTCGACGCATAGGCCTGCCGAACGAACGATTGCCGTGGACCACGGTGAACGCTGGCGCGCCACCGTGATGCATCGCTTCTTTGGGTATGACTCGACGTGCCGACGTTTTGATTTGCGGCGCCGGTATCGCCGGCATCGCCGCCGCCCACGCCCTCGCGGTCGTGCATGGTCTCCGTGACGTGGTACTGGTCGACGAACGATCGCCCATGACGCTGACCAGCGACAAGTCCACCGAGGCGTATCGAAACTGGTGGCCCGGCCCAGATGCGTCGATGGTGCAGTTCATGAACCGCAGCATCGACCTGTTAGAGCAGTGGGCCGAGGCGAGTGGCAACCGATTCCTGCTGAATCGGCGGGGCTACCTGTACGCGACGGCCGACGAGGCGAAGGCCAGACAGTTCGCTGCCGATGCGCGGCTCGCGGAGTCACAAGGGGCCGGCGATGTACGGCGCTATCACTCGCGGTCGGATGCGGTGCGCTACATGCCGAGCGCACATCGCGGGTACGCGGACCACCCGACGGGGTCGGACCTGTTCTTGGAGCACGACGCGATTCGTGCGCAGTTCCCGTGGTTGGCGACTGACATCATCGCGGTGCTTCATACGCGGCGCTGTGGATGGATGAGCGGTCACCAACTGGGGATGTACCTGCTCGAACAGGCGAAGGCCGCGGGTGTGCACGTGATCAACGGCCGTCTCGAATCGGTGCAGGTGCATGGTGGCCGCGTGACAGGCGCCACGATCGCCGAGGCGAACGGCGCGACGGAGCACGTGTCGACGCCGCATTTCGTGAATGCGGCCGGGCCGTTTGCGCGACGCGTCTCGCAGATGATCGACGTGGACCTTCCGCTCTTTTTAGAGATGCATCTGAAAGTCGCCTTCGAAGACACGCTCGGCGTCGTCGACCGCAACACCGGATTGGTGATTCTCGATGATGCGCAGACACTGACATGGTCCGATGACGAACGCGCCGACTTCGCGGGTGACGATGACACGCGCTGGCTGACGGAATCATTGCCGGCAGGCATTCATCTGCGGCCCGAAGGCTATCGCGCGAGTCAGACTGTGCTCATGCTCTGGGACTATCACCGCGCGCATCACGTCGACGAGCCGGTGCTGCCGCTGCCGGATGATCCGTTCTATCCGGAAGTGGTCATGCGCGGCATGGTGAAGCTGGCCCCGGGGCTCGCGGCATATATCGACCGTTTGCCGCCGATGTATGTCGACGGCGGCTACTACACGAAGACGCGTGAGAACCGGCCGCTCGTCGGACCGCTCGCCGTCGACGGCGCGTATGTGAACGTCGCGTTTTCGGGATACGGCCTGATGGCCGCGCCGGCCGCGGCCGAGTTGCTGGCGGCCCACATCACGGGCTCGACCCTCCCATCGTACGCGCCAGCGTTCGCGCTGGCGCGCTACGACGACCCGGCGTATGTCGCGCGACTGGCGTTGTGGGGGTCGACTGGACAGCTGTAGCGATGCCGGGTGTCCCTACGCGCCCGCGAGCTCGGTAATCGCGCGGACGAGCGTGTCCAGCTCTTGCGTGGTCGTGAACAGTTGCGGCGTGATGCGCACGCCGGTCACGCCGGCCGTATTGATCGCGACGGTCCACACGCGATACTTGTCGAAGAGCGTCGTGGCGAGGTCGCCTGGCTTCATGCCCACGATGCCGACGTTGGCAATCGCGCCGACGCGCTTGGGATCGCTGGGCGTGAACAGCATGACGTTCTTGTGGCCACGCACCTTGGTCGTCCAGTACTGCTGCAGCCAGCGCAGCCGCGCTTCTTTGCGTTGAATGCCGATGTTCTCGTGAAAGTCGATCGCGTCACCGATCGTGATGTCGGTGTGTACCGGATGCGTGCCCGTGTGATTGAGCTTGCGGATGTCGTCGACTGGCACGCCCATGTCACCGAAGATCGGCCAGAGTGCGGCGATGCGGCTCTTTTTCACGTACAAGATGCCGGCGCCGAGCGGTGTGCCGAGCCATTTGTGGAGACTGGCACCGTAGTAATCGCAGTCGAGATCGGGAATCTTGAAATCCAGTTGCGCAAATGCGTGCGCGCCATCGACCATCACCGGAACGCCCTTCGTGTGCGCCATGTCGCAGATCTTGCGGACCGGCAACACATGACCCGTGATGTTGATCTGATGGCAGATCATCAGCAGTCTCGTCTTCGACGTGATCGCGTTGGCGAAAACCTGCACGACGTCATCATCGGATTTCGGATCGAACGGCACCGTAACGAGTGTGTTCTTCACACCCCACCGTTTGCCCATGAGCGCGAACTGATCGAGCATCGCGCCGTAGTCGTGCACCGACATGACCGCTTCGTCGCCCGGCTTCCAGTCGAAGCCAGAGATCACGGTGTCGAGTGACTCGGTGGTGTTGCGTGTGATGATGAGTTCGTCGGGTGAGCAGCCAGCCATCGCCGCGAGCCGCTGCTGCACTTTGAGCTTGTTGTCGTACTGCACCGTGCGCATGTAGCGCGCGGCGAGCACGTTCACGTCACGTACGTGCGTGATGAACTTCTCGAGGACGGGTTTCGACTGCATCGAGTAGTAGCCGTTTTCGAGATTGATGTAGTCGCTTGTCAACAGGTAGTTCGCGCGCAGCGTATCCCAGAAATCCGCGAGGGCGGCGAGTTCTTTCGCGGGCATCGCGCTGAACGCGGCAAGTCGATCCGGCGCGAACATCATGCCGAGCGACCCACCGCCCAGTGTTCTCAAGAACTCACGCTTGTTCACAGGTTGCTCCTTACGGTTGGACCGTGGCCCGACGCGTCATCAACGCCTCGATTTCATCCATCTCGCGGGGGACGAGCGAGATTCGCTCAAGCCCCTTACTCGTGATCACGTAGTCGTCTTCGATGCGGACGCCCGTGTTCTGATACTTGAGCACGGTGGTGCGGACCTTGGCGATGAACGCGCGATTCTTCGGTGTATCCGGCAGGACATCCAAGGCGCGCGTGCCGATATAGATGCCGGGCTCGATGGTGAATGCATCCCCAACCTGAAATGCCGCGTTCGGGCCCGTGCCCTGCAACGGATCGTGCACCTCGAGCCCCAGCCCATGCGAGACGCCGTGAATCATCCAGAGATTCGACTGCTTGCACGGTGCCGGATTGGTCGCGCAGTTGACGGGCCAGGGCGGATCGAAGCTCGCGTCGACGCTTTCGATCAGGCCAAGTGCCGCCAAACCGCGCGCGCGCACTGCGACGGAGGAGTCGCTGGCCGCGCGGACGGACATGCCTGGCGTCGACATGCGCTCGGCGATGTCCTGTGCGTCGCGCACGAGCTGGTAGATCTGACGCTGCGCGGGCGTGTAGGTGCCGCTGACCGGGATCGTGCGTGTGATGTCGGCCGCATAGCCGCGATATTCGGCCGCCGCGTCCATGACCACCAGATCGCCGGGTTTGGCCGGATCGCTATCCTTCATGTAGTGCAGCTGCGTGCCGTTGATGCCGGCGCCGACGATTGACCCATACGCGGGCCGTTCAGCGCCGCGGCGCGTGAACTCGTATTCGAGCGCCGCACGCAATTCGAACTCGTGCTGCGGGTTGGCAGTCAGCATGGCCGCGCGATGGCCTTCGGCGCTGATCTGCGCGGCCTGCCGAAGCAACGCCAACTCCGCGTCGGACTTCTTCGCGCGCAGTTGCGCGACGAGCGGCATGCCATTTTGGATCTTCAATGATGGAAACTGCGCACCGAGGCGTTTGATCGCCTGCTGGCCGCGGGTGAGCGAGTCGTTGCGCGCGAAGTCCGCCGTTTCGACGTCGGGGACGTGATAGAAGGGCAGTCCGGTCGCGGCGAGCGAATCAAGAACGCCGTTCATCGCGGCGAACGATCGCGCGTCGATGCCGTGCGTTTGCCGGCTGACGCTGGAGTCGGTACGACGACCGTAGTAGAACGCCGTGCGTGCATCGAGCGGCGTCACAAACAGCGTGCTGATGGCCTTCTTGTTCCGCACGACGATCACGAGCGCGGCGTCCGGCTCGTTGAATTCGGTGAGATAGCGAAAGGTCGGCAGCTGGAAGAAGGTGCTGAAGTCGTGCACGAGCGCACGACCGCCGAACGCCACGACGACACCGCTGTCGATACGCACGGCGAGCGCGTCGCGCCGCGCCGCGGCGTCATTCGGAGACTGCGCGCTCGCCGCTGACGGCGCGTAAACGATGGTAGCGGCGAGCGTGCCGGCAACCAGAAGGGCAGAGAGAGATCGCATAGGTGGCTGGATAGTGGAGCCGTCGCCGTCGCGACGCCAGTCGTCGGGTTGAGCGCGCCGTATCTTCCCGCACTGCGGCCCGTGTGTAGGTTGGTCGGATGTCAGCCTCCCTCGCCTCATCCACCGCCCCCGCCGCCGACGGCGGCCTCTTTGGCTGGTGGCGCGTTGCCGCCCCGCAGCCGCGTCGCGCCTTGATCGCGGCGGGAATGGGATGGGCACTGGATGCATTCGATGTCATGCTCTTCTCGCTCACGCTATCGGCCGTCATCGCCGAGCTTGGGCTGACCAAGACGCAGGCTGGGGTGCTCGGCTCCATCACGCTGCTCGGTGGTGCGGCGGGCGGGTTGATTTTCGGATTCGTGGCTGATCGATTCGGGCGCACGCGCGCGTTGATGGCGAGCGTGTTGATCTATTCGGTCTTCACGGCCATGTGCGGCTTTTCGCAGACGTTCTGGCAATTCGCCGTGTTCCGCGCATTCCTCGGCCTTGGCATGGGTGGTGAGTGGGCGAGCGGCGCTGCGCTCGTGTCGGAGACATGGTCGGCCAAACACCGCGGGCGGGCGCTCGGCTTCATGCAGAGCGCGTGGGCAATCGGGTTTGCGGTCGCTGCGTTGGTGGTCGGATTCGTGCTGCCACGATTCGGATGGCGGGTGGTGTTCTTCATTGGTATTCTTCCGGCGTTCTTTACGCTCTGGTTGCGCCGCCATGTCGAAGAGCCCGAGGCGTGGCGCGTCATCCAACGTGCACGCGAGACGGCGCGCGCGACTGGCATTGCGCCGGCCACACCGACGATGCGCGTGCTCGACATCTTTCGTGGTCGTATGCTGCCGGTCACGCTGGTCGTGACGTTTATGAACGCGTGCGCGCTGTTCGGTTGGTGGGGGCTGAACGGATGGGTGCCGGCCTATCTCTCGTTACCGACAGCGCAGGGCGGCATCGGACTGAGCACGCAGACCATGTCGTGGCTTGTCGCGTTCATGCAGGTCGGCATGTGGTTCGGGTACGTGACCTTCGGCTACATCACCGATGTCGTGAGCCGAAAGCGCGTGTACGTCTGCTACCTGCTGGCCGCCAGTCTGCTACTGCCGTTGTATGGCTCGATGACCAATCCGACGATTCTGTTGTTGCTCGGACCCTTCGTGGCGTTCTTCGGCACCGGGTTCTTTAGCGGGTTCGGTGCACTGACGGCCGAGCTATACCCGACGGCGATCCGTGCGACGTCGCAGGGGTTCACGTACAACATCGGTCGCATTGCGAGTGCGGCCGCGCCGTTCACCGTTGGTAAGCTGGCGACGAGTATGGGCTTCCAGACCGCCTTCGCGGTTGCGGGCATCGCGTACCTGCTGAGCGCGATCTCCTGGATCGGCATTCCGGATACACAGGGCAAGCCGCTGGAATGATCCATACGCGCAGACAGATTATCCGGCCCCCTGCAACACGTACTGCCGTTTGATTCGGATATCAGCCCCGTCAAACGGACCGGTGCCCTGCGGATGCAACTCCAGACGTGGCGGCTTGTTCGCCGGGGCCATGCGACGCGACTCGCGAAAGTCCTGATTGACGGCGGCGAGCGTGTCGAAGAACTGCGTGGTCCAGTTCCCCGTCGGCGGCGGCGGGAGTTCCTGCACCTGCTCGAGCGCGATCACCAGTCGCTTGTCTCCGACGGCATCGTCGAACGTGTGCAGACGGAATGCGTCGACGCCGGTGGCGAAAGCGGGCATTCGAAAGAGCGTCTCCTGCACGTCCGCCGGCGGAATCTTGCAACCGTACCACGAGACGCTGAGGTCCGACCGGCCGTAGTGGAGTAGCACCGGCAGATCGAGCGCGCGCGCATCGAGCGTCGTGATGTCGACGCCGAATTCGGCGAGCCGCGTGCGCAGCGCGGGAAAACGTATCACGTGCCCAAGATCGTGAATGTTGTAACGGATCTTCGGCGCCACGTAGCCGGGGCGGCATACCGTGACGAGAAGTTCTCCGCCGACGGTAGTCTCGAGGAAAAAGTCCGCCGGGTTGTACTGGAAGATCATTGGCAGCGCGCCTACATGTTGCATGAGGCGCGCGGCGATGTCTGGGCGCGACTCCATCAAGCGGCGCAGGGCGATGGTGAAGTCCGTTTCCGCCGCGAGGTTGAGCTCGAGATCTGACGCGCCGTACGAACCGTACACGCGCTCGATGCCGCGCTGCTCGAAGTAGCGGCGCATCGATTCGCTCATACCTTCGCCGCCGTAGATGAACGACACCGTGAAGCGCGACCAGTCGACGTCTGCGCGATCGAGCAGCTGCTTGAGGAACGGCGGGTATCCCATGACGACGAAGTGCTGCGACGGACCGAAGTCGTTTAACGTATTTGCGATCTTCACGATGTCGGGGCCGAGCGTCTTCAGTCGACCCCATGACGACAGCGCGAGCGTGAGATTGATGCCGGTGGCCCAGGGGCCGAGCGCGAACGCGTTGATGAAGAAGAGCGGCTGGTCACCCTGAAGGCGGCGCTGCAATCCCATGCGGATCGTGCGCGCATTGGCGGCCCGTTCATGGGCACCGCGCACCCAGTTGGTGGGCCGACCGCTGCTGCCCGATGACTCGTCGATCATGACCCCGCGCCGCGGCAGACGACCGCCCTCGCAGCGCGCGTCCATTGGGTACGCGTTGACGTAGCTGATTTTGTCCGTGACGGGAATGTCGTTGCCGGATCCGACGCGTGGTGTTGCGTGCACCGAAACGAAATCGCGATACGCGGGCACATGTAGCAGGGCCGACTGATAGCGAACGCGCGCACCGATGCGGCCGACGTGCCAGCGCACGCGTTCGAATCCGCGCAGCATGAACACGGTCGAGCACAGCCCGCTTCGGTGCAACAGATACCAGAGTGGCGCGAGCAGGCGAATGATCATGACAACTCCGAGTTAGTGAGAAACAGGTCGGCCGCGTCCACGCGGTAGCTGCGCGGTGGCGTACTGCTGCGCCCAATGCGGACCAGCATCCAGATGGGTTGCTGCGGCGTGCGAGGGCCGAGCTGCTGGAGGAGCTCTTTGTGGGCGCGAACGTTAGTAACGATCGAGCCGAACGGGTGCAGCTGAATGCCCTGTCTCGCGAGCGCGAGCCAACTGTGCGCAAACACGTGGCCAGCCCGTATCCAATCAACGGGTTGCGCAAAGGCGCCCGACCACCACGCCACGGTGCGTGTGCCGCGCATGCCGCGTAGCAGGAGTCGACCGCAGACATCCGCACGACGGCCACGACCCCATTGCTCATGCTTATCGAAGAAGTCCTTGAGCAGCCAGCCGGGGAATCGAAGACAGTGAGACCACAGGCCGTCCTTCGATCGCGCCGCCTCGGCGTCGTTCGTGCGAATCCATTGCCGCAACTCCGTGCGCTGGGCGTTATCGTCGAGATCGGTGAACAGTGCGACGCGGTTCAGCGCGATCACGCTGTTGACCGTGTCGGGATCGTGCGTCCAGTCGAATTGCAACCCGGCACGGCTCGCTCGACGCGACAGGTCCACGAGCGCCAATTCATCAACACGCATCCCATCGTACGGCAGTCGCGACGTCTGGCGCTGCAGGAGCAGTTCACGCGACGCAACGGCGCCGAGGGATACGGGTACCTGCTCCATCGTGAGCGTGGCGAACAGCTCAGGCTTGGTCGCGCTGTATTCCAAAGGCCGACCCACGTACTCGGCGCGAATGGCGAAGCCACGCGGGGCCAGCGCGATAGAGAGGTTCTCGACGAACATCGCGAGGCTCATCGACGTGAAGGCGGAGCGTGGGTCCGTATTGGGCAGTCGTCGCGTCAAGTCGGCGTACAGCTGTGCGGTGTCCGGCGCCACAATCCGCAGTCGCCACGGCTGGATGTTGTGTGGCGATGGCGTCCAGCGAGCGTAGGCGGCCGCTTCAGCCCAGAGCCCATCGGGGTCGCGCTCTGCGGCGGGCGTCGACGCTGTTCCCAGCATAGCGGTGCGTGAGAGCTGAAAGGGGCGGGCGCAGGCGGTCAGTGCTGCTGCGGCGCCGACTGAGCCGAGTCCTTGAAGGAAATCGCGTCGTTCCACTCTCTTCTCCGTGCCAAGGGCATCCTCGGATCCAGAGCCCGACCACGAACGGCAGGCTACGAGTACCAAGTTCGGAGGCGGGCGGGCTCACCCACATCGGTCAGATGACGTAGAACCGGGCTCGGATGACCTACGCCGGTCGTAGCCGGCACTGGACTGGCGCCGCGGAGGTGGCGAACGTCCGACCATGCGAACCTCCCCCATTTTCTGCGGTGCGACTTTGCGCGTCCTCTCGGCCGTCAGCGGCCTACTCTTTTGGACAACGCCGATGTTGGCCCAGCCCGCGACATCGTCGGCGGTCAGACCGGCGTACGATCCCACCGTCTATTCCGACGGGTCGAAGACCAATCGCGCCTTCAAGTCGCTGCGCTGGCGCAACGTCGGCCCCTCGCGCGGCGGTCGTGCGTTGGCGGTTGCCGGCGATCCGTCCAAGCCGTTGGTCTACTATTTCGGCGCGGTCAACGGTGGCGTCTGGAAGACGGCGAACGCCGGCCAGACGTGGGAGAACTTGACCGACGGCAAGTCGGATCTGTCATCGGTCAGTGCGATCGCCGTTGCGCCGAGCGATCCGAGTGTGATCTGGGCCGGCAGCGGAGAGGGCGCACCGCGCGAAGACCTCACCTACGGCACCGGGGTCTATCGCTCGACCGACGGTGGTCAGTCGTGGCAGGCGCGCGGACTCGCGAACACGCAGCAAATCACCAGCGTGCGCGTGCATCCCAAGGATGCAGATGTCGTTTACGTAACGGCGCTCGGCCATGCGTTCGGGCCGTCGGCAGATCGCGGCGTCTTTCGCACGCGCGACGGCGGGGTGACCTGGAAGAAGGTGCTGTTTCTCGACGACAGCACCGGGGCCGCTGATCTCTCGATGGACGCAACGAACCCGCGTATTCTGTACGCCTCGATGTGGAAGTTCCAGCGCACACCGTGGGGTATGAACGCCGGCAGCGGACGCAGCGGTTTGTGGAAGAGCACCGACGGCGGCGACAGTTGGTCGGAACTCACGTTCAATCCCGGCATGCCCAAAGGACCGGTCGGCAAGATCGGTGTCAGCGTCTCACCGGCGAACGGTCAGCGCGTGTATGCGGATATCGAGGCGCGCGATTCCCTCGGTGGCATCTTCCGGTCGGATGATGCGGGCGCGACGTGGACACGCACGAATAGCGACCAGACCTTCGTGGTCCGTCCGTTCTACTACATGAGCGTCACGGCGGACCCGACTAACGAAAACGTCGTCTACGTCATGAATCTGACGGTGCATCGTTCGATCGACGGCGGTAAGACGTTCAGTCGCGTACGGGTGCCGCACGGCGATACGCACACGATGTGGGTCGATCCCAAGAATTCCGATCGGCTCATCAATGCGAACGATGGTGGTGCCAGCATATCGATGGACGGTGGCAAGACGTGGAGCACGCAGGGCAATCAGCCGACCGCGCAGTTCTATCACGTGACGACGGACAATCAGCAACCGTACCGCATTTACGGCGCGCAACAGGACAACTCGACGGTGAGCATAGCCAGTCGTTCGAACAACGGCTTCATTGGCGAGCGCGATTGGTGGCCGGTCGCGGGCTGCGAGAACGCGTACATCGCGATTGATCCGGCTTTGCCGACGGTCACCTACGGCGGCTGTTACATGGGTACGTTGGGCCGACACGACAGTCGCACGAATCTTTCGCGCGACATCTCGATCGGCATGCGGAACTACGACGGCTACGCGGTCGCTGACGTGCCGGAGCGCTTTCAGTGGACGTTTCCCGTACAGTTTTCCGTGCACGACACGAGCGTGCTGTTCGCGGCATCGCAGCATCTGTGGCGGTCGAAGACGCGCGGCGCCTCGTGGGAGAAGATCTCGCCCGATCTCACCGCGCACGATCCCGCGACCATGCAGCGCTCCGGCGGCCCGGTCACTGGCGACATGACGGGCACCGAGTGGTATGCGACGATTTTCGCGCTCGCCGAGTCGCCGGTGAAGGCCGGCGTGCTCTGGACGGGCTCCGATGACGGCCTAGTGCACGTCTCGACGGACAACGGCACCACCTGGAAGAACGTGACGCCGAAGGCGTTCGGCAAATTCACACGTGTGTCGATCATCGACGCGTCGCCGTTCGATGCCGGTACGGCCTATGTCGCGGCCAACCGGTATCAGCAGGATGATTTCGCGCCGTATCTGTTCAAGACGACAGACTACGGAGCCACGTGGACGCGCATCGACAACGGCATCCCGATGGGTGCCTATACGCGCGCCATACGCACGGACACGAAGCGTCGCGGCCTGCTCTTCGCCGGCACGGAGATCGGCGTATACGTCTCGATGAACGACGGTGCGAATTGGGAACCGCTGCAACTCAATCTGCCGCGTGTGAGCGTGCGCGATGTGCACCTTCACGACAACGATCTGCTTATCGCCACGCATGGTCGCGCCTTCTGGGTGCTCGACAACATTGCGCCGCTCCGGTCGCTGGCCGATTCGATCACCACGAAGGCGGTGCACGTGTTCGCGCCGGAGCCGGGAGTACGCTGGGTCAGCGGCGGCGGCAATGCGAGCGCTGCGGTTGGGTCGAATCCACCGTTCGGAGTGGCGATCGATTACTGGCTCAAGAGCGCGACCGCGAAGCCGATCTCACTCCAACTGTTGCAGCGCGATGGCGCGTTGATTCGCACCTACACGAGCGACGCCACACCCAAGCCGGATTCAACGGGATCCGCGCTGGCCGACTCGGCGGCGGCTCGCGCCGCGAAGCTGCGCTTGGATTCCGCGGCGATTGCGTATCTACCGGCGGATTCCGTCGTACAGGCGCGCGGCGGCAGTAATCGGTTCGTATGGGATCTGTCGTATCCCGGCGCCAAGAAGATCCCCGGTTCGGTCTTTGATGACGGCAACGTCGACGGTCCGACGGCGGTTCCGGGCGACTACGTTGCGCGTCTGATCGTTGGCAACGACACGATATCACGCCCATTTCGCGTGCTGCCTGATCCGCGCGTATCATTCTCGGCCGCGGAATATCAGGCGCAGTTCGCCGCGGTCGCTGCCGCGGTGCTGCGCCTGAACAGCATCAGCGAAGGCGTGGCGCGCCTGGAGGATCTGCAGCACCAGATCGATCAACGCCTGAGCCAGTCCTCGTCGCAGTCGTATGTCGATCAGGTGAAGAAGGCCGCTACGCCGGTACGTGAGAAGCTCGAGAAGGTGCGCGCCGAGCTGTACGAAGTGAACACGAAGGCTGATCAGGCGACGTTGAACTACCCGGTGAAGCTGTACCAGATCTTCATCACCCTCAACGCGCAGGTGAACTGCTGCGCCTTTCCGCCCACGGAGCAGTACGGTCAGGTGTTCCGCGAGTTCTCGGTCAAACTCGACACGCAACTCAAGATGATGCAGACGATCGAAGAAAATGATCTCAAGCAGTTGAATGCGCTGCTCGGATCGCTCGGCATTCCACCGGTCTTCATCGCACCGAAGAAGCCGATCTCCTGATGGCGTTGATCGGTTTTCAGGAAGTCAGTCTCGCATTCGGCGGTCCCGCAGTCCTCGATCACGCCACGTTCTCGATCGAACGGGGCGAACGCGTCTGTCTGTTGGGTCGCAACGGGGCAGGGAAGAGCACAATCCTGAAATTGCTGGACGGGTCGCTGCGTCCCGACGACGGTGAAGTCGTGCGTCAGGGAGGCGTGAGCGTCACGCGGCTCGAGCAGGATATTCCCGATGATGTCACCGGCACCATCTTCGACGTCGTTGCGGCCGGTGTCGGTCCGGCCGGCGCGCTTCTGACGCAATACCATCAGGCCATCCATCGGCTGGCCACACATCACGATGACGCAGCGCTCCGAGAGCTCGATCGGTTACACCGCGCGCTCGATGCGGCGGGCGCCTGGCAGATCCACACACGGGTCGAAACCGTTTTGGAACATTTGCAGCTTGACGCGGAGGCGTTGTTCACGGAAGCGTCCGGCGGACGCAAACGGCAGACACTGCTCGCGCGCGCGCTGGTCCGTCAGCCTGACGTGCTGCTGTTGGATGAGCCGACGAATCATCTCGATATCGAAGCCGTTGAGTGGATGGAGCAGTACCTGATCGATCGCGGCATTACGCTGGTCTTCGTCACGCACGATCGTGCTTTTCTACGGAAGGTCGGCACACGCATTGTCGAACTGGATCGCGGGCGGCTGGCCGACTGGGGTGGCGACTACGATCTCTACCTCGAGCGTAAAGAGGCCGCGCTCTCGGCGGAAGCGAAGGAGTGGGCGGAGTTCGATCGCAAGCTTGCGAAAGAAGAGGTCTGGATCCGCACAGGCATTCAAGCGCGACGGACGCGCAATGAAGGACGCGTCCGGTCGCTCGAGGCGCTGCGGGTCGAACGATTGCAGCGGCGCGATCGCGTCGGGTCGGCGAAGGTGCAGATTCAGGATGCTGATCGTTCGGGACGTCTGGTCGTCGAAGCCCGTCAGATACGCTTCGCCCGCGGTGACGGTGCGTTACGGCGCGACATCATCAGTGATTGCAGCACGACGATCACGCGCGGCGACCGCGTTGGCATCATCGGGCCGAATGGATCCGGCAAGACGACACTTCTGCGCCTGTTGCTCGGTGAACTGGCACCAGACAGCGGCTCGATCCGGCTCGGCACCAACTTGGAGATTGCGTACTTCGATCAGTTGCGTGAACAAATCGATGATGACGTCAGTGTCTTCGACAGCATCGCTGACGGCGCGGAGTTCGTGAGCATCGGCGGGTCCCTGCGCCATGTGAACGGCTATCTACAGGACTTCCTGTTTCCGACCGATCGTGCGCGGACGCCGATTCGCGCACTGTCCGGTGGCGAGCGGAACCGGCTGCTGCTCGCGCGCCTGTTCACGCGCTCCTTCAATCTCCTGATACTCGACGAGCCGACGAATGATCTGGACATGGAGACGTTGGACCTGCTCGAGGACCGCGTGCTCGAATACACGGGCACACTGATCGTCGTCAGTCATGATCGCGCGTTCCTCGACAACGTCGTGACCAGTACGCTAGTGTTCGATGGCAACGCCCATGTTAACGAATACGTCGGTGGCTACACGGACTGGGTGCGTCAGCGCGCGCCACTGCCATCCGTGACGGCGGCCAAAGCGACGGCGCCGGCCAAGGTCACCGCCGCGCCGGTCGCGCCGAAGAAACGCAAGCTCTCGTACAAGGAGACCGCAGAACTGACGACGCTGCCGGAAGACATTGATCGACTGGAGAAGGAGCGCGATGCGGTACTCTCGTCGCTGTCGGATCCGGTGCTGATGCGGGACGGCAACGCTGTCCTTGCAGCGAACGCGACGCTCGGCAGTTTGACGTCACGATTGGCGCAGCTCGTCGAGCGGTGGGAAGCGCTCGAGATCATCGCCGCCGGGTGAGCCGGTTGCGTTCCCTCCCCGACCGGCATTAGAACAGAGCATGCGATTCTCCTCGGGGCACGCATTTCGCGCGCAGACGCATCACGCGGTCACGATTTTCGGCATGTCCGGCGTCGGCAAGACGACGGTCTCCGGCCTGCTGCAGCAGCACGACTGGTTTCAGTACTCGGTCGACTACCGCATCGGTACTCGGTACATGGGCGAACACATCGTCGACAACTTCAAGCGTGAAGCGATGAAGGTGCCGTTCCTGCGGCAATTGCTCCGCTCGGACTCGATCTACATTCGCTCGAACATTTCCTTCGAGAATCTGAGTCCACTATCGACGTACCTCGGCAAGCCGGGCAACCCTGATCTCGGTGGCATGCCGTTTGCCGAGTATCGACGGCGTCAGGCGCAGCATCGGGGGGCCGAGATCAGTGCGCTGCTCGACGTGCCCGAGTTCATCGAGCGCGCCCATGATATCTACGACTACCCGCATGTCATCTGCGATTCAGGTGGCAGCCTATGCGAGGTCGTCGATGTCGATGACACGTCGGACCCGGTGCTGACGACGTTGGCCGCGCACACCGTGATGGTGTATATCGCGGGCAATGACGTGCACACGAAGATGCTGGTCGAACGTTTTCGGCGACAGCCGAAGCCGATGTACTACCAGCCCGCTTTTCTCGATGCCAAGTGGGCAGAGTACAAGTCGTTGAACGGCATTACCAACGATGACGCCGTCGATCCAGATGGCTTCGCCGTCTGGGGCTTTGAAGAACTCCTGCGGCACCGCGTTCCGCTATACGAGGCTATCGCGCGTCGGTATGGATACGTGATTCACATGGAAGACATTCCCAATATCACAGGCGAGCAGGATTTTCTCGCGTTGCTGGAGCGTACCATAGACAAAGGGCAGCCCTGACGGGCTGCCCTTTGCAACGCGCGAACTGCGGCGGCCTTACGCCATCTTCGCCTGCAGTCGGCGATCGATCGCGTCAAGGAAGTCTTCCGTCGAAAGATACGGCGAGTTCCGGCTGATCAGGATCGCGAGATCCTTCGTCATCTCGCCCGCCTCGACTGCTTCGATGCAGACGGTCTCGAGGGCATGCGCAAAGTCGATAAGCGCTGGTGTGCCGTCGAGCTTACCGCGATGCGCGAGTCCGCGCGTCCACGCAAAGATCGAAGCGATCGGATTTGTTGACGTCTTGTTGCCCTTTTGGTGCTCGCGGAAGTGACGCGTGACCGTGCCATGCGCAGCTTCCGCCTCCATCGTCCGGCCGTCCGGCGTCATCAGCACGCTGGTCATGAGGCCGAGTGAGCCGAAGCCCTGCGCCACGATGTCCGACTGCACGTCGCCGTCGTAGTTCTTGCACGCCCAGACATATCCGCCTTCCCACTTGAGCGCCGACGCGACCATGTCGTCGATCAGGCGATGCTCGTAGGTCAGCCCAGCCTTGTCGAAGTCCGCCTTGAACTCGCTGGCGAAGACCTGTTCGAAGATGTCCTTGAAGGTGCCATCGTAGGCCTTGAGGATCGTGTTCTTCGTGCTGAGGTACACGGGATAGTTGCGCTGCAGACCGTATGTCAGGCTGGCGCGCGCAAAGTCGCGGATCGAGTCGTTGTAGTTGTACATGCCCATCGCGACGCCACCGTCAGCGCCGAACTTGGCGACCGTGAACTCCATCGGTGCGCTGCCGTCCGCCGGCGTGTACGTCATCGTCACGGTACCTGGCCCCGGCACCTTGAAGTCCGTCGCCTTGTACTGATCGCCGTGCGCGTGTCGGCCGACGACGATCGGTTTCGTCCACCCGGGCACGAGTCGCGGAATGTTGGAGATGATGATCGGCTCGCGGAAAATCACGCCGCCGAGAATGTTGCGGATCGTGCCGTTCGGGCTCTTCCACATCTTCTTGAGCTTGAACTCCTCGACGCGCGCTTCATCGGGGGTAATCGTCGCGCACTTGACCGCCACGCCGTGCTTCTTGGCGGCCTCGGCCGAATCGATCGTGACCTGATCGTTGGTGGCGTCGCGATGCTCAATGCCCAGATCGTAGTACTCGAGCTGGATGTCGAGATAGGGCAGGATCAACTTGTCCTTGATGAACTGCCAGATGATGCGCGTCATCTCATCGCCGTCCATCTCGACGACGGGGTTTACTACCTTGATCTTGGCCATGGCGGTGCGTGGCGCCGTCCGGCGCGAGGTCGCGTGATGCGGCCGAACGCGGGCAGCTGTGGGAGTGGGTGGAGAGCGTCTGCAAATGATATCGCCGGGGCGGTACTCGCGCTGGCACCTTGCCGACGGCAGGCTGACACGACCGTCGCCTCTGGCTATCGCGCCCCCGAGGACGTAGCATCGGCAACACGACGGTCGCTCCAAGGCCTCGTCCCGCCACGACGTCTCCCGGACCTCTCCCCGACCTCTCCGATGCGCTTGAATCGCCTACTGTCTCGCTCGACCACGTGGGTCGCGGCATTAATCGCCGCCAGCGGGATGATTTCTGCCGGTGCCCACGCGCAAACGGGCACGCGGCTGCTGCGTACGCCGTCTGTGAGTGCACAGCACATTGCCTTCGCGTATGCGAACAATATTTGGGTGGTCGATCGCGCCGGCGGATCGGCGCGTCGTCTGACCAGCTTTCAGGGGCAAACGCAAAATCCAAAACTGTCGCCTGACGGCAAACTGATCGCGTTCAGCGCGGAGTATGCCGGCAACACGGATGTGTACGTCGTGCCGGTCGAGGGTGGCCAGCCCACGCGCCTCACGTGGCATCCGGGTCCCGACGTGGTGCAAGGCTGGACGCCGGACGGCAAGACGATTGTCTTCTCGTCGACACGCGCCACCTGGGCTCCGACGGCGGCACCACGCTTCTGGACCATTCCGGTCGGCGGCGGCGTGGAGACCGTGATGCCGATGCCGCGTGCGAATCAGGGCAAGATCTCGCCGGATGGCGCGCGCATTGCGTATCGCATGCCCGCATCCTGGGATGAAGAGCGTCGCAACTATCGCGGCGGTCAGAATCGTCCAATCTGGATTATGGATCTCAAGTCAGCGGCGATGGACACGACGCCGTTCGCGGGCAGCAAAGAAATGGACCCGGCGTGGGTTGGCGACGCGGTCTATTTCCTGTCGGATCGCGATGGCGTATCGAACGTCTTCGCGTTCGACACGAAGTCGAAGAAACTCTCGCAGGTCACGAAGTACACCGACTTCGATGTGAAGTCGCTCGACGCCGGCGGCGGCGTGGTGGTCTTCGAACAGGCCGGTTACGTCCACGAATACGATCCGAAGGCGGCGAAAGAGCACGTCGTGAATATCTCGGTCACTGGCGACTTCGCGTGGATGATGCCGCAATGGAAAGACGTCAGTGCGCGCATCACGAGTCTCGCGCTGTCGTCGACGGGCAAGCGCGCCGCGGTCGAAGCACGTGGAGAGATTTTCACGATTCCGGCTGAAAAGGGCGACGTTCGCAACCTGACGAATTCCAGCGGCTCCGCCGAGATCGCGCCCGTCTGGTCGCCAGACGGTAAGTCGATCGCGTATTTCAGCGACAAAACCGGCGAGTATCGTCTGTACATCGCGCCGCAGGATGGAATGGTTGCTGCACGCGAGATTCTATTGCCGGAACCAAGCCGTCCGTATTCGCCCGCGTGGTCGCCGAACGGCAAACACATCGCATTTCAGGATACGCACTTCCGCATCTGGCTTGTTGACGTCGCGACCGGCACGGCGAAGGTGGCGGACACCGATCCGTACTTTATGGCGGATCGATCGATTGTGCCGGTCTGGAGTCCGGACTCTCGATGGGTCGCCTATCCGAAACGCCTGAAATCGTTGTTCCGTGCGATCTTCGTGTACGATGCGGAATCCGGCGCGGTCAAGCAGATGACCGATGGACTTGCCGACGCGACGTCGCCCGCGTTCGATGCAAGTGGCAAGTATCTCTGGTTCTTTGCGTCGACCAACTTCGGCTTGAATTCTTCGCTGCTCGACATGTCGAAGTACGATCGCCCGGACACGCGTTCGCTCTATCTGGCGGTATTGTCGAAGAGCGAGGCCTCTCCGTTGCTTCCCGAGAGCGACGATGAAGCGTCGCGCGTTCGCGCGGACAGTTCACGCGCGCCGTCGGACAGCGCGCGACCGGCTGTGCCGCGCGCCGTGTCGCCGACCGTGATCGATTTCGACGGAATGGCGCAGCGGATACTCGCCGTGCCCGGCATTGCCGATCGCGACTACGCGCAGCTGCACGCCGGTCTCGCCGGGACGGTGTTCTTCACAGAACCGTTACCGGCGACGGGAACAAACGGAACCCCTGCGGCGTCCGGCGGCGCGACGTTGCATCGCTATCAACTGAACACGCGCCGCGCGACACCGTTTGCACAGGGGGTGTCGCTCTACACCGTCAGTGCCGACGGCCGGAAGCTGCTGTATCGCACCGGCGGTGCGCAGGGCGGGCTGTATCTCGTCGACGCGGACAAGGCACCGCCGGGCGCCGGCACGGGCCATCTGAATGTGGTACTGCGTGCCTTCATCGACCCGCGCGACGAATTCAAACAGATCTTCAACGAGGGCTGGAGAAACGAGCGAAACAATCTGTATGTGCAGAATATGCACGGTTCGGATTGGCCGGCGATGAAGAAGATGTACGAGCCGTTGCTCGCGCACGTGATGCATCGTGCAGACCTGAATTATCTTATGGACATGATGGGCGCGGAAATCGCCATCGGTCACTCGTACGTGCGCGGTGGTGACATGCCGGAGGTCCCGACGGCCACGGGCGGATTGCTCGGTGCCGACTTCGCAGTCGAAAACGGCCGCTATCGTATCGCAAAGATTCTCGACGGTGAAAGCTGGAATCCTGAGCTGCGCGCGCCGTTGTCGACACCTGGCGTCAACGTCAGTAATGGCGACTACCTACTGGCCATCAACGGCGTCGACGTGCGTGGCACGGACAATCTGTATCGCCTGCTCGATGGTACGGCGAATCACCAAACGGTCCTGACGGTGAATGCGCGTCCCGATTTGCAGGGCGCCCGACAGATCACCGTCGTCCCGATCGCCAACGAGCAGGGTCTGCGTACGCGCGCGTGGGTCGAGCGTAATCGCCGCATTGTCGATTCGCTTTCCGGCGGCAAGATCGCGTACGTCTATTTGCCGAACACCGGACAGCCGGGCTACACGAGCTTCAATCGCTACTACTTCGCGCAGCAGGATCGTCAGGGGGTTGTGGTTGACGAGCGTTATAACGGTGGTGGTTCCGCGGCCGACTACATCGTCGATCTGCTGGGGCGCGACTACGATGGCTACTTCAACAACCCCGTCGGCGAGCGCTATCCGTTCACGAGCCCTGCGAACGGCATATGGGGACCGAAGGTCATGATCATCAATGAGATGGCCGGCTCGGGCGGCGACTTGATGCCGTACATGTTCAAGCGTCGCAAGATCGGTCCGCTTGTTGGCATGCGGACGTGGGGCGGACTGGTTGCGACGACGGATACGCCGCCGTTCGTCGACGGCGGTTCAATGATCGCGCCGCGATTCGGCTTCTTCTCGCGCGAAGGAAAGTTCGCTGTCGAGAACGAAGGCGTCGCGCCGAATATCGAAGTCGAGAACTGGCCGAAGGACGTGATCGGCGGGCACGATGCACAGCTCGAGCGCGCGGTGGCGGAGGCGTTGCGCCTGCTCAAAGAGAAGCCGAGCGACCGACTGAGTAAGGAGCCGGCGGCGCCCACGTGGGGGAAGAGAGGTAAGTAGAGAGTATCGAGCAATGCGCAACGGCGAGTACGCGGTCTGTGTACTCGCCGTTGCGCATTACTTGATACTCCCTACTCCATACTCACTTCGGCGCGATCGCCTCATACTCTTCCGTCGGCAGCTTGAACGCCTTCACCAGCTTTGGATCGCCCTCGATACCAAGCACGCGCTGCGCAACGTATTCGCCGACGACTGGGCCGAACTTGAATCCTTCGGCCTGACCGACGCCGGCGATCCACGCGTTCTGCGTGCCGGGCACGTGATCGATGATGAAGTTCTGATTCACACTCGACTCATAATGGCAGCAGCGCGTCTCGAGCAGCGGCGCGTTCGCGATGAGCGGGAACCGCGCCGCGAGAAATCGCCGCGACCCATCGATGCGCTCCTGTGTGGCCCAGCGCGAACTCGTATCCGGATCTTGCTGTAATGGATCCACCGGTGTGGCCGCGGTGGCGGCCGGTGAATTCGCAGGGGCTCCTCCAACGGGCGCGGCTGACGGTGGCGGCGCCGCACCGGCGGGCGCTGCCGGCGCGATCGCACCACGCACACGGAATCCGCGACTGTCGACCGGAAGCACGGGCCAACCCGTCACCCCAGGAAAATTAAAACTCGGCAGGTTCGGATAGGTGAAACGCGTATCGTCTACGGGCACACCGAAATAGCACACATAGCCGAGCGGTACACGCATGCGATTGTCGAGGTACGGGAACAGCTTGCGCAGCCATGGGCCGCAGGCGAACACATAGGCATCGCCGCGGATCACCGTGCCGTCGGTCATCACGACGCCGTCCATCGCTTCGCCGCGGATCGCACCGGGCTTCACGCGCCCGATCACGAGGTTGACGCCCATCTTCTGACCGATCGCCGCCACGGCCTGCGTTGCGGCTCGGCACCGGACGACGCCTGCGTCGGGCTCCGTGATCGCGATCGTGATGTCGCGCGCATCGATCACCGGGTACCGCTTCCGTGCTTCGTCACCCGTCAGCACTTCGTGCGGCACGTTATTGGTTTTCCACAGTTCGAGCGTTTTCTTAAGAAACGGCTCATCTGCGGCACGCATGATCACGTCGCCTGTCTGATGAAAGAACTTGGTGCGAAAGACCGGCCCCCATTCCTTCTCGAATAAATTCCAGCGTTCGATCGCGGCGCGAGCCCACGGCGTCCACAGATCGCCGGTCGCGCGATCACCGTACGATGATCGGATGCCGCGCGTCTCATCGCCCGATGTCGACCGTGAGTTGCCCGGACCGTACGCGTCGATGAGCGTGACTTTGGCACCGCGGGCGCGCAAATGATACGCTGTCCATCCACCCCAGGCGCCGGCGCCGATCACCACGACGTGCCCCACCCCGGCGTCGCGCGACCCATTACGCGCGATCCCCGAGACCGGCGTCGCGCTCGCGAACGCCGATCCCGATGCGCATCCCGTCGCGAACATGGCACCGGCGCCTACGCCCGCAATCCGCAGGAAGTCGCGCCGAGGCATCGAATCGAGCAGCTGCTCCATGCCGGTGGCGTCGTCGGCGCAAGGTCGACCAGGCCCGGCCGGCGAAGCGGAGTGATCCACGGGAACGTGGGCGGGTTCGGAAACGTCCACCATAGCAAGTCGGGTTGAGGGTCGTCGCGTGGGCGCGATTGCGGAGGCGCAGCATTAGCGATGCGCGAAGATGCGAACCTGGCGCGTTGAAGGCAAATCGGATACCGGTCCGGAATTGCCAGCGAATTGTCGCCAGTACACGTTGACTCATCATATGATGACGCTTCACACCACGATCTCAACTGTGCTGTTCGCCGCCGTCGTCCTCATGGCTGCCGTCGACGGTCCTCGCGAACGCACCCTGAGCGCGACTTCGGTCGGGTCATTGGTCGCGGCGGTGACGGCAAAAGACTCCGTGCCGTTGTATTCGGAAGAGCAGGCGACCGCCGGCGCGATGATCTTCAGCAAGATCTGCGCCGAGTGCCACGAGAAGAAAGACATCACGGGCGAGAACTTCCGCGCCAAGTGGACCGGCCGCCCGCTGTTTGACCTGTACGAGCTCGTCCGTAGCACGATGCCTGACAGCAACCCTGGGTCCCTTTCGCGCGAGGATTACGCCAATGCGCTGGCCTACATTCTCAAGCTGAACGGCGTGCCGGCAGGACCGTCGGCCGTCATGCCAGACTCGACGTCGATGCGGGGCGCGAAGTTGGATCTGCCCCCACCGGGGCATTAGACAGTAAACGTTTGCGGGTTTAGCGGACTCAGCTGAGCCAAAGCATTGACAGGCTGGTGCTGAGTCCGTACGATGCCGGTTCGTTTCGCGGTCTCTCAGTGATTTAGGAAGTTCCGCAGTTCCCGCCAGCATGTCAATTTGCGCGCCCGTCCGCTGCGAATTGGCTCTCTCCGTGCACAATCGGGCGGTTCATCGCCCGTTTACCAGTTGCGTCGTCATGACCGTCACCAGCCTCCGCCGGAGGCGCGTACGCGCATGGCTGTCAGCAAAGCCTGCCACCACCCGGTGGCGGCTGAGGAACCTGCTCAGGGGGAATTGCACGATGCATCTATATCGAGGAGCTGGGCGCGACACATCCGCGCGACATCGCTCCGCCGCAGCACGCTGGTTGCACGGCGTGACGGCCACCGCCAGACGCGTCGGCGTCGTCATCGCCGCCGTGGCGGTCGGTGGAGTCTCCACGCTGCAAGCGCAGGGTGGCGGTATCGTCTCCGGACGTGTCGTCGACGCCGCCTCCGGCCAGCCTGTGTCGCAGGTACGCGTCCTCGTCACTGGAACCACGAACGGCACGCTGACCGGCGATAATGGGCGGTACACGCTGCGTGGACTGCCGACTGGACCGACCTCGCTCGATGTCAACCGCATCGGCTACGAAGCGAAGAAGGCGAGCGTGACCGTCATGGCGAATGTGCCGGTGGTTGCCGACTTCACGATCACGCAGTCGGCCTTTTCGCTCGCCGCCGTCGTGACCACGGTCAGCGGTATCCAGCGAAAGGTCGAACTCGCCAACTCGACGACGCAGATCGCGGTCGCCGACAAGCTCGGCGACTTGCCCGTGTCGAACATGGGCTCGCTGCTCTCCGGTCGCGCGTCCAGCGTGCAGGTCGTGCAGACCGGTGCCACCGGTACTGGCTCGCGTATTCGTATCCGCGGGCAGAACTCGTTCTCGCTCAGCAACGATCCGATCGTCGTGATCGACGGCGTACGCGCCACGTCGACCACGAATAACGCGATCGGTGTGGGCGGTTCCGGCCCGTCGCGTCTCGACGATATCAATCCGGCAGAAATCGAAACCATCGAAGTCGTGAAGGGTCCGTCTGCCGCAACGCTGTATGGCACGGAAGCAGCCAACGGCGTCGTGGTCATCACGACCAAGCGCGGCAAGTCGGGTAAGACGAAGTACAGCGTTGGCCTTGAGAACGGCAACATTAACAATACGGCGAAGTATCCCGATCTCTGGTCACTGTGGGGCAAGACGACGGCCAACCCGGCGGTCTCCTCAATCTGCCTCCTCGGCGCCGTCGCCGCGAAAACGTGCACGGTCGACTCGCTGTCACACGGTAACGTGCTGAACAACTCGGCCCTCTCCCCGATTGGAACCGGCAGCCGCCAGCAGTACAACTTCCAAGCATCGGGCGGTACGGATCAGGTGCAGTTCTTCGTATCCGGCCAAACCGAGGGCGAGACAGGCATCTACAAGATGCCGGCCAACGAAGTCACGCGACTGCTCACGCGTCGTGGTGTCGACGGACTCCCCTCCTCGCAAATGCGTCCGAACGCGCTGGGGCGCAATAGCCTCCGCGCCAACGTGTCCGCGCAGCTGCGCAAGGACCTGTTCCTTCAGGTGTCTTCTGCCTATGTGAACAGCACCCTCCGCTTGCCGCAGAACGAAGACAACGGCAACGGCCTGATGGTCGCCGCGTTGGGTGGCCCGTGGCGCGGGGATCTCGTCGATGCGCAGGGTGATTCGCTGCGCGGGGTTCGGTCCTTCATGATGGGCGATGTGCTCTCGCAGACGACCACGCAGGGAATCAACCGCTTCATCAACGCGGTAACGGCGCAGTTCAATCCGTTTACTTGGCTGACCAGCCGCGCCGCGATCGGTTCCGATTATACGGACCGCAACGACCTTTTCATCTCGAAGGTCGGCGAAGGCCCGAATACCGGTACCACGCGCACCGGCAACATCCAGAGTACGCGCGCGGATATCAACCAGCAGACGGCCGACTACGGCGCGACGGGTTCGTTCCAGTTGCTGCCGTGGCTGAACTCGAAGACGTCGGTCGGTATGCAGTACATCCGCCAGGCGGTCAATAACACGACCGCGACTGGCATCGCACTGCCCCCTGGCGGTGTGACAGTGTCGACAGCCGCAACGCGCTCCAGCACGCAGTCGATCTCCGATGCGCGCACGCTCGGCTACTACGTTGAACAGCAGCTGGCACTTCGCGACAAGCTCTTCCTCACCGGCGGCGTTCGCCGCGATGCGGCCAGCGCGTTCGGTAAGAACTTCAATGCAGTGTACTATCCGAAGCTCGGCGCGTCGTATCTGATCTCGGAAGAAGACTTCTTCCACAAGCCGTCCTGGATCAACTCGCTGCGCCTGCGTGGCACCTACGGTGCCTCTGGGCAGATCCCTGGCCCGACCGCGGCCGTGCTCTACTATTCGGCTGGCCCGACGACGCTTTCGACCGGCAGCGACACCCCCGGCGCATCGCTCGGATCGCTCGGCAACTCGACACTTAAACCCGAGTTTTCGTCCGAGAAGGAATTCGGATTTGACCTGAACATGTTCGATGGCAAGTCGAACATCGAAGTCACGTCCTACAACAAGACAACACGTGACGCCCTGATCAGCCGTTTGATCGCGCCGTCGCTCTCGGGGCTGACCAACCAGTTCGTCAACATCGGCAATATCCAGAATACGGGTGTCGAACTGACGTACAACCAGAAGGTCATCGACACGAAGGCGATCGGGTTCGACTTTAGCCTGACCGGCTCGACCAACAAGAATCGCATGCTCAAACTGGGCGACGGCATTTCGCCGATCGCGTCCGGCAATCGCAACACCCAGCGTAACCTGCCCGGATACCCGCTGTACGGGTTGTGGGACAGGAACATCAAGTTCAACGACGCGAACGGCGACGGCATCATCGTCGTGAGCGAATTGACCTACAGCGACACCGCGGTCTATCAGGGCAACACGTTCCCGACGCGCGAAGTGGCGTTCTCGCCCAGCATCGAACTGTTCAACCACAAGCTGCGCCTCTCCTCGCAGATCGACAGCAAGTGGGGCTTCAAGAAATTCAACAACACCAAGCGCCACCAGTGCATGAACGGTGTGACGTGCCGTGGCCGCTACGACGTGACGGCATCGCTCCAGGATCAGGCGAACGCGCTTGCCACGTCGCAGTCGGTGTACACGGGCATGTTCGAAGACGGCGCGTTCACGCGCTGGCGCGAAGCGTCGGCGTCGTACGAGATGCCGACCAAGTGGGCCAACGCGATGCGCGCCGCCAAGTGGAACATCGTGTTCACGGGTCGTAACCTCGGCGTCAACACCAAATACACCGGCGTCGATCCGGAAGCGGCACAGTCGAACAGCGACACGCGCGGCAACGAAGAATACTTCTCCACGCCACCGCTACGCATCTTCACGTTCCGCATGAACTTCACTTTCTGAGGCGAGCGATCACATGAGTTTCATTTCAGCCGCTCGCCGGGCCATCCGTCCGGTCGGAGCAGCGACCGCGGTGATGGCGCTGGCCAACTGCAGCAGCAAGATCCTGACCGTCGACACGCCTGACGTGCTGTCCGCGTCGGCACTTGGCGGCAGCCTCGGTGCCACCACGTTGCGCAATGGCTCGATGCAGGACTTCGTCGTTTCGTTCTCGGGCACGCAGGACGGGTTCCTCGTGTCGACCGGAAACATGGGCGACGAGATTCAGACGACGGACACGTTCGCGGACCGTTACTTCACGGACGGTCGGAAGCAGACCGAAGTGCTCGGTGGCGCGACGAACACCATGTACAACCAGTTGCACCTCGCACGCGCTGGCCTGAGCTCGGCGATTATTGCCTGGGCTAAGGTCAAGCCGACGACTGCGGCGGCGAAGGACTCGTTGGCCGAGATGTACGCGATCCGCGGCTTCACCGAAGACTTCTTTGCGGAGGCGTACTGCTCGGGCACGCCGTTCAGCAACGTGGCGGAAGACGGGTCGTTCGTGTACGGGACGCCGCTGACGACCGCGCAGATTCTGGCGCGTGCCGGCAGCACGTTGGACAGTGCCGTCGCATTGGCCACCAGCGCGACGTACAAAAACCTGGCGTCGGTCGGCAAGGCGCGCGTACTGCTGAACCTTGGGCAGTTTGCACAGGCGGCGAGTGCGGTCAGCGCCGTCCCCACGACGTTCAAGTATCAAGTGTTCCATTCCGTTGCGACCGCGCGCCAGCAGAATGGCGTCTTCAACGCGATGTTCCAGGCTGGCACGCGCTACACCGTGCAAACGAAAGAAGGCGTGAACGGTCTCGACTACCTGACGACGCCGGCTGATCCGCGAGCGCCATGGACGGCGTCGTTGCGCGTCGGATTTGACGGAACCAGCCGCAACCTGCCCGTCGAGCAGAAGTATCCGGCGCAGAACTCGCCGGTTACGCTGGCCGACGGCATCGAAGCGCGTCTGATCGAAGCCGAAGCGCGGTTGAATGCAACAGCTGGCGGTTCACAGGGTGATCGTGATGCCGTGTTCGCGTTGCTGAACACGCTGCGTGCCACTGGCCTCGCCGCGGCCGTCACGCCGCTCCCGACGTCACCGGCCACGCAGGATGCGGCCGTCGACATGCTCTTCAAGGAGCGCGCGTTGTGGCTGTACCTGACGGGCCATCGTCTCGGCGACATGCGTCGTCTGCTGCGCCAGTATGGCCGCAGTCAGGCCAACGTGTTCCCGATCGGCGGCATGTTGTATCGTCCGGGCGACACGTACGGCACCGATGTCACCTTCGTGTTGCCGTTCCCGGAGCGGAACAACCCGAACTTCAACGGGTGCATCGATCGCAATCCGTAAGCAGCAGTTGATGTCGTGCTGCACAAAGCGGGCGAGCCATGACTGGCTCGCCCGCTTTGCCGTTACCGGCCACCAACCTTCTTGCCGATATCAACGGCTCTGAATCCCGGTTCGCCCCAGCCGATCACGAAGACGCTGAAGCCCTGCTTCATCCGCATCTCGATGTCCGCCTCACCCGCCGGATAGCCGCACGGCACATTGAACTCATTGCAGGCGGCAAGCACTTGTTGGATCGCGCCTTCCCAGCCTTTCTCGTCGAGGACGCGCTTGCCAGCGGCGTCGGTCGTGCTGAACACACCGCGCAACGTCCCGGCGCCAGGAAAGAGCACGCCAATGCCTTTGACGGCCGCGATCTCGCGCACGTGCGCGAGGCCCGCCTTGCTTTCGACGATCGACATGTTGACTAGCTCGCCCTTTGGGTTGAGCGGCCACAGGTCGGCTTTCTCCTTGTATTCCTTTTCGGTCATGCCCCACCGGGCTGGCGCGTCGCCGACATTGTCCGGGCGCGTGCCGCCCTTCGACTTGAAGCGCATCATGTTCAGTCCACGGTGCGCCTCGTCCGCGCTTTCGACGCCGACGAAGACGATCGAGCTGACGCCGAGATTGAGCTGATCGGCGATGCGCTTGCCCGCCGTGTCATAGTCGGGCGCAATCTCCGGGGTCTTGATGAAAATCGGGTGCGTGAAGCGCTTGT
Source organism: Gemmatimonadaceae bacterium (assembly GCA_031366985.1). Classification (GTDB taxonomy): domain Bacteria; phylum Gemmatimonadota; class Gemmatimonadetes; order Gemmatimonadales; family Gemmatimonadaceae; genus Gemmatimonas. Next base: position 56,940 of record JANLPE010000030.1, read on the forward strand.
TGACGATGAAGCCGGCGGACTGCATGCCTTTCGCAAACTCAGCAAACACCGGAACGGCGGTGTCGTAATTGCCTTCCATGCTGCCGTCGAAGATGTAGTCGATGTTCTTGTGGGCGACGGCGTCGGCCGCCAGTTGCGCAGGCGACTTCATCGAGTCTGGTGGAGTCGCAGTGCCTCCGCGTCCGGCACGGCGATTCGCTGGCGCGTAGAGTCCGAACACCGGCTTCTTGGCGGCGAGCAAGTCGACGACGGGGTTCATGTGCTGCTGAGCGGACGCGACGTCGGGTCCGAGAAACGCTGACACGGCGGAAGCCGTCAGAATCCAGCGCATACGCACGTGGGGAATCTCCTGGCAGTAGGTGCCCATTCGAGGGCAGAGAGGCGGGTCAACGGAGCGACCATATGCTCCGTAGTTAGTAGAAGTTACGCCAGGCTGCGCACTTCGTTGGCGCTATATTACCCCCCAGGTATTTGCTGATGTTGTTCGCTGCCGACTTTCTCACCGTTCGGGGTTGGCGCCACGCCGACTCCCACCTAGACCCAAAGGACCGGGCATGAAGTCACCCGCCAGAGCCGCCGGCACCCTCGCGCTCGGACTTGCCGTCGTCGTCATGTTGGAGAGTCCTACTGCGCTAAACGCGGCGCGGACGGTCCCCGCGACGCTGAGCGCCTCGGTTCGAGGCATTCCCGTCAAGCCCGTGTCGACGCCGGCCGTCGAGCGGCGATCGCATGGCACTTTCAGTGCGACTGCGCCGAGGTTTCCGGTCGCGACATCGATCGCACCGGACGCGCTGAACGGCGTCATCAAGAAGACGTGCGCGGGCTGTCACAGTGATGCCCGCAAGTCGGGGAATCTGTCGCTCGCCAACTTCGATCTGGCGACGGCGGCGAGCGCGACGCCCGAAGTCGCCGAAAAGATGATTAACAAGTTGCGCACCGGCATGATGCCACCGGCCGGGCGCACGCGTCCGGCGGGCGACACGATGCAGGTGCTGACGGAGACGCTCGAGCGCCTGATGGACGCCGCAGCGATGAAGAGCCCGAATCCCGGTACGCGTACGTTCCAGCGCCTCAATCGCGCGGAGTATGAGCGATCGGTGCATGATCTGCTCGGGCTCGACATCAGCGCCGATTCCTGGCTGCCGCTTGATACGAAGAGCGCGAACTTCGACAACATTGCCGACGTGCAGTTGCCGTCCGCGACGACGCTGGATGCCTATCTCGATGCGGCGAGCAGCATCGCCCGCCTCTCGGTCGGTGACGCAAAAGCCAGCCCGTCGACTTCGAGCTACCGGATCGCGCGGCTCGCGTCGCAGTTGGAGACTGTTGACGGTGCGCCGAAGGGCACGCGCGGTGGCGTGTCCGTCATGCACAACTTCCCGGCCGACGGCGAGTATGTGTTCACCGTCACGCTGCATGCGATCCCCACCGGGCAACTGTACGGATCAACGGCACCGTTCGACGAGAAGATCGAGGTGTCGGTGAATGGCGATCGTGTAGCCCTGCTCGACATCGATCGCGGGATGTCGCAGGCCGACCCGAACGGCATGGACATGAAGACGAAGCCGATGCCGATCCGCGCCGGTGCACATCGGATCACGGCCGCGTACGTGCGTACGTTCGAAGGTCCGGTGAATGACAACATCGCGCCGATCGGCCACAGCATTGCGGATACGCAGATCGGATCCCAGGCGGGCGTGACGATCCTGTCGCACATCCAGATGTTCGCCGTCACCGGGCCATTCAATCCGACCGGTGTCTCGGAGACGCCGGTGCGTCGTCGCATTTTTTCGTGCCGCCCTACGTCGGCGACGGAAGCGCGTCCCTGTGCGGAAAAGATCATCAATCGACTCGGCGCGGTGGCGTATCGTCGCCCGTTGACGCCGAACGACACGAAGCCGCTGCTCACGTTCTACGACAACGGCGCGAAGGACGGCGGTTTCGAGCTCGGCGTGCGTACGGCACTCGAGGCGCTGCTCGCCAGCCCGCACTTCATTTTCCGCGTGGAAGAAGTCCCGGCCAGCGCGAAGGCCGGTGATCGTGTGGCGGTGAATCAGCTCGATCTCGCCTCGCGCCTGTCGTTCTTCCTGTGGGGCGCCGGCCCCGACGAAACGCTTGTCTCGCTGGCCAAGCGCGGGCTGCTGTCGGATACGACGATGCTCGTCACGCAGACCAAGCGCATGCTGGCTGATCCGCGCTCCGAAGCCTTGGCGACGCGATTCGCCGCGCAGTGGCTACGGCTGCAGGATGTCGAAAAGGTGCATCCGGACGCGCTGCAGTACCCGGACTTCCACGAGCAGCTTGCCGACGATATGCGGCACGAGACCGAACAGTTCTTCTATCACCTGGTGCAAGAGAACCGATCGATGCTCGAGCTATTCAACGCCAATTACTCGTACCTCAACGAAACACTGGCGAAGCATTACGGCATTGCCGGCGTCGTCGGCGATGAGTTCCGGAAGGTGCAATATCCCGACAGCGCTCGTGTCGGCCTGCTCGGACATGGTTCGATTCTGACGCTGACGTCGCATGCGAATCGCACGTCGCCCGTGTTACGCGGCAAATGGGTGATGGAAGTGCTCATGGGATCGCCGCCGCCGCCGCCACCGCCGAACGTGCCGGACCTCGAGAAGACGGGAGACGTCAAGGACGGCCGTATGCTGACCACGCGCGAGCGCATGGAGCAGCATCGCGCGAATCCTGCATGCAAGTCCTGTCACGCCGTCATCGACCCGATCGGGCTCGCGCTCGATAACTTCGACGTGACGGGCAAGTGGCGTATTCGCGAGAACGGCACGCCCCTCGATACCCGCGGTGATTTCTACGACGGGACGAAGGTGACGAACCCGATGGAATTGCAGCGCGCCCTGCTCAAGCGTCCTATTCCGTTGGTCCGGTCGTTCACGAATAACCTGATGGCGTACGCGCTCGGCCGTCGCATCGAGTACTACGACAATCCCACCGTGCGTCGCATCGAAGTGGCGGCGCGCGCGAACAACTATCGGATGAACGATTTCATCTTCGGCGTCGTGAAGAGCGACGCATTCCGTATGCGGCGGATGCCCGTCGCGCAGTCCACGCCGGCCACCGACGCGGCGTCCCGCCGCGGTCAATAGCCGAACCGCTCACAACGTCACGGAGAGATCGACTATGCATTTTCTGAGTGGCAAAGCGATTCCACGCCGACAGTTCGTTCAGGGGCTGAGCGCCACGTTCGCGCTGCCGTATCTCGATGCGATGCTGCCGACCGGTCGGGGCGCGTGGCGCGCGGCCAATAAGACGCCGCGTCTCGTGGCGATCGAAATGGTCCACGGGGCGGCCGGCTCCAACGAGTACGGCGCGAAGATGAACATGTGGTCGCCCGCGGCGACGGGTCGGAATTTCGACCTGGCACCGACAGCGCTGCACACGTTGGATCCGTATCGCGAGTATCTCACGATTATCAGCAACACCGATGTCCGTGAAGCCGAGCCGACGGCACCGAATGAAATCGGTGGCGATCACTTCCGTTCGAGCGCGACGTTTCTGACCCAGGCACACGCGAAGCAGACCGAGGGCTCCGACGTACGCGTCGGCACCTCGCTCGATCAGCTGTATGCGAAGCGCTTCGGGCAGGACACGCCGATCCCGTCGATGCAGCTGTGCATCGAGAACGTCGACCAGGCCGGCGGGTGCGCGTACGGGTATGCCTGTGTCTATACCGACTCGATCAGCTGGGCGTCGCCGAGCGATCCGCTGCCGGTGATCCGTGATCCACGCGTGGCGTTCGAGAAGTTGTTCGGCGTCGGCGGATCGTCGGCCGAGCGTGCCGAACGCCGTCGTACCCGCCGCAGCATTCTGGATTTTGTCTCGGGCGAAATGACATCGCTCAAGACGACGCTCGGTCCCGATGACAAGCGTCGCCTCGACAGCTACCTCGAAGACATCCGTGAAGTCGAACGCCGCATCCAGCGCGTCGAAGCGCGCAACATGAGTGGGGAAGTGCGCGCCTTGCCCGAGGCGCCCGCGGGGGTCCCCGACTCGTTCGCCGAGCATGTTCGCCTGATGTTCGACATTCAGGCGCTCGCGTTCGCGGCCGACGTCACGCGCGTCTTCTCGTTCAAGATGGGTCGCGACGGCTCCAGCCGGACGTACCCGGAGAGCGGATCCGACAAGCCGTTTCATCCGGCCTCGCACCATGGCGGCACGGAAAAGGGCGTTAAGGAATTTCAGCTGATCAACAAGTACCACGTCGCGCAGCTGCCCTACTTCCTCGACAAGCTCAAGAGCATTCAGGAAGGCGACAGCAATATGCTCGAGCAGACGATGGTCATTTACGGTTCGCCGATGGGCGATCCGAACCTGCACAACCATCGCCGCTGCCCGTTGATCGTCGTCGGCCACGCCGGCGGTCGCTTGGCTGGCAACCAGCACATCAAGGCGCCGGACGGCACGCCGATGGCCAATGCGATGCTCGGCATGATGCACACGCTCGGCATGGACGACATGAAGAGCTTTGGCGACAGCACGGATGCGCTCAGCCTGCGCGCGACGGTCTGACGATGACCATGGAGATGGAGCACTCGATGCGTACGCAGCGGCCACGGTCGCTGGTGCGCGGCCGCCGCTGGGTGAGCGCGACGGTATTGCTCGGCGCGGTCGTGCTCTTCAGCGCCGCGCGCGCGGCGCCACCGTCCGCATCGATTGCGGACGCGGTGATGCGCGGTGATACGTCGCAGGTGCGTCTGCTGCTGCGACAGGGCGCCGATGTGAATGCCGCGCAGGCCGACGGGATGACGGCGCTGCATTGGGCGGCGACACGCGGCGATGCCGTGCTCACGAAGATGCTTGTCGCCGCCGGCGCACGCGTCGATGCATTCACGCGTAACGGCAACTACACGCCGCTGCATCTCGCGGCAAAGTCGGGACGCGGCGCGGCGCTGAAAGTGTTGCTCGCGGCGGGGGCGGACGTGAAGGCCGCCACCACGACCGGCGGCGCGACGGCGCTGCATTTCGCTGCCGCCGATGGCGACGCGGAGACCGTCACGGCGCTGCTCGACAAGGGCGCGCCGGTCGACATTCGTGAACTGGCGTGGTCGCAGACTCCGCTGATGTGGGCGGCGTCGTACAACCGGGTGAAAGCGCTTGAAGCACTGATCAAGGGTGGCGCGAACATCGAAGCCACCTCGAAGATCGAGGACATTGGTGCGCGGGAACGCGCCGATCGTGCGATGTTGACGGCGCGTGCGCGAAGAGTCGCCGCGATCAAGGCCGCCGAAGCACCGCTGACGACGCCGGGGGCGCCAGGCGGGGCGGCCTTCGTCGCCAAGTCGATCGCCACCGCGGACAGCAGTGCGCGTGGCGGACGCGGTGGAGCAGGCGTGCCGACGGCGCCGGTCGCGGCCAAGGCCGAAAGCGGGCCGCTCGTCGGCGGAACGCAGGGCCAGCCGGGCGACACGTCACGTTCGGCGACGGGCTTCAATAATCGCGGCCCGTCATACGGCGAACTGATTGGCAACAAGGGCGGGCTGACCCCGCTGTTGTTTGCCGTGCGTGAGGGCAACACGGAGTCGGTCGTGGCCTTGATCAAGGCTGGCGCGACGATCAATCATGTCAGCGACGGCGACAAGACGAGCCCGTTGTTGATGGCGACGATCAACGGTCGCTTCGACATGGCGAAGATGCTGATGGAGAAGGGCGCCGACGTGAAGCTGCTCAGTGAAGCCGGCGCGTCGCCGCTCTACTCGGTCATCAACATCCAGTGGGCGCCCAAGTCACTGTACCCGCAGCCTACGGCGCAGCTGCAGCAGCAGACGTCGCATCTCGACCTGATGGAGATGATGCTCAAGTCCGGCGCGGACGTGAACGTGCGCCTGAAAAAACATCTGTGGTACATGTCGTTCAACTTCGATCTGCTCGGCGTCAACACCACCGGGGCAACGCCGTTCTGGCGCGCTGCCTATGGTACCGATGTCGCGGCGATGAAACTGCTCATGAAGTACGGGGCGGATCCGACGATCGCGACGGTCAAGCCGAATGGCCGCTTGCCCAGCGACGATGCGCCCGCTGATGACGAGAACGGCGGGAAGGATCCGTCGGGGTTGCCACCGATCCCAGCCGGTGGCCCGGGCGTCTATCCGTTGCAGGCGGCTGCCGGCGTCGGTTACGGCGAGGGGTTTGCCGCGAACTCGCACCGCCATGCGCCCGATGGATGGATGCCGTCCGTGAAATACCTCATCGAGGAGCTGCACATCGATGTGAATCAGCGTGACTTCAACGGCTATAACGCGATCCATCACGCGGCGGCGCGCGGCGACACGCTGTTGGTGACGTACCTGATGAGCAAGGGCGGTGACGTCAACGCCCTCAGCCGTCGCGGGCAGACGACCGTCGACATGGCGAATGGTCCGGTGCAACGCGTTCCACCGTTTGTCGAAACGGTGGCGTTCCTGGAAAAGCTCGGCGCCAAGAACAGTCACAAGTGCAAATCCTGCTGATCGAGCCGTAACAAAAGAGGCGCCCAACAGCGCCTCTTGCGCCGTCAGTCGTCGTGGTTCAATTCGTATTCGCGCTGCGCCGCCATCCGTTCGCCACCTTGAGCCTTGTCCCGGCGCTTGGCCGCTTGCATCGCCAATCCGTGTGTCGCACCCGTCTTGATGGCGGGGATCGACAATTGCTTCTTGAGCTTGGTGCTCTGACATGCCGGGCACGCCGGTACCTGAGCGCCACGAACCAGCGTTTCAAACTCGTGCTTGCATTCTGCACAGATGAAGTCGAACATCGGCATCGTCGTCCCTCCCGTTCACCCGTTCACACCGAGGATCTGATGGCCCGTATGGCGATCCCCACGTTTTTGCTCTGCTGCACTCTCTCCGCCACGCCCCTCGTCGCGCAAGGGCGCTCCGTCGTCATGCCCGCCGGCACGACCGCCTCGCCCATTCTCTCGCCGGGCATTCGCGTCGGGAACATGGTCTTTGCCGCCGGTCAACTTGGTCTCAGCCGCGACAAGCCCGACACGACCATCGGCGGTCAGACCAAGGCGGCGCTCGAAGGCACGAAGAAGGTCTTCGAGGCCGCTGGTACGTCGATGGCCAACGCCGTCAAGTGCACGGTGTTCCTGATCGACGTCAAGGACTTCGCCGGCATGAATGCGGCGTACCGGGAGTTCTTCCCGATGACGCCGCCGGCACGTTCGACCGTCGTTGTAGCTGCGTTGGTGCAGGCTGGTGCGAAAGTCGAAATCGAGTGCTCGGCGGCGATTCCCTAAGGACGGATCCGAGGGGTCAGGTCAGGGGGCTTTCTTCGGCCAGAGCACGCCTTGGTTGGCGCGCGTCACTGAGGAGAGCCCCTTGTACGCGAATTTCTGCAGGCGCTTTCCCTCGTAGGTCTCGGTCGTGTAGACGTTGCCCTTCGAGTCCGTGGCGATGCTGTGCACGGCGAAAAACTGGCCCGGCTGACGCCCCCCGTCGCCAAAGCTCGTGAGAATCTCCAGCGACTGCCGGTCCATCACGTAGATCTTTTCGTTCTTGCCGTCGGCGAGGAGTAGGTACTTTTGTGCCGCATCACGCGAGAATGTGATATCCCAGACGGACCCGTCTCCGCGGGTGGCTGGCGCGATGCGGACCTCTTTCACGAACGACCCATCCTTCTTGAAAACCTGAATCCGGTCATTCGGACGGTCACATACGTACACCAAGCCATCGAGGCTTGGTTCGGCGCAGTGCACCGGATTCCGGAACTGCTTGATCAGGGGCGCACTCGGATCGTACGGGGGCATGCGGGTATCATCGGGTTTGCCGCCGTAGGCGCCCCAGAATCGCTTCAGGGCGCCCGTTTTCATGTCGAGGACCGCAACGCGCTTGTTGCCGTACCCGTCGGCCACAAAGGCCTCCTGCGCCTTCACGTCGAACGAGATCTTGGCGACTCGGCCGAAATGCGTGCTGTCCATGCTGTTCGGTTGCTGGCCCGGTGTGCCGATCTGCTGGAGGAACGTGCCGTCGTGGGTAAATTTGAGGATGTGCGAGTCGGCGGCACCGTTACCGCCGATCCAGACGTTGTCCTTATCGTCGACCGCAATACCGTGATTCGAGGACGGCCACGCGTATCCCTCCCCCGGACCGCCCCACGCTTTGATCAGCGTGCCATCGGGACCGAACTCGAGAATCGGCGGCGCGGAGGCGCAGCACTCGCCGATCGGCGGCTTGGCGTTCGCGCCGGCCTCGGTGCGCTGGTTCAGCGTCGAGTCTCCGCGATGGATGATGAAGACATGGTCCTTGCTGTCGATGCCGACGCCAATCACCGAGCCGAGAATCCAGTGATTGGGCAGGGGCTTGGGCCAGACCGGATCCACCTCAAAGCGCGGGGCCTGCACCAACTGTCGATCGGCGGCACCCAGCTTCGCTTGCGCGGCACCGAGGGCGACGATCGCCACCCCAAGTCCCAGCGCGACCAGCATTTTGTTCGACCGCGTCATCCGTCTCTCCCCAGCGTCGGGCGTTCGGGATACGTATCCCGTGTGCGCCGAGCGACGCGGTGGTAAGTTCGTGGCGATTTGGAGCGTAGCCCTACCTGCTGGCCGCCCACGTGTGGCCATGAAGTAACCTGCCCCTCTCCCCCTGTCCAGAGAACTCCAGATAATCACGCGTGATCCGATACGTGTCCCCGATCGCATGTCGCTGATGGCGCGTACGCGCACGCATTGGCCCACACGTTGGCGCACGCCTTGGCGCGTCGTCGTTGGTGTCGTGGCGTTATTGCTGTCGACACCACACGCGACGCGCGCGCACGAGATCCCGAAGCGTGTGGCCATTCAATCGTTCGTCCATCCGGACGGCCGCCTGCTGCGCGTACTGGTGCGCGTGCCGCTGGGCGCGATGCGCGACGTCGAGTTTCCGATGCGCGGGGCGTATCTGGATCTCGCGACGGCGGATAGCACGTTGCACGACGCGGCGCGACTCTGGGTCGCTGACGCCATCACCGTGCGCGTGGACGGCGCGAGTCCGACGTATGGGCGCATTGCCGCCGTGCGCGCCTCGGTGCCCTCGGATCGCGCGTTCGACACGTTTGCGTCGGCACTCGCCACGACGACTGGCGCACGGCTCGACGTCAGCACCGAGATCCCCGCCGGACAAGTGATGCTTGATGTGCTGCTCGAGTTTCCGCTGCCATCGCCGGACGCGCGCGTCAGTATCGATCCGAAACTTGCGCATCTCGGCGTCAAGACCACGACGGTGCTACGCTTCGTCGCTCCCGACGGTGTCGAGCGGGCCTACATGTATGATGGTGACCCCGGCGAGGTGCAGCTCGATCCACGCTGGTGGCATGCGGCGTCGCGATTCGTCGCGATGGGCATCGGCCATCTGCTTGACGGCATTGATCATCTGCTCTTTCTGCTGTGCCTGATCATTCCGGTGCGCCGCTTCCGTCCGCTCGTCGGCATCGTGACGGCGTTTACGGTCGCCCATTCCATCACGCTGGCCGCGTCGGCATTCGGCTACGCGCCAGATGCGCTCTGGTTTCCGTCGCTGGTCGAGGTGCTGATCGCGGCTTCCATCGTATACATGGCGATCGAAAATATTGTCGGGGCCCAACTCGAGCGGCGCTGGCTGGTGGCGTTTGGTTTCGGCCTCGTGCACGGCTTCGGCTTTTCGTACGCGTTGCGTGATTCGCTGCAGTTCGCCGGTGGTCATCTGTTGACGGCGTTGGCGTCGTTCAATGCGGGCATCGAGATCGGACAGCTGCTGGTGTTGTCGGTCGCGGTGCCGGTACTCGCGTGGATCTTCCGGCGAGCGGTCGCGGGGCGCACGGGCAGCGTCGTGGCCTCGGTACTGATTGCGCACACGGCATGGCATTGGATGACAGAACGGTTCGACGTGCTGCGCGCCTACCGTTTCAGCATACCGGCGATGGATACCGCATTCTCCATTGGGATGCTGCGATTGGCGATGGGGCTCTTGATCGTTGGCGGCGCCGCTTGGGCCATGTCAGGGATCATGGCACGCCTGGCGTCACCCGCGACAGCGAATCGCGCGCGTCACGTCACCGTGCTGCTGATGCTCGTCTCTGGTGCGGCGTGCCTGATCGCGCCAGTGCGGGCGGTGCGTGCGCAATCGCGCACGACGATGACCGGCGTCTATACCGCCGAGCAGGCGAAGAAGGGAAGGGAAGTATTCACGGGCGCGTGCAGCGGGTGCCACACCGTCGCGTCGCACAGCGGTCCGGTGTTCGCGGCACGATGGATGGGAAAACCGCTGTTGGAATTCTTCGACTACGTGGCGCGCTTGATGCCGAAAGGCAACCCAGGCGCGCTCAGTGAAGATGAATATCTCTGGGTGACCGCCTACGTGCTCAAGCTGAACAACATGCCGGCCGGCGCGCGGGAATTGTCTGCCGAGCCGCAACTGCTACGGGCGATCCGCATCGATTCGCTGGCCGGGAATGCCGCGCGATCCGGTGAGCACGAGATTCAGGAGTACAGCACCGGCAATCGGCCGGCGACGAGCGGGCACACTCGCCGTTTGTCTTTGCAGTTCGCAGGTGTAGTGGCACCTGTAGTGGTACGACGCGCGCATCCGGTGATGGCGCGGGGAGATCTCGCTGGACCAATCGCAGTACGAACGGAGAATCCATGACGCAGCGTTCAACCAGACGGATGTTCGGCACGATGCTCGCCGCCGGTGCAGTGCTTGCCGGTGCGTGGAGTGTGCAGGCGACGCGATCCGTCGCACAGACTGGCAAACCGCTCGTGCGCGGCAACGCGTACGGCGAGTGGCGTTACTGGGGTGCCGATGCGTGGAGTACACGCTATTCGCCACTCGATCAGATCAACGCCAGCAACTTCGACTCGCTGAAGGTGGCGTGGACGTGGAATGCCGGCGCGTTCGGCAAGGACGAGTACTACCGGACCACACCCTTGTACGCGAACGGCCGGTTGCTTACGGTCGCCACGACCCGCCGTGTGGCGGTCGCGCTCGATCCGGCGAACGGCGAATCGCTGTGGATGTATCGCCTCGAGGAAGGCATTCGATGGCAAAAGGCGCCTCGGCAGTTCGCCGGACGCGGCCTGTCGTACTGGACCGACGGCAAGGCGGAGCGCGCGCTGGTGGTGACGCCGGGCTATCACCTCGTGTCGCTCGACGCAAAGACCGGAAAGCCCGATCCTGCATTCGGCACCAACGGTGTGGTCGATCTGATGCTGGGACTCGGGTATCCGCTCGTGCCGCTGGCGGTGGATGATACAGGATCGTTGATCATCAGCGACGCCGCGCCGGCGCGCAAAGCGAAGCCGGGGGAGAAGTGGGATCCGGTAAAAAAGATCGGCGCGGACGGCACGATGGGCATCGATCCCGTCAACGGACAGATTGCCGCGAGCTCACCGCCGATCGTTGTCGGCAACGTGCTGATCGTCGGCAACTCGTCGATTCACGGCTACTATCCGACGCGTACGCACAACATCCCCGGCTTTATCCGCGGCTTTGACATCCGCACCGGCAAGCAGCTGTGGAAGTTCAATCTGGTTCCGCAGCCGGGCGAGTTCGGGGCCGACACGTGGAAGAAAGGATCGAAGATCGGCAGCGCAGGCGTCGGCAAGAACGATGCGTGGGCGACGTATTCCGCCGATCCGGACCTCGGCTTGGTGTACATCCCGGTCGGCATGCCGTTGATGGACGAATACGGCGGGCATCGTCCCGGTGCGAATCTCTTTGGCACGAGCCTCGTCGCGCTCGATGCGAAGACCGGCCTGCGCAAGTGGCACTACCAGCTCGTGCATCACGACATCTGGGACTACGACGTGCCGATGGCGCCGAACCTGCTCGACGTCACCGTCGACGGCAAGCCGCGCAAGGCGATCGCCGCGACGACGAAGCAGGGATGGGTGTACACGCTCGATCGCGTCACCGGTCAGCCCATCTGGCCGATTCCGGAGACGCCAGTGTTGCAGAGTGAAGTCCCGGGCGAAGAAACGTGGCCGACGCAACCGATTCCATCGACGCCGGCGCCATATTCGCAGCAGGGGCTCGTCGAGTCGGACATCATTGACTACACGCCCGCAATCCGCGACACCGCCATGAAGTTGGCCAAGCGATGCCGCATGGGACCGTACTTCATTCCGCCGGCGCTCGCGGACGGCACGGGCAAGAGCGGCTACCGCTGCTCGTGGTACGCACCGGGCGCGAGCGGTGGTGTCAACATCGACGGCGGTGCAGCGGTCGATCCGGAAACGGGGATGCTCTACGTCGGATCACAGTCCGGCATGAGCACGATTCAAGTGCAGCATGATCCGTGCTCGGAGTTCCGCTACAGCTCACCGCATGACAGCTGCGGACTGATCGGTGTGCCCGCGCCACCACCGGGGTACGTGAAGCCCGCCAGTGGTGATCGTGGAGGCGATTTCGGAGCGCGTGCGGCTGGCAGTTCGGTCGGCGGCGTCTCCATCGTGAAGACCAAGGAGTACGGTGGCGTCACGGCGTACAACATGAACAGCGGCGCCAAGGCGTGGTGGCAGCCAAACGGCGGCATGATAAAGGTCACCAGTCGTGATCCGCTCTTCGCCGGCGTGACATTGCCGCCGCAGGGCGCGCGCGGACAGGCCGAAATCATCACGACGAAAACGCTGATGATCTATGGCCCGGGCCGCGGCGGTGGCGCGCCGGGCGCGCCACCGCAGATGTACGCGGTCGACAAGGCGACGGGCAAGCAAGTCGGCGCCGTGAAGCTCGAATCCAAAAATACCGCCGTGCCGATGACGTTTCTGCATAACGGCAAGCAGTACATCGTGTACGCGTCGGGCTCGGAAGAGAACACTGCGCTGACGGCGTTGGTGCTGCCGCGGAAGTAGAACCCGT
>JANLPE010000017.1:0-30241 GCA_031366985.1 Gemmatimonadaceae bacterium
TGACAAGGACATGGTCACGATCAGCGAGCACGAGCTTCCCTCTCTATGACCGCGTCGACCGCGATGGTGCCTACGCCGCACGCCACGTCCGCGGTCGAGGAGGCACTCCAGTCTTTTGCCAAGGCGCTCCGCGCTTTGCAGCTGTATCTCCCGAACAACCCAACGCGCGCACAGGCGATCGAACAGACGCGCGCGGCGTTCGGTCGCATCTGGCCACACACGGCGCACGTCGCGCTGACCATTCGTGACTCCTCGTTCGAATGGGACGGCACGGTCGTCTACCAGGATCTCGAGCGCGGATCCGAAGCGCTGCCCTGGTTGCTGTATCGCGACGGCCTGCGCGCGCTGACCATCAGCGCGGGATTCGAAGCAGGAGACCTCGACGCATTGTTGCAGGTCTTTCAGAAAGCGCGCTCCGCAGCCGCGGACGAAGACGATCTCGTCACGCTCCTGTGGATTGCGGACCTGCAGTCGATCGAATACCGCCACGTCGAGATTGACGGGATTGTCGACTTTACCCTCGATGGTAGCGATCGCGCCCCGTCCGGCGTTGCCGCGCGCAACCTCCGGCCTCTCGGCGTACCCGCGGCGGAAAGCACGCCGCCAGGATTCGGACCGCCGCCCGGCCTCATTCGGCCCGAAGCGTTCGAGACGACGTTGTACTTTCTCGAGCCCGGCGAAGTCTCGTACTTGCAGGAGGAACTGAAGCGCGAGTATCGCGAAGATCAGCGTCGCCACGCCGTCAGTATTCTGTTCGACCTCGTCGAGTTGCCGGACGCCCCGGACGCCGCACTGAAAGCACTCGGATTCATCGACCAACTGCTCGTTGAGGCGCTGGCGATGGGTGATTACGAGCAGGTCGCGTACGTGTTGCGCGAGGCGATGGCCGCGCTGCAACGCGGCGATCACGACGAAGCGCTCGCCGCGCCGCTGCGTGATCTTCCCGCGCGCCTGAGCGAACCGGCGGTGATGGGGCAGTTGCTGCAGTCCCTCGACGATAGCGCGCGCCCGCCGGTCGCGTCGCTCCTCGAAAGTCTTTTTGCCGAATTACGCCCAGCGGCATTGCTCCCGCTGGTCACGTGGCTCGGGGCCGCCACGGCATCGTCCGCGCGTGCGGCCATCGAGCGGGCGTCGCTTCGGCTCGCCAGCTCCCACACCGGCGAATTGGCAAAACTGCTCGAGCACGGTGAGACCGACGTGGTTCGCGGCGCGCTCCGCGTGGCCGCGCAGCTCGCGACGCCCGCAGCGGTGCCCGGCCTGTCGCGCGTGTTGCGCGGTGAGGATTCGAAGCTTCGCATGGATGCCGTCTCCGCGTTGGCTGACATCGGTTCTCCCGGCGCGCTGCAGGCACTTGAACGCGGTGTCGACGATGCGGATCGCGATGTCCGGGTGGCGACGTATCGAGCGATCGCCGCTCGCAGACACGCGGGTGCCATGCCGCGGCTTGCACAGGCGCTACGTAAGAAGGAGCTGCGGGGCGCCGATCTCGGCGAAAAAATGGCGCTGTTCGAGGCGTTCGGCACGTTGTGCGGCGATGTCGGCGTGTCAGAGCTTGATGCGGTGCTTAACGCGCGCGGACTACTCGGATCGAAGGAACCGTCAGAACTGCGAGCGTGTGCGGCGCGCGCGCTCGGACTCGTGGCAACGCCAGCGGCATTCGAAGTATTGCAGCGTGCGTCGGATACCAAGGACGTGGTCGTGCGCAGCGCGGTGGCGCGCGCATTGCGGGGGGGCGCGTAGTGACCACTCCGCAGATGAATCAGCAACAGGGCACCGAAGTGCACGGCCAGCGGATTGGTCGCGCGTTCATCGTCGCGGTGCATGGCGCCGTGCGCGCGGTTCGTCTGTATCCCGTCGAAAACGATGCCGTGCAGAAGTCATTGGCGGAACTGACTGCCGCAGCGGAACGCGTTCGCGCGGCCGACGGAGCATGCGAACTGCGTCGCGTCGGCGATTACCTCTTTGTCAACGACACGCGGTTGCGCCTGACCCTCGACAACTATGCCGCTGTCGCCAACGTGCTCGGCCTCTTTCGCGAAGCCGGCATCGGTGGATTCTCGGTGGCGCAACGTCCGGAGTCCCGGGCGTGGGTCGTGCTGCTGGCGTTCCTGTTATCGCCACCGCTCGAGTATCCGGAAGAGGATCGTCTCGCCCAGTTCGTCGAACGGCTTTCCCAATCGTCGATCACGGACTTTGAACTCTCCGCGCTGACGGACGAGGGCGGCGCTGCGGACGAGGGCGAACTGGATCAGAAGGAACGGGCCCGCCAGACGTATGTGCGATCGCTCAATGTGACGCGTGAGGTTATGACGGCCGCGCGACTCGGCAAGAGCCCCGGCCTCAAGCGCGTGAAGCGGGCGGTGCAGGGAATCGTCGACGCGATTCTGACGGACTCCGCATCGATAATCGGCCTGACGACGTTACGGGAATTCGATGAGTACACGTTCGTGCACAGCGTCAACGTGTGCATCCTCTCGGTGGCCCTCGGTCGTCGGCTGGGATTGTCGAAACCGCAGCTGCTCGATCTCGGATTGGCCGCGTTGCTGCACGACATCGGCAAGTCGAAACTGCCGCTGGAACTGCTGAACAAACGAGGCCCGCTCGACGAACAGGAGCGCGCCATCCTGCAAACGCATGCCTGGCAGGGCGTCCTGGCACTCTTCGAGCTGCCAACCGGTGCCGGTCGTCCATGGCGCGCCATCACTGGTGCATACGAGCATCACATGCGCATCGACCTGTCCGGCTATCCGAAACCCATCCGGCCACGCACGCTGAGTCTGTTCAGCAAGATCATTGCGGTCGCCGACGGATTCGATGCGGCGACGACCACGCGCGTGTATCAGGAATCGCCGTGGACTCCCGCTGACGTGTTGCGCGGCATGCGTGATAACTTGCGACTCGGATTGGATGCGGTCATTGTGAAGGCATTCATCAACCTGACCGGCATCTATCCGGTCGGCACGGTGGTGGTGCTCGACACGCTCGAACTCGCGATCGTAATCGTCGCGAGCCCGGAGCCGAGTGCGGTATCCCGTCCTATTGTCCGCCTGCTCTCGGATGATCAGGGCAATCGCCTGCCAGACGCCCCCTTGTGTGATCTCACCGTCATCAATGACGACGGTCAGCATCTGCGCACCATTATTCGCACTGAAGACCCCGAGCGCTATGGCATCCGCGTTGCCGACTACTTCGCTTGAGCTGATGACCCCATCCGCCATCAGCGCGCGATTCACGACGCTGGCCGCCGCCGGCCGTAAGGCGCTCGTCTGCTACGTCACGGCGGGACATCCCGATTCCGCCAGCAGCGTCACGCTTATTCGCGGGATCGCTTCCGCCGGCGCGGACATCATTGAGATCGGCGTTCCGTTCTCAGATCCATTGGCGGACGGCCCGGTGATTCAGCGCAGCTCGCAGATCGCGATCGAGCACGGGATGACGCTCGATCGGACCTTGGCGCTGATCGCCGAGGCCAACGTCGACGTGCCAATCGTACTCTTCAGTTATCTCAATCCGATTTTGGCGGGTGGCCCACAGGTATTGGCACGCGCACGGGCCGCCGGCGTGCATGGAGTCCTCGTCACCGATCTTCCAGTCGGCGCTGACGCCGAACGCGAAGCATGGTTCGGTGCTAGTGGGCTCGATTTTGTGCGACTGGTCGCACCGACGACGCCAGCGGCGCGCATGACTGAGATCAGTCGCACGGGCGGCGGGTTTGTCTATTTGATCAGTCGACTCGGCGTAACGGGTGAGCGCGACACGCTGGCCGCGGACTTGCCCGAAACCGTCGCGCGACTCCGCGGCGCGACGACGCTGCCAATTTGCATTGGCTTCGGTATCTCCACGCCGTCGCAGGCCGCCACCGCCGCGCAACTCGGTGATGGCGTGATTGTCGGCAGCGCGATCGTGCGCGCTGCCGAGCGTTCCGTCGACGAAGCCATCGCGCTCACCGCGTCACTGCGGGCGGCCATCGACGCCGCATGACATTCGTGTTGCCGTCGTGGACCGTCGCATCCCCGAAACGTCGGGAGCACATCACGCGTGTAGTCGGCGTATTGGCGACGTGGAGCGAGCGGATGCATCTTGCGGCCGACGAAGCGCGTGCGTGGCGCGACGCCGGTGCGTGGCACGATGCGCTGCGCGATGAGGCTGACGGCAGGCTGCGATTGATCACTGGCGACATGGAGCGGCCGGCGGGGATGCTACACGGTTCGGCGGCGGCTGCTCGACTGGCATCGGAGGGAGAAACGCGTCACGACGTGCTCGACGCGATCCGATGGCACACGGTGGGGTCCGCGCGGTGGCATCGCACGGGGCGCGCGTTGTACATGGCGGACTTTCTGGAACCAGGACGCGGATTTATGCCGACGGAACGGGACGCGCTCGTCGCACGCGTCCCCGACGCCTTCGACGAGGTATTTCGTGATGTCGTTCGGATGCGCCTGAAATGGGCACTACGTTCGGGCAAGAGCTTGTCGCCGGAAACCGTGTTGCTTTGGAATGAGATCCGATGAACAACGGGTCCGTACCATGGCTGGAGCCAAGGCGGCAGTCGAACCCGCCTCCGAGAGGTGTGCGGCGGCTGGTGCGCATCGTAATCGCCGTGGTGCTCGTGGGCGCAGGGGCCGGGTGGTATCGCGTGTCGGTCGCGAGTGAGCCGTCGCCGCCGCCGGTGGTGCCGCAATCGAGCCTAGCCGACACAGCAGCTCGCGCGCCCAAGGGCACCCGTATTCGCGTACGCGTCCTCAATTCGACCACGACGCACGGGCTCGCGAAACGCATGACCTTCGCGTTACGCGATTTCGGTTACGACGTCGTCGACTTCGACAACGATCCGAAGACGAAGCGCTCGTCGACCTTGATTGTGTCACACACGGGCCACGCGGAGTGGGCGCAGCGCCTCCGGCGCGCCGTTGGCACCGGCACCATCGAAGCGCGGTCCGATTCGCTACGCTACGTGGACTTCACCGTGTTCGTCGGGAACGACTGGAAGGCGCCGGCCCAGCCGTTCCGTCCGTAGCTGACCGCAGGCGGCGGCGATGTCGAGGCCGCGACTGCGGCGAGTGGCCGTCTCGACGTTACGCGCGCGCAACGCACGCGCGAACGACGCGATCACGCTCGCGGGGCTGGGACTGAAGCCCATCGAACCGCCGGGGTGCAACGGAATCAGATTCACGAAGGCGCGACACTCCCGCGCAAGCGCGGCCAGCTGGGCCGCGTGTTCCGGCTGATCGTTGACACCGCCAAGCATCACGTACTCAAACGTCACGCGTCGATCGAAGGACGCGGCGGCGGCAATCACGTCGGCCAATGGATACTTGATGTTCACCGGCATCAGCGAACGTCGCAGTGCATCAGTCGGCGCATGTATGGAGATCGCGAGCCGAAATTGTTCGGGTCGTTCGGACAGTGCGACAATACCGGGCAACACGCCGACCGTGGAGATCGTGATGTGCCGAGCGCCGATGCCGAGTGCACGCGGATCGTTCAGCAGGGTCAGCGACGGACCGACGTATTTCCAGTTCATCATGGGCTCGCCCATCCCCATGAAGACCACATTGGTGGCGAGTACCGGTGGCGTCAGCATGCGCAGTGCGCGGACCTGACCCGCGATCTCCGAAGGCGTCAGATTGCGCTGAAAACCCATCGCGCCCGTCGCGCAGAACGCGCACTGCAGCGCACAACCCGCTTGCGATGAAATGCACAATGTCATGCGATCGTCGTCTGGAATCGCCACCGTTTCGATGAGCTGTCCGTCGTCGAGGCGGAAGAGAAACTTCTCGGTGCCATCGGTCGATGATTGGCGTGCCGACAGCTCCAACGACGGGAGCGCAAAGTCGGCCGCGAGCGAGTCACGCAGACGCGAGGGCAGCTCGGTCATTTCCTCGAACGTCGCCACCGGCTTCTGCCAGAGTCGGGCAAATAGCTGCGTCGCACGATACGACGGTTCGCCGCGTTCGGCGAACCATGCGCCGAGGCGGACGAGCGCCGCGTCGGGATCGAGATCCAGCAGGTTTTCGCGCAAAGCCTCAGCCATCAGCGGAGCAGGGAGCTTAAGGTGAACTGATAGATCGGACCGAGCCCCGAGGCCCCTTCCTCACGAGCGATACCGACCACATATCGCACGTAATGCAGGGCGACGCCGGTACGAAGGCGGGACACCGTTCGACCTGACGCGGTCGTACGAAGGTACGCGCCACGCAGGTCGACCCGGTCGAAGCGCCACGAAACGAACGGGCCGTGTTCCTTCGCGCCACGATTGACACCATTGAAACTATAGCCGAGACGCGTCTCACGATCACGCACACCCATCAGGCGAATATCCGCCGCGGCAACCATCGCGGGACGATCCTCGATCTCTCGACCTGGCCGCCACAGAAAACTGGACACGGCAATGCGCGCGTCCATCACGGGCAAGTCGTGGAACACCACGCCTAGGTCGGCGGCAAGTGCATGATTCACGGCCCGGTCGGCGTGTCCCTCGCGGTATCGTACCGCGACACCGGCCGTCAGATGCGGCAGCACCTCGCGCGCGCCGCCGAGCGAGACGAGAACGCTCGAATACAACACGTTGCCAAGCGACTGCGGGTCCGTCTCGGTGCGCGTGAGGTCGCCGACCGAGGTCCGGGCGACCGTGACACTGAACGTGGTGCCGCTCTCCCGTCGATACGCCGCCGCCACGAGCTGACCGTCGACGCGTTGATCCGACGAGGCCTGTAGCGATGCAACGCCGACACGCCACCGTTCCCGTCTGCTGAGACTGGAGGCAGCGGGGTTCCAGAGCCCACCGCCGGGCTCGGATGCCAGCGCCGCAGGCTCGAGCATTGCGCCGAGCGGGAACTCCCAGAGGTCGCGGGCCGGCACGGTCTGCGCCGAAAGCCGGGAGGCCATGACGAAGGCGGCAAGCCCGCACAAGAACTTGCGGCGCATAGACTTGAGTCTAGTCGATCGGGAGATCACGAACAAGCAACGACAGCACGGACTTCGCGTGAATTTCGCTACCGTGCCTCCGCTAAGTCGTGTATTTTACAACGGTTATACTCATTTTCACGGACCCTTGCACCTCATCGACTTTCTCACGCCGTCGAGCGTGGCCGTTCCGCTCTCTGCGACGGGCAAAGATGCGCTCCTGAACGAGTTGGTGGCCCTTGCGGCACCTGACTCGCCATGGCGCGACGTGGTGCTCGAGGAAGTCCGTGCGCGTGAGGCGGTGTTTCCCACGGCGTTGGGTGACGGCATCGCGATGCCGCACGTGCGTTCGGCGCATGTGACGCACGTGCAGATGTCGGCCGGCGTGCTGAGCACGCCAATTCCATTCGGTCCATCCGCTGGCCACGCGTCGGACTTGTTCTTGCTGTTGCTCAGTCCGGCCAACGCGCCCAGCGAACATTTGAACGTGCTGCGCGCGTTGTCACAGATGCTCGCACAGCCCACCACCGTCTCGGCGCTTCGTCGCGCCACGTCGGTTGCGGAGTTCCTCGCGACCGTACGCGCCATGCCGTCATTCTGAAGGAGTCTCGTTCGTGATCGATCGTTCCCCTGATCGGGCCGTCATGGCCACCAGTCTGCGCACCGATGCATGCGGTCAGCTGCGCCGTGAGGATGTCGGGCGCACCGTGCGGCTCGGTGGATGGGTGCATCGTAGTCGTGACTTGGGCGGTCTCGTGTTTATCGATCTGCGCGATCGGACCGGGCTGTTGCAACTCGCGTTCGGACCCGCGTGGTCAAGTCCGGAGGCCGCCACCATCGCGGCGGCGGTTGGCGTCGAATCGGTGGTCATGTGCGAAGGCGAAGTGGTCGCGCGCGAGCTGGAGCGGGTGAATCCGGAGATGTTGACGGGCGAGGTCGAGGTGCGCGTCCGTTCGATCACGATCGTCGGACCGGCCGTGACACCGGCGCTCCCGGTTGCGCGCGGACGGGGCG
The DNA here is from genome assembly GCA_031366985.1 of Gemmatimonadaceae bacterium. Classification (GTDB taxonomy): domain Bacteria; phylum Gemmatimonadota; class Gemmatimonadetes; order Gemmatimonadales; family Gemmatimonadaceae; genus Gemmatimonas. The sequence continues at coordinate 7,921 of JANLPE010000017.1, forward strand.
ACAAGGCGCCGGCGGAAGAACTGCGGTTGCGTCATCGCCATCTCGATCTCCGACGGCCCGAGCTGCAGGAAAATCTCGTGCTCCGTCATCGGCTGCTGCAGACCACTCGCCGGTTCCTGAGTGATCGCGGCTATCTGGAACTCGAGACGCCGATCCTGACGAAGCCGACGCCCGAGGGCGCGCGCGACTATCTCGTGCCAAGTCGCGTCCATCCCGGCGAATTCTATGCGTTGCCGCAGTCGCCGCAGATTTACAAACAGCTCTTCATGTGTTGCGGCTTCGATCGCTATTTCCAAATCGCCCGATGCTTCCGCGACGAAGACTTGCGCGCCGATCGTCAGCCCGAGTTCACACAGATAGATATCGAAGCGTCATTCATTCAGCGCGAGGATATCGCCACGCTGGCCGAGGGATTGATCGGTGCGCTCTGGCGCGAAGCAGGTCACGAAATTCCCGCACAGTTCGAGCGGATGACGTACGCCGACGCGATGGAGTTCTACGGCTGCGATCGACCGGATCTCCGCTACGATCTCCGCGTGGCCGACTACAGCGGAACCTTCGCGTCGCTCGACTTCGTCGTCACCACGACCGCACTCGCCACCGGTGCGCGCGTGCGCGGTATCATCGTGCCAGGCGGCGCCTCGTGGAGCCGCAAACAGGTTGACGAGCTCGAAGCGCTCGCGAAAGGCGCCGGCGCCGGCGGCCTCTTGCGACTGCGCCATGCCGACGGTGCATACGACGGACCGTTGGCGAAATTCCTGACCGACGAGGCGCGCGCCGCCTTCGCACTCAGCGACGGCGACCTCGCGTTGTTCGTCGCGGCACCGGATCGGGTGGCGAATCCGGCCCTCGATCGCGTGCGGCAGGAGTGTGCCAGACGTCTCGACCTCGTGGATGACAACGCCATGCGTTTCCTCTGGGTCGTGGATTTTCCGATGTTCGACCAGGACCCGGAGACGGGCGCGCTCGCGGCCGTGCACCATCCATTCACGGCGTCACATCCCGACGACATGGCGGCGCATCCGGACAATCCGGAACGTTGGCGTGCGCTCGCGTACGACGTCGTCCTCAACGGGACCGAACTCGGTGGCGGCAGCATCCGCACTAGCGATCCCGCCGTGCAATCGCGCATGTTCGCTCTATTGGGGATCGGTGACGTCGCTGAGCAGGAACGCCGGTTTGGTTTCCTGCTCGAGGGGCTGCGCGCCGGTGCCCCACCGCATGGCGGCATCGCGTTCGGTTTCGATCGTATCGCGATGCTGTTATCGCATGCGCCATCACTGCGCGATGTCATCGCGTTTCCGAAAACGACCGCCGCGCGATCGCTCTTCGAAGGCGCACCGGTATCGGTGCCGGCGAGTGACCTCGCTGAACTGAGCATTCAGGTTCGCGCCAAGGGCGGCGCCTCGGCATGACGGATTCGACCGTGGTCCCCGTGACCGTACGCGTCTCGGTGGAAGGTGCCGACCTGCTGCTGCTGGCTGGTGTGAATGATGCCAATCTCGTCGAACTCGCACGGGCGACCGGAGCGCGCGTCGCCCTACGGGGTGATTCGCTCGCCCTGACGGGCGATGCCGACGCGGTTGCCCGGGCCGAAGGCATCGCGGCCGCGTTGGTCTCGCTCGCCCGAGAAGGGCGCGCCGTCACGGCGGACGACGTGTTGCGCCTGTCACTGACGGAGCGGCCGGTTGACGGACCCGGGGCGACAGCTGGAACACTCGTCGTGCCGGGCACCCGTCGCGGTGTGCAGGCCAAGACGCCCGGGCAGGCCGAATACCTCAAAAAGATCGGCCAGCATGACATCGTTGTCGGAATCGGGCCCGCGGGCACAGGCAAAACCTATCTCGCCGTCGCGGCCGCCGTCGATGCGCTGATGCGTAAGCGAGTACGACGCATCGTGCTCGCCCGCCCCGCCGTGGAAGCCGGCGAAAACCTTGGCTTCCTGCCGGGAGACATGCAGGCAAAGGTCGATCCATATCTCCGTCCGTTGTACGATGCGCTCGAGGACCTCATGCCGGTTGAGCGCATTCAGAAGTTGATCGAAACACGCACGATCGAGGTGGCCCCGCTCGCCTTCATGCGCGGCCGAACGCTCGGCGATGCCTTCGTGATTCTGGACGAAGCACAGAACGCGACGGGAATGCAGATGAAGATGTTTTTGACGCGCCTCGGCATCAATTCCAAGATCGTGATTACCGGCGACAAGACGCAGGTCGACTTGCCACGGCGCGAAGAATCCGGGCTGATGCAGATCGAACGCATTCTGCATGGCATCGAGGGAATCTCGTTTCACTATTTCACCGATGCCGATGTGGTGCGCCACCGGTTGGTGCGCGACATCATTCGCGCCTATAACGTCGACGCCGCGGGCGCATGAGCAGCACTCCGGAGCGTGCCGTGTCCGTGCAGACGGACGGCGTGCGCAGCGCCGTTGCCACCGCGCGCTTGGCGGAACTTTCACGCCGGGTACTCGGGGCGCTGCGCGTCAAACGCGCGATGCTGTCGATCACACTCGTTAGCGCCCGCACGATGGCGCGACTCAATCGTGCTCATCTCGGCCACCGTGGGCCGACCGATGTCATCACGTTTGCACTCGGCGCCGATGCGTCCGGCATGGTACTGGCCGACATCTACCTCTGTCCGGACGTGGCACGCGAGCAGGCGCGTGCTCATCGCGTCGGCCTGCGCGAAGAATTGGCGCGGCTCGTCGTGCACGGTACGTTGCACGCGTGTGGATGGGACCATCCGGAACATGATGAACGCACGACATCGCCGATGTGGCGACGCCAGGAGCAACTGCTTGAACGCTTCTGGATCTCCCCGTCACCCCACGCATGAGCGATCGAAGTAGTGGCACGGCCCGACCGGAAGCGATCACGTGACGTTCGCGACTTGGATGGTTGCCGGCGGTGGAGCAATTTTGGCGGCGTTTGCCGCCGTCGCGGACGGCGCCCTCCTTGCCGACCACGGCACACCGGTCGTCCCTGAGCGCAATGGGATCGTGCCATTGCCGACTGTCTCGCGGCCCGTCGTTGCCAGAGAACGTGCGCACCGTGCCCTGTCATTTGCGCGCGTACTCGGACACGGGCTCGCGGGCAGCGCGCTGGCCCTCGCCTTGGGCCTTGCCGAACGCACGGAGTGGCAGGCCGTTTCTATCCTGGTGTTGACGGCGCTCGTGACCGTCGCATTGGCAGAGAGCACGGCGCGCGCGATCGGTGACACATTGGGTGATCAGGCGTCGGCAAAGCTCAGCGGGTTCACCGCCGTGCTGGAAATCATCTTCGCACCGGTCGTACGGCTTGGCGAATGGTTTGATCGTCTGTTCGCGGAAGCCGTGTCAGATGCCGAGGCCACGATTGAGCGTCGAGAGGAAGCGGCCGCGCAGTTTCGCGAAGTCATCAGCACGGAAGCCGACGTGTCGCGTGATGAGCGCGACCTGCTGCTTGGCGTCTTTGATTTCGGCGAGACGACGGCGGAAGAAGTCATGGTGCCGCGCGTGGACATGGTCGGAATCGAGCGCACGTCGCCGTGGTCTGAAGTACTCGATCGCGTGCGCAGTGCGCAGCACTCGCGTGTCCCGGTGTTCGAGGAGACGATCGACGAGATTGTCGGCATTCTGTATGCTAAGGATCTGCTGGCGTCGGTCATCGCCGACGACGAGCCCGAGGCCGGATGGCAGTCGCTCATGCGCTTGCCAAGCTTCGTACCGCCGAGCAAGCGCATTGCGGACCTCCTGCGCGAGTTTCGCGCATCGGGTCGGCATATCGTCATCGTGGCCGACGAGTACGGCGGCACCGCCGGACTGGTCACGATCGAAGACGTACTCGAAGAGCTCGTCGGTGAAATCCGCGACGAGTATGACGACGAAGAACGTCAGGTGGTGTTCGAAGGCGACGACCGGTTATGGGTCTCCGGTCGGCTCACGCTCGACGATCTCTCTGATGCGCTGGACTACGACTTCCGTCGTGACGACGTCACGACCGTCGGGGGACTGGTGCTCGAGACCGTCGGTCGAGTGCCGCGAGCAGGTGAGTCGCTGCAGATCGGCCCGTTCCGCGTGATTGTCGAACGCGTGGTCCGCCGTAAGATCGAGCGGGTCTATCTCGAACGGGTCCCGTCGACCGATGCGGGCGAGGCGTCGCGCTGATGCCACTTTTCTTGCTGGCGGCGGCGCTCGTAGTCGTCGCCATGTTGACAGCCGGTGCAACCGCCGTGCGTGCCGTCAGTCGGTTGTGGCTGCGTCACTGGATCGAGCATCGCCATACGGGCACGCCGACGATGCGGCAGTATCTCGAGCAGCCAGTGCGACTGGCGCATGCCGCAGGGACCGGAGTCACTCTGACCGTCTTCATCTGGGGTGCGATGCTGGCGATCAACGACGGCATGCGTTCATGGGCATTCGCGAGGGATGGGCTGATCGGCCTGATCCTGTTCACGGTGATCGGACAACTCCTGCCCCGCGCGATCGGCCGTCGGTGGGCACCGCAACTCGTGCCGGTGCTGGTGCCGGTGTTGCGTGTCGTCGACCTCATAGTCGGACCATTCCTGCGAATCGCGCGGAGCGCCACACGGCTGATCGTGGGTGCGAAGAAACACGACGAGGCGGACGCCCGCGAAGGACTCGATGATCTGTTCCGCGATGGTGCGTTCGACGGGATGGGTTCGCCTGAGGAGATGGCCATCATTTCGGGCGTGATGCAGTTTGGCGACAAGTCCGTGGCGGACGTGATGACCGCACGGAGCGAGATCTTCGCGCTCGACATCGCGTTGTCGGCCCGGGAAGTGGCTGATCGTCTCGCGCAGGCGGGCTATAGTCGGGTGCCATTCTACGAGGACTCCGTGGACAACATCGTGGGGATGATCCACGTATTCGATGTGTTCAAGGTCGCCGGGGAGCGCATGCCGGCGCTGCGACCAGTGACGCGGACGTCGCCGACCAAGGCGGCCAACGAACTATTGTTCGAGCTCCTGCGCGCGCGTCGACAGCTCGCCGTCGTGTACGACGAGCACTCCCGACTCGTTGGGCTGGTGACGATGGAAGACCTGTTGGAGGAGTTGGTGGGCGATATCCGCGACGAACATGATGAGCCGGCAACGGATAGCAGCGCGGGACCACAGGCGTGAGTGCCGCGCTTGAGCGTGTGCTTCGTGACTTCCGCGACGGTAAAACCGCGGCGCTCGCACGCGCGGTCAGCATGGTCGAGAATCACCGCGCCGGCTTCGATCAACTGCTGGCGCAGATTCATCCGCTTCTCGGGCGCGCGCGTCGCATTGGCATTACCGGACCGCCGGGCGCCGGCAAGAGCACGCTGACGACTCGGTTGGCGCGCGCCTATCGCACGGCCGGCCTTCGCGTCGGCATCGTCGCCGTGGACCCGACGTCGCCATTTACCGGTGGCGCGTTGCTAGGAGATCGGATTCGCATGGAGGAGGTCGCCCTCGATCCTGGCGTGTTCATCCGGTCGATGGCCACCCGTGGTTCGCTCGGGGGACTGGCCTCCGCGACGCGCGAGGTCTGCGATGTGCTCGACGGGTTCGGCATGGATGTCATCCTGCTCGAGACCGTAGGGGTCGGCCAAAGTGAACTCGATATCTCGCGGGCGGCGGACACCACCTTGGTGGTGCTCGTGCCGGAGTCCGGTGACTCCATCCAGACGCTGAAAGCGGGTGTGATGGAAATCGCCGACGTGTTCGCGGTCAACAAGGCCGATCGCCCGGGCGCAGACCGACTGCGCAATGACATCGAGTTAATGCTGGGGCTTCGCACGGGCGCGGCCGTCGACGCTCATGCGCATCACGGCATCGATTTGTCGCGGCTCGGCACGCACGCGAGTGAACGCGCCGCGACGACCGAGTCGGCGGCGCAGTGGACGCCGCCGGTCCTCCGGTTGATCGCCGCTCAGGGTGAGGGGGTCGTCGACGTGGTGGACGCTCTCGACCGGCATTTCCGCTATCTTGTCGACAGCGGAGAGTTGCGCCTGCGACGGCGTCAACGTCTTCGTGAACGGGTGATGGAAGTGGTTGAACAGCAGGTGCACCGACGCCTGTGGCGGGATGCACCAACGGTGGCGTGGCTGGAAGCGCAACTCCCGCAGCTCGACGCGGGAACCGTCGCCCCGTTCGCGGTGGCCGATGCCCTCCGTGCGCGCAGTGAAGCGTTGCTGACCGGCGCAGAGCATGCGCCCCTCGCCGGACCCCTCGCGGGACCCCTACCGGATTCCAATCGATGACGACGACGCGCGAGCTCGAAGATGTAGTGCGCCAGCAGCAGGAAGAACTCGACCAGCTGCGCAACGAAGTCACGCGGTGGCGCGCGCAGTACGACACCGGCCGGAAGCGCGATATCGCGTTCACGAACTCCGCGAACGATGTGCCGCCGCTCTTCTCGGCGCTCGATCTCGAGAACTCTGCCGGCACCGCGTTCGAATTGCCCGGTCAGTTTCCGTTCACACGCGGGATTCATCCGACGGGATATCGCGGCAAATTGTGGACCATGCGGCAGTTTGCGGGGTTCGGCACCGCACGCGAAACCAATCAGCGCTACAAGTTTCTGCTGTCTCAGGGTCAGACGGGTCTCTCCGTCGCGTTCGATTTTCCGACGCTGATGGGCTACGACTCCGACCATATCCGGTCGGAAGGCGAAGTCGGAAAATGCGGCGTCGCCATCTCGTCGCTCGCCGACATGGAGACGCTCTTCGAAGGCATCCCGCTCGACAAGGTGTCGACGTCGATGACCATCAACGGCCCGGCGATCATCCTGCTGTGCTTCTACATCGCGGCCGCGGAAAAGCAGGGGGTCGATGCGTCGAAACTGCAAGGCACGGTACAGAATGACATCCTGAAGGAGTACATGGCGCAGCATGCCTGGTGCTTCCCGATCGAGCCGGCACTGCGTTTGATCGTCGACGGATTCGAGTGGTGCGCCCAGCATGCGCCCAACTGGAACACGATCTCGATCTCAGGCTACCACATTCGCGAAGCGGGATCGACGGCGGCGCAGGAACTCGCCTTCACGCTCGCCGATGGCTTCACCTATGTGGAGCGCGGCGTCGCGCGCGGTCTCGATGTGGATGAGTTTGCGCCGCGCTTGTCGTTCTTTTGGGATATCCATAACGACTTCTTCGAGGAAATCGCGAAGTTGCGCGCCGCGCGACGGATCTGGGCGCGTCATCTCAAGGAGCGTTTCGGCGCGAAGAATCCCCGTTCGTGGATGATGCGATTCCACTCGCAGACGGCCGGCGTGACATTGACGGCGCAGCAGCCGATGAACAACGTCGTGCGCGTGGCCTATCAGGGCCTTGCCGCCGTGTTGGGCGGCACCCAGTCGCTCCATACGAATTCGATGGACGAGACGCTGTCGCTGCCAACCGAATCGGCGGTGCAGGTGGCGCTCCGCACGCAGCAAGTGCTCGCGTACGAAACCGGTGTACCCAACGTGATCGATCCGCTCGGCGGATCGTACTACGTCGAAGCGCTGACGGATCAGCTGGAAGCCGAAGCGGAGCGTCTGTTCACGCAGATCGATGAGATCGGCGGTGTCGTCAGAGGCCTCGAAGACGGGTGGTTTCAGAAGCGCATCGCCGAAAGCGCCGCGCGGCAGCAATGGGAGATTGAGCAGCATCGCAAACTCGTGGTCGGTGTGAACGAATTTGTGACCGATGAACCCGAGTTGAGCATTCCGATTCTCCGGATCGGCGAAGAGGCCGATCGTGAACAGCGTCAACGCATGGCCACCATGCGCGCCGCGCGCGACGACGCACTCGTGACGAGCCGACTCGATGCGTTGCGCACTGCCGCGCGCGGTCAGACCAACGTGGTGCCGTTCATTCTGGATTGCGCGCGCGCCTACTGTACCTTGTACGAGATTCGGGCCGCGCTCGAAGATGTTTTCGGTGCATATCGCGAACCGGTCTTTTTCTAGGACGGCGCGTATCACACACGCTTTGAGCGCAGCGCGATGAAGCAGACGACGCCGTGGTGGGCAACGCACTTCGACAGCCGATATCTTCACGAGTACGAACCGCTCTTCGATCTGGTGCAGGATCGGCGCGAGGTCGCGCGTCTGCTTGAACTGCTCGAGCTGCCGTCCGGCGCGCGCGTGCTCGACTGTCCGTGCGGTCAGGGTCGGCACGCGCATTTGCTGGCAGAGGCCGGCTTCAACGTCGATGGACTCGACTACTCAAAACCATTGCTACAGGTGGCCACACGTCGCGGCACCTCGCGCACATTGCGCTATACGCAGGGCGATATGCGAAAGCTGCCCGCCAAGTGGAACGGGCGATTCGACGCGGTGGTGAATCTCTTCACGTCGTTCGGTTTCTTCGACAGCCCGCTCGACGATCTTCGGGTACTCGCGGAGTTCGCGCGCGTCGTCAAGCCGGGCGGTCTGGTGATCTGGCACGGCGGCAGTCGCGACGGCGTGATGGCGAAGTTCCTGGCGCGCGATTGGTGGAGCACGGCCGACGGCACGATGTTCGGTCAGGAGCGGACGTTCGACTCGCTCAGCGGCTTTCTCGAAATCACCAGCACGTGGCGTGGCCCGGATGGTGATGGCGAGCGGACGCACCGCATCCGCCTCTATACCGCGTCGGAACTGGCCAGCCGAATGCGCGAGGTCGGACTCGTCGTCGAACAAGCGTTTGACGGATGGACGGATCGTCCGCTGCACCGTCGGTCCGGTGAGATGCTGTTGATCGCCCGACGCGAAGCGTAGCCAGTCGATAGTATGCTCTCTCACCTCCCGAGCTGATCCCATGACCCGACCCATCCGCGTGCTTGTCGCCAAGCCCGGCCTCGACGGACACGATCGCGGCGCGAAAGTCGTCGCGGCCGCCCTTCGTGACGCCGGCATGGAAGTGATCTATACCGGCCTGCATCAGACGCCGGAAATGATCGCGACCGCCGCCATTCAGGAGGACGTCGACGTCGTCGGCCTCTCGATTCTGAGTGGCGCGCATATGACACTCTTTCCGCGGGTGCGCGACTTGCTCACGGAGGCGGGTCGCGACGACATCCTGCTGACCGGCGGCGGCATCATTCCGAAGGAAGACATGGAAGCGTTGCAGGCGCGCGGCGTCGCGCGACTGTTCGGTCCGGGAACGAGCACGCAGGACCTCGTGGAATACATCCGCGAATGGTTTGCGGCACGGGAACAGCAAGACGCATGAGTACCGAACGCACGCCGCGCCTGCGGCAACTCTCAGACGCAACGCGTGCGCTTGAAGCCCGCTTGCGTGAAGGCGGCGGTGCCGACCGCATCAAGAAGCAACACGCGCAGGGCAAGCTGACCGCACGCGAGCGCGTCGAAGGGCTCCGCGATCCCGGTACGCCCTTTCTCGAACTCGGACTGTTCGTCGCGTACGATCAGTACGACGGACAGGCGCCGGCCGCCGGCGTCGTCACCGGCGTGGCCATCGTCGAAGGGCGCGAAGTCGTCGTCGTGGCGAACGATGCCACGGTCAAAGCGGGGTCGTGGTGGCCCGAGACGATCGCCAAGATTCTGCGCGCGCAGGAAGTCGCAATGCGCTGCCGCATTCCGATCGTCTATCTCGTGGACTCCGCCGGTGTGAACCTGCCGTATCAGGGCGGTGTCTTTCCCGGGCAGTACGGTGCCGCGCGCATCTTCTATTACAACTCGATCATGCGCCGCTATCTCCGCATCCCGCAGTTTGCCGCGGTGATGGGACAGTGTGTCGCCGGTGGTGCGTATCTTCCGGCGCTCAGCGACGTGATCCTGATGGTGAAGGGTACCTCGTTCATGGGGCTCGGTGGACCGAATCTGGTCAAAGGTGCTACCGGCCAGTCCATCGATGGCGAAACGCTCGGCGGCGCCGTAACGCATACGGAGATATCCGCCGTGGCGCATTATGCGCTTGATGATGACGCGGCCTGTCTGGCGAAACTGCGTGAGTTGGTGGCGCGGCTTCCCAGGCCACGTGAACAGGAGTCCGCCGCACACCGCCCGCCGGCTGAGCCGCCGCAGGCGCTTTATGACGTGCTGCCGGCCGATCATCGCATGTCATACGACATGCACAATGTGTTGCGCACGATTCTCGACGACGGCGCCATCGACGAATTCCAGCCGAACCTCGCCCGGGAAATGATCTGCGGTGACGCACGCATCGAAGGCATGCCGGTGGGGATCATTGCGAATCAGCGCGGTCTCATCAAAGGCCGCGCCGGCGAGAAGCCACGATTCGGTGGGATTATTTACGCCGAGAGTGCAGAGAAGGTCGCGTTCTTCATAGAGCGCTGCGATCGGCAGGGCATCCCGCTGCTGTTCGTGCAGGATGTCTCCGGCTTTATGGTCGGACCCGAAGCCGAACACGAAGGGATCATTCGGGCCGGCGCGCACTTTGTCGAAGCGATGGCCTGTGCGCGCGTACCGAAGATTGTTCTGACCGTGAATCATGCGAGTGGCGCCGGGTACTACGCGATGGCCGGACAGGGCTTCGATCCCGACTTCATCTTCACGTGGCCGACCGGGCGAATGGCCGTGATGGAAGGCGCGGCGGCGATTCAGGCCGTGCATGGCCCGGCAATCGACGCCGCAAGAAGATCCGGTGACGCGCCGTCAGCAGAAGTCGCACAAGCGGTCGACGCGATGCGCGCGGATTACGAGCACCAACTCGACGCGCGATACGCGGCGGCACGCGGCTTCGCCGACGCGATCCTGTACCCTGAAGACACCCGACCGATCATCGCGCTGGCCTTGCGCGCGGCGAGTCGCAATCCTGGCCCGCACCTCGGGGCTTTTGTCCTGCCGCCGATGCCTTCGGCATCGGTCTAATCCCGACGCATTCACGATGTATGGCAGTCAGCTGACTGCGAGGCCGACATGAGCGCAAGCAATGCAACCGCATCGACCGACGCCACGCGCGTGGTGCGCGTCGCGAGTGGACAAGGTTTTTGGGGCGACTGGCTCGAAGCGCCGCGGCGTCAGGTTGAGGGAGGTCAGGTCGACTACCTGATGCTCGACTATCTCGCCGAGGTCACCATGTCGATTCTGCAGAAGCAGAAGGAACGTGATCCGCGCATGGGCTATGCGCGCGACTTCATCGGCGCGATGGAGAGTGTGTTCACCGCCGTTGCTGATCGCGGCGTCAAAGTCATCGCGAACGCTGGCGGCGTCAATCCTGACGCCTGTGCAACCGCCGTGCTCGAAGCAGCAACCAAGAGTGGCGTACGCGGCAAGATTCGTGTCGGTGTCGTGACCGGAGACGACATACTCGACCGACTCGACGAGTTGCTCGCCGCAGGACATCGACTCGCGAACATGGACACGGGGGCGCCGCTCAGCGCCATCCGGGATCGCGTGCTGTCCGCCAACGCGTATATCGGCTCGACGCCGATCGTTGAAGCGCTGCAGCAGGGCGCGAATGTCGTTGTGACGGGCCGCAGCACCGATACGGCACTCACGATGGCACCACTGCGCCATGAATTCGGCTGGGCCGCCGATGACTGGAACAAGCTCGCCGCCGGCATCATCGCGGGGCATATCCTCGAATGCGGAGCGCAGTCATCCGGCGGCAACTGTCTCCACGAGTGGCGCACGATCCCCGACTTGGCAAACGTCGGCTATCCCATCGCCGACGCCTCACCGGATGGCACCTTCGTCATCAATAAACATCCGGGTACCGGCGGGCGGATTTCCGTGCCGAGTGTGACGGAGCAGTTGGTATACGAAATGGGAGACCCGCATGCGTACATCACGCCGGATGTGGTCGCGGACTTCACCAGTATCCGACTGGAAGACGCCGGAGAGAATCGTGTGCGCGTGCACGGCATCACCGGTGGACCGCCGACGCCGTTTCTCAAGGTCTCCGTCGCGTATCGCGAAGGGTTCAAAGCCGTCGGCTCACTGGTGTACGCGTGGCCGGATGCGATGGAGAAAGCACAGCTCGCGGATCGCGTACTGCGCGAGCGTCTCGACAACCTCGGTCTCAAGTTCGATCACGTGTTGAGTGAGTTTGTTGGCGCGAACGCCACGCACGGTGCACTCGCCGGCGATGGCCGCGACGCGCCGGAGGTGACGTATCGCATCGGCGTGCGCGGCAGCGATCGTGCCGCAGTCGAGCGTTTCACGCGCGAGATTGTGCCGCTGGTATTGAACGGCCCACCGAGCGTGACTGGGTTCGCCGGCGGTCGGCCAAAAGTCGAGGAGATCGTCGCCTACTGGCCTGCGCTGCTCGACAAGCGCGCGGTGTCGACCACTGTGCGCGTCATTACCTGACCAGAGGATTCCAACATGAATACAAGCACAATTCGTCTGGTTGACATCGCGCATGCGCGGAGCGGCGACAAGGGCGACACCGCCAATGTCGGCTTGATTGCGCTGAGACCAGAGTGGTATCCGATCCTCGTGCGATACATCACGGCGGAAGCCGTCGCGCATCACTTCGCCGGACAACTCACCGGCGACGTAGTACGATTCGAATTGCCGAATCTCAATGCGCTGAATTTCCTGCTGCACGGCGCGTTGGATGGCGGCGGTACGTTGTCGCTCAAGACCGACGCGCAGGGCAAAGTGTACTCCACCGCGCTGCTCCGGATGGTGTTTGACATTCCCAGCGGCGAGGCGCGCGCGGCGCATCTTCCCAAGACCTCAACGTGATTCCGGTGCGCATCGTCCTGATCGTCTGCGGAATTCTGGCATTCTCGTACGCGATGCGAACTGAAAACGAAATCGCACGATGGGTCGGCATCGCGTGCGTTGCCGTCGCACTCGGGCTTCGATTCATCGGACGAAACCGGCGGTAGCCGAACGGGCAGGGCGCCCTGATTAGATTTCCGGGATGTCACTGAGCCACATCCCGGAACTCCTCGCCCCCGCTGGCACACTCGACGCCGTCCGCGCCGCCGTGGCCAACGGTGCGAACGCGGTGTATCTCGGTGCGTCGATGTACAACGCGCGCGATGAGGGCGCCCAGCTCACGCTCGACGAACTGGCACAGGCCTGCGCCATCGCGCACGAGCATGGTGCACGGATCTATCTGACCTTCAATGTGCTGATCAAGCCCGGTGAACTGGTCGAAGCGATGAGTTACCTCGGCGAGTGCGTCGATCGCGGCATCGACGCGGCCATCGTACAGGATCTTGGCGCGGTGCGTCTTATCCGCCAGCTGTATCCGGCGCTCGAGATCCACGGGAGCACGCAGATGACGGTGCACGACGCTGCAGGCGCACAGGTGATGCAGCGGCTCGGCGTCGAGCGCGTCGTGCTCGCGCGCGAAAACACCCTCGACGATATCCGCGCCATACGTGAAGCCGTGCCGGAACTCGGGTTGGAGACGTTTGTGCATGGAGCGCTGTGCATTTCGTATTCGGGCCAATGCTTCATGTCCGGCATGATCTCCGAACGGTCCGCCAATCGCGGCTCATGCGCACAGTCCTGCCGCAAGGACTACACGCTGAATGACGACGCGACCGGCGAGACGCTCGACCGCGGCTATCTGATCTCGGCCAAGGATCTCGCGGCCCACGATCATCTTGAGGCGATCGCGCAGCTGGGCATCGGGTGCCTGAAAGTTGAAGGTCGCAAGAAGAAGCCCGAATACGTGGCGACCGTGACGAAGGCCTACCGAGGATGGCTCGACGCACTCGCGCGCGGTGAAACGGGACAGGCGCCGTCGCTGGATGAGATCGAACCGCTGGTGCAGATCTTCAGCCGGGGTAACACCGGCGGCATGTACGGCGGACGCGCTGGGCGGGATTACATCACGCGCACGCAACCCGATAACAAAGGCGTGACGATCGGTACGGTCGTCGGACACGATGGCAGCGAGCTGATCGTCGAAGTGTCGCGACCATTGGCGATCGGCGATGGCCTAGGCTTCGAAGCGCCGACTGAAGGGTCGTCCGCCACCATTGGCGGCAGTATCATCACGGTGCGCGCAATGACCGCGCGCAACAGCCAGTATCGCCTGGCCATTGCTTTGCGATACAGCGCCCCGCGGACCCGCGTGGATGCCGGCTGGCGCGTCGTGCGAACGAGCGACGCGACACTGTTGCGCGATGCGCAATCGTCGTTCGTTGACGTCCCCGTTCCCGAACGCGTCGGCCAGTCGCGCGTCGATGTTCGCGTCTTCGGGCAAGCCGGCGGACCGCTCAAAACGATCTGGACGCTTGGCGAACTTGAAGTCACGGTGCGCGGAGAAGTGACGCTCGCGCCCGCCTCCAAACGCGCGCTCGATCGGTCGCAGCTACGCGAACAGTTCGGCCGGTTGGGAGCGACCGACTTCAAGCTCGGCTCGCTCGATGTCTCTGGACTCGGCGAAGGGCTGTTCATTCCGGTGAGCGAGCTCAATCGCTTGCGGCAGAGCGCGACGGACCAGTTGGCTGAGCAGCGTGGCTGGGCGCGAATGAGCGATGGCGCGGTGCGCGACGCGCGCATCCGCGAGGTCGTCGACACTCTTGCCGTTCAGCTCTCCGCGATCGCGGACGTCCCGCACATCCGCGCCATCGTCTACGATCTGAACGACGCACGGGAAGCGGCCACCGGCGGCGCGACGGAGATCATTCTTGATCCCTTTCTCCGACACCCGGCGCCACCACTGGCCCGCGTCAATGCGTTGCGCGAAGAACTGTCGCAGCAGGGGATCGGCTTCCGGCTGCGCACGCCGAGCATTGTGCGGCCGGAAGAACGCAAGCGACTGAATAAGTGGCTCGCGCTCGAGACCTCGATTCTTACGGGCCACCTTGGCCTCGTCGCTGAACTTGGCGCCGCTGGCCGCGATGTCATCGCCGACTACGCGACCAACGTTTTCAACCAGCATACGGCCGCGCTGCTCTTCGAGCTCGGGGCGCGCCGCATCGTCGCATCCATCGAGTTGACAACGCAGGAACTCGGCCAACTGGTGACGCCCTGGCGCGGCGCCGGATTCGACGCACTCGTATTTGGCCGGCCTGAGGGCATGACGCTCGAGCACTGCGTGCTGTCCGCCGCATTTGATCGCGAACCGACAACGTGCCGCGACCTGTGTGTGAAGAAGCACGTCAATGTCTCGCTCACCGATCCCGCCGGCTACACGTTTGCCGTCGCGACCGACTCTGACTGTCGCAATCGCCTGCTGCACTCGCGACCGATTGACGCGTCGGAGTACCTCCCGGCGCTCTGGCAGCACGGCGTGCGGAGTTTCCAGTTGCTCTTCAATGTCGCCGGCGATTCGGTGCAGGACATCGTGCGTGGGTATCGACAGGCCGTCGATGCGCTGGAACGCGGTGAATCGCCGGACCTCGGTGCCACGCGCCGCCTGCTCGATGGCGCCTTCACGCGCGGCCATTTTGCACGGGCAGTGTAGTATCGAGTTACGCGACGGCATTTCATCGCGCTGATGTGCTCACGGGGGCGGGATTCCGGTACCGTACAAAACGCCGGCGTCGCGTATCGTGTTACATGGCTCGACGACATGTGCCCGTGACAACCGCAGTTGGCCCAACCGCCGCACGACAGTCAGCGATGCAGACGCCGTTCACGCGTCCGTCGTTCGGCACGCTCGACGGCGCGCGCGCCGTGCTGCGAGCGCAATTCGGGTACCCCGATTTTCGGGCGCCGCAGCGACGCGCCATTCAGGCGGTGCTCTCCGGTCATGACGCGTTAATCGTCTTGCCGACGGGTGGGGGCAAGTCGCTCTGCTTTCAGGTGCCGGCGTTGATGCGTGGTGGGCTCACGATCGTCATCTCGCCGCTCATTTCGTTGATGAAGGATCAGGTCGACGCGCTCGCGCGTCGCGGCATCGCGGCCGCGTTTATCAATAGCACGCTCAGCGTATCCGACGTGTCAAACCGCATGGCGCGAGCACAGGATGGCACGCTCAAGCTGCTTTACCTCGCCCCAGAGCGCTTGGAGGCGGGCCGCACCCTGCAGAAGCTTGCCGATATCGGCGTGTCGTTGCTCGCGGTCGACGAGGCGCATTGTATCAGTGAGTGGGGTCATGACTTTCGACCGAGCTATCGGCGTATCGGGATCATTCGTGAGCGGCTGGGCACACCACAGACCGTGGCGCTCACGGCGACCGCAACGCCCGACGTGCGCCAGGACATCGTGCGCCAACTCGCGCTGCGTGACGCGGATGTCGTGGTCGGTGGTTTCGATCGAATCAATCTGACGTATCACGTCTCGCCGACCCGTACGCAGAATGACAAAGACCAAGCCGCCGTCGCGCGGCTGCGCGAGACCGACGGTCCCAGCATCGTGTACGCGCCGACGCGCAAGTCCGTCGAGCGCGTCACATCGATGCTCGTGCGCGCACGTATCAACGCGGTCGCATACCATGCCGGCCTCGATGACGCGTTGCGACAGGTCGCGCAGAACGCGTTCATGGAGCAGCGCGCGCGCGTGATTGTCGCGACCAGTGCGTTCGGCATGGGCATCGACAAGGCCGATGTGCGCCTGGTCGTGCATCACGCGATGCCGGGTTCACTCGAGGCATACTATCAGGAAGCGGGTCGTGCGGGACGCGATGGAGCGCCGAGTACGTGCGTCTTGCTGCACAGCTACCCAGATCGCTTCACGCACGAGTTCTTTGTCGCGAGTGCACATCCCGAGCGCGCCGTGATAGAGCGGACGTGGCGCGTCTTGCGGCAGTGCGCCGATCGTGAACGATTTGTCGCCTTGTCGCTTGCGCAGTTGACCGAGCGTTTGCCAGCCAGCGCCGGAGATCGCACGGCGGGCGCGGCCCTTCGCGTACTCGCGGCGGCCGGTGCGCTCGCCATCGAGCCGCCGTCAGCCGGTCGCGTCTGGGTCCGGCTGCTCGCCACGCCGGAACGGATCGGTCACGAACTGATCGGTTCGCGCGAGTTCGACCGGGAAGTACTACGCGCGATATGGAGAGCGGTGGGCCAGCGGTTTGAGGTTGGTGCAGCGATCGATCTCAACGGCTTGCCCCCGGGACTGGGCGGTTCGATGGGTCTCGTCCCCGTTCTTGAGCGTCTCGAATCGGAACAGTTCGTGACATGGACGCGCACGGGCGCCGGATTCCGCCTTTCGGCACGGTGCGCCGACGCCCGTTGGCTGCCCGTCGACTGGCACGCGCTCGAGGGGAGACGTCAGGCCGACATCAATCGGCTTGATGATATGCAGCGCTATGCCCAAACACGCGCTTGCCGTCGCGCGTTCGTCCTGCGCTATTTCGGTGACCCTGAAGCGCGCACGCATTGCGATGCCTGCGATCGCTGCCTTGGTTCCGCCGCGGAAGAGCCCGCGCGCGCGCCTGCGCGCACGACGACTACGCGGTCTCGCCCTCGACGTACCTAAGAACCCAATGGACGACCGTCTGTACTTCTCCGAACAACACGAAGCTGTTCGCGATATGGTCCGCGCCTTTGCACGCGAGCACGTCGCTCCCGTCGCCGCGAAGCATGACGCCGACTCCACCTTTCCGTGGGACAACGTCAAGAAGATGGGCGAACTCGGCTTGTTGGGGGTGCCCTGGGCCGAAGACATCGGCGGTGCGGGCTTCGACACGCTGAGCTTCATGATCGCCATCGAGGAACTCGGCAAGGTCGATGCATCGCATTCGCTGACCATCAGTGCGCACACGACACTCGGCACCTCACCGATCGTCAACTTCGGTACGCGCGCGCAGATTGAACGGTTCGTGCCGCTGCTCGCGAGCGGTAAAGTCCTTGGCGGATTCGGTCTGACTGAAGAAAGTGCCGGCAGTGATGCAGGCGGCACGCGCACGACCGCAGTGCGGAAGAATGGCCACTACGTGCTGAACGGATCGAAGCGTTTTATCACCCACGCCGGCGTCGGCGAGATCTTCGTCGTCACCGCGGTCACCAATCCGGACGCGGGCACGAAGGGCATCTCGTCCTTCATTCTGACAAAAAACACGTGCGACCTCGATACCTGCAACACGCTGGGTATCGGACACGACGCCTCGCTGTCGCCGATGGCGGGATTCACCTCGGGCAAGAGGGAAGACAAGCTCGGGTGGCGCGCCTCCGACACGCGCGAACTACTGTTCGACAACGTCGAGGTCCCCGCCGAGAACCTGCTGGGTACGGAAGGCCTCGGATTCGTCAATTTCATGAAGACGCTGGATTCCGGCCGCATCGGCATCGCCGCGCTCTCGCTCGGCATCGCGCAGGGTGCCTTCGATGAAGCCCTCAAGTACGCATCGGTCCGCAAGCAGTTCGGGGCGGCGATCGCCACGTTCCAGGGCATCCAGTTCCAGCTCTCCGATATGGCGACCGAAATCGAAGCCGGGCGACACCTCATGTACCACGCCGCCTGGCTGGCGCAGAACGGGAAGCCGTATGGAAAGGAAGCGGCGATGGCAAAGCTCTTCTGTTCAGAACTGGCCATGCGGGCGACCATCAAGGCCATCCAGATCCACGGGGGCTACGGTTACACCAAGGACTACCCAGTCGAGCGCTACATGCGCGACGCCAAAATCTGCGAGATCGGGGAAGGGACCAGCGAAATCCAGCGCATCGTTATTGCCCGACATCTCCTCAAGGGATTGCTGGCCTGAGCGTACGCCGGTAGTCTTCGGGAGTTGGCCGGTTTTCCGATTCTTGAAGTCCTGAAGGTTCGTAGCCGTCGCATCAGGCGCCGGCGGTCCGCGCGACTCGCGGGCCGTTTGCGTATCGGACAGGGGCCGGACGAGGTCAGCGTACCTTTCGTCCGACGCCCGTCGATCGCCCCGCATAAGCGTCACGCAATTGCGTTTGCCGACGTGCATCGATCGCATGTAGCCGCGTTCTTCCCGAGACGAGTGCCACCCGCAGCGAATAGCGTCGCGCCCAGCGCGTCGCGAGCGCGCGGGTCGTGTGCCGCACCGGGCGCGTGCCACGTGGACGATCGGTCGCGCTAGGTGGGGGAGCCCGTGACGTAGTCTGTGCCGTACCGTTTGTGGTCTGGTCGGACTGTTTGTGGTATCACCGTGTGCGTCGCCATCAGGGTCCAGCGGAGTCGCCGCCGCTCTGATTTGCGGACTGAAAACATGAAGCGTGAGATCCTGGTGAATGCGACACCGCGCGAGACGCGGGTCGCAATCATCGAGGACGGTCTGTTGGTGGAACTGCTGGTTGATCGCCCCGATGCGCGCCGGATGGTTGGCGACGTGTATCTCGGGAAGGTCGAGGCAGTGCTGCCCGGAATTCAGGCCGCCTTCGTTAACATCGGTACCGAAAAGTCAGCGTTCTTACATGCGGCCGACGTCGTCGTTGACGATGCGGCCGTATCGGACGACGATGACGACGACGAAGATCCAACCGCCGATGACAGCAACGGCGGTGGACGTCGCGGGCGAAAGGAAGTCCGACCCATTCAGGATCTCCTCAAACGCGGTCAGGACATTCTCGTCCAGATCACCAAAGAACCGATCAGCACCAAGGGACCGCGCGTTACCGCGCAGGTCTCGCTGGCGGGGCGCTTCTTGGTGTACATGCCGTTCGCGTCGAAGGTGGGCGTGAGCCGCAAGATCGACGAGCGCAGCGAGCGTCAGCGCCTTCGGCAGATGGTGCAGGAAATCCTGCCCGACGATGTGGGCGGCGTCATCGTCCGCACCGTATCCGAGGACGCGAACCAGGAGACGTTCAAGCGTGAGCTTGATACGCTCATCAACAACTGGAAGCGCATCAAGCGGAAAACGCAGTTCACGCGCGCCCCGGCGCTGGTGCATCGCGAGACGAATGTGACCCGCGGCCTTGTGCGCGACCTCTTCAGCGCGAAGGTCGAAGGCGTCACGGTCGATTCCAAGCAGGTCTATAACGAGATCACCGAGTACCTGCAGGGGATCGCGCCGGAACTCGTGGAGCGCGTCAAGCTCTATGAAGAGACGACGCCGCTGTTCGACAAGGCGGGAATCGAGACCGAACTGCGCGATATTTTCAAGCGCCGGTGTGATCTGCCGAGCGGTGGCTATCTGATCATCGAGCCCACCGAAGCGCTCGTGTCGATCGACGTCAATTCGGGTCGATACACGGGTAAGCGCGATCCCGAAAAGACGATTTACAAAACGAATTCCGAGGCGGCGCGGGAGATCGCGCGACAGCTCCGGCTACGCGACGTGGGCGGCATCATCGTCTGCGACTTCATCGACATGGAGACGCAAGGCAATCGCGACAAGGTGCTGCATGAGCTGCGCGCGCACCTCGGCCGCGACCGCGCGCGGACCAGAGCCTTCGCCGTCAGTGATCTCGGGTTAGTCGAGATGACGCGCCAACGCGTGCGCCAAAGCCATTATCAGAGCATGACCGAGGCGTGCCCGACCTGTACCGGAACGGGTCGCGTATTCACCCCGGAAACAATCGTCCGGCGCACCGAGCGTGCCGTCCGACGGATGGCCGCCGAAGGGCGGAAGGAGCCGGTCACGCTGCGGTTGCACCCCGAGGTTGCGCTGCATCTGCTCGAGCAGGAGCACGACTTCGTGAAGCGGCTCGAGAAGTTGGCCGGCTTCCCGCTGGAACTACGCGACGATCCGCTGCTCAAGCCCGACGAGATCAGGCTGGTGATGAAAGGCGCACAGCGGGATGTCACGCAGCAGTACGCGTTGGCATGACCCTAGCGCTTGACTCCTAAGCCCAAGCGGAATAAGCTTCTAGGCTACGTTTGGACCGCCTTATACCTGATAGAACTATGAGCTACGCCATCATCCGCACCGGCGGCAAGCAGTTCCGTGCCGAGCCGGGCAAGTCGCTTCGCATTCCTTCGATCCTCGGTGAGGCCGGTACGGCCGTCGAATTCAACGACGTCCTCCTCGGCTCCGACGGTCAGACGGTGCGTACGGGAGTCCCGACGCTCACCGGTGCCAAGGTGACGGGCGAGATCGTCAAGCACGGGCTCGACGACAAGATCATCGTCTTCAAGTTCAAGCGCCGTAAGAACTACGCCCGCAAGCAGGGCCACCGGCAGAAGTTTACCGAAGTTCGCATCAAGGACATCACCCTCGGCTGAGCGCCGGCGCGCGCCCTCACTGGCGCGCTCCCTTTTAGGAGTTTTTACGATGGCACATAAGAAAGGCGTCGGCTCTTCACGGAACGGCCGCGATTCGAACCCGAAGTACCGCGGGATCAAGAAGTACGGCGGCGAGTTCGTCATCGCCGGCAACATCATTCTTCGTCAGTGCGGCACCAAGTGGCACCCGGGCAAGAATGTTGGCATGGGCACGGACTACACGATCTACTCACTCGTTGACGGCGTCGTGCAGTTCCAACACCACAACAAGAAGGCGTACAAGGTCAGCGTGCTGCCCGTTGAATACGTCGAAGAGACAGTTCAGGCGTAAGTGCGGACCGACGCGTGACAAAGGGGCCCCTCATCGCGGTGAGGGGCCCTTTTTTGTCCGTCTCGTAACCGATTGGCACGATCCGCCGTACGCTCTGGAGTGGGTCCCCATTTACGCAAAGGAGCGCAGTGACCATGGCGATTTTCGATAGGATCAAACAAGGCCTCGACAAAGCCGGCAAGGCCGCCCAGGACGTCTTTGACGAGGGTAAGCTGCGCCTCGATGCCTACCGGGCCCGTGAGCAGGCTGACAAGGCCGCTGAGGCCTTAGGCTACGCGGTATTCCGCGCGTGGGAGAGTAACGCCGATCTCGATGCCGATGCGCGCGGGCGACTCGCTGCCGCCCTGCGGGCGAGAGAAGCCGAGGCGCGCAAACTCGAGACTGAATTAGCCGAGGCGAAATCGGCGTCTGGGGTCGACGCACCGGCCGCCGAGCCGCCAGCACCACCAGTGCCGCCCGAGGCACCCGCACCACCGCAGCACTAGCGAAACGCACACGGCAGCGCTGGCGCCCGCTACGGCGCCGACAGCGCGGCGCGAAGTCGTGCCGGAGTGTCCGTACAGAGTGCATCCACGCCCATGGCGATCAACGCATGGGCGTGCTGTGCATCGTTGACCGTCCAAGCGATCAATCGCGCGCCCAAAGCGTGCGACTCCTCGACGAGCGCCTGATCGATCAGGTTCGCCTGCTGCCAAAACGCGTTGGGTTTTGCCGCGCCGATGAATCGATCGAGACTGATGGGATAACTGGCACTGAGCAGCCCGATGCTGGTCGATGGTCGCGCGGCTCGCACGGCAACTGGCACGCGATGGTCGAACGAATGCACCGCGACGCGTGCTTTCGGGTGGCGATTCAGTACCGCCACCAGCGGCCGCTCGATACCCGTCGCCTTGACTTCGATGTACACGACCGACCGTTCACCAATGAGCTCGAGTACCGCATCCAGCGTGGGCATGTGCGCGTTGTCGCGCAACGCGTACGCGAGCGCGCGCTTCGCATCGATGTCGGCGATGGGTCGGCGCGTCGTCGCCGACGCGCCGGGCCCTGGCACCGCGGCATCAAGATGGACCACAACCGGCCCCTCC